>CANPYK010000001.1 GCA_947588605.1 uncultured Oscillospiraceae bacterium
GTAGTCTAGCCCCTCCTACGGAGGGGTGGCCGAGCGAAGCGAGGCCGGGGTGGTTCCGTCTATCCCACCGCCCAAATCATCGTACCCGCCCCCGATTCAGAGCCCTCCCCGCGGGGCGGGGAGGGGGAGGGGTGAGGTGGGAGCCGAAGGGCTGCAACCGGTTTCGATGAACGCACGCACCTCATCCGGCGCCTGCGGGCGCCACCTTCCCCGCCCTGCGGGGAAGGCTGGGACGGGGGACGGGGGCTCGAATACCCCGCCGCCGCGGCGGCACCCCTTTTTCCGAAAAAGGGGTCGGGGGAATAAGGTTGCGGCGCTTCGCGCCGCGTTTATAAAAAATTGCGCCGCAAAGCGGCGCAAACCTTTTTAAGCCCCCTCCTCGTAGGAGGGGGGCAGGGGGGAAGCGAAGGTTGGATAACTGAGTGGGC
The DNA here is from genome assembly GCA_947588605.1 of uncultured Oscillospiraceae bacterium. Lineage (GTDB taxonomy): Bacteria > Bacillota > Clostridia > Oscillospirales > Oscillospiraceae > RUG626. The sequence continues at coordinate 429 of CANPYK010000001.1, forward strand.
CCGTCCTGTGATTTTTCTGGACATTTTCCCCTCCATAGTGTAAAATAGAAAAAATACCAGTTCTTTCTTGAAGGGAGATGGGCTTGTGGAGGCTTTGCGTGTGGCGGCGGCGGGAGTTGTGGGGTATCTGCTGGGGTCCGTGTCCTTCGCGGTGGTGGTGTCGTATCTCATGAGCCGCAAGGACATCCGCAATTACGGGTCCGGGAACGCCGGGGCCACCAATATGGCGCGGCTTTTTGGCATGGGCGCGGGCGTGCTGGTGTTCGCGCTGGACTTTTTGAAGACCGTGGCGGCCATGGCCCTGGGGCGGCTCATCGGGGGAAGGTACGGTTTTCTTCTGGCCGCCGTGGGGTGTATGCTGGGGCACTGCTTCCCGGTGTTCTTCAAATTCAAGGGCGGCAAGGGCGTCTCCGTGGGGGCCGCGGCGGGGCTCATGTTCCACTGGAAGGTCTTCGTCATCATCGTGGCGGTGTTTTTCATCACCGCCCTCCTCACCCGCCGCGTCTCCGCCGGGTCCGTGGTGTGCGCCCTGGCGTTCGTGCCGGGACAGCTCGTCGCCGGCATCCGCGACCCCTGGGCCCTGGCCGCCGGCGCTGTGATGGTCCTGACGGTGGAGATCATGCACCGGGAGAACATCAAACGCCTCCTCACCGGGCAGGAGAAGCCCTTCCGGGCGGGAAAGCTTTGGCCAAAACGGAAATAATTTGCGAAAGCGCAAAAAAATTGTGGCATTTTTCACTGTTTCGTGGTATAGTCATTATGTCTACTCATATAGTTGTGTGTGAGGAGGAATGAACCGTGTCTATCATCAAGGCCATATTTCTCGGGCTCATCCAGGGCGTGAGCGAATTTTTGCCCATCTCCAGCTCCGGGCACCTGTCCATTTTCCAGAACCTCTTTTCCCTGGAGTACGCCGCGGACGACCACCTCCTTTTTGACGTGATGCTCCATGTGGGGACGCTGGCGGCGGTGTTCGTCTTCTACTGGAAGGACATCCGCGCCATGGCGAGGGACACCGTTTCCTTCGTCACCGGCGCCGGCGCGGAGGGGGACGAGGCGGGACGCTTCAAGCCCACGGTGCGGCTTTTGTTCCTTATCCTCGTGGCCACGCTCCCGCTGGTGCTCGTCCTTCCGTTCCACAGCGCGGTGGAGCGGCTTTCGAACAATACATACTTCATCGCCTTCGCCCTCATCGTCACCGGCGTGCTCCTCTACATCTCCGGGAAGCTGGTGGAGGGCCGCCGCAACGAGAAGACCGCCTCCGTGCTGGACGCCCTGGCGGTAGGCGCGGCCCAGGCCGTGGCCGTCATCCCAGGCCTGTCCCGGTCCGGGACCACCATCACCGTGGGCCTCAGCCGCGGCTTCCGGCGGGAATTCGCGGTGCGGTTTTCCTTCCTCATGTCCATCCCCGCCATTTTGGGCTCGGCCCTGGTGACCCTCATCAAGGCCATTGCCCAGGGCGGTATCGTGTGGGCCAATGTGCCCGCGTACATCATCGGCATGATCGTCGCCGGCGTGGTGGGCTACTTCGCCCTGGTGCTATTGAAGAAGCTCATCCTCTCCGGGGACGTGTTCGCGAAATTCGCCTACTACTGCTGGGGCGTGGGCGTGCTGACGCTGATCCTGTCCCTTTTCCTGGGGTAATGCGGCCCCCAGGGGCACAATTCTTTTCGAGGTAACAAAATGGCAGAACAAAAGAAAAAAACTGCTGCCGGGGGTTCCTCCGGCAGCAAAGCTTCCTCCGGGAAAAAACAGGCCCCGGCCAAGTCCGGGACCTCCTCCAAGAGCCGGAGCGCGGACCGCGCGGCGGCGGAGAAGAAGGCGGAGGCCCTGCGCCGCCAGAGGCGGCGGAGCGTGGCGGCCCTTATCCTCTTCGCCCTGGGCGTCTGCGCCTTGCTGGGGTATTTCACCTCCGACGGCGTGGTGATCCGCCTTTTGCGGGGGCTTCTGACGGGCCTTCTGGGCGGGGGGTTCTACCTCCTGCCGCCCATGCTCCTGGTTGCGGCGGGACTGCTCCTGCTGTGCCGGGAGAAGAACGCCGGGACCCGCGCCGTCTGCGCCCTTTTCGTGCCGCTGCTGGTGGCGGCCTTTTGCCAGGTCTTCCATAAGAACGCCCCGGCGCTGAGCTTCAAAATGTTCCCCGCCCTCTGGAACGACGGGCAGTCCATCCTGGGCGGCGGCGTCCTGGGTGGGTGCGTCACGGCGGTCTTCAAGGCGCTTTTCGGCAAGGTGGGCACCTTCATCGTGCTGGCGTGCCTGAGTATCCTGGTGCTCATGAACGTCGCCGGCCTCACCCTCAGCGCCATCGTGGACATGGTCCGGGAGGGCCGGGAGGACCGGGCCCAGCGCCGGGAGCGGCAGCTGGAGGAGCTGATGAGCGAGCCGGAAAAGGAGGAGCCCGTCCGGGAAAAGCCGGAAGCCAAGGCCCCGCCGGCCCGTTCCAAGCCCCGCCGCGCCGCCATCGACATCCCCATGGACGACGAGCCGGCCCCGGAGACCCCGGAAAAGCCGGAAAAACAGGAAAAGCCGAAAAAAGAGGGCTTCTTCAATAAGCGCCCCAACGCCCCCGCGCCGGACAGCGTCTTCGCGCCCCCGGAGGAAAAGCCCGCCGAGGAAGCGCCCCACGCCCCCGTGGAGGTGGAGTACATCAAGCGCGAGCCGGAGCCCGCGCCCGAGCCCGTCAAGCCCGAGCCCAAGCCCGCCCCCGCGCCCATCCCGGAGCCGGCCCCGGAGCCTAAAATTACGCCCGCCGCCCCGCCGTCCAAGCCGGACGCGGCAAATGAGGCCGGCGAGATCGCCACCCTCATCGAGGAGAAGGCCAAGCACGACCTTGCCGAGGCCGCCCAGGTCTACCGCTTCCCGCCGGTGTCCCTCTTAAACGAGCCGGTGCGCACCGGCACCAAGGACAGCCAGGACGAGCTGGCCGCCACCAAGGAGCGGCTGGAGCTGTGCCTGCGGTCCTTCGGCGTCAACGTCACCGTCTCCAACATCGTCCACGGCCCCTCCATCACCCGCTACGAGATGGAGCTGGAGATCGGCGTCAAGCTCAACAAGCTCACGAACCTGGCCGACGACATCGCCCTCGCCCTCGGCGTCTCCGGCGTGCGTATCGCCGCCATCCCCAACCGCATCAGCACCGTGGGCATCGAGGTCCCCAACAAGAACGTCTCCACCGTCTACCTCCGGGAGATCATCACCGCCCCGGAGTTCACCAACGCCAAGTCCAAGCTCACCTTCGCCATCGGCAAAAATATCTCCGGCGACGTGATGGTGGGCAACATCTCCAAGCTCCCCCATCTCCTGGTGGCCGGCACCACGGGCTCGGGCAAATCGGTGTGCTTAAACTCCCTCATCCTCAGCCTTCTCTATAAGGCCACGCCGGAGGAGGTCAAGTTCATCATGGTGGACCCCAAGATGGTGGAGTTCAAGATCTACAACGGCATCCCGCACCTCCTCATCCCCGTGGTCACGGAGGCCAAGAAGGCCGCCGGGGCCCTCCAGTGGGCGGTGGTGGAGATGATGAAGCGCTACCGCACCTTCTCCGACGCCGGGGCCAGGGACATCGCCAGCTACAACCAGCAGCTGGACGCGGACACGCCCAAGATGCCCCAGATCGTGATCATCATCGACGAGCTTGCCGACCTCATGATGATCGCCGCCAAGGAGGTGGAGGAATCCATCTGCCGCGTGGCCCAGATGGGCCGCGCCGCCGGCGTGCACCTGGTCATCGCCACCCAGAGCCCCCGGGCGGACGTGATCACCGGCCTTATGAAGGCCAACATCCCCAGCCGCATCGCCCTGAAGGTCGCCTCCAGCCTGGAGTCCCGGATCATCCTGGACGCCGGCGGCGCGGCGGACAAGCTGGTGGGCAACGGCGATATGCTCTTCGCCCCCATCGGCGCTTCTAAGCCCGCCCGCATCCAGGGCACCTGGGTCAGTGACGAGGAGCGGGAGCAGGTGGTGGAGTTCGTCAAGAGCCAGGGCGAGGTCAGCTACTCCGAGGACGTCATTTACGAGATCGAGAAGGCCGTCCAGGACAAGGAGAGCGGTGGCAAGAACGCCCCCGCCCCCGCCGGGGACGACAAGTTCAAGGACTACGACGAGCTCCTGCCCCAGGCCGCCGAGATCATCTTCGAGACGAAGATCGCCAGCGTCAGCGCCCTCCAGCGCCGCTTAAAGCTGGGCTACGCCCGGGCCGCGCGCATCGTGGACCAGCTGGAAGAGGTAGGCGTCCTCGGCCCCTTCGAGGGCTCCAAGCCCCGCCAGATCGTGATGACCTACCAGCAGTGGCAGGAGATGCAGTTCATCCACGGCACCGCCCCCATCGCCCCCGCCGCCGACCAGACCATGACCTCCGCCGCCGACCTCTTCGAAGACGAGCCGCCAGACGAGGAATAAAAACGCTATGCCATTGCCCCTCCCGCCCGGAGGGGCAATTTTTCTGGCGCGGCCGGCGGAGGGCAACCCGCGGGGAATATGGGTTGAAAAGGCGGAGAGGATGTGGTATAATTGGTCGTTAGCGATGTATAAAGAGGTGGCCTTGTGAAGGAGAAGAAGAAAAACCCGGCGGTCACGGTGGGGGTGATGATGGGCATCACCCTCGGGGGGAAGGTGCTGGGGCTTGTCAGGGACAGGCTGTTGACGGTGAATTACGGCTCCGGCAGCGAGGCCAACGCCTTTTTGACGGCAAGCCGCATCCCACGGGTGTTTTTTGACACCGTTTTTGCCTCCGCCATCTCCGCGTGCCTCATCCCCGTGCTGGGGGAGGTGCTGACGAAGCGGGGGAAGCGGGACGCCTTCCGGTTTGCCGGGAACTTCATGACGGTGATGGGGGTGCTGTGCGCCGTGCTCACGGCGCTGGGGACGGTGTTCGCCCCGCAGCTCACGGCGCTCTTTGCCGACGGGTACGACGCGGAGACGGCGGCGCTGTGCGCCGACCTCACGCGGATCATGATGCCCACGGTCTTCTTCACCGGCCTTGCCTTTTCCTTCGTGGGCATTTTGCAGACCTTTGACGAATTCAACATCCCCGCCGCCATCAGCCTCATCTCGAATCTGGCGGTCATCGTCTACTACGTGACGCTCAACGACCGGTACGGCATCACGGGGCTCGCCGTGGCGTTTCTGGCGGCCTGGGCGCTCCAGGCGCTGGTGCAGATCCCGGCGCTGTGGAAAAAGGGGTTCCGGTTCCGGCCCTCCCTGTCCCTCCGAAACGACGACATGAAAAAGGTGGGGCGGCTTCTCCTGCCCGTGATGGTGAGCACCTGGGTCCTGCCCATCAACCAGACGGTGAACTCTAAGTTCGGCTCCCGGCTCTTCGACGGGGCGGGGGTGTCCGCCGTGGAGCACGCCTACACGCTTTACACCGTCATTGCCGGAGTATTCGTGCTGTCCGTCACCAACTACGTCTTCCCCCGGATGTCCAAGGAGTCCGCCGCCGGGGAGGCGGGGACGCTGCGGCAGACCCTGCGGGACACGCTCCACACCACGCTTTTCGTGGTGGCCCCCATGACGGCGGGGCTGGCGGTGATGGCGCGGCCCCTGGTGGCGTTCATCTTCGGCGGGGGAGAGTTCGGGGATTTCTCCGTGTCCATCACCTCTCGGGCACTGAGTATCATGGCCCTGGGGATGGTGGGGTACGCCGTCCAGGCGGTGGTCTCCCGGGCGTACTTTGCCGGCCAGTCCGGGAAGACGCCGCTGATCGCCGGCGCCGTCTCCATCGCGGTGAACGCCGCGCTGTGCGCGGTGCTGACGCCGCTCTGGGACGTGGCGGGGATCGCCGCCGCCTCGGCGGTGTCCTTCACCGTCAACGCCCTGGTGCTGGCCTTGCCGCTCCGGCGGCGGGGGCTGGGGTTCCTGGATAAGGCGTTCATGCTGGACATGGCCAAGCTCCTGGCGGCCACGGCCCTCATGGCCGCCGCCGTATGGGGGGTCATGGAGCTCCTGGACGGGCGCGTGGGGAAGCTTTTGGCGCTCCTTGTGCCCGCCGCCGTAGGGGTGGCGGTGTACGCCGCGCTGACTGTGATCATGAAGGTCCCCGAGACGAAGACCGTGATGGGGGCCGTGAAGAAAAGATTGAGGTGACCTTGTGAAGGAAATATTCAAGCACAGCCTCATCGTCCGGGGCCTTACCGCCGCGGCGGGGTGGATCGACCGCCAGTGGCGGAAAAGCTGGCTGGCGCTGGCCCTCACCGGCTCCGGCGTCGCGCGCGGGGGGTCGCTGGCGGGAAAAATAGGCCACGGCGTCCACGAGGGGCTGTGGCGGGTCTTCCACGCCCTGCGGCTGGACAGGCTCTCCGAGGGGTCCGTTTTTACGAAGGAATTTTTCTGGCTGGGGCTGACGGTCTTCCTGGCCCCGCTCCTGCCCACCATGGCGGTGCTGGCGCTGGCGCTGATCGCCATGGGCTCCGTGGCCCTGGGCTACGCCCGGGACCGGGGGAGAAGGGCGATGTACTCCCCGGTGAAGAAGTGGTTCGTGGCCTACGGCCTGGTGTACGCCGTCTCGGCGGCCTTTTCGCTGGCGCTGGAGAGCACGGCGAAGGCCGCGCTGATGACCGTGACCTTCGCCCTTTTCGCCGTGGCGATGCTGGACACCCACCGGACCTGCGCCGACGGAAAGCGCCTTGTCACCCTGCTGGTGGCCGGCGGGACGCTGGTGGCGGGATACGGCATCCTCCAAGCGGTCCTGGGAGGCGAGACTTCGGCCAAGTGGATCGACGAGAGGCTTTTCAGCGACATTTCCACGCGGGTGTACTCCACCCTGGACAACCCCAACATACTTTCGGAGTATCTTCTGCTCATCATCCCCCTGGGCGTGGCGCTGGCGGTCAACGCCAGGACCGCCAACGGGCGCATTGCGGCGCTCTTCGCCACGGCGGTGATGGTGGGGTGCATGTTCCTCACCTGGTCCCGGGCCGGATGGGTGGGGCTGCTGGCGGAGCTGGCCCTTTTCCTGGTGCTGATGGACAGGCGGTTCCTTCTGCCGGGGCTCCTGTGCGCGGCGGTGGGGGTGGCGGCCCTGCCCCAGGGGATCCTGGACAGGCTCCTGAGCGTGGGGTCCATGGCCGACAGCTCGGCCTACTACCGGTTCAGCATCTGGACGGGCACCATGCGGATGCTCCGGGATTGCTGGCTGGCCGGGGTAGGCCCCGGGGCCTTCTCCGTGATCTACCCCCAGTATTCCCTGAACGCCGCTATTGCCAAGCACGCCCACAACCTCTATTTCCAACTGATGTGCGACTCCGGTGTTCTGGGCATCCTCACCTTCGGCGGGCTTGTGGGGTCGGCCCTGAGGGCCGCCGTGGGGGCGATCTCCCGCGGGGCGGAGAAGGAGCGGCGCGTCCTGCTCCTGGCCCTGCTCTCCGGCGTGGCCGGGTTCCTGCTCCAGTCCGTGGCGGAGTACAGCTTTTATAATTACCGGGTCATGCTGGTATTTTTCATCGTCATCGGCCTCATCGGGGCCCTGTCGGCAAGGGAGACGGAGGGAACGGCATGATCAAGGTGCTCAATATCCTCAGTGATACGAATATCGGCGGCGCGGGCCGGGCGGTGCTCAACTACCTGGAGTTCATGGACCGGGAGCGCTTTGAGGCGGCGGCGTGCGTGCCCAAAGGGAGCCTGCTGGTAGGGCCCCTGGAGCGGCAGGGCGTCCGGGTCCTTCAGGTGGACGCCATGGAGGACAGGTCCCTGGACCTGAAGGCCCTGGGACCCCTGCGGCGGGCCATCCGAAGCTGTGGGCCGGATATCGTCCACACCCACGGGTCCCTGTCCGGGAGGCTGGCGGCGTCCATGGAGAAAAAGCCGGTGATCTTTACCCGGCATTCGGCCTTTCCCTTCCCGGACCGGGTGACAAAGACGCCTCTGCGGTACGTCTACCGGGCGCTCTACACCCACTGGGCGGACAGGATCATCGTCATCTCCCCGGCGGGGGCGAAGCTCCTGACGGATCTGGGCGTGCCGGAGGGAAGACTGGAGGTCATGATGAACGGCGTCAAGCCCCTGACGCGCCGGCCCCTTTCCGAACGGGCCGCCTTTCGGCGGGAATACGGCATCGGGCCGGAGGAGCTGGTGGCGGTGATGGTGTCCAGGATCGAGGAGTACAAGGGGCACCTGGACGTTCTGGAGGCCATGGACCGCCTGCGGGACGAGGGCGTGCGGCTGATCGTCGCCGGCACGGGGTCCTTTGAGGAGCAGGTCCGGCGGCGGGCGGAGGAGTTGAAGCTGGGGGACCTGGTGGTCTTTACCGGCTTTTTGGAGGACGTGGCGCCGGTGATGAGCGTGGCGGACGTGCAGATCAACGCTTCGTACCTGTCGGAGACCTCCAGCCTCGCCCTCATCGAGGGCATGAGCCTGGGCGTCCCCGCCGTGGCGACGGACTGCTGCGGGAACCCGTGGCTCGTGGAGGACGGCGTCTCGGGCCTACTGTTCCCGCCCAGGGACGGCGCGGCCCTGGCGGAGATCCTGAGAAGGCTTGCCAGGGAACGGGGCGAGGTCGAAAGGCTGGGCATCGGCGCCAGAAGAGCGTATCTCAGGGACTTCACCGGAGAGCGGTACGCCGCGCGCATCGAGAAAGTATATGCAAGGGTCATGGAGGAGCGATATGGAAAAAAATAAGGATCAAAAGAGACGGAGCGTCATCAATCTATTTGACATAGCGCTCATTCTCGTGGCGCTGGCCCTGGGGGGCCTGCTCTACTACGCCAACCGTCAGGCCGGCGATCCGGGGCAGGACGTGCCCACGGTCTCCACCCAAAAGACCACGGTCCGTTACACCGTGGAGGTCGCGAGCCTCCCGGAGGAGATGGCGGACCAGTTCAAGGCGGGGGAGCCCCTCATTGACGTGGTCAAGAAGTATTTTATAGGGACGGTGGAATCCATCGAGAAGGGTCCCTCCCGGAGGCTCGTGACGGACTTTGACCAAAAGGCCCAGGTCCTCGCGGAGGAGCCGGGCAGGGTCACGCTGCTGCTGCATGTCACCGCCGAGGCGGTGGTGGAGGAGCTGAGCATCACGGTGGACGGCGGCTATGCCGTCCGGATCGGAAAATCCGTGGAGGGCAAGCTGTCCGGCGGCGTGTTCAGGGGAACCGTGGTGGCCATTGAGAGGGTGGACAAATGAAAAAGACAAAGCTTATCGACGAGCGCGGCTTCCTTTTTGGGAAGATCAGCGTGGTGGACATTCTGGCAGTGGTACTGGTGCTGGCCATGGGAGCCATGGTCTACGTCCGGTTTTTCAGCCAAAGAGGGGATAACGTGGGCTACCTGAGCCCCGAGACGGCGAAGGTGGAGTACGTGGTCAAGGTCACCGCCGCCAGGGACCTGCATAAGGACACCTTCAGGTCCGGCGACGTCCTCTACGGGGGCGACGAGGGACCCGCGCTGGGCGTCGTGACCGATGTGCGGACGGAGCAGGCCCACGCGCTTGTGAGCACGCCGGAGGGAGAGGTCCTGTCCATGCCGATGGAGGGGTACAGCGACATCTATATCACCGTGGAGGCACAGTGTACCACCGGCGCCAACGGCTACTATCTGGGCGGCGCCATTGAGCTCAACAGGAATATGTCGCTCCAGCTCACCACCCGGTACGACACCATGTCCGGGACGGTCGTCAGCGTGGGCTGACGGGAGGACGGTATGAAGATCCTGATGGCAGCCATGGGGCTGGATATCGGCGGGGCGGAGACGCATATCGTGGAGCTCACCCGCTCCCTTTCACGCATGGGGCATGAGGTCACCGTCGCCTCCAACGGCGGGGTGTACGTCCCGGAGATCGAGGCCGCCGGGGCGCGGCATATCGTGATCCCCATGCACCGGCGCTCCCCCGCCCTGATGATGAAGTCCCTGGGGCTTTTGAAAAAGGCCGTCCGGGACACGCGCCCGGACGTGGTCCACGCCCACGCCAGGATCCCCGCCTTTTTGTGCGGGATTTTGCAAAAGCGCATGGGCTTTCCCCTGGTCACCACCGCCCACTGGGTGTTCGCCGCCGGCGGCGCGGCCGGGGCGCTGACCAACTGGGGGGACAGGACCGTGGCCGTTTCCGAGGACATCAAGCGCTACCTCATGGACAGCTACGGCGTCCCGGAGGAGCGCATCAGCGTCACCATCAACGGCATCGACACGGAGAAGTTCTCCCCCGCTGTCTCCGGCGAGGCCATCCGGCGGGAGTTCGGCATCGCGCCGGAGACGCCCGTCGTGGCCCATGTGAGCAGGCTCGACGAAAGCCGCGCCGACGCGGCGGCGGCCCTTATCGAGGCGGCCCCGAAGATCGCCGGGCACTTCCCCGGCGCGGTGGTGCTGATCGCCGGCGGCGGGGACGTCTTCGATAAGCTCAGATCCCGCGCCGAGGCGGTGAACGCCGCGCTTGGCCGGTCCTGCGTCATCCTCACGGGGCCCCGGACGGACGTGAACGCCGTCTGCGCCGCCGGGGACGTTTTCGTGGGCGTGTCCAGGGCGGCGCTGGAGGCCATGGCGGCGGCCAAGCCCGTGGTCATCGCCGGCAACGAGGGGACCATGGGGCTCTTTGACGAGACGAAGCTCCAGACCGGCATCGAGGGGAACTTCTGCTGCCGGGGGTGCCCGCTTTTGACAAAGGAGACGCTTTTGGAGGACGTGCTGAAGGCGCTGTCCCTGCCCGTGAACGAACGACAGAGGCTTTCCGCCTTCGGGCGGCGGGTGGTGCTGGAGCACTACAGCGTGGAGCGCATGGCGAAGGACGCCCTCTACGCCTACCGGGAGGCCCGCGCCGGGGGCCGGGTGGTGCTCAGCGGCTACTACGGCTACGGCAACGCCGGGGACGAGGCCATTTTGCGCGCGCTCATCGCCTCCGTGCGGTCCATCTCGCCGAAAGCGCGCATCACCGTCCTCAGCCGGGATGCCAGGGCCACGGAAAAGAGCTTCGGCGTGGAGGCCGTGCCGCGGTTTTCGCCGGTGAAGGTGCCGAGGGCCCTGCGGCAGTGCGATCTTCTGGTGTCCGGCGGGGGGAGCCTTTTGCAGGACAACACCTCCACCAGGTCCCTTCTATATTATCTGGGTATCCTCCGGCTGGCCCTGCGGCTGGGCAAGCGGACGTTCATCTACGCCAACGGCATCGGGCCGGTGCGCCGGGAGAAGAACCGCGCCCGGGTCCGGGCGGCGGCGGAGCGGGTGGACGCGGTGACGCTGCGGGACCCGGATTCCCTGAAGGAGCTGCGGGACATGGGCGTCGCCCGGGAGGACCTGACGGTCACCGCCGACCCGGTGTTCACCCTCCCCGAGCCGGACCCGGAGCGGACACGGGCCATTTTGCGGGAAAACGGTGTGGAGGGGGACTATATCGCCGTGTCCGTGCGGCCCTACAATAAGGGCGGGGCGGGGTATTTTGACGACTTCGCGGCGGTGTGCGACGAGGCGGCGCGGCGGTTTGGGGTCACGCCCCTCTTCGTCAACATGCAGGGGGCGGTGGACGCCGCCGTCAGCGAATCCGTGCGCCGGCGGATGCGGGAGAAAAGCGCCGTCCTCGCCGGGGACTTTACGCCGGAGGAGCTCATGGGCGTCATCGGCGAAAGCCGCGCCGTGCTCTCCATGCGGCTCCACGCCCTCATCTTCGCCGCCCGGTGCGCCGTGCCGGCGCTGGGGTTCGTCTACGACCCCAAGGTGCGCAGCTACCTGGAGCTCCTGCGCCAGCCCTCCGCCGGGGACGGCGGCATCGACCGGGACGCCGCCCTGGAGGCCCTGGCGGGGCTTCTCGAGCGCCGGGAGGAGGTCACCGCGTCTTTGACGGCCCTCCGGGACGGGCTCGCGGAGAAGGCCGGGGCCAACGGGGAGCTGCTGCGTAAGCTTTTGGACGTGTAAAACCTAAGGCAGTCGCCTTACCTTCTAACTTTATCAAATATTTTACGAAAGGAAGATCCTATGGAACTCAAAGCTGGAGACAAAATGCACGGCTTCGCGGTGCGGTACTGTCAGCCGCTGCCGGAGCTCAGAGGGACGCTCTACCGGATGGAGTACGAGAAGAACGGGGCGGACCTGGTGTATCTGGACAGGCCCGACGACAACAAGACCTTCTCCATCGCCTTCAAGACCATCCCCTCGGATTCCACCGGTGTTTTCCACATCCTGGAGCACTCGGTGCTGTGCGGGTCGGAGAAGTACCCGGTGCGGGAGCCCTTTGTGGAGCTTTTGAAAAGCTCGCTGCAGACGTTTTTGAACGCCATGACCTTCCCGGACAAGACCATGTACCCCGTGGCCAGCCGGAACGACCAGGACTTTTTGAACCTGGTGGACGTGTATATGGACGCGGTGCTCCATCCGCTGTCGGTGACGGACCCCATGGGGTTCCGGCAGGAGGGGTGGCACTACGAGCTGGAGGCCCCCGACGGGGAGCTCACCCGCAACGGCGTGGTGTACAACGAGATGAAGGGCGCGTTCGTGGACCCGGACGAGGTCCTGAGCTTCGAGCTGGGCCGGCGGCTGTTCCCGGACAACTGCTACGGCTTTGAGTCCGGCGGGCACCCGGAGCACATCCCGGAGCTGACGTATGAAAGCTACCTTGCCAACCACGCCCGGTACTATCACCCCTCCAACTCCTATATCTTCCTGGACGGGCAGATGGACCTGGACGCGGTGCTGGCGAAGCTCGACAGCTTCCTATGTGAGTATGACCGCATCGATCCGGACGCGGACATCCCCATGCAGAAGCCCGTCCACCCCGAGGAGGGCACGGCGGAATACGAGATCGGCCCCGAGGACGACGGGACGGACAAGGTCCTGGTGGGCGAGGGCTGGGTCTACGGCGCCTTCAACGAGCAGGAGCGGGGCATGGCCTGCGCGGTGCTCACCCAGGCGCTGTGCGGGACCAACGAGTCGCCCCTCAAGAAGGCCGTGCTGGAGGCGGGCCTGTGCCAGGACCTGAGCCTGGGGACCTACGACGGCATCCAGCAGAACTTTATGGTGATGGTGGCCCGGAACACGTCCCTGGAGAAGAAGGACGAGCTTGTCAGGACCGTCTACCGGGTGCTGGAGGAGCAGGCAAAGGGCCTCGACCACGCGGAGCTCCACGCTATTTTGAACCAGGTGGAGTTTGCCAACCGGGAGAAGGACTTCGGGCGGATGCCGAGAGGCCTCGTGTTCGCCATCAACGCCATGGAGAGCTGGCTCTACGGCGGCGACCCGGCGCAGAATCTGAGCTTTGAGGAGACCTTCGCCTCCCTGCGCCGCCGGATCGACGAGGGGTGGTTTGAGAAGCTCCTCCGGGAGGTCTTTTTGGAAAACGGCCACACCGCCCGTGTGGTGCTGGTCCCCTCCAAGACCCTGGGCCAGGAGGCCCGGGAGCGGGACAAGGCGCAGCTCGCCGCCATCAAGGCCGGCTGGAGCGAGGATGAGACGAAGAAGGTCATGGACGAGTTTGCCGCCCTGCGCCGCCACCAGAGCGAGGCGGATACGCCGGAGGCGCTGGCGAGCCTGCCGCTTTTGTCCCTCTCCGACATCCCCCAGGCCGCGCCGAAGCTGCCCTATGCCGTGGAGCGGATCGGGGACACGCCCCTTCTCCGTCAGGACGTGGAGACCGGGGGGATCACGTATCTGGACCTCTATTTCCGGGCGGACGATCTGACGATGGAGGAGCTGGGAAAGCTTCCCGTCGCCTGCCAGCTTTTAGGAAAGCTGGCCACGGAAAAGCACGGGGCGCTGGAGCTTGCCAGCCTCATCCGGGAGAAGCTGGGCCGGTTCGAGGTCAGCGTCACCTGCCACGAGACGGTGGCGGAGGGGAAGGCCCTCCCCGTGGTAGCCGTGGGCGTGGCCGTCCTGCCGGAGCGCAAGGCGGAGAGCCTGGAGCTTCTGCGGGAGATCATGCTTACCACCTGCTTTGACGACACCGCCGCCGTCTACAACCTTCTGCGGCAGGCCCGCATCGGGCTGGAGCAGGCCATGATGTCCGCCGGCAACCGCTTCGCCGTCATGCGGGCGTCCGCCGGCCTCACCGCCGCCGGGGCGGTCAGCGACACCCTCTCCGGCGTGGGACAGCTGCGGTGGCTCCAGGCCGCCGAGAAGGGCTTTGAGGCCGACGGCAAGGCCGCGGCGGAGGGGTTCCGGGCGCTTTTGCGGAAGCTTTTCGTCCGGGGCCGGGTCACCGTCTCCCTGACGGGCCCGGAGGACGAGGGCTATGTGCGTGGGGCGCTGGAGCTCCTGCCCGAGGGGAACCCCGGTAAGGCCGCGGCCTACGCGCCGCTGTCGCGTGTGGCCGAGGGCTTCTCCATCCCCGCCGGCATCGGCTTTGCAGGCTTCACCGGGAAGCTCCAAAGCGTGGGCCGGGCGTATACGGGGTCCATGAGCGTGGCGGCCCAGCTTCTGAGCCTCGACTACCTCTGGAACAACGTGCGGGTGAAGGGCGGCGCTTACGGTGTCGGTATGTCCGTGGGATTCACGGGCAATGTGGGCTTCTCCAGCTACCGCGACCCCAACTGCGCCGGGAGCCTCGATATCTTCGCCGGCGCGGGCCAGGTCCTGCGGGAGGCGGCGGAGAGCGGCGAGAGGCTGGACAAATATATCATCTCCACCGTCGGCGGCCTGGAGCCCTATATGACCCCCCGCCAGGACAAGGCCCGCGCCGCCCTCATGTATTTCAGCGGCCGCACGGAAGCGGACCTTCAGCGCCAGCGCGCGGAGATTTTGGCCGCCGTCCCGGCGGATCTCGCCGCCTTCGCCGACGTCCTGGACGACCTGCGCGCCCACGCCCAAACCTGCGTCATCGGCGGCCAGACCGTCCTGGACGCTTGCGGAGACAAGCTGGAGACGATCGAGAGCGTGCAGTAAAAACGAAAGACAAAGAGCCCGCCGGACGCCGTGGCGCGTCCGGCGGGAGCGGAGAGACAGAAAGGAGGGAACGGGGTGAGACAGTGTCCGAATTGCGGGCGGTTCGTGAACGATACGGCGCAGGTGTGCCTGGGCTGCGGCAGACCGCTCAACGGACAGCCGCAGGCCAGGACGGAGACGGCCAAGAGGGCCCGCCAGGCCGCCCCGGAGCCGAAGAAAAGCCACGGGGTCAGAAATTTCTTCCTGTTCCTGCTCCTGCTTTGCGTTTTGAGCGCGATCTTTCCCAAGGACGGTTCCTCGCCGCCCTGGGCCAGCAAGCCCGCCACGACGCAGTCGGGCTTCCTGAACCTGCCCTGGCCCACCGCGACCTTTCCCAGCCCGGATACCGCGACGCCGGAGGCCCCGCCGGAGACCGTGCCGACGGTCCCGCCGGAGACGACGCCGGCAGTCGTGCCGGAGCCGCCCCCCAGCTTTGAGCCGGGGACCGTGGGGAAATACAGGTACGTGAATATGTGGGCGGAGATGGCCGTGAACTTCGGGCCGGACTGGTCCCCGCTGGGCCAGGAGGAGCTGGACGAGCGGTCGGCGGCGCGGAACATGGTGTGCGGCCTCGCCCTTCAGCACAAGTCCGGCGGCACGCTGGCCGTTTACTTCAAGCCCCTTTCCGAGGAGGAGAAGTCTATGACGGACGACAGCCTCCTCACCAGGACCCTCACGGATCTGTCGGGCGCGTACCCCGGCGAGGTGACGGAGTTTGCCGACACCTCCATCGCCCTGAAGACCTTCCGGACGGCCAGCATCCGCGTGAACGGCACGACGGAGGGCGTCTGCGTCAACATCGGCCGGTATGACGGCTACCTGATCGACATAGAGGTCGACGGCAGGCAATACGCCGTCAGGGACCCTGTCACCCGCTCCTTTTACAGGGCCATCGACAAGCCCGCCCGTCCCGCCTCCGGTGGGGCCGGCGCCTCCTCCGGCGGCATGAGCTACGAGGACGACCGCGTCCCCCATTACGATGCCTCGAACCCGTGCTGGGAGCTGCAGCACTACGCGTGGCATCGCACGGACAACCGGGGGCTTCCGTGGATGGAGATCTACATCGACGCGAATATGTACCTCTATTACAGCTCCCTTGGGCGGTTCCAGGGCTTCGGAAACTACGAAAAATACGTAGACGACGCCAACAACCGGGCGCTGGTGGCGAGGGTCGCCGATATGATCCGGGATATCGGCGCGCAGCTGTCCTACAGCGACGCGGACCTGGCCCGGGAGGCCGTCCGGTTCGTCCAGGAGGTCATCGAGTACGAATACGACAAGAACACCACCTATATAGACGAATACCCCCGCTACCCCGTGGAGACGCTGTACGAGCGGGTGGGAGACTGCGAGGATACCAGCATCCTCCTGGCCGCGCTCCTGAGGGAGCTGGGCTTTGAGGTGGGACTTCTGAGCCTGCCGGGACACGCGGCCGTGGCGCTGAGGACCACGGACGATTACAGCGACGGCCCGTATTATTCCTTCAACGGCAAACGTTATCTGTACATAGAGAGCACCGGGATCCGGGATATCGGAGAGATCCCAAAGGATTATCTGAACGAAAAGGCCACGCTTTACACCCTGCCCTGAGAAAAACGAGTATTTCAAAGCCCCTCTTCCTTTTGGAAGAGGGGCTTTGGCGTCTGTCACCGGCGGTCCAGGGGGATGTAGGCGTTGCGTTTGGCGGCGGAGCGGTAGGCGGGGCGCATGATGCGGCCGGAGGTGATGAGCTCCTCCAGACGGTGGGCGCACCAGCCGGAGATGCGGCTGACGGCGAAGAGGGGCGTGTAGAGGTCCTCGGGGATGCCCAGCATCTTGTAGACGATGCCGGAGTAGAGATCCACGTTGGCGGGGATGGGGATGCTCTTGCCCTTGCGCTCCATGAGCTTGGGGATGCCCAGGCGCTCCACACGCTCGGCGATGAGGTACTCGTCGCTGTAGCCCCGGTCCCGGGCCATCTCCTCGATGAGGCCCTTGAGGATCTGAGCGCGGGGGTCGGAGACGGTGTAGACCGCGTGGCCGAGGCCATAGAGCTTGCCGGAGCGGTCGTTTGCCTCGCCGTCCAGGATCTTGTCGAGGTACGCGCCCACCTCGTCGTCGTCCCTGGGGTCGCGGACGTTTTCCAGGATGTTGCCGATCATGCGCATGACGGCCTCGTTGGCGCCGCCGTGGAGGGGGCCCTTCAGGGAGCTGATGGCGGCGGCAATGGCGCCGTAGGTGTCCGCGCCGGTGCTGGTGACCGCCCGGCAGGTGAAGGTGGAGTTGTTGCCGCCGGAGTGCTCGGCGTGGAGCATCAGAAGGGCGTCCAGAAGCTTGGCCTCCTTGTCCGTGTAGCTCTTGTCCCGGCGGGCAAGACGCAGGAAGTTCTCGGCTAAGGTCAACTCCGTCTTGGGATTGTGGATGTAGAGGGACGCGCCGTCGTAGTAGTGGCGCTTCATGGCGTAGGTCTGGGCCACGATGGTGGGGAAGCGGGCGATGAGCTCGATGGACTGGCGAAGGACGTTGACCACCGAGGTGTCGTCCGGGTTATCGTCGTAGGCGTAGAGGGAGAGGACGGTGCTGGCCAGGGCGTTCATGATGTTGTTGGAGGGGCGCTTCATGAGCTCGTTTTCAAAAAAGCCGTCGGGGAGGGTCTTGGCCGCGGACAGGATCTCCACGAACCGCCCCAGCGCTTCCGCCGTGGGCAGGGACCCGCACAGGAGGAGGTAGGCCACCTCCTCGTAGCCGAAGGTGTCGGAGGCGCGGTGGGCGGCGACGATCTCCGAAACATCGTAGCCGCGATAGAAAAGCTTGCCCTCGTGGGGGACGCGCTGGCCGTCCTCGATGTAGTAGCCCTGGACGGAGCCGATCTTGCTGATGCCGGCGATGACGCCGGAGCCGTCGGCGTTGCGAAGGCCGCGCTTGACGTTCTCGTCATAGGCCGAGGCGGGGATGCGGTATTCCTCCAGGAGCCTTTCGGTGATGCGGCCGGCGTACTCCCGGGAAGCTGTCAAATTTGAATTCAAAATGTCGCCTTCTTTCATCGGAATGGTTCGGAGTCCCGGAGAAGGGCCGGGATTCAGGTATAATTATAGTGTGTCGGGCCTGAAAATGCAAGTTCCTAAAAATAAAATTCATGTTTGCCCAAAGAACGGCCCCTTGTCCCGCCGACTTTTATGCAAAGAAACAAACGCCGGCACTTGCAACGCGGCGGGATTGCTGGTATACTTTAAGGAGATGAATTTTCGAGGTGACGACATGATCGCATTGCACGACAAGGGCTTCTTTTTCGGCGGCGGCCAGGGGCTTTCCAAGGCCGAGGGCCGGCGGCGCACGATCTCCGGGCGCATCCTCGCCGCCCACGACCGTGGCGGGGACGGGGAAAATCTGCGGCTCCGGTTCGACAGCCTCATCTCCCACGACATCACCTACGTGGGCATTATCCAGACGGCCAAGGGCTCGGGCCTTGAGCGCTTCCCGGTGCCCTACGTCATGACCAACTGCCACAACAGCCTGTGCGCCGTGGGCGGGACCATCAACGCCGACGACCACGCCTTCGGGCTCTCGGCGGCCCGGAAATACGGCGGCATCTTCGTGCCGCCCTCCTTCGCCGTCATCCACCAGTACGCCCGTGAGGAGCTTGCCGGGTGCGGGAGGATGATCCTCGGCTCGGATTCCCACACCCGCTACGGGGCGCTGGGCACCATGGGCGTGGGCGAGGGCGGGCCCGAGATCGTCAAGCAGCTTCTGGAGGCCACCTACGACATCGCCTACCCGCGCACGGTGCTGGTGTGGCTCACCGGCGCTCCCCGCCGGGGCGTGGGGCCTCAGGACGTGGCCATCGCCCTGTGCGGGGCCGCGTACAAGAATAACTTCGTCTTAAACTCCGTGCTGGAGTTCGCCGGGCCCGGCGTCGCCAATCTGCCCATGGATTTTCGCATCGGCATCGACGTGATGACCACGGAGACGGCGTGCCTGAGCTCTGTCTGGCAGACGGACGGGCTGGTGGAGGAGTACTACCGCGTCCACGGCCGGCCGGGGGACTATCAGCGCCTGGAGCCGGAGGCGGGGGCGTGGTACGACGCCTGCGTGGAGATCGACTTATCGAAAATCGAGCCCATGATCGCCCTGCCCTTCCACCCCAGCGAAGCGTATACCATCCGGGAGCTGAAGGCCAACCTCACCGACATTTTGCGGGAGACGGAGAAGTCAGCCGAGGGCAAATTCAAGGGCAAGGTGAAGCTGGACCTTCTCAGCAAGGTCAAAAACGGCAAACTCTATGTGGACCAGGGCGTCATCGCCGGGTGCTCCGGCGGGATGTACGACAACATCGCCGAGGCGGCGGCTATTTTGGAGGGCGGCGACATCGGCAGCGGCGGCTTCGGGCTCACCGTCTACCCGCCCAGCCTGCCCGTGGCCATGGAGCTCATGAACAACGGCGTCACCCAGAGGCTCACCGCCATGGGGGCGGTCTTCAAGCCCTGCTTCTGCGGGCCATGCTTCGGGGCCGGGGACGTGCCGGCAAACGGCGGGCTCTCCGTCCGCCACTGCACCCGCAATTTCCCCAACCGCGAGGGGTCCAAGCCCGCCGACGGGCAGCTTTCGGCGGTGGCGCTGATGGACGCCCGGTCCATCGCCGCCACGGCGAGAAACGGCGGGGTGCTCACCGGGGCGGACGAGATCGACTACACGCCGCCTGAGCCGGTGGAGCGGCGCTACGACAGGAGCGCCTACGACCGGCGGGTCTACAACGGCTTCGGGGACCCCCACCCGGAGGAGGAGCTGAAGCTGGGTCCCAACATCACCGAGTGGCCCCAGATCCCGGCGCTTTCCGAGAACATCGTCCTGGAGCTGGCCTCCGTCCTCCGGGACCCGGTGACCACCACCGACGAGCTCATCCCCTCCGGCGACACCTCCAGCTACCGCTCCAACCCCCTGAAGCTGGCGACCTTCGCCCTCTCCCGCCGGGACCCCGGCTACGTGGGGCGGGCCAATGCCATTGCCCGGAAGTCCGAGGAGGCCCGTGGGGAAGTTTATGCGAAGCTGGGCGTCGAGGATGCGGGAAACACCGACTACGCCAGCGCGATCTTCGCCAACCGTCCCGGCGACGGCTCTGCCCGGGAGCAGGCGGCCTCCTGCCAGCGGGTGCTGGGGGGCGCGGCCAACATTTGTTACGAATACGCCACCAAGCGCTACCGCTCCAACTGCGTAAACTGGGGGATGCTGCCCTTCAACCTGGACGAGGGGACGGATTTCCCCTACGAGGTGGGTGACTGCGTGTACGTCCCCGGCATCCGCAAGGCGGTGGCCGAGGGGGCCGGGGAGGTCCGGGCCAAGGTGCTCTCCGGGGGAGAGGTCCACGAGATCACGCTGAAGCTTCCGGAGCTTACGCAGAAGGAGCGGGAGATCATTCTGACCGGGTGCTTAATGAACTGGTACGCTTCCCAGAAAAAGTGAGGATTTGAATATGTCTAAAATCAAAATGAACCCCATCGTGGAGATGGACGGGGACGAGATGACCCGCGTCATTTGGCAGGCGATCAAGGACGAGCTTTTAAGCCCCTTTGTGGAGCTCAATACGGAGTATTACGACCTGGGCCTTCCCAACCGGGACGCCACCGCCGACCGGGTCACCGTGGACGCCGCCGAGGCGGCGAAAAGGCTCCATGTGGCGGTGAAGTGCGCCACCATCACCCCCAACGCCCAGCGGGTGGAGGAATATAAGCTCCACGAGATGTGGAAAAGCCCCAACGCCACCATCCGCGCGGCGCTGGACGGGACGGTGTTCCGCGCCCCCATCATGACGGACCGGATAAAGCCGGTGGTCAGCACCTGGGAGAAGCCCATCACCATCGCCCGTCACGCCTACGGAGACGTCTATAAGGCCACGGAGTACCGCGTCCCCGGACCGGGGAAGGCGGAGCTTGTGTTCACCGGCGAGGACGGGGAGACCTTCCGCAGGACTGTCTACGACTACGAGTGCGCCGGGGTCCTGCAGGGAATGTTCAACAAGGACAGCTCCATCGAGGCCTTCGCCCGCAGCTGCTTTGAGTACGCGTTGTCTGTGAAGCAGGACCTGTGGTTCTCCACCAAGGACACCATCTCCAAGCAGTACGACCAGACCTTCAAATTCATCTTCCAACGGATCTTTGACGCGGAGTACGCGGAGAAATTTGCCGCCGCGGGCATCGAGTATTTCTACACCCTCATCGACGACGCCGTGGCGCGTGTGATACGCTCCAAGGGCGGGTTCATCTGGGCCTGCAAGAACTACGACGGGGACGTGATGAGCGACATGGTGTCCACCGCCTTCGGCAGCCTCGCCATGATGACCAGCGTCCTCGTCAGCCCCGACGGGAACTTCGAGTACGAGGCCGCCCACGGCACGGTGACGCGCCACTACTACCGGTACCTGAAGGGCGAGGAGACGTCCACCAACCCCGTGGCCACCATCTTCGCCTGGTCCGGCGCCCTCCGCAAACGCGGCGAGCTGGACGGAAACGCCGCGCTTACGGCCTTTGCCGACAAGCTGGAGAAGGCGGTTTTGGACACCATCAACGCCGGCATCATGACCGGCGACCTCGCCCTCCTCTGCCCCGACCCGGACGTTCAAAAGGTCACCACGACGGGATTTTTGAAGGCCGTGCGGGAGAGGCTGGAGCGGTAAAAAACATCCCGGCGCCCCTCCCTCCGGGAGGGGCGCATACTTTACTATACTAAAATGTTCCACGTGGAACATTTTAGTATAGTAAAGTATACCGCACGGTCCCGCACGATGGATACCGCTTCGGCATCCGACCTTCGCTTC
The DNA here is from genome assembly GCA_947588605.1 of uncultured Oscillospiraceae bacterium. Lineage (GTDB taxonomy): Bacteria > Bacillota > Clostridia > Oscillospirales > Oscillospiraceae > RUG626. Next base: position 22,039 of record CANPYK010000001.1, read on the forward strand.
CCCCCTGCCCCCCTCCTATGAGGAGGGGGCGAAAAGAGGTTTGCGCCGCTTTGCGGCGCATTCTTTGATTTGCCCGCGCGGCGGGGACGGGGGATGTGGGACGGGCGGGTTTGGAACCCGCCCCTACAGTTTCAAATCACGTTCATTCTACGCCGTACGGGCCGCCGCCCACGGCGGCCCACGCTGCGGGGTTCGGGTTGCCCCCGATGAACGCCGTAGGGGCCGCCGTCCCCGGCGGCCCGCGTCTCGATAACCTCCCATATCGGTTGAATGGGATAACCTTCCATATCCCCTGTAGGGGCGGGTTCCAAACCCGCCCGTGCCACGTGGCGGGACGGGAACGGTTTCGATAAAACGGTAAACGTCAGCCAACGAAAAAGGGCCGCCGTGGGCGGCGGCCCGTACGGCGTTGATTGGAACGGGTCAAGTATCGAAGGGCGGGTCGCCCGGGAGGGCGACCCCTACGGCAGTGTTTATACCCTGCGGGTCGTCGGGACCGCCCTATTATCCCACGCTCGCTACCCCCCTGCCCCCTCCTACGAGGAGGGGGCTTAAAAAGGTTGCGCCGCTTTGCGGCGCAATTTTTTATAAACGCGGCGCGAAGCGCCGCAACCTTTTTTTAGCCCCTCCCAGGTCGGGGACAGCCGCGAAGCGGCAGGGGTGGTGACGCGGCGCAAGCCGCGTTCCTTTCCTCCTCGCGTGTGCGGATCGCAGCACCACCCCGGCGCTTCGCGCCACCCCGACCTTGGAGGGGCAAAAGAGGTTGCGATAACGGAACAGTTCCGAAAAAACGCACCCGCCTCCGTTACGGAGCCCCCTCCTCGTAGGAGGGAGGCAGGGGGGTAGCGAGCGTGGGTTGACAGACCGGTTCCGAGAAAACAGAAAAACAGTGGTCAACGAGGGGCGTGTTGCCGACTACTCAAATTTTTTGTTTTTTTACGGCACATTTTGTTTTGCCGGGGGATATTACGGGTGAATGGCCATTCGGAAGGGAAGTGAGACGGTGACGCGGGAGGAATTTGGGCGGGCGGTGGAGCTGTATGGCGACATGGTCTACCGGGTGGCGTTCAGCGCCCTGGCGGCGGCGCTGGCGGTGTGCGTGCTTACCGGCACGGCCCTGGCGGTGAGTCCGGAGCTGCGGGACCTCCTGTGGGGCGGCTTTGAGCCGGTGGTCCAGCGCTTCGAGCCAGATGTGGAGAACACCCAGGTCCTCAACGGCATCGAGGCGCGGCTGACCTCGGCCATGACGGACGGATTTCTGCTCAAGGCCCACGTGGAGCTGCGGGATACGACGGACGCGGACAGGGTGAGGAGCGCTTATGAGGCCCGTGACACCGATGAGCAGGGGAATTTCGGCTGCTTTACGAGTATGGAGATCCTGAGTCCCTCGGGAGGCGTCGGGGACGCCTTTGAGGGCGATGTGATGGTGAGCGGAGGAGCCCGGGTCGTGGGCTTTGACGATGAGGCCGGCGTGCTGACGGTGGAGCTCACCCTCCGGTCCTTCAATCCCCCGGAGGGGGCGGACCGGGTGGCCGTTTTCATCTCCGAGGACATTTTGGAGGTCCTGAAGGACAGCCGGTACCAGCTTGCGAAGTTCGGCGTCACCCCCGAGGACCTTGAGGAGCTTTCGAAGACCCCGGAAGAAAGCGAGCCCACGTCCGGGGAGTCCGGCATCACTGTCGGGGAGCCCTCAAAGACGCCGGAGTGGTTTGTGCCATCCGACGCCAAGACGCTGTCCGGCTGGGGGCTCACCGCCGATATCGAAGTGCTTCCCACGCGCAGTGCCCGGGCCGGCGACCTGGAGGTGGTCCTCTCCGACATCGGACTTGCCGTCCGGGGGAGCGCGGAGGACGCCGGGACCGTCCACGGCGGGGCGGTCATCCTCACCTTCTCGGACGGGTCCGTCTCCGATGCCGGCCTTCTCCTGGGCGAGCAGAACGGCGGCGTGGGGGACCGGGCGGTGCGGAACATCGACTTCTCCGCCCCCATCGACGCTGACACGGTGGTCTCCGTCACCGTGGGGGACCGGACGCTGGTGTTTGCGTAAACGCAACCAAAAAAATGCCCCCGTGGAAAGTACTTGTGCCTTCCACGGGGGCGCTTTGGTTTTATAGTTGCTTACTTCTTGAAAATGCCCTTGACCTTGTCCATGACGCCGCCGGCGGCGGAGCCCAGCTCGTCTAAGGAGATCTTGGCCTTGACGCCGTCCACGATCTTGGAGACGGCGTCATCGGGGAGGTCCACGCCGACCAGCTTTTCTACGGTCTTGACGGGCTCGTCCTTGAACTCCTGGGCGAGCTTGCCGTCGGACTTGACCTTGGAGACGACCTCCTCGATCTTTGCCTTGATGTCCATGCTTATTCCTCCTCCACCACGGGAGCGTCCACGGCGTTCTTGCGGACGGACTCGATGCCGTTCTCGCAGCTCTTCTTGGACTTGTAGCCCTCGCTGGTGGCGATGATCTGACCGTTGGCGGCCTTCAGGCGGAAGCGGAACTCGCCGGCCTTGTCGGTGTACATCTCGAACTTGGGGTGCTTGGCGGTCTCGAAGTTCTCCACGGTCTGGTCCTCCAGGTTGGCGATGGGGGCGTTTTTGGCCACGGAGGCGATGCCGTTGCGGCAGGCGTCCTCGGAGGCATAGACCTCGCTGGTGGCGATGACCTCGCCGTTGGAAGCCTTCAGGTCAAACTTGGTGCCGGTCTTGGTGGTGCGGATGACGAACTTGCCCATGTTAAGAGCCCTCCTTGTGTTTTTTTATGGATAGATCCATTATACGACATCAGGCGACTTTAATCAAGAAAAATTTTAATAGGTGAAATTTCGTTTGGGATCGGAGAAATCCTCCAACCGGGCGCGGTAGGCGTCCAGGGCCTCCTCCTCGAAGAGGAGCTTGGGGTCCTCCACGCCCATGAGGCGCAGAAGCTCCTTGGCGAAGAGGGGATTGAGCACCGTCAGGGGGCCGATGAGGTAGGTGGCCATGAAGTTGCCGATCCTGACGCCCTCGGGCTTTACGTCCGGGTTGAGGCCCGCGCCGCGAAGGGTGGTGAAAAGCCCCTCTCCCACGTCGCCCCAGGAGTGGCCGAACTGGCTTTTGAAGCCCACGATCTTCAGATCCCCGTAAAGCCCCAGGTACATGGCGTTATACCGCCCTAAAAGCCGCCGGGTGGAGTGGATGGGCAGGAAGCCCAGCATGGGGAGCCTTTCGCCGCCGTCCAATTCGATATATTCGCCGAAGATCTCCAGGGCGTTGCCGGTGACGAGGGTGACGCCGCCCGCGTCGGTGCGTTTTTTCAGCGCCTCCAGGTGCGGCGCCAGGGCGTCGCGCACAAGCTCCTGGCCCCGCTCGGTGACGGAGCCCATGTAGACCAGCGCCACGTCCTCGGTGGTGAACCGGGGCGTGTCCCGCAGGCCCGTCCGCACCACCTCCGCCCCGGAGGACCGGGCCAGGTATTCCACGTTCATCAGGTCCCCGTAAAGGTTGCAGACCTCGGGGTAAAGTAGCTCGATGGTCATCGTTTCGCCTCCTTCGCCAGCGCCAGGACCTTTTGCCGGACCTTGAAGGCCAGGTCCAGGGAGTCGTCGGCCCCGTAGAGCAGGTACACCGAGGAGCCGGGGCGCAGATAGAGCTTCTCCGCCGCCTCAAATTCGTCCCGGGCGTAGTCGATCTGCCCGTCCTGTATCCCCGCCAGCTTCAGCCGCAGGAGGTAGTCCTTCCCGCGGGGGCCGGTGGCGATGACATGGATGCGCGGGTCGGCTAAAAACTCGAAGTCCGCGTCATAGAGCCAGCAGACGTTCTCCGACCAGTGGCGCTCGTCGGAAAGGCAGTTCATCAAAAGCAGGATCTCCTTCTCCCCCGGCCGGGAGGCGATGTAGTCGAAGACCCGTGAGCAGGCCAGGGCGTTGAGGCCCTTGGCCATCTGGTTGATGACGTGGACGCCGTTGACCTCCTCGTCGGTGTGGCGGGTGCCCACCACCCGCGTCTCGGAAAGGCACCGGCCGATCTCTTCATGGGTCATGCCGAACTCACGGAGCATGGCCACGGCGGCCACAAGGTTATAGATGTCGAAGACGCTGTCGGAGATGAGCCGGTAGGTCCCCGCCCCGCTCTTGTCCCGGACGGTGACGGACATGGCCTCCAGACTGGCGTCCGCGCCGGCGTAGTCGTAGGCCGGGGACTCAAAGCCGCACTCCCGGCACCGGACGCGGCCGATGTGGTGGTAGCGCAGGTAGTCGTAGGTGAGGGGCCCCGCGCATTTGGGGCAAATGCGCATATCGTTAAGGCGGTTGACGCATTCGGTGATGTCCGTGGTCATCCGCTCGATGCCGAAATACACGCGATCGTTGTCCGGCGCCACGGCGGAGGAGATGAGGTCGTCGGCGTTGAGCACCAGCCGCGTCTCCTTGGGAATGTAGCGGGTGAGGAAGTCGGCGATGTACTGCGGGTGGGCGTTGCGCATGATGGAGTCCCGGAAGAGGTTGGTCACCACCATGATCTCCGGCGTCAGGTGCGGGAAGATGAGCCGGGAGGAGCGCTCGTCGATCTCCAGCACCGCCACGTCGCTGTGACAGCGGTTGAGGAGGCTCGTCCCCGTCAGAAGCGCCGTGGCCACGCCGGGGTACATGTTGGACCCGGCCCGGTTGCTCAGCACCTTATGCCCCGCCGCCGTCAGCGCGTCGCACAGGAGATTGGTCACCGTGGTCTTCCCGTTGGTGCCGGTGACCGCCAGAATGCGCGCGGGCTTGTCGATATACCGCAAAAACGACGGGCAGATCTTCATCGCCAGCTCCCCGGGGAAGTTGGTGCCGTTGTGCCGCGTCAGCTTCAGCACCGGCACCGACAGCTTCGCCGCCCACAGCGCCAGCGTAAATTTAAACCACATAAGCCCCCTGGGCTTTTCCTTCGTACCCATCCCAACGCCTTTCTCCGCCCTCCGGCGGTATGGGAATTGACAGAGGTATTGTAAACCAAAAGTGTGGAAAATGCAACAAAAATGTATGGGCCGCCGTCCCCGGCGGCCCGCCTGATGATTATTGACACATACCGAACAACGGCTTTCCCGTCACGCAACGTGCCACGGGCGGGTTTGGAACCCGCCCCTACAGGAAATATGGAAGGCTATCCCATTCAACCGACATCGGAGGTCATCGAAACGCGGGCCGCCAAGAGAGGCGGCCCCTACGGCGGGGATTGAGCGCAATCTGGAAAATGTAGGGGCGGGTTCCAAACCCGCCCGTCCCTCGTCCCCCGTCCTTCGTCCCCCGTCCCCGCCGCGCGGGCAAATTAAAAACCGCGGCGAAGCCGCAACCTTTTTAAGCCCCCTCCTCGTAGGCGGGGGGCAGGGGGGTAGCGAGCGTTGGTCGATAGAGCGCTATCGTCCAACCTTCGATCCCTCAGTCTCGCTTCGCTCGACAGATCCCCTTACGAAGGGGAGCCTTTTCGGCGCTTTGCGCCGCCTTTTATAAAAAATTGCGCCGCAGTGCGGCGCAAACCTTTTTGGTAGGGGCGGGTTCTAAACCCGCCCGTGCCTTGTCTCCCATCAATTTGGTTTTCTGTATTTTTACCGCTGGGGCTTTCCCGACAGGTATTTTTTCGCGTTGACGGGGTTGACGGCGGTGACGCCGTCGGGGCGGATCTCGAAGTGGAGGTGGGGGCCGGTGACGCGGCCGGTGGCGCCCATTTTGGCGATCACGTCGCCCTGAGCCACCTTGTCGCCGACGCTGACCAAAATCTCGCTTAGGTGCGCGTAGCAGGTGACGACGCCGTTGTCGTGCTGGATCTTGATGAAGTTGCCGTAGCTGCCCTTGGAGTCCTGGGCGTAGATGACGGTGCCGCCGTCGGCGGCCCAGACGTCGGTGCCCACCTTGTTGCCGATGTCCACGCCCTTGTGGTTGGTGGAGCCCACACTGATCTCACGCTGTCCGAAGGGGGAGGTGATGACGCCGGTGGTGGGCCAGATATAGGTGCCGGTGGAGTCGGTGCGGGAGCCGGGGATGGCGCCGATAGTGACCTCCCGGTCCACGGGCTTTGCGAGAATGGCGGACTGGCTCAGATAGCGGGAGACCTCCGCGCCGTTTTCCAGCACCAGGGTGTAGGTGTTGAGGCGCCGGCCCTCCGCGCCCTCCTGGGTGACGGTGATCTCGTCGGACCAGGCGTTCTCGTCGTAGGTGACGACCTCCTCATAGGGCAGGATCTCCGTGCTCTCCAGGCTTTCGTGGGTGACCACGGTGAGGGCCCAGGGAGAGTCGGCGTTCTCCGGGTCCAGCATAGCCGCAAGACCGGCGGCGTCGGTCACCAGACTGTCGCTGATATAGGAGGTGACGATCTCGGTTTCCTGGGCGAAGGCGGCGGAGACGGTGTTCTCGTCGCTGTAACGGTCCAGAATGCCCTGGAGCACCGCCTCAATGGCGTCCTTGCTGTCCATGGCGGCCACGATCTGGCCGTCCACGGTGAGGAAGGGGCGCAGGGCGATGCCCTCCACACTGCCCAGGAGCGCGCCGGTCAGGTCCTCGGCGGAGCCCGCGCCGGAGCTCAAGGTCGTGGAGACGGAGAGCCCCTCGTAGACCGGGTGCTCCTCCCCTAAGATCATGGCGGCCACGGCGTCCGCCTCCTCGATGGCGGTGTCCAGGTCCGTGCGGGAGGCGACGGTGCCCACCACCTCCCCGTCGTAGGCGACGGCGTAGCAGACAAAGGAATCGGAAACGGCGGCCAGAATGACGGAAATCACGCAAACAGCCGCCAGCACCGACAGGAGGATCCCCCTGCGGCGAAGCTTTCCGGCGGATACGGGTTGGCGTTTCATACGAAGTAAGACCCCATTTATGATAAAAGATTACAAGATGGTTACAAATAGTAACGAAACGTACTATACACCATTTCCCGGCCCCTGTCAAGGGCGGCGGGGCAAAAAATTAAAAATAGACATAAAAAACCCACATACGCGCCTTGTTTGGGCGATATACATAGAACAAGCCCCTCTGGGCTGAGCCAAAATACGGAAAACAGGGGAGGAAAACAGCAATGGAGGAAGGTTGGGAAAGCAAGGCGCCCCATTCCCTGAGCCTGGACGGCCGGGGGAGGCTTTTGGTGTCAGGGGTGACGCAGGTCATGAGCTTCAACGAGCAGGAGGTCCTGATGGGCACCACCAGGGGGACCCTGGCGGTGCGTGGGGAGGACCTGCATATGGAGAAGCTCAGCGTGGACAGCGGCGACGTGGTGGTCACCGGCAGCGTGGACGCGCTGGAGTACGAGGACCCGGAGCCCCGGAGCGAGGGGTTCTTCGCCCGGCTTTTCAGGTGACGTATGGGCGTATCGATCAAAGCGCAGCTCACCGGGGCCGTGCTGGCGCTGGCGCTGGGGATCGCGGCGGGGCTTCTCTATGACGTTTTCCGGGCGGCGCGGCGGAGCCTGAAAAGCCGGGCGGTGACGGTGCTGCTGGATCTGCTCTTCTGGGCGGCGGCGTTTCTGGGGCTCTTTTCCCTGGGCCTCTCCGCCGGGGAGGGTCAGCAGAGGATGTACAGCCAGGTCCTGGCCGCCCTGGGCGCGGCCCTTTATTTTCTGACGGTCAGCCGGTTTGTGGTGGAGCTGGGGGACACCGTGACCGTTTTTTTGGGGAAGGTCGTCTCCGTTTTGCTCTTTCCGGTCCGGTTTCTGGAGAAAATTTTAAAAAAATTTTGGAGAATTTCAAAAAAGTGCTTTTCTTATTGGAAGAAAAGGTTTAAAATAGCAGACAAGACCGGCCGCCGGAAACGCGCGGCCACGACAGGGGAGCGAACCCATGAGGATCAAGCGTTCAAGTATACTTACGAAGATCGTTCTGGCGGTCCTGGTCATCTACGCGCTGGTGATGCTGATCCACATCGGCGAGCGCATGGACGACGCCACAGGCGAGCTGGAGGATCTGCGGCGGCAGAACGCCGCGCTGGCCGCCGACGTGGACCGCAAGCAGTACGCCGTTAGCAACCCGACCGATCCCGCGGTCCTCGATGACATCATCCGCAACGAGCTGGGTTTGGTCAACCCGGACGAGGAGATCTTCTCCGCCGGGCATTAAAAGGCTCGACCCTCTCCGCCATCGGAGGGCAGAAAGGAAATTTAGAGGTAATATGGACATTCAAAAGGGACAGATCCTGACAGGCAAGGTCACGGGCATCACAAAATTCGGCGCCTTTGTGCAGCTGGCGCCGGGGAGATCGGGGCTTGTGTATATCTCCGAGATCGCCAACACCTTCGTGAACAACGTCGCCGACTTCCTCTCCATCGGGCAGGAGGTCACGGTGAAGGTCATCGGCATCGACGAGCAGAACCGCATCAACCTCTCCATCAAGCAGGCCCTGCCCCCCAAGCCCAGGACGGAGCCCGCCTCCCGTCCCCAGTCCCGCCCCGCCCGTCCCCCGCACCCGGACGCCTACCAGCCCCAGTCCGACGCCCCCGTGGACGCCGACTTCGAGGATAAGCTCAAGCGCTTCATGAAGGACTCCGAGGGCCGCATCTCCGACATGATGCGCCAGACTGAGCGGAGAAACTCCAAGCGGAGACGGTAAAGATGAAAAGAAAAAGGACGCCGGTGAGGCGTCCTTTTTGGTGGGCTGCGGGTCCCGACGACGGGGGCCGGAGGTGAACTCAGGGGACCAATTTGCGCTTTCGGCGGGGTCACCAGGACGACCCGCCGCCCCCGCCTGCGCCGCCCCCGCCTGCGCCGCCGCCTAAGCCGGCGTCGGTCTCGCCGAGCGCGATCTCGGCGATCAGGTCCAGCATGGGCTGGAGGCGTTGGGGAAGCTGCTGCTCCCAGATGGAGGGCACAGCCGCGGTCAGCTCCTCATACGTCTGGTAGTAGGGCAGCCCAAAGGTCGTGGGGACGGGGCTCTGGAAAGCGTACTCTGAGGTGAGACGGTGGTTCTGGACAAATTCCATAGCGAACTCGCTCACGGTTCCGACACACATCATGGGATTGGAGCGGAAGATGTCTCGATCTTGATAAGAATCGTAATAATAATCGGGGCATTGGATGTAGAGACGAAGGGTCAATGGATCGACATAACTTCTATAATAACTAGTCACTCCTGTAAAGCCTTGCCCAATCGAAACCACCATCAGACGAGCGTCAAGATTCCACTTCGTGGAAGACGTCACATAGAGTACCATGTCCCCCGCTTTAATATTGTAACGTTCAATCTGGTCAAATATAGGGTCATAATCATCGAGGAAATCGAGGAAGAAGGTGTCAGGGCAAACGGCGCGGAGGATCGGCTCCAGCCAGAGGTCATAATTCAACTCGCCATACTTACGGAACACGAACAACCGGGGCTTGGCGGGTTCAAAGACGATCTCGGTCTGAGTGGGCTCTCCCTCCACCGTCACCAGGGCGCTTGTCTCATGAAAGTCGCAGCCGGCATTCAGCCTGTGAATGCCATTGGGAAGATAGATGTAGGCCTTGCCGTCCTCCTCGGAGTAATGAGAGGTGATGGTCTTGTCATTCGCCTCGTCGTACCAGTCCACCAGGCCGCCCTCCACCAGCTCCCGGTCGCAATAGCGCAGAGTCACGGTCGTCTTGAACCGGATCTTTGGGCAGAGGCCCAGGCCCCCGGACCACTTTTCCGGGTCGGCGCTGTTCAGGCCCTTGGTGACGTAGAAGTCCCCAAACTCACCGGGCAGCTTCTGCTGGACGCTGGATTCCAGCTCCTGATTGAAGTTCAGACGCTCCAGGAGGGGGATCTCATACCCGACGCTGAGCGACAGCTTCGCGTACAGGTCCCCGTCTATGCAATTCGAGCAGGGGTGGTAGAGATCCGGACTGTCGTCCCAGGCAGAAAGGCTGCTAGCCTCCCGGCCCTCCGCCCGGAAGCCGCAGAGGAGCTGGCCGTACACGTCCCCGACACCCAAGATCCCGGTGCTCACCTTGATGCCCATCATCTGCTCCAGGGAGCCGGACAGGTAGAGGTCCACATCCACATCCTCCACGGCGGATTGGGAGAGATTGTGCATATAGGGGTCGGCAACGCACATCTGCAGATCGTAGCCCAGCCTGTCCGTTCTGCGCCCGGAGATGGAACCGTCCAGTTCTCCCGCTGCCGTGACCTTGACGACGGGAGCGGCCTTCACCACCAGAGGTCCGCCTATAGGGAGGACCACCGGCACCAGCTCCCTGTTGACGATGTCCCCGTGGACGTTCAGGGAGCCCGACAGCGTCAGGCCGGAGGGAATATCGAAGACCACCATGCTGCGGAAATACAGGTTCCAGACGCTGACGCGAAGGATGACGTGGATGTTCCGCACCCCCGCCGTGACGGAGCCGCCCAGGGAGGCCGTGACGCCCGCGCCCCCGACCCCCGCGGGGACGTCAAGGGAGGTGTTCAGGGCCAGGGGGAAGGTGAACTGGAAGCCCGGCGAGTTGACGTCCACGTCGATCTTCCCGCCTTCCAGGAGCCAGATTGCCGCCGGCACCCAGAGGGCGAGGGGACGGGCCGTGCGGGGGGCGGAGCCCGTCTGTGCGATTGCCGGGGCCAGGGAACTGGCCACCCGGGGCCCGGACCCCGTCCGGGCGGCGGTGGGGGAGGCGCCGGAGGCGATCTCGGCGTCCGAGGGAACGCCGGGGGCCAGGAACTCCAGGGACTCGCCCTCCCGGAGGCTCGCGGAGTCGAATTCCATGTCCTCGGCGCTGAAGCTGAGGTCCATGTCGATGTCCGCGTAGGAGATGAGCTCACTGAGGTCCAGCTCCCCGCCGGTGAGGGTCAGGGTGTCCCCATCCCGCTCCAGCTCGTCCACCAAAACGGCCAGCTGCCGGAAGGTGCCGGCGAGGGGGATCACAAGGATGTCGCCGCGCCTGGCGTTTTTGAGGTCCGACGACGGGTCCTCAAAGACGTAGACCCGCGCCTCCTCGTCCATGGAGACGAGCGTCTCCCGCTCCTCCAGGACCTCCACGCCCTTTTGGTAGACCATGAAGTTCGTGGTGGGGTCGTCGTCCAGGTTGACCACGGTCTGGCCGGGGAAGTCGTCCACGGTCAGGACGAAGATCTTCTCGGGGTCGGTCTCCCGCTCATCCTCCGGGGCCACCAGGGAGGAGCTGCCCCGGCCTGTGTCCCGTCCGCCGTCCCCGTCCGTGTCCCGCTCCCCGCCGTCTCCCGCCAGGAGCACGACGGCGACGATCACTCCCGCGGCCACGGCCGCCAGGAGCAGGAAAAGCCACCAAAACCGTTTGAAAAAGCCTTTTTTCATGGTCTCACTTCCAATATGTAGAAATCAGAGAGTATAAAAAGTAAATCCCCGGTTTCCCGGAGACTTACATGGGGTTCAGCCGTCCTTTTCCAGGTAGCTGATGACCAGCTCCTGGAGGAGCTCGTCGCGGTCGATGCGGGTGATGAGGGCGCGGGCGTTGTTGTAGTTGGTGATGTAGGTGGGGTCCTCGGACAGGATGTAGCCCACGATCTGGTTGATGGGGTTGTAGCCCTTGAGCTTCAGGGAGTCGTATACCGAGGATAAGATCTCCCGCGTGCCTATTTTTTTGTCTACCACGTTGAATTTTCTGGTGAAATCAAGATCATCCATGTCCGTTTCCCTCCTGTCTTATGTTTATCTTTTGCTGATTCCATTATTATATCAAATAATTCCACCGTGTAAAGAAGGAAACACTATTTTTCATCAAAAATTTATAATTTCTCAGGTGATTTTCCCCTCCCGGACCCGGAAGACCAGGTAGGACCGGCCGTCGATGTCCTGGGCCGCGCCGAAGCGGAAGGCCGGGAGCATGGGGAAGGGCATGGAGGGGGAGAAGGGGAAGGCCAGCAGGACGTCGCCGCCGTCGGGCATCACGAGGGCCCCGGCGATCTCGCGGGCGCAGGCGATGAGGTCCGGGTCGGTGAAGTACCGCGCCGGGTCCGGCTCCGGGGTCCAGGAGACAGGCGCGGGGGCGGGTCCAGGCTCCGGTTCGGGGGCGGGGATGGGCTCCGGTTCCGGCTCGGGTTCGGGCTCCGGTTCCGGTTCGACAGGTTCAGGCTCCGGTTCAGGTTCCGGTTCCGGTTCCGGTTCCGGTTCCGGTTCCGGTTCAGGCTCCAGAGGCGGGACGGCCTCCCCCAGGGGGACCAGCAGCGCCCGCGCCGCCGCGCCGTCATGGGGTCCCAGCTCCAGGGGGGAGAGCTTTTTCGTGAGCGCCTGACCGCCGTCTTTAGGGGTGGGGATGCCCAGGCTCAGGTCCCCGTCGTGAAATTGAAGGATGAGCCTCGCGGGCGGGAAAAGCTCGTCGCTTTTGTAGGCAAACGCGGTCTTCACCCCGGCGGGCGTGACCGTCAGCTCCCCGGCGGCCCGTCCGCCGGGAGTGGTGACATCATAACGCACAATAAAAACCTCCTTATACTAATATCTAATTAAAACAAGACATTTGCGACGGTCTTTTTCGCGTCATGCTGCGTCAGCCGCCTTGGGAATACATACAGTATTCCCTGCGGCGTCTTCCTTGCCTGACACGAAAAATCCTCGCCGCTCGGTGTCTTCTTTTAAATAGATATTAGTATTAGGGCAAAAAAATACCCGGACGTAGAAGTATACGTCCGGGGTTCTTGAAATATGTATGCCTGATGGGCTTACGACACCGTATAGTCCCCGCGGATGAGGAGCTTGGTGTTGTCCTTCGTGGCCTTGACGCCGTTGTCCTTGATGGTGACCATGTACATGTGGTTGGTGAGGAGCTCCGTGTCGGCATAGGGGACGCTCTTGGCGTCCGTCTCGTCCACCAGGCGCGGGTTGTTGGGGCCGAAGGACACCACGGCGCCCAGGCGCGGCATGATCTCCGTGCCCACGCCGCAGGTGACGGTCTGGCCCTTGGAAAGCGTCAGCACCTCAAAGCCGGAGACGACGCTGCCCTGGCCGGTGGAAGTCTCGTTCTCAGCGGCAAGCTCGTCAAGGCGCGCCTCAAGCTCGGCCAGCTTCCCGCCGGTCATCTCCTCAAGCTTGGCCATGATGGCGGGGGTCAGCGTCTCGTTTAAATAGCTCAGCGTCACCAGCGGGTCGTCCTTTGACCCGTAGTTGGTGACGGCCATGGTGGTAAGGCCGGAGACCAGCGCCACGGCCACCAAAACGGCTATGGCGATGACGGCTTTCTTTCCTTTGCTCATATGTACGGTACCTCTCTTTTTGTGTCCGCCCCCGGCGCGCCGGGGCCCGGGGAGCGCTTTGCGCTCCCCGGATGTTCCTATCCGTGCAATCCAAAGCTGACGGCGATGGCGTCGTCCACTTTATTCATGAGCTCCTCGTCCACCCGTCCCATGCGTTCCCGAAGGCGCCGCTTGTCGATGGTGCGGATCTGCTCCAGGAGCACCACGGAGTCCTTGGTGAGGCCGAAGGACCTGGCCTCCAGCTCGATATGGGTGGGCAGACGGGCCTTGCCGATCTGCGAGGTGATGGCCGCGGCGATCACCGTGGGACTGTGCTTGTTGCCGGTGTCGTTCTGGACAATAAGTACAGGCCGCATACCGCCTTGCTCCGAGCCTACCACGGGGCTCAGGTCGGCATAGTAGATGTCTCCTCTTTTGACTGCGCTCGACACACTCTTCACTCTCCGACGAATTGATAGCCGCCCGGCCTTGCGTGGGCCGGACTACCATAATTCTTTCACAAAGAAGAGTAATTTATACAGCGTGGCAAAATTACCCGGACGGTTTTTTCCCGCCCGGTCCATTGTATGCCGGCCGGTCAGTCTATGTACACGCGGGGCACGCGCTTGGAGACGGCGCAGAGGAGCTCGTAGGAGATGGTCCCCGCCGCGCGGGCAAGCACGTCCGCCGGCTGGCGCGGGCCGAAGATCTCGATGAGGCTTTCCAGGTTCACGCCGGGAAGGTCGGTGAGGTCGATCATGCACATATCCATGCAGACCCGCCCGCGCTGAGGCGCGGGGCCGTCCGCCGTGATGAAGGCGCAGCGGTTGGAGAGGGAGCGCAAAAGCCCGTCGGCGTAGCCGATGGGGATGACGCCCATGCGGGTGCGCCGGCCCGTGACGTAGGTGCCGCCGTAGCTCACGGGGAGACCGGCGTCGATGTACTTGATGGTGCTCACGTGGGTCATAAGGCGCATACAGGGCCGCAGATCCAGCGCCCCACCGCCCTCATAGCCGTAGAGCAGGATGCCGGGGCGGACCATGTCGAGACACGTCTCCTTATAGTGTACCACAGCTCCCGAATTTGCGCAATGCCTTATTTCAAAGGAAATACCTGCCTTTTTGAGGGAGTCGATCACCGACAAAAAGAGGGCGAACTGCCCGCGGGTGAACCGTTCCGCCTCCTCCCCCGGCTCGTCGGAAACGGCGAAGTGGGTGTAGATGCCCTCGGGGACCAGGTTTTTCTGGCGGCAGGCGGAGACGATGTTCTCGATGCCCTGGTCGTAGTGGGGCCCGGCGGTGAGGAAGCCCAGGCGCGACATACCGGTGTCCACCTTGATGTGGACGCGCAGGGGCTTGCCGAGCTTCACGGCCTCCTGGGAGTATTCAATGGCCTTGGCCTCGCAGGTGACGGTCTGGGTGAGGTCGAGGTCGATGAGCTCGGAGACAAATTCCCTGGGCGTGTGCCCGAGGATGAGGATGGGAAGGCCGATGTTGGCCTTGCGCAGCTCCACGGCCTCGTCGAGACAGGAGACGGCCAGATAGTCCGCCCCCAGCGCCTCCAGCCGCCGCGACACCGCCACCGCCCCGTGCCCGTAAGCGTCGGCCTTCACCACGCCCAGGAATTTGCACCCCTCCGGTATGGCGGCCCGAATGGCCCGGTAGTTGTGGGCGATGTTTTCCAGGCTCACCTCAGCCCATGTTCTCTTTCGTAAGTCCATAGTGATCCCAGCTTTGTTATAGGATAAAAGGCCGCCGTGTCACCCGACCTCCACATTATAAAACCTCACCGTAACCACGGTATGCCCGTCGAAGATGAATTCGGCGGCGGCGGGGAGGGAGGTTTGTTCGGTGAACCAGGTGCGAAGGTTCGTGTCGTCGTCGATGCGAAAGAGGGCGGCGATACAGCGCTCGCCGGCGTATCGTTCCCGGACGGTCTCCGTCACGAGGCCCTGCGTCCAGGCGTTTGTCATCACCGGGACGGCGTCCACGGGGGAGAGGCCGCCGGGGAGGATCTCGCCGGTGTAGACCTCCACGTCCCCCACCGCCAGGGTCGTGCCGCCGTCGGCGTAACGGACCTGGGCCCCGGCGATGACCTCGGGGGCGGTGACGGTCAGGGTCCCGGCCTCGCCGGAGGAGGCGTAGTCCACGGTGAAATCGAAGACCCGCTCGCCGTAATCGGCGCGGATATCGGCGGTAAAGCGGAGGGACGACGCCGCGCCCAGCTCGGCGCGGACGCGGTCAAGGGCGTCCTCCGTGCCGGCCTTGCCGCAGGAGCACGCAGTAAGCGCAAGAAACAGCGCGAGGAAAAAAGAGAGAAGACGGGCTGGACGCAAAAGACTCACCTCATGAAAAATCTGAGATAGTCTATCATGTCCGAGGGGGTCATGGCGTACTGGTCCTTCGCCTCGGCGCACCGGTCCCCCGCGGCCCCGTGGAGGTACACGGCCTTCCACACCGCGCCGGGGATCCTCTGGCCTAAAAGGGCCGCGATCATCCCCGCCAGCACGTCGCCGGAGCCGCCCTTGGCCATGCCGGGGTTGCCGGTGGGGTTCACATAGCACACCCCGTCCGGCTGGGCGGTGACGGTGCGGTGGCCCTTCAGGACCACCGTGACGCCGTGCTCCAGGGCAAATTCCCGGGCCGCCTCCTCCCGGGGCTTCCGGGCGAGGGCGTCGGTGAGGCGGGCAAACTCCCCCTCGTGGGGGGTGAGGACCAGGGGACATGACAGCTTATCCAGCCTATCTATATGCCGGGAAACGGCGGTTATGCCGTCCGCGTCCAGAACAAGAGGGGCCCGGCAGCTCTCCAGCACGGCGTAGACAAGCTCCCGCGCCCAGGCCGAGAGGCCCAGGCCCGGGCCGATAAGCACCGCGTCGGCCTTTGCCACATGAGGCGCAAGCGTCTCCAGCGCCTCCGGCAGGGAGGGCGGCAGGGGGAGGACCATGGCCTCGTCGTTCTTCACGGCCTCCACGGCCCAGATGGCCTCCGGCACGGCCAGGAACACCAGCCCCGCGCCGGAGCGCACCGCCGCCCTGGCGGCGAAGGCCGGCGCGCCGGTGAAGCCCACGGACCCGGCCACGATGAGCACCCGCCCGAAGTCCCCCTTGTGGGCCTCCGGCCGCCGGAGAGGCAGGGTGACATCGAGGGCCTGCACCTCAAAGATCCGATCGCCCAGGGAGATCATATAGCCACCTCCGGGAGAGTTTTTGACAGTATACCACAAATTCTTATAAAGGTAAAGCCCGGCGCGGCGGTTATTTGGCCCAATCCCGGCTGCGGGTGACGGCCCTTTGCCAGCCGGAGAGGAGCTTTTCGCGCTGGGCGTCCTCCATTTGGGGGACGAATTCCGCCTCCGTCCGCCGGAGGGACGCAAGCTCGCCGGTGTCCTTCCAGACCCCGGCGGCGAGGCCCGCCAGATTCGCCGCCCCCAGGGCGGTGGTCTCCCGGATGACGGGACGGCGGACGGGCTTTTGGAGGATGTCCGCCTGGAACTGGAGGAGGAATCCGTCCCGGCTGGCCCCGCCGTCGGCCCGGAGGGCGTCCATGGGGATGCCGGCGTCCGCCTCCATGGCGCGGACCAGATCCGCGACCTCGTAGGCGATGGCCTCCTCGGCGGCGCGGACGATGTGGGCGCGGGTGGCGGCGCGGGTGAGGCCCAGGATCGCGCCGCGGGCGTACATATCCCAGTGGGGCGCGCCGAGGCCGGTGAAGGCCGGGACGAGATAGACACCGCCGTTGTCCGGCACGGACCGGGCCACGGTCTCGGCCTCTTTGGCGTCGCTGATGAGCCCCAGCTCGTCCCGGAGCCACTGGATCACGGCCCCGCCCACAAAGACGCTGCCCTCCAGGGCGTACTGCACCTTTCCGGGGAGGGCGGCGGCCAGAGTGGTGATGAGGCCGTTGCGGGACGCGGTCAAGTCCCCGCCGGTGTTCATCAGGAGGAAGCACCCGGTGCCGTAGGTGTTCTTGGCCTCCCCCTTCTCAAAGCACCCCTGGCCGAAGAGGGCCGCCTGCTGGTCCCCGGCGATGCCGGTGATGGGGATCTCCGTCCCCCGCACACGGGCCGTGCCGTAGACCCAGGAGGAGGGCAGGGGCGTGGGGAGCATAGCGGCCGGGATGTCCAGGGCGCGCAGAAGCGTCTCGTCCCAGGCAAGCTTGCGGATGTCAAAGAGCATGGTGCGGCTGGCGTTGGTGAGGTCCGTGGCGTGGACCTTCCCCCCGGTGAGGTTCCAGAGGAGCCAGCTGTCCACCGTGCCGAAAAGGATGTCCCCCCGTTCGGCACGCTCCCGGACGCCGGGGACGTTGTCCAGGATCCATTTGATCTTCGTCCCGGAGAAGTAGGCGTCCGGCACAAGGCCGCAGGTCTTGCGGATGTGGTCCTCCAGTCCCTCGGCCACCAGCGCCTCCACAATGGGCGCGGTGCGGCGGCACTGCCAGACGATGGCGTTGTAGACGGGCTTGCCGGTGTGGCGGTCCCACAAAACGGCCGTCTCCCGCTGGTTGGTGATGCCGATGGCGATGACCTCCTCCGGCGCAACGCCGGTCTTGTCCAGGACCTCCAGCATCACCGCGTACTGGCTGCCCCAGATCTCCAGGGGGTCGTGCTCCACCCAGCCGTCCCGGGGGAAATACTGGGTGAATTCCCGCTGGGCCTGTCCCGCCAGATTCTGCCGTGTGTCAAAGAGGATGGCGCGGGAGCTCGTGGTGCCCTGGTCCAGGGCGAGAAGATACTTTTTCATGCCGGTGCCCTCCTTTGTCCGTGTTGGTTTTGACAGTATTGTAGCACAGTTTATCCGGAAGGTAAAGGAAAAAAGGGACCGGGGGTGGGGGACCGCTCTGTCATCTCACGTTCGCTGCCCCCCTGCCCCCCTCCTACGAGGAGGGGGCGAAAAAGGATGCGGCTTCGCCGCGGATTTTATTATCCGCTGCGGCGGGGACGAGGGGACGAGGGGACGGGCGGGTTTAGAACCCGCCCCTACAGTTTAAATTGCGTTCAATCAACGCCGTAGGGGCCGCCGCTGCTGGCGGCCCGCGTTGCGGGACGGAGTGGTTCCGATAAAACGGCACCCGCCCCCGTCTCGGAGCCCCCTCCTCGTAGGAGGGGGGCAGGGGGGAAGCGAGCGTTGGATGTGAGAGAGATATCAAAAAAAGGCGGGTTCTAAACCCGCCCTTACTTATTTGGCCAGCTTGTAGAGCATGTATTGGTTGAGGCTGACGCCCTCGGCGGCGGCCTGAATCTTCAGCTCGCGGTGGAGACTGCGGGGGATGCGCAGAACGAGCCGCCCGCTGTAATCCTCCAGGGAGCGCTTGAAATCCTCCAGGTCCACAAGCGTCCCGTCATTGATGGCCTCGGCCTCGGCAAGCATGGCGCGGTCAACCGCGTCAGGTTCCTCAGAGGGGAGCGCGGCGAGCTTCTTTTCAAATTCCTCACGGTCCATTATTTGTACCTCCTGTATTTGATGTTGGTTCGGGTGCCGATGGTTTCAACGATGATGATCTCTCCGCCACTGTATCGGAAAATAATGCGGTAGTGGTCGATCTTGCAGCGGAAGAGATCCTTCGTGCCCTCAAGCTTTACAATGTTGCCTTGAAGCTCGCAGATCCCGACCAGGGCGCGTTCAAGCTTTTCACGTGTGGGTCGATCGAGACTGCGCAAATACTTTTTGGGCTGCTTTTCAAGCTTTATCTCCATCCGTACATCTCCCTCATATAGGATATGTCAATAGTATCATAAATAGTACCGAATGTCAACAGAACGGACAAATTTTTGGACCGGACAAGGTTGTGAGATCAGGCGGGAGAGGGGAGGCTCTCAGACGGCTCCGGCGGGGTTTGGCCGTCGAAGTTCTCCGGCGGCTGGCCGTCCTCGGGGCGTTGGGGGCGCTGGCCGTCGAAGCCCTCGGGGGGGCTCGCCGCCGTCGGGGCGGGGGCCGCCTTGACCGTCCATGCTGTGACCGCCGTCCTGACCGGGGCCGAAGCCGCCGGGACGGCCCATGCCGCCCTCGATCTCACCGGGGGTGGCGGAGGACACCAGGGTGTCGCCGTTATAGAGCGCCACGAGCTCGTCCGTCAGGGCGGGGGAGGAGACGAGGAGGAGGGAGAAGCGGTTGACCGTGGGCACCTCCATCACGGCGTTCCCTTGGGCGTCCCTGAGGGTGTAGGCGGTCCCGGCGTTCTGAGTGTTCAGGGTGAAGAGGGCGTACGGCTGGGTGCTGGCCCCGTCGATGGCGTCCAGCATGTTGCCGGTGGCCACGATCTCGCCGCCGTTTAAGAGGATGCCCATGTCGGAGTCGATGCCCGCGTCGCCGGAGGTGGCGCAGGCGTAGGCGCGCACGCGTCCCCCGTTGATGACCAGCCACCCGTTGGAGTCGATGCCGTTGCCCTCGCCGGTGGAGCCGTTGACGGTGACGGTGAGCTTGCCGCCGTTCACCGTGGTGACGGAGACGCCGTCCTCGTTGGTGTTGATGCCGTCGTTGCCGGAGTCGATGTCGATGACGCCGCCGTTGATCGTGAGGTGCAGCTCGGAATCCAGGCCCTCGTTTTCGGCGTGGATGGCAAGGCGGCCGTCGTTGCCGGAGACGTTCATGCTCATTTTGGCGTACACCGCGCCGTCATATTTATGAAGCTTTTTGCTGTCCACCACGCTCTTGCCGTCCTCGGAGAGCTCCACGGACTTGTAGATCCGGGCCACGTAGGAGCCGTGGACTGTGTTCTCCGACCCATCGGCCAGGAAGAGGTTGGCGCCGGCGGCGGAGGTGTCCACCGTGGAGGAGGGGGTATCCTTGTCGCCGCACTCGTAGACGTTATAGAAGATGATGGCCGGGGCCACGGTGCAGGTGATGTCAAGGCCGTCCAGCACCAGGTTGACCACCGCCGCGGGGTCGTCCTCCGCGTCCTCCCCCAGGTCCACGGCGATCTGGCCATGAGAGAGCTTGCCGCTGACGACGTAGGTGCCGGGGGCGGAGATGTGCACCACCGTATGGGCGGCGGCCTCCTCGGGGTCGTGCTCGTCCTCCGCCGTGCCCTCGCCGTAGGTGAAGTCGTGGCCGGCTTCGTAGTAGACGATGTCGTGGGCGGTGTAGACGTCGGTGCGGTCCTCGCTGAGGGCCTGCCCGTCTACGGTGACGCCCTCGTCGGAGAGGACGATACGGACGCCGTCGGGGATGTCTACGTTTTCGGGGACTATGGCGGTGTCGGGGACCGTCGCGTCGCCGGGAGTTGTGGCGTCGCCGGGAGTCGTCGCGCTGCCGGGGGCCGTCGCGCCGCCGGAGGGCTGCCGCTCCTCGGGCTGGGAGCAGGCGCACAGGGAGAGGGCCAGGGCGGCGGAAAGGAGCAAAAGGACGAATTTTTTCATACAAAACACCTCAGTCAGAAGGATGGACGCAGTTTATCCCACGGATTTGACGGATTCGTGAATGGGAGGTAAACCAATTGTGAACAAAAACCGGAATTTTTATGTCCGACACGGCGAAGAGAGGCGGAATTTGTGCAATTTCTTCAAAGTCAACAGAGAATTTTGGGGATAACAGTAAAAAATAACGAAAATCGCCGGTCAAAACCTATGGAAAACGGTGGACAAATCGAAAAGGGTCTGGTATAATATCTCATAGCGGCCTGGCCGTCGTGGCTTGGCCTGCCGCCAAATGGGAGAGAAACCCCCTGGGGAAGCCATTACCATAGGAGGATGCGATATGGAGACAAAGCTTTTATCCGATGACCGCGCCTGGGAGTTTGCGGAGGGCACGTGGACCCACGCCTTTGAGGTCTTCGGGGCCCATCGGGAGGGAGACGGCTTCCGCTTCACCCTCTGGGCGCCGGGGGCCAAGTCCGTGCGCCTCACCGGCTCCTGGTGCGACTGGGACCCGGAGCGGCATTTCATGGAGGCCACCGGGGATAAGGGAATCTGGACGATCTTTATGCCGGGGCTTCAGGCGGGCGTCAGCTACAAGTACGTGGTGGAGACGAAGAAGGGCGAGCTTCTTTATAAGGCCGACCCCTACGGCTTCGGGAGCGAGTGCCCGCCGGAGACGGCCAGCCGCGTGATGGAGCCGGACGTCTTCCGCTGGACGGACCAAAAGTGGATGGAAAAGCGCAAAAAGGTCCGGCACCTGGAAAATCCCCTGAATATCTACGAGGTGCACCTGGGCTCCTGGCGGCGGCACGAGGACGGGACGGTCCTCAGCTACCGGGAGCTGGCCGAGACGCTGGTGCCCTACGCCGTGGACATGGGCTACACGCATCTGGAGCTCATGCCCGTGATGGAGCACCCCTTTGACGGCAGCTGGGGCTATCAGTGCACCGGCTACTACGCCCCCACCGCCCGGTACGGGGAGCCCCAGGACTTCCAATACTTTATGAACGCCGCCCACAGGGCGGGGCTGGGCGTCATTTTGGACTGGGCGCCGGCGCACTTCTGCCGGGACGCCCACGGGCTGGGCAATTTCGTGGGCGAGCCCCTTTACGACGGCGGGTCCCACCCCCAGTGGGGCACCTATAAATTCGACGTCAAGCGCGGGGAGGTCCGCTCCTTCCTCATCTCCAACGCCATTTACTGGCTGGAATATTTCCACGCCGACGGCATCCGGGTGGACGGCGTCACCAGTATGCTCTACCTCAACTTCGGCATCGACGACGAGCGCCTTAAAAAGCACGCCGCCGACGGCACGGAGCACGACTACGACTCCATCGCCCTGGTGCAGAAGATCAACGCCACCGTGGGCCGGGAGTACCCGGACGTGATGATGATCGCCGAGGAGTCCACCGCCTGGCCCTTGGTGACCTACCCGCCCTCCGAGGGGGGCCTGGGCTTCCACTACAAGTGGGACATGGGCTGGATGCACGACACCTTAAATTATATGAAGACGGACTTCCCCTACCGCCCCGCCCATCATGGGGGATTGACATTCTCCATGATGTACGCCTTCAACGAGAACTTCATTTTAGCCCTCAGCCATGACGAGGTGGTCCACGGCAAGGCGTCCCTCATCGGGCGGATGCCGGGGGACTACTGGCGGCAGTTCGCGGGCCTGCGGGTCCTGGCGCTCTACCAGATGCTCCACTCCGGGGACAAGCACAACTTCATGGGGGCGGAGATCGGGCAGTTCATCGAGTGGCGCTACTACGAGGGGCTGGAGTGGTTCCTGCTGGACTACGACGCCCACAGGAAGCACCAGGCATACATAAGGGAGCTCAACCACCTTTTCCTGAAGGAGAAGGCCCTGTGGCAGCTCAACCACTCCTGGGACGGCTTTGAGTGGCTGGACGCGGACGACGCCAAACAGTCCATCCTCACCTTCATCCGCCACGGGAAGAAGCCCACGGAGGACCTTGTGTGCCTGCTGGCCATGGTGCCGGAGGTCTTTGAGGAGTACAGGATCGGCGTGCCCCGCAAGGGGACGTACGTGGAGGTCTTCAACTCCGACGATACCCGCTTCGGCGGCTCGGGCCGGGTCAATGCCGGGCCTCTGGAGGCCGAGAAGGTCCCCATGCACGGGAAAAAGTGGTCCGTGGTGGTACGCACCCCGCCCATCGGGGGGCTGGTCCTGAAGAGACTGCCGCCCCAGAAAGAAACCTGATTTTTGGCGCGAAGCGCTTGAAATAACAGAAACCCAATGAAGTAAGGAGTTACCCAATTTATGTTCAAGGACAAAAAGGATTTCACACGGCAGATCGAGGCCACCGCCATCGCCAATTTCGGCAAGCCCTTTGGCAGGCTGGAGCCCAAGTTCAAGTATTACACCCTGGCCAAGACCATCGCCACCAACGCCCGGAACGTCCGGGTGCTGGCCGACGACACCCGCCAGGAGGAGAAAAAGCGCGTCTACTACTTCTCCATGGAATTTCTGGTGGGCCGGCTTTTGGAAAACTACATCATGAACTTCGGCATCAAGGACGTTGTGGAGGAGGGCCTGGCCGATTACGGCGTGACCATCGCCGACCTCGCCGCCGAGGAGGTGGACGCGGGCCTGGGCAACGGCGGCCTTGGAAGGCTGGCCGCGTGCTTCATCGACTCCCTGGCGTCTCTGGGCTACATCGGCCAGGGCAACGGCATCCGCTACCGGTACGGCCTCTTCAGTCAGCGCATCGTCAACGGCTGTCAGGTGGAGGACCCGGACAACTGGCTGGAGGACGGTTACCCCTGGGAGATCGAGCGCCCGGAGGAGGCCGTGCGGGTGCGCTTCGGCGGCACCGTGGTGCATAAATATTCCGGCAACTCCATGAGCTACGAGTGGACCGGCGGCGAGGAGATCTTAGCCGTCCCCTACGACGTGCCCATCGTGGGCTACGGCGGGCAGACGGTCAATAACCTGCGGCTTTGGAGCGCCGAGCCTGCCAAGCAGAACTTCGACATGGACGCCTTCAACCGCGGCGACTACGCCGGGGCCATGAAATTCCGGTCCGACGTGGAGGCCATCACCTCCGTTCTCTACCCCAACGACAACGCCGACCCCGGCAAGGTCCTCAGGTTAAAGCAGGAATATATGTTCGTGGCCGCCGGCCTTAAATCCATCCTGCGCTACTATAAGCGGGAGTACGGCCGGCACGCCTGGAAGCGCTTCCCCGAGCTCATCGCCATCCACACCAACGATACCCACCCGGCCCTGTGCGCCCCGGAGCTTTTGAGGCTCCTCATCGACGAGGAGGGGCTTGACTGGGATACCGCTTGGGAGATCGTGACAAAATCCATCTCCTACACCAACCACACCATCCTGCCCGAGGCGCTGGAGAAGTGGCCCATCGATATGTTCCAGCGGCTCCTGCCCCGTGTCTATGACTTCGTGGAGGAGATCGACCGCCGCTACCGGGAGAGCTTCGCCAGGAACCGTGTGAACAACCAGGAGCTTTTGATGAACACCGCCATCCTCTGGGGCGGTCAGGTGCGCATGGCCAACCTCTCCGTCATCGCCGGCCACGCCGTCAACGGCGTCGCGGCCCTCCACACGGAGATTTTGAAGACCGACGTTCTCAAGGACTTCTACGCCCTCACCCCGGAGAAATTCAACAACAAGACAAACGGCGTCACCCACCGGCGCTTCCTGGCCCAGGCCAACCCCACCTACGCCGCCCTCATCACCGAGGCTATCGGCGATAAGTGGTACACCGACGCCATGGAGCTTGCGCGCCTCAAGGACTTCGAGGACGACCCGGTGTTCCTGGAGAAGGCCGCCCGGTCCAAGGCCAAAAACAAGCAGGCCCTGGCCCGGTATATCAAGGACACCACCGGCATCATCGTGGACACGGACTCCATCTTCGACATCCAGGTCAAGCGCTTCCACGCTTACAAGCGGCAGCTTTTGAACCTCTTCAAGATCATGGACCTCTATAACCACATTCTGGAGGACCCCAACTTCGACGTGAAGCCCACCACCTTCATCTTCGCCGGCAAGGCCGCCCAGGGGTACGAGTTCGCCAAGAACACCATCCGGCTCGTCTGCTCCGTGGCGGACGTCATCAACGCCGATCCCCGGGTGCGCGGGCGCATCCGCGTGGTGTTCGTGCCCAACTTCTCCGTGAGCAACGGCCAGCTCATCTACCCGGCCGCGGACATCTCCGAGCAGATCTCCACCGCCGGCATGGAGGCCAGCGGTACGGGGTGCATGAAGTTCATGATGAACGGCGCCCTGACCCTGGGGACTCTGGACGGGGCCAACGTGGAGATCGTGGAGCAGGTGGGCCTGGAGAACGCCGAGATCTTCGGCCTCAGGACCGAGGAGATCGCCGAGCTCAAGCGCAGCTGGAGCTACTTCGCCCGCGGCGAGGTGGACGCCAACCCGCGCCTGCGCCGGGTCATGGACCAGCTCACCGACGGGACCTACGCCAAGCTCTCCGGCGGGTTCGACAGCGTCTACTCCAACCTTATGAACTCCAACGACGAGTTCTACGTCCTCAAGGACTTCCAGCCCTACGTGGACGCCTGGCACCGGCTGGAGAGGCTCCACGCCGACAAGAACGCCTGGTATAAGAAGTCCGTCCACAACACCGCCTGCTCCGGCATTTTCTCCTCCGACAGGACCATCCGCGAGTACGCGCAGGAGGTCTGGGAGCTCAACTGACACGGCATCAAAGCCCGACGGGGCTTTTTAAAACTAGGTTTAATACAATATCTATATTTAAGGAGGGTCATCCAGTGGTAAACAAAAAACCGTTCATAGCCATGCTGCTCGCGGGAGGGCAGGGCAGCAGGCTCGGCGCTCTCACCAAGCACGTGGCCAAGCCCGCCGTCTCCTTTGGCGGCAAGTACCGCATCATCGACTTCGCCCTCTCCAACTGCGCCAACTCCAACATCGACACCGTGGGCGTCCTGACCCAGTATAGGCCGTACCTCCTGAATACCTACATCGGCACCGGCTCCAGCTGGGACCTGGACTCCCATGACGGCGGCGTCTCCATCCTGCCGCCCTACGCCACCGAGACCGGCGGACAGTGGTACGCCGGCACGGCGGACGCCATCTATCAGAACCTGGACTACATAAACCTCTACGATCCGGACTACGTGATCATCCTCTCCGGCGACCACATCTACCGCATGGACTACCGGAAGATGCTCCGCACCCACATCGACAACCAGGCCGACCTCACCATCGCTGTGATGACCGTCCCCTGGGAGGAGGCCCCGCGCCTGGGCATCCTGGCCGCCGACGAGACGGGCCGGATCTACGATTTCGAGGAAAAGCCCCCCAAGCCCAAGTCCAACCTGGCGTCCATGGGCATCTACATCTTCTCCAAGAAGGTGCTGGAGGAGTCCCTCATCGCCGACGCCCGCAACGCCGACAGCGAGCACGACTTCGGCAAGAACATCATCCCCACCCTCCTGGCCCAGGGCAAGCGCCTCTTCGTCCACCGGTTCGAGGGCTTCTGGAAGGACGTGGGCACCATCCCCAGCTTCCACGAGACGAGCATGGACCTTCTGGAGGCCGAGCCGCAGTTCGATATCCGGGCGGAGGACTTCCCGGTCCTCACCCAGGACGACTCCCTCCCGCCCCACTTCGTGGGCCCCAAGGGCAGCGTGGACCGGGCCTTCGTGGCCAACGGCTCCATCATCTTAGGAAGCGTGGTACACTCCGTCATCTCCAAGGGCTGCACCATTGAGGAAGGGGCCGAGGTCGTGGACTCCGTCCTCCTGCCCGACGCCACCGTGGAGAAGGGCGCCAGGGTCGTCCGCGCCATCGTGGGTGAGGGCGCCGCGGTCAAGGCCGGCGCCGTCTTCGGCACCGAGGATACGAATCAGCCCATCGCCGTCTGCGGCGACGATGCGGTCGTGGAATAAGGAGGCGTAGAAAATGGATAGAGTGATCGGACTTATCGCCGGGAACTTCGAGACCAAGGACATGGGCGAGCTCACCGAGGACCGGACCATCGGCTCCCTGCCTTACGGCGGCAACTACCGCCTGGTGGACTTCCCCCTCTCCAACATGGTCAACTCCGGCATCAACACCATCGGCCTTATTACCCCCTACAAGTACCGCTCCATCATCGACCACGTGGGCGCGGGCAAGGCCTGGGACTTAGACCGCAAGAACGGCGGCCTCTTCGTCCTCCCCGGCTCCGTCTTCGGCGTCCACAGCGAGAACAGCCACTTCCTCCTGAGGGACATCCGCCGCAACCAGATCTATCTGGAGCGCTCTCCCGCGCCCTACATCCTGGTGAGCGCCGCCAACGTCATCTCCCACATGGACTACCGGCCCCTCATCATGGAGCATATCCGCTCCGGCGCGGACATCACCATGGTCTACAATATCGCCGACCGTGACGAGCCCCACCGCCTCGGCATCACCGTAGAGAACGGCGCCGTCACAGGCTTTAAGCCCAACCCCAGGAAGTACGAGGACGCCATGCTCGATACCTTCGTCATCTCCCGCGACCTCCTCATGAAGATCATCGAGTGGTACGCCGCCATCGACTACCTCGATTTCTTCGAGGCCATCGAGGGGGACCTGGACAAGATGGACGTCCGGGCCTGGAAGTACGAGGGCTACGCCCGCCAGATGTTCACCAGCCGCGACTACTTCGAGTACTCCATGGAGCTTCTGAATCTGGACGTGGCCCGGGAGATCTTCACCCGGGAGAACCCCATTGCCACCAAGGCCGCCGAGGCCGCGCCGGCGAAGTACTTAGACGGGGCCAAGGTGAAAAATTCCCTCATCTCCTCCGGCAGCCTCATCGAGGGCGAGGTGGACCACTCCATCCTCTTCCGGGGCGTCAAGGTGGGCAAGGGCGCCAAGGTGCGCAACTCCATCATCATGCAAAGCTGCGTGGTGGAGGACGGCGCCGTGGTGGAAAACGTCATTCTGGACAAGTCCCAGGTGGTGAAGGCCGGCTCCGTCATCAAGGGCACCGGCGACACCACGTTCATCAAGAGTTGACCGCTTTCTGATTTTTCTCCCCGCTTCACGCGGGGAGAAAAGCAAACAAGAAGGAGGAACACCATGAGGAGAAAATTAAGAGTCCTGTTTGCCGCCTTTGAGGCCGTGCCGTTCATGAAGACCGGCGGGCTGGGGGACGTGGGCGGCTCCCTGCCCCAGGCGTTGAAGGCCGCCGGGTGCGAGTGCCGGGTCATCATGCCCAAGTTCATGACCATCCCGGAGGAATACAAGACGAAGATGACCCACGTCACGGATTTCTACGTCAGTCTCGGCTGGCGCAACGTCTACTGCGGCATCGAGAAGCTCACCTACAAGGGCGTGGTCTACTATTTCGTGGACAACGAATACTACTTCAACCGGGAGCGGGCCTACGGCTACTTTGACGACGGCGAGCGCATCGCCTACTTCTCCAAGGCCATCGTGGAGGCCCTGCATTATCTGCCGGATTTCAAGTGCGACGTCCTGCATTGCAACGATTGGCACACCGCCCTGGCCCCCGTCTTCCTGCGGGAGTTTTATCAGGGCCTGCCCCTCTATGAGAACGTGAAGACGGTCTTCTCCGTCCACAACCTCAAGTTCCAGGGCCAGATGAGCGACTATGTCCTGGGGGACATCCTCGGCCTGTGGGGCATCCCCGCCGCCGCCAGCCAGCTTCGGCAGGACGAGGGGAGCATCAACTTCATGAAGGGCGCGCTCCTCTATTCCGACATCCTCAGCACCGTCTCCAAGACCTACGCCGAGGAGATCCGCACGCCCTTCTTCGGCGAGCGGATGGACGGCATCTTCCGGGACCGCCAGAGCATCCTCTACGGCGTCATGAACGGCATCGACACCGAAACCTGGGACCCCGCTACCGACAAGCTCATCCCCGCCAACTTCAGCGCCGAGGACATGTCCGGCAAGGCCAAGTGCAAAGCCGCGCTCCAGGAGGAGCTGGGGCTGGAGGTGGACCCGGAGCGGCCCCTCATCGTCATGATCGGGCGGCTCACGGAGCAGAAGGGCATGGACCTGGTGCAGCGGGTCATCGGCGAGATGCTGGACCGTTCCGTGCAGATCGCGGTGCTGGGCACCGGCGACAAGCAGTATGAGGACATGCTCAGCTACTACGCCTGGGAGCGCAGCGGCAGCTGCTCGGCGAACCTCCGGTTCGACGAGGCGCTGAGCCACCGGATGTACGCCGGGGCAGACATCCTGCTGATGCCCAGCCTCTTCGAGCCCTGCGGCCTTTCCCAGATGATCGCCATGCGCTACGGGACCCTCCCCGTGGTGCGGGAGACCGGGGGCCTCAAGGACTCCGTGACGCCCTACAACCAGTTCACCCAGGAGGGCACGGGCTTCAGCTTCGCCAACTACAACGCCCACGAGATGCTCTTCACCACCATGAACGCCTGCGAGCTTTTTTGGACCGACAAGGAGACATGGAAAAAGCTCCAGCACAACGCCATGACCGCCGACTTTAGCTGGGACCGCGCCGCCAGGGAGTACCTGGCCATGTACCAGCTCACCCACCCGGAGATCGAGCCCTGGGGCAAGAAAAAGCCGGAGGAAGCCGTAGAAGAGGCATAATAACCGCGTTATAGGGGGGCGGGACCCCGCCCCCTGCTTTTCTACTCTATTGATTCATTCATCAAAGGAAACCCGATTTTATGAGAGCTTATCACAACTCCCGCGAGCTGAAATTCCGCGACCCCTTTGGCGCTGTCGAGGTCGGCGGCGCTGTTTGTGTTTCCATCGACACCTGGGACGGCGAGGCCGATACCTGCGACCTCGTCCTCCATGTGGACCAGAAGGAGGACAGGGTCCTCCCCATGGAGAAAAGCTGGGGCCGGTACACCGTGACCTTCACGGCCGAGACCCCGGACATCTACTGGTACCAATTCCTTTTTCACTTCCCGGACGGGAACATCTGCCGCTACGGGCCGAAGCCGGGCCGTGTGGGCGGCGAGGGGGACATCTACGGCTGGGACGCCCAGTGTCCCTTCTACCAGGTGACGGCCTACGTCCCCCGGAAGACCCCGGCGTGGTACCGGGACGCCATCGTCTATCAAATTTTCCCCGACCGCTTCTACCGAGGCCAGGGCTGGCGGGAAAACGCCGAGAAGGTCCTTGCCAAGCCGCGCCGCGGCACCCCCAAAGCCCTTGTGGAGAAGTGGGACACGCCGGTGGGCTACAAGCGCCTGCCCAACGGGCGCATCAAGGTCTGGGAGTTTTACGGCGGCACCCTCTCCGGCATCCGGGAGAAGCTGGACCATCTCCGGGATCTGGGCATCACCGCCCTCTACCTCAACCCCATCTTCGAGGCCGCCAGCAACCACCGGTACGACACCGGCGACTACGAGCGCATCGACGGGATGCTGGGGGACGAGGAGGACTTCCGCGCCCTCTGCCGGGAGGCGGAGGAGCATGGCATCTCCCTCATTCTCGACGGCGTCTTCAACCACACCGGGTGCGACAGCCGCTACTTCAACAAATTTGAAAACTACCCCGGCCCCGGCGCCTGCCAGGGCGAGGGGTCCCCATATTCCCACTGGTTCCGGTTCTACGATTTCCCGAAGACCTACGAGTGCTGGTGGGGCATCGACGACCTGCCGGACGTGGAGGAGCACGACCCCGGCTACAAAAACTACATCTACGGCGGAGAGGACTCCATCGTCCGCCGGTGGCTGCGGGCCGGGGCCAAGGGCTGGCGCTTAGACGTGGCTGACGAGCTGCCCGACGACTTCATCGAGGGCGTCAAGTCCGCCGTGGTGGCGGAGAAGGGCGCGGACGGGCTCTTAATGGGCGAGGTCTGGGAGGACGCCTCCAACAAGGTGGCCTACGGGCAGCTGCGGCGGTATTTCCTGGGCACGGAGCTGGACACCGTCATGAACTACCCCTTCCGGTCCGGGGTGCTGGACTTCCTTACCGGGAAGCTCCCGGCGCAGGACCTTCTGGAGACGACGCTGTCCCTCCAGGAAAACTACCCGCGGGAGAATTTCTACGCCGGCCTGAACCTTATGGGCAGCCACGACCGGCCCCGGCTCCTCACCGTCCTCGGCGACGCGCCGGACCCCGGCACGCTCACGGAGGCCCAGCGGCGGGACTATAGGCTGCCGCCGGACAAGAAGGGCCTTGCCAAGGGGCGGTTGTGGCTTCTGGCGCTGTTGCAGATGACCCTCCCCGGCGTGCCCTGTATCTACTACGGCGACGAGGCGGGCATGGAGGGCTACGCCGACCCCTACAACCGCGGCCCCTACCCCTGGGGGCGCGAGGACCGGGACTGCGCCACCATCTACCGCAACGCCATCAACCTGCGTAAGGTCTTCCCGGAGCTTGTGGACGCCGGCTTTGAGCCCTTCAACCTGGGCGACGACGTCTTCGGCTACACCCGCAGCTGGGAGGGCGGGGCCCTCACCGTCGCGGTGAACCGGGGGCGCGAGGAGCGCTCCGTCACCCTGAACGCCCAAGGCCGGGAGGTCACGGACGTGCTGGGCGGGGCCCAGTACCGCCTCCGAAACGGCGAGGTGGAGCTGCGCCTGTGGCCCATGGGGTCCGCCATCCTCTACTTCCACCCCCAAGAGCGCTTGGGCCGGCCTTTGGAGCGGGGCAGCGGCGTGCTGGCCCACATCACCAGCCTCCCCACCGACCGGGGGCCGGGGAACATCGGCCAGGCCGCCTACGACTTCGTGGACTTCCTCCACGACGCGGGACAGAAATACTGGCAGATCCTCCCCGTCAACCCCACCGACCACCACGGCTCCCCCTACGCCGGGGCGTCGGCCTTCGCCGGGAACGTGAAGCTCCTGCCCCAGAGCGAGAAGGAGCTGCGGGAGGAGTACGAGAGGTTTGCGGATCTTGCGGACTTTGAGGCGTTTTGCAAGCGCAACGCCCGGTGGCTGGAGCCGTACGCCGCGTACATGGCGGTGAAGACCACGGTGTGCGACAAGCACTTCACCCAGTGGCCGGAGGCATACCGGGTCTGGTCGCCGGAGCTTTTGAAGGACAAAAAGCTGGCCGCCGAGGCGGATTTCCAGCGGTTTTGCCAATATAAATTCGAGCTTGCCTGGCAGGCCCTCCGGGCTTACGCCAAAAGCCGCGGCGTCACCATCATCGGCGATATGCCCATGTTCGTCTCCGGCGACTCCGCCGACGTCTGGGCCCAGCCCGAACAATTTTTGCTGAGCGCCGACGGACGGCCCAGCGACGTGGCGGGCGTGCCGCCCTCCTACATGGACGAGGGGCAGAGCTGGGGCAACCCCCTCTATGACTGGGGAAAGATGGAAAAGGACGGCTTCGACTGGTGGATGCGGCGCTTTGAGCGGATGCTGGACCTCTACGACTACGTGCGCCTGGACCACTTCATGGGCTTTGAGTCCGCCTGGGCGGTGCCGGCGGGGAAGAAGCCAAAGGACGGGCGGTGGCTGCCCGGCCCCGGCATGAAGCTCTTCAAGGCCGCCTTCGATAAATTCGGCCCCCTGCCCTTTGTGGCGGAGGATCTGGGCCCCATCACCCCCGCCATCCGGGGCCTTTTGGCCCGGTGCGGATTTCTCGGCACGGACGTGATGCAATACCAGAACGCCGACCCCCAGTGGGGCTGTTTCCCGGCCAAGGAGAAGATCGCCTACTCCGGCACCCACGACAACATGACCCTGCTGGAGTTCTGTCAGGCCCGCTACCCCGACCGCAGCGGCGTGGAGATGGTCCGCAAGCTGAGGCGCGCCCTCATGGAGAGCGCCGCCGAGGTGGTGATCCTTCCCCTCCAGGACGTGCTGGAGTTGGGGGCCGAGGCGCGGATGAACACCCCGGGCACCACCGGCCGCAACTGGACGTGGCAGGCCAAACGCCAGGACTTTAAAGGCGTGCAAGAGCGCCTTTTGAGCGATACAAAACTTACGAACAGGAGCTGATAAAAATGGATGATTGGACCATGTTCAAAAACACCGTTCTCTACGCGGAGAAGACGAAGCTCATGATGGAGTGGGGCGGCATGGACCTCAACGACGAGTACATCTTCTCCATGGAGCGCAAGATGAACACCGCCATGAAGGCCATGCGGGAGCTGGAGGCCGGCGCCATCGCCAACCCCGACGAGGAGCGCATGGTGGGCCACTACTGGCTGCGCGCCCCGAAGCTCGCCCCCACGCCGGAGCTCACCGAGGAGATCGAAAGCTGCCTTACCCGCGTCAAGGCGTTCGTGAAGGACGTCCACGAGGGGAAGATCCTCTCCGAGTGCGGGAAACCGTTCAAAAACGTCCTGGTGGGCGGCATCGGCGGATCGTCCCTGGGGCCCCTCTTCGTCTCCAAGGCGCTGAGCACCCCGGCGGACAAGATGAAGCTCTACTTCCTGGACAACACCGACCCCGCCGGCATGGACGCCATCTTCCGCGCCGTGGAGCCGGAGCTCGACGAGACGCTGACCATCATCATCTCCAAGTCCGGCGGCACCGTGGAGACGCGCAACTGCCAGATGGAGGCCAAGGCCGTCTACGCCGCCCACGGACTTGACTTCGCCAAGCACTTCGTCACCGTCACCGGCGAGGGCTCCAAGCTCGACAACACCGCCGTCAGCGAGGGGTGGCTGGCCCGGTTCCCCATGTGGGACTGGGTGGGCGGCCGCACCTCCGTCATGTCCGCCGTGGGTCTTCTGCCCCTGGCGCTCCAGGGCATCGACATCGACGGCTTTTTGAAGGGCGCCGCCGACTGCGACGAGCTGGGCCGCCAGCCCAACCTTCTGGAGAACCCCGCCGCCGTCATGGCCCTGGCGTGGTATCGCGTCTCCGGCGGCCAGGGCGGCGTCACCCAGGTGGTCCTGCCCTATAAGGACAGCCTGGACCTCTTAGCTAAGTACCTCCAGCAGCTGGTGATGGAGTCCCTGGGCAAGGAGCTGGACCTGGACGGCAATAAGGTCAACCAGGGCCTTGCCGTCATGGGCAACAAGGGCACCTCCGACCAGCACAGCTATGTCCAGCAGCTCGTCGGCGGCCCCGCCAACATCTTCGTCATTTTCGTCCAGGTCCTCAAGGACCGGGACGGCCAGTCCGTCACGGTGGGCGAGGACTCCACCTCCGGCGACTACCTCAACGCCTTCATGCTGGGCACCAAGAAGAACCTGGAGGACCACGGCAAGAAGACCATGACCGTCACCGTCCCCGAGGTCAACGCCTACAACGTGGGCCAGCTCATCGCCATTTGGGAGCGGGCCGTGGGCATCTACGCCCAGCTCATCCACATCAACGCCTACCACCAGCCCGCCGTGGAGTACGGCAAGAAGTGCGCCGGCGTCCTCATCGACATCAAAAACCGCGCCAGGGCTTTGCTCCTGGAGAAGAAGGCCCCCATGACCGCCCCGGAGATCGCGGAGGCGCTGAACGCCGACGCCCGGGACGTCTTCCGCCTCCTTCTGCATCTCACCGCCAACGACCCCGCCCTCACCATGACCGTGGACCCCGAGGACATCACCGAGAGCACCTTCGCCGCGAAATAATACGAATATCTATTTAAAAGGAGACACCGAGCGGCGAGGATTTTTCGTGTCAGGCAAGGAAGACGCCGCAGGGAATACTGTATGTATTCCCAAGGCGGCTGACGCCCCCGGGGTCCCCGGCGGGCAAAGCCCGCTGGGGAGAGGAGGAGCGAACACAGCGCCTGACTGCGCCCGCAGGCGTGTTTCGAGGCCAACCGCCGCGCAGCGGCGGCTCTTGGGCCGAGATGGGCGACCAACGGGAGCCCGAAGCAAAGCGTGTTCAGCGACGACGACGCGAAAAAGGCCGTCGCAAATGTCTTATTTTAATTAGATATTAGTATAAATCGCCCCCGCGTAAAAAATCCCTCCCGCCCCTTGACAACCAAGGCGGCGGGAGGGTATAATACAGGTAGCAAGACAAAAGGGAGGGCGCGTCAGAACGCCTTCACCTGACAGTCTGGCCCAAGGAAAGCAGCTTTTTTATCTTTGCCGCAACAAAACTGTCACAGCAAAGGAAAAGACCGTTCGCTTCGGATCAGCGGCGGTCTTTTTCTTTATCTTTTACGACCTGAAGCTGAAAGGTGAACCTATAGCCCCGGCGGTGAAAGGTAAATGTAATACTAATATCTATTTAAAAGGAGACACCGAGCGGCGAGGATTTTTCGCGTCAGGCAAGGAAGACGCCGCAGGGAATACTTTGTGTATTCCCAAGGCGGCTGACGCAGCATGACGCGAAAAAGACCGTCGCAAATGTCTTATTTTAATTAGATATTAGTATAAAATACATTGCGCACCCCCTCCTTTCGGAAAGAGTGGCCAGACCGTCGTTTGTCGGATCCGGCGCCCCTCGGCGCCCTCCCGCCCCTTGCGGGGCGAATCAATTATACCGTATGGCGCGCATTTTGTCAACTTTTGCCCGAAAAAAGTGTGTCCAATGATCCTACCTCAAAAACATCGTCGGTTTCGGCTTCATTTTGATGCCGGAGACGATGCCCATGGCGGCGTAGAGGGTGACGATGGAGGAGCCGCCGTAGCTGAAGAAGGGGAGGGTGAGGCCGATGACGGGGGCGATGCCGATGCACATGCCCACATTCTCCAGGGTCTGCACGGCGACCATGGCGGCGACGCCCATGCAGGTGAGGGCCCCCAGGCGGCTCTTGGACCGGAGGCCCACCTGGACCACCCGGACGATGATGCAGGTCAGCAGGGCAACGATGAGCAGGCACCCCAGGATGCCCGTCTCCTCCCCGGCCACGGCGAAGATGAAGTCGGAGCTTTGGAGGGGCAGATCGCCGGTGGCGGTCTGCGGGCCGTGGAAAAGCCCCTGGCCGAGGACGCCGCCGGAGGCGATGGCCGCCTTGGCAAGACGGGTCTGCCAGGTGATGCCCTGGCCGGTGGGGTCGATCTCGGCGGGGATGAAGGTGGCCAGGATCCGGTTGCGGTAGTTGTCGTTGAGGAAGTAGTACCAGATGTAGGGCACGGTCAAAAGCAGCACCGCCACCGCCCCCAGGATCCACCAGACGGACAGGCCGGCGGCGTAGAGCATCACCACGAAAATGAAAAGATACACCAGCGCCGAGCCCGTGTCCCCGGAGACGGCCACGATGAGGCCGAAGAAGACGCCGGCGTAGAGGAACAGCGCCGCCAGGGGGAGGGGACTGTTGAGCCGTTCCTCATCGGCGAAGTGGGTGATGAGGTGCGCCAGGGACACGATGAAGACCACCTTCACCAGCTCCGCCGGCTGGATGCCGATGCCCGCGAAGCGGATCCACGCCCGGTTGCCGCCCTGGGCCGAGCCCAGCCAGCGCAGGGAGAGGATCAGCGCCAGCCCCAGGAACGTCAGGAGCCGCCACTTGTCGGCGATGAGGTCGATGTCCACCAGGGAAAAGAGAAAATAGAGCACCAGGCCCAGCACGGCGGCGCCGATCTGGACATACAAGGGCCGCATATTCCCGTCTGCGCGCAGGGCGCTGGCGATGAGCACCGACCCGAAGGCGGTGCAGATGAGGCACAGCACCAAAAGGAACGTGTCCGACCGGCGCAGATACCCGCCAAAGGCGGAGAGAAATCGTTTCACGGTAAGACCCCTTACTCAAAAGGCTTATACTAATATCCACTTAAAACAAGCCATTCGCGACGGCCTTTTTTGCGTCATGCTGCGTCAGCCGCCTTGGAAATACCAATGGGTATTCCCTGCGGCGTCTTCCAAGCCTTACGCAAAAAATCCTCGCCGCTCGGTGTCTTCTTTTAAATGGATATTAGTATTACCTCCCATTTTACCACAGTTTTTGCCCCGCGTAAACCGGTTTTTCGCGCAAAAGAAAATTTGCCCTTTAAACTTTCCGCCGGGTGTGCTATAATGTCCGGAGAAAAAGGAAGGTGCCCCATGAGAGTTTTGAGCGCAAGCGAACAGGAGACGGAGAGGCTGGGCGAACAGCTGGGCGCGCGTCTGCGCCCCGGCGGCGTGCTGGCCTTTTACGGCGGTCTGGGGGCCGGGAAGACGGCCTTCATCCGGGGCGTGGCCAGGGGCCTGGGCGTGGAGGGCCGGGTCACCAGCCCCACCTTCACCATCGTCAACGAATACCCCGGCCGGGTGCCGCTTTTCCACTTCGATATGTACAGGCTCGGCTCCTCCGACGAGCTTTTTGACATCGGCTGGGAGGACTACCTTGCCCGGGGCGGCGTGTGCTGCGTGGAGTGGACGGAGAACGTGGAGGACGCCATCCCGCCGGAGGCCGTCCGGGTGCGCATCGAAAAGACCGGGGAGCAAGAGCGCGTCATCGACATAGAAGGGGAGGGGATCGCGTGAGGATCCTGGCATTCGAG
Source organism: uncultured Oscillospiraceae bacterium (assembly GCA_947588605.1). Taxonomy (GTDB): domain Bacteria; phylum Bacillota; class Clostridia; order Oscillospirales; family Oscillospiraceae; genus RUG626. The sequence continues at coordinate 58,754 of CANPYK010000001.1, forward strand.
TCCTCGGCCAGGGCCGCCAGCGTGGCGGTGACGGAGGACGAAAGGCTCCTGGGCCAGTATTTCCAGGCCAGCGCCCTCACCCACTCCCGGACGCTCCTTAAAATGGCGGAGGACCTTCTGCGCAACCTGGAGCTGACGGTGGCGGACGTGGACGCCCTGGCGGTGGCCCGCGGCCCCGGGTCCTTCACCGGCGTGCGCATCGGCGTGGCGGCGGTGAAGGGGCTTTGCTGGGGCGCGGACAAGCCGGTCATCGGCGTCTCCACTCTGGAGGCCATGGCCTGGCACGGCCTGGGGCAAGGCGACGCGGTCATCTGCCCAGCCATGGACGCCCGCCGGGGGCAGATCTACACCGCCAAATTCCGCCTGGAGGGGGGAAGGCCCCTGCGAACAGGCGAGGACCGGGCCGTCGCCCTGGACGAGCTGGTGACGGAAGCAAAAAATGAAAAAACCGCGTATTTTTTTGTTGGAGACGGCGCCGAGTTGTGCTATAATAGGTTTTTGGAGGAGGGGCTCCCGGCCTATCTTGCCCGGGAGCCGCTGCGCCTCCAGTCGGCCTGGGGCGTGGCTATGGCGGCGGCGGGGAAGACCCCGGAGCCGGCCCGGGACCTCACGCCCACCTATCTGCGCCTTTCCCAGGCCGAACGGGAGAGGCTTGAAAAACTGCGTCAGGCATAAAAAATTTATATAGTTACGGAGGATAAAAGAACATGGCAGAGCTTCACGTACTCGATCACCCCCTGATCCACCACAAGCTGTCCATCCTCAGAGACAAGAACACCGGCGTCAAGGAGTTCCGGGAGATCGTGGGAGAGATCTCCACCCTCATGTGCTATGAGGCCACCCGGAATCTGCCCACCGTGGAGACTACGGTGGAGACCCCCGTCGCCCCCGCCGTCGTGCGCACCCTGGGCGACCAGAAGATCACCATCGTCCCCATCCTCCGCGCCGGCCTTGGCATGGTGGACCCGATGCTCAAGCTCCTGCCCAGCGCCCGCGTGGGCCACATCGGCCTTTTCCGCGACCCGGACACCCACGAGCCCATTAAATATTACTGCAAGATGCCCGACGACATCGCCGAGAGCGCCGTCATCATCGTCGATCCCATGCTGGCCACCGGCGGCAGCGCCAGCGCCGCCATCGACTTCATCAAGGAGTACGGCTGCAAGTCCATCACCTTGGTGGACATCATCGCCGCCCCGGAGGGCGTCAACGTTATCCGCCGCGATCACCCGGACGTGGACATCTACGTGGCCGCCGTGGACGAGAAGCTCAACGACCACGCCTATATCGTCCCCGGCCTCGGCGACGCCGGCGACCGCATCTTCGGCACGAAATAAAAATTTATTTTTCAGAAAGGGGAATACCACCATGAGCAAATACGCCGGCACACAGACCGAGAAGAACCTCTGGGCCGCCTTCGCCGGGGAGTCCCAGGCCCGCAACAAGTACACCTACTTCGCCTCCAAGGCCAAGAAGGAGGGCTACGAGCAGATCGCGGCCCTGTTCCTGAAGACCGCCGACAACGAGAAGGAGCACGCCAAGCTCTGGTTTAAGGAGCTGGAGGGCATCGGCGACACCGCCCAGAACCTTGAGGAGGCCGCGAACGGCGAGAACTACGAGTGGACCGACATGTACGCGGGCTTCGCCAAGACCGCCGAGGAGGAGGGCTTCCCGGAGCTGGCCGCCCGCTTCCGCCTGGTGGCCGAGATCGAGCACCACCACGAGGACCGCTACCGCGCCCTTTTGAAGAACGTGGAGACGGCCAAGGTCTTCGAGAAGTCCGAGGTCAAGGTCTGGGAGTGCCGCAACTGCGGCCACATCTGCGTCGGCACCAAGGCCCCCGACGTCTGCCCGACCTGCAACCACCCCCAGAGCTTCTTTGAGGTACACGCGGAGAACTATTAAAGCTGGCTTTGAAGGCCGCTTTGCGGCCTTCAAATGCCAAGGGGAAACGTGCGAAAGCCCCCGCTCGAATTCTGCGGAATTCGAGCGGGGGCTTTCTGCTGTCACGGCTCGCGCACTCGCTTCGCTCGCACACTCACCGTGACAAAAGGTATTTTTTCCGACGTACACGCCGCCGGAAAAAATGGCTCGATGAGAAATGTTGTGGAAAAGTTTCCGAATCATCGTACCCGCTCCGTCTCAGAGCCCTCCCCGCAGGGCGGGGAGGGGGAGGGGTGAGGTGGGAGCCGAAGGGCTTAGGGCAGTTGCGATGAACGGACCTACCTCATCCGGCGCCTGCGGGCACCACCTTCCCCGCCCTGCGGGGAAGGCTAGGACGGGGACTCGAATACCCCGCCGCTGCGGCGGCACCCCTTTTTCCGAAAAAGGGGTCGGGGGAATATGGTTGCGGCGCTACGCGCCGCGTTTATAAAAAATTGCGCCGCATCGCGGCGCAAACCTTTTTAAGCCCCCTCCTCGTAGGAGGGGGGCAGGGGGGGAAGCGAAGGTGGGATGACAGAGCGGTATCGTTGAACCACAGGTTATAAACACCGCCGTAGGGGTCGCCGTCCCCGGCGACCCGCCCATCGACCATTGACACGTCCCGAACAACGTCGCATGGGCCGCATCTCCGCGCTAAGAGCCGCCGCTGCGCGGCGGTTGCGCTCCGAAACGCGCCTGCGGGCGCAGGCCCACGGCGGCCCATGCCTCCGATAACCGATATGTACCGTTTTATCGGAACCGCGCCCGTCCCGCAACCGCGCACGGGCGGGTTTGGAACCCGCCCCTACAGGAGAAGTGGAAGGTAATCCCATAAAAACGACATGGGAGGTTATCGCAACGCGGGTCGCCGAGGACGGCGACCCCTACGGCGTTTATCGGAGACAATCTAAGCCCTGCAACGTGGGCCAACCTGGGCGGCGGCCCGTACGGCGGTGATGGAAGGTCATTTAGAAACTGTAGGGGCGGGTTCCAAACCCGCCCGTGCCCCGTCCCCCGCAGGGCATCCCCCCTCATTTCCCCGCCCGCGCTCTGTTCCTCTCATAATTCCTTCCCCGCTGGAAGCCGTAGTTATACGCCGCCGACACCGAAAACAAGCAGTCCTCCATGTACGCCAACGCGCACGCCTCCGCCAGGGTCATCCGATACGCTTCCGGAGGTTTTCTGTTCTTCATCTCCTCCGCCCAGGCTTCGTCATGTTTTTTTCTCATAGTGGGCACCTCTTATAATTTTTTATTGACATCTAGTGAATGTCAATCCCACATGTAATATATCATATTATCATCTTGTTGACAAGCACAAAATGTCAAGGAGGTGATAAAAATGTTTATTAACAAGTCCCCTTGCGGAAAGAATAACATTTGCGGGGAAACACTAGCCCGCTTGAGAAAGCAGCGCAAGCTGTCCCAGCGTGCATTAGCTGATGCTCTTCAACTCGCCGGTCTTGACATTGATAAAAACGCTATCCAGCGCATTGAGGCCGGGAAAAGGTTTGTGACAGATATAGAGGTCCTGGCGTTTTCCTCAATTTTTGATATGACCCCCAACGAATTGCTCAACCCAGAACACGATTGACAGCACGGTTATTATCCCGTCAAAAGGCTGGTGAGAAAATGTTTAGAAAACGTCTTCGCGGGGCGCGGATGGGGGCTGGGCTTACGCAGCAGCGGATGGCGGACCTTTTGGGGATCTCGCTCAACGGCTATCAGAAGTACGAGCAGGGGGAGACGCAGCCGCCGCTGGATACGCTGGTCAGGCTTTCCCGTATCCTGAACGTCACAACGGACTACCTTCTTTGCAACGACCGGCCGCCCGAGGAATGAGCCCGGCTTACAAGCCCTCGCCGCCCCTGAAAAATCCCAAAAACCTTGAAAAAATCCTTGACAGGCGGGAAAAGGTGTGGTATGATGCCATAGCGTTCCAAAGACAGCAGGTGTGGAGACACGTAAATCCTGCCGAGGGCGGCAAATGTGATTTGCTTTACCGTGCCCCGATGCTTTGCGCGTCGGGGCATTTTCTGTGGACGCCATCATAACCGTGGAGGTGAAAAATCATGCCCAACGCAAAGGTCCTGAGCGAGAAGCAGGCCATCGTCGCCGCGCTCAAGGAGAAGCTCAAGGGAGCCAAGGCCGGCGTGCTGGTGGATTACTCCGGCATCACCGTGGCCGACGACACCGCCCTTCGCCGCAAGATGCGCGAGGAGAAGGTGGAGTACGCCGTCGTCAAGAACACCCTGGTCCGCTTCGCCATCGACGACGCCGGATACGCAGAGCTCGATCCCCTGCTCCATGGCACCACGTCCCTGGCCATCTCCCATGAGGACGAGCTGGCCCCCGCCAGAGTCGTCGCGGAGTACGCCGAGAAGCTCCAGAACTGCTTCGAGATCAAGGGCGGCTTCATGGACGGGAAGGTCATTTCCGTGGACGAGATCAAGGCCCTCGCCAAGATCCCCCCGCTGCCCATCCTGCGCGCCCAGGTGCTCGGCACCATGCTGGCCCCCATTTCCCAGCTGGCCTGCGTGCTCAACGCCATCGCCGAGAAGCAGGGCGCCCCTGCCGGCGAGCCCGAAGCGGCTCCCGCCGAGTAAAAACAAACTGAAAAAATCAAAATTCTTACAGGAGGAACAATACAATGGCTGCTGAAAAAGTCACCGCCCTGATCGACGAGATCAAGGCTCTCACCGTTCTTGAGCTCTCTGAGCTCGTACATGCTCTCGAGGAGGAGTTCGGCGTCTCCGCCGCCGCCATGGCCGCTCCCGCCGCCGGCGCCGCCGCCGCTGCCCCCGCCGCCGAGGAGAAGACCGAGTTTGACGTGGTCCTGGCCGGCTTCGACGCCGCTTCCAAGATCAAGGTCATCAAGGCCGTCCGTGAGATCACCAACCAGGGCCTCGCCGAGGCCAAGGCCACTGTCGAGGGCGCTCCCAAGACCATCAAGGAAGCCTGCTCCAAGGACGAGGCCGAGGAGCTCAAGAAGAAGCTGGAGGAAGCCGGCGGCAAGGTCGAGCTGAAATAAACTGGCGAAAAATGGCTGCGCCATTTTTCTGCCAAAAGGAACGTGCGGAAAACCTCCGGCGAAAGGTCTGCGGACCTTTCGCCGGAGGTTTTCCTGCTGTTTTGCTGCGCGCACGGCCCCTATGGGGCCGCACACTCCGCAAAACAAAAGGTATTTTTTCCGACGTACATGCCGCCGGAAAAAATGGCTCGATGGGAGGGAATAAGGTTGCGGCGCTTTGCGCCGCCTTGATAAAAAATGCGCCGCAAAGCGGCGCATCCTTTTTAAGCCCCCTCCTCGTAGGAGGGGGGCAGGGGGGTAGCGAACGTGGGATGATAGAACGGTTCCGATGAACGCACCAGCCAATGCCCCTCCTACGGAGGGGTGGCCGCGCAAAGCGCGGCCGGGGTGGTCCCGTTTATTATAGGCGGTCGTCCGTTATTTCCTCTTCCACATGCTTTCCAAAAACACCCCATACCCTTTTTCCGGGTCGTTGATGAGGACGTGGGTGACGGCGCCGACGAGGCGGCCTTGCTGGAGGATGGGGGAACCGCTCATGCCCTGGACGATGCCGCCGGTGAGGGCCAGGAGGTCGGGGTCGGTGACCTTGATCATCATGTCCCGGCCGTTCCCGCCGCTGTAAAGGCGGGTGATCTCAATGGCGTACTCCCGGCGCTCGCCGGAGACGTCGCTGAGGATGACGGCCTTGCCGGCCTTCACCGCCGAGGCCGGGGCGGTGGGGACGCTCTCGCAGACGCGCAGGTCCTCCCGGCCCTGACCGAAGATGCCCACGGCGCAGTTGACGTCCACCGTGCCCAGCACGCCAGCGTAGTCCAGCTCGCCGCCCAGCTGTCCCGGCGATCCGGCGCGGCTCTTGGTGATGCCGGTGAGGCGCGCCCGCAGCAGGCTTCCCTCCCGCACCGGCACGATGACGCCGGTGGCGCTGTCGGCGATGGAGTGCCCCAGCGCCCCGTAGAGGCCGCTTTCCGGGTCATAGAAGGTGACGGTCCCGATGCCGGAGACGCTGTCCCGCACCCAGACGCCCAGGTACCCCGTCTCCCCGTCGAACCAGGGCTTCACCGCCGCCTGGCGCTCCTTTCCGTCCCGGGTATAGCGGACGGTGACGGACTCCGGCGCTCCCTCCAGCGCCGCCATCATGTCCTGGGCCGAGGCCACGGGGACGCCCTCGATCATGGTGATCACGTCCCCCGGACGAAGTCCCGCGTCCCTGGCCGGGGCGCAGGTGCCGGAGGCGGTCTTGAATTCCGAAAGCTCCGACACCACCGCCCCGTCGGCCTTCACCGCGATGCCCACCGCCTCGCCCACCGGCACCAGCCGTTCCGGCAGGTCCGCCGCCGCCGCGGGGGACGCCAGCGCCAGCGCCGTCAGAAGAGCGGCCGCGCATACGGCCGCCGTCCTTTTCAAATCAAGTTTTTTCATATTTTCCCGCTCCCCATTTTTCTTTGGCTCAACGCCGCCTTTAATATGTCCCCCGAAAAACGATTGAGGCATAGAAATACTTTTCGCTTTTGGGCTGGCGGAAAACGGCTGTTCCCGCATGAGCGCCCTTTTGACGCCGGCGGGGCGCAAATTGTCCCACTTTCCCGAAAAAACGGTTATCCGGTCTTTTCCGCTTTTTCAAATCATAAAATAGGGGAGTACTATAAAGAGTAAAGGGGGAAACTCATTTTGGTTAAAGTTTTACGTCTGGGAGACCGGGGCCCGTGGGTGGAGCTGCTGCAGCTGGGCCTCGGGCGGGCCGGATACCTTCGCTTTGCCCCGGACGGCGTCTTCGGGCCGGAGACGCTGGCCGCCACGCGTGCCTACCAGGCCGCCTTCGGCCTTGTCCCCGACGGCGTGGCGGGCAGCCGGACCTGGGCGTCGCTGGAAAGCTGGCTCACCGGCTTCTTCCGCCGCACCGTCCGCCCCGGGGACACCTTATATAACCTGGCGCGGGCCAACGGCATCACCGTCCGGGCGCTGGAGACCGCCAACCCCGGCGTTACGCCCACGCGCCTGCGGGTGGGCTCCATGCTCACCGTCCCCCGGCCCTTCGACGTGGTTGACCCCGGCATCCGCTTCACCCCCACGTACCTCGCCCTGTGCCTCCGGGGCCTGGCCGCCCGGTATCCCTTTCTGGAGCTGGGCTCGGCGGGAACCAGCGTCATGGGCCGGCCTTTGCACACGGTGAAGCTTGGCGCCGGCCCCAACCAGGTCTTCCACAACGCCTCCCACCACGCCAACGAGTGGATCACCACGCCGGTCCTCATGAAATTTCTGGAAAAGTACGCCCACGCCTACGCCTCCGGCCTCACCGTCTTCGGCCAGAACGCCCAAAGCCTTTATGAGCGCTCCACGCTCTACGTGATGCCCATGGTCAACCCGGACGGCGTGGCGCTGGTCACCGGGGAGCTGACGGAGGGGCCGTTTTTTGAGGGCGCGCGGCAGATCGCCGCCGACTATCCCGCCATCGCCTTCCCCGCGGGCTGGAAGGCCAACATCCAGGGCGTGGACCCCAATCTCCAGTACCCCGCCGGGTGGAACGAGGCCCGCCAGATCAAATTCGCACAGGGCTATGTTTCCCCGGCGCCCCGGGATTATGTGGGCGCCGCGCCCCTGGAGATCCCGGAAAGCCGCGCGGTCTACAATTTCACGCGGCAGCACGATTTTTCCATTACCCTCTCCTACCACACCCAGGGCCAGGTGATATATTGGAAATATTTAGATTATCTTCCGGAAAGCTCCTACGAGATCGCCCTCCAATTCGCCGCCGTCAGCGGTTACGAGGTCTCCCTCACCCCCGCCGCCTCCGCCTACGCCGGCTACAAGGACTGGTTCATCGCGGAGTTTGACCGCCCCGGCTACACCGTCGAGGCCGGCCAGGGCCTCGCCCCCCTCCCCCTCTCCCAGTTCGACCAGATCTACCGCAACAACGAGGGCATCCTGGCCCTGAGTCTCACCGTCACGGCGGGGTGACGCCGGGCCTTTAACCACCCCTGCCGCTTCGCGGCTGTCCCCGACCTTGGAGGGGCTAAAGGAGGCAGGTCGTGTTACCGGAATGATTCCGATAAATCGCACCCACCCCCGATTGAGAGCCCTCCCCGCAGGGCGGGGAGGGGGAGGGGTGAGGTGGGAGCCGAAGGGCTTTGAGTGGCTGCGATGAACACACCCACCTCATCCGGCGCCTGCGGGCGCCACCTTCCCCGCCCTGCGGGGAAGGCTAAGACGGGGGACGGGGGTTCGAATACCCCGCCGCCGCGGCGGCACCCCTTTTTCCGAAAAAGGGGTCGGGGGAACAAGGATGCGGCGCTTCGCGCCGCCTTTATAAAAATTGCGCCGCATAGCGGCGCAAACCTTTTTGACCCCCTTTGGGGCAAAGGGGGTAGGGGGGATTCGAGCCCCCGTCCCCGCCGCAGCGGGCAAATCAAAAAAATGCGGCGAAGCCGCAAACCTTTTTAAGCCCCCTCCTCGTAGGAGGGGGGCAGGGGGGAAGCGAGCGTCGGAAAAGAGAGCGGCCCCGACAAACCGCGCCCCCAAAGCCCTCCGGGGGCTATTTCTCCCGCCCTAAAAGCCAGTCTACGGAGACGTGCAGGACGTCGGCCAAGGCGCACAGCTCAAAATCCGTTACCGGCCGCTTTTGCCCCTCCAGAAGGGACAGGGCCGGGATGCTGATATCCACGCCGGAGGTCTGCAGACGGGCCAGCAGCTCGATCTGCTTCATCCCCAGCCGCAGCCGCGCCTGCGTCACACGGGCGCCCACGAGATTCCGATTGCCCAATTCAAGCTTCCTGGTCTTCATAAAGCACCTCTTTTCTTTAAGTATATGAAAAAAAGTGCTTTACAAATTTGGCAATACCAAATATAATATTTATATTGACCTCCATTTCCCATACTTCCTTTTCGGACCATATGCCGGAATGGGGAAAAGAAAAAAGAAAAGAGGAAAAGTCAATGAGTTACTTGACAAGCGAAAATACGGTGAAATGGGCGCGAATTGCCGGGTGCATCGGGATCCTTTGTTTTTTTCTCCCTTTTTTGAGGGTGAGAATCTTCGGGGAAACGGACAGCTATTCAGGTTTTAAATACCTTTTTGCGATCCTGAAAAACCTGGACGACTATGAAAGACTGGATGCGGAGTTTAAAACGATCAATTTGTGGTTGATTGGCGCCCTCGTGGCGGGAATAACAGGCGTAGTTTCCTCGATCATCATGAGAGGAGGCTTGTTCAGCGCAATTGTGGATGTACTGGGAGTAGGCTGCCTTTTCTTTTTGCGGGATGAATACATTTTTTCCGTCCGTGACATTGGAAGCATGGGTGGTGGCTGGACCTTGGCGCTGATTGCGTACATCCTCGCGGCGGTCTTCGCCTTTGTCTCCTGGTTTCTGGCGGGAAGGGAATACGCGAATAGACGGCCCGGGGGCATTTCGGCCATGTCGGATGAGGAGTTCGACAAGCTTAAAAAGGAGCTGAATGATATCCGCGTCGACGACAGCGACAAGAAATAACCAACGCGGCCGCGGGGGATGTCCATCCGGCGTATCCCGCGGCCCCTGTTTGCACTTTGCCCAACAAAAGCCGCGGGAAAAACGGTTGGATTATTTAAAGTGTAAAATCGAAAAACTTCCCCTTGACAGTGCCGAAAGTGTGTTGTATGATGTTTGCAAATCAAAAAAGGCTAAGACGGGAACAAGGACGTTCGTGATGCTTCAGAGAGCCGCCGGGTGGTGCGAGGCGGCGCGGGGCGGACGGTCTACTCCTCCCTGAGCCGCGAGCTGAACGCGCAAGGACGCGTAAGTAAGTACAGCCGGGTTCTCCCGTTACAGAGAGGCCGCGTTGACGGACGCGGGTTGAGCGGGCGAGCATCGCCAAGAAGAGTGGTACCGCGGAAGATTTCTTTCGTCTCTTTATCCAAAAATATGTCAGAGTATTTTGGGTAAACGAGACTTTTTTTGTACCCAAAATCACCCGGAAAGGAACAAGTATGGAAGGCTTCGAAAAGTACACAAGACAGTATTTCCTCCCCCAGGGCGACTATTTCGACTGGGCGAAAAAGGACCGCGTGGAGGAAGCGCCCACCTGGTGCAGCGTGGACCTGCGGGACGGCAACCAGGCCCTCATCATCCCCATGAGCCTGGAGGAGAAGCTGGAGTTTTTTGAGCTCCTGGTCAAGATCGGCTTCAAGGAGATCGAGGTGGGCTTCCCGGCGGCCTCCGAGACGGAGTATGAGTTCTGCCGCACGCTCATCGAGCGCGACATGATCCCCGACGACGTGGCTATCCAGGTGCTGACCCAGTCGCGCGAGCACATCATCAAAAAGACCTTCGAGGCCGTTTCCGGCTGCAAGAACGCCATCGTCCACCTCTATAATTCCACCTCCGTGGCCCAGCGCCGGCAGGTGTTCAAGAAGTCGAAGCAGGAGATCGTCGACATCGCCGTCTCCGGGGCGAAGCTCTTCAACGAGTACGCCGCCAAGACGCCGGGCAATTTCCGCTTCGAGTACTCCCCGGAGAGCTTCACCGGCACGGAGCCGGCGTTCGCCCTGGAGATTTGCGACGCGGTGAGCGAGGTCTGGAAGCCCACGCCGGAGCGGAAGGTCATCTACAACCTGCCCGTCACCGTCAGCCACTCCATGCCCCACGTCTACGCCCAGCAGATCGAGTATATGTGCAAAAACCTCAAATACCGGGACGGGATCGTCGTCTCCCTCCACCCCCACAACGACCGGGGCTGTGCCATCGCGGACACGGAGATGGGGCTTCTGGCCGGCGCCCAGCGCGTGGAGGGCACCCTTTTCGGCAACGGCGAGCGCACCGGCAACGTGGACATCATCACGTTAGCCCTCAATATGTACTCCCAGGGCGTGGACCCGAAGCTCGATTTCCACGACCTGCCCGCCATCACCCGGGTCTACGAGCGGGTGACGCGTATGCGCGTCTATGAGCGCCAGCCCTACTCCGGGGCGCTGGTCTTCGCCGCTTTCTCCGGGTCCCACCAGGACGCCATTGCCAAGGGGATGCGCTGGCGGGAGGAGCACCCCACGGAGCCCTGGACCGTCCCCTATCTGCCCATCGACCCCACGGACCTGGGGCGGGTCTACGAGGCGGACGTCATCCGCATCAACTCCCAGTCCGGCAAGGGAGGCATCGGGTACATCATGGAGACGCAGTTCAACATCGCCATGCCCCCCAAGATGCGGGAGGATTTCGGCTACTTCATCAAGGGCATCTCCGACCGGGAGCACCGGGAGCTCCAGCCCCAGGAGGTCTACGACTACTTTAACGAGCACTACTGCAACCGCAAGACCGTGATGAACGTGCCGGAGGCCCACTACGTCCAGGAGCCCGACGGCATCACCGCCACTGTCACCGTCCTCTACAAGGGCGTGAAGCAGAAGGTCACCGCCTTCGGCAACGGACGGCTCGACGCCGTCTCCAACGCCGTGAAGCTGGTCACAGGCCTTCCCTACACCCTGGACATCTACTCCCAGCACGCGCTGGAGGAGGGCTCCACCTCCAAGGCCGCCAGCTACGTGGGCCTCAAGACCCCCGGCGGCGAGCTCATCTGGGGCGCGGGCATCAGCCGCGACATCATCGTAAGCTCCATCAAGGCTTTGGTGAGCGCGGTGAACCGCCTCTTGGAGCAAAAATAAGGAAGATACAGGAGTTTGTCTATGAAACTGACAGGCGCACAAATCGTCGTGGAGACCCTCATCGAGCTGGGCGTCACCGACGTGTTCGGTTACCCCGGCGGGCAGGTCCTCAACCTCTACGACGCCATTTATGAAGCCGGCGACAGGCTTCACCATATCCTCACCGCCCATGAGCAGGGCGCGTCCCACGCCGCCGACGGCTACTCCCGGGCCACCGGGAAGGTGGGCGTGGTCATCGCCACCTCCGGCCCCGGCGCCACCAACCTGGTCACCGGCATCGCCACCGCCATGCTGGACAGCGTCCCCATGGTGGCCATCACCGGCAACGTGCCCCAGGACCTCATCGGCCGGGATTCCTTCCAGGAGATCGACATCACCGGCATAACCCTGCCCATCACCAAGCACAACTACTTCATCCACGACGTGAACAAGCTGGCGGACAAGATCCGCGAGGCCTTCCGTATCGCCAAGTCCGGCCGCCCCGGCCCGGTGCTCATCGACATCCCCAAGGATATCCAGACCGCCGTGGGGGAGTATGAGCCCAAGCCCGTCGACCCGCCCTTCCCCCAGCACATCCCCAGTGATGAGAAGATCGCCCAGGCCGCCGCGCTCATCGACTCCAAGTCCCGCCCCTTCATCCACATCGGCGGCGGCGTCATCGGCTCTCAGACCGAGGAGCTGGTCCTGGAGCTGGCGGACAAGATCGACGCCGTCATCGGCTGTTCCCTCATGGGCCTTTCCGGCATCCCCACGGATCACCCCCGCTTTCTGGGGATGCAGGGGATGCACGGGCACTACGCCTCCTCCGTGGCCTCCAACGACGCCGACCTCATCATCGCCATCGGCACCCGCTTTTCCGACCGGGCCACGGGCAACAAGGCCAAGTTTGCCCAGCACGCCAAGATCATCCACATCGACGCGGACTTCGCGGAGATCTCCAAGAACATCACCGCCAACGTGGGCATCACCGGCGATATCGCCGTGGCCCTTAGAAAGCTCATCGACTCCGTCCACGAGGCCAACCACATGGACTGGATGGACCACATCGAGGACCTGCGGGACAAGGAAGCAAGCTTCCTCATGGACCCGCCGGGGGTTTTGACGCCCCTGAAGGTCATGGAGACGATCAACAAGTATAAGACCGCATACACCCCCGTGGCCACGGACGTGGGCCAGCACCAGATGTGGGCCGCCCAGTATATCCGCTTCCAGAAGCCCCGCAAGATGGTGTCCTCCGGCGGGCTCGGGACCATGGGCTTCGGCCTGGGCGCGGCCATCGGCGCGGCGGTGGGCACCGGCGAGCATACCGTCCTCATCACCGGCGACGGGAGCTTCGGCATGAACCTCAACGAGCTTGCCACCGCCGTCACCTACCATGTCCCCGTCACCATCGTCCTCATCGACAACAAGACCCTGGGCATGGTCCGCCAGTGGCAGACGCTCTTTTTCAACCACCACTACGCCGACACTAACCTGGACGTGCGCCGGACCGACTTTGTGAAGCTGGCCGAGGCCTTCGGGGCCGTGGGCGTCCTGGCGCAGACGCCGGAGGAATTCGAGGCGGCCTTTGAGAAGGCCATGGCTTCCGACGAGGTCACCGTCATCGACTGCCTCATCGACAAGGACGAGTTCGTCCTTCCCATGCTGCCCCCCGGCGGGGCCATCGACGACATCATCACCGTGAAGAAGGAGGTGTGAACCGTGGCGGAAACAACGGGAAACAAATTTGTCATCGCCGTCTACGTGGAAAACAAGTTCGGCGTCCTCACACGCGTCACCAGCATGTTCACCCGGCGCGGCTTCAACATCGACTCCCTCACCGTGGGCGTCACCGAGTCCCCGGAATATTCCCGCATCACCATCACCATGTCCGGCGACGGCTACGCCCGCGCCCAGATGCTCAACCAGCTCCGCAAGCTCTTCAACGTCAAGAAGGTGGAGCTTCTGGAGGAGGTGGACGCCATCGAGCGGGAGCTGGTGCTGGTGAAGATCAAAAACGACCCGGATAAGCACCAGCGGGTCCTGGCCGCCCTTGATATCTTCAAGGCCAAGATCATCAACTACTCCGTGGAGGCGCTGTGCATCGAGGTCACCGGCACCCCGGACAAGATAGACGCCCTTATCGAGATGATCCGCCCCCTCGGCATCATCGAGCTTTGCCGCACCGGCATCGTCGCCCTCCAAAAGGGCGGCGGGAGCATTTTAGAGCAGCCGGACATCAACTGATCTCGCGTTCAAAACCAATTTCACATATAAATTCTTTCAAAAGGAGTCAATTATCATGAACAGGATCTTCTACGAACAGGATTGCGACCTCCACCGTCTGGACGGTAAGACCGTGGCTATCATCGGCTACGGCTCCCAGGGCCACGCCCACGCGCTGAACCTCAAGGATTCCGGCGTCAACGTCATCGTCGGCCTCTACACCGGCTCCAAGAGCTGGGCCAAGGCTGAGGCTCAGGGCCTCAAGGTCATGACCGCCGCCGATGCCGCCAAGGCCGCCGACATCATCATGATCCTCATCAACGACGAAAAGCAGGCCAAGCTCTACAAGGAGAGCATCGAGCCGGGCCTCACCGAGGGCAAGACCCTGGCCTTCGCCCACGGCTTCAACATCCACTTCGGCTGCATCAAGCCCCCCAAGAACGTCAACGTCATCATGATCGCCCCCAAGGGCCCCGGCCACACCGTTCGCAGCGAGTATCAGGCGGGCAAGGGCGTGCCCTGCCTCATCGCCGTGGAGCAGGACGCCACCGGCGACGCCTGGGACATCGGCCTTGCCTATGCCGCCGGCATCGGCGGGGCGCGCGCGGGCGTGCTGGAGACCACCTTCCGCACCGAGACCGAGACGGACCTCTTCGGCGAGCAGGCGGTCCTGTGCGGCGGCGTCTGCGCCCTGATGCAGGCGGGCTTTGAGACCCTCTGCGAGGCCGGCTACGACCCCAGGAATGCCTACTTTGAGTGCATCCACGAGATGAAGCTCATCGTCGACCTCATCTACCAGTCCGGTTTCGCCGGGATGCGCTACTCCATCTCCAACACCGCCGAGTACGGCGACTACGTCACCGGTCCCAAGCTCATCACCGAGGAGACCAAGAAGACCATGAAGAAGATCCTCTCCGACATCCAGGACGGTACCTTCGCCAAGGAATTCCTCCTCGACATGTCCGACGCCGGGGCCCAGGTCCACTTCAACGCCATGCGCAAGAAGGCCGCCGAGCACCCCAGCGAGATCGTGGGTGCGGAGATCCGCAAGCTCTACAGCTGGAGCGACGAGGATAAGCTCATCAACAACTGACACATGCGGGCGGGTCTGGGACCCGCCCCTACTTCCAATGCCATTCTCCAAAACCAGAGGGAGGAACCACTTATGATCAAAGACACCGTTGTCAACGGCTACGAAAATGCCCCCCACCGCTCCCTTTACTACGCCCTGGGCCTCACCGACGAGGAGCTCCAGCGCCCCCTCATCGGCATCGTGAGCAGCTATAACGAGATCGTCCCCGGCCACATGAACCTCGATAAGATCACCGAGGCCGTGAAGACCGGCGTGGCCATGGCCGGGGGCACCCCCATCGTCTTCCCCGCCATCGCCGTGTGCGACGGCATCGCCATGGGCCACGTGGGGATGAAATATTCCCTGGTTACCCGCGACCTCATCGCCGACTCCACGGAGTGCATGGTCATGGCCCACGGCTTTGACGGCCTCGTCATGATCCCCAACTGCGACAAGAATGTTCCCGGCCTCCTTATGGCCGCGGCGCGGCTCAATCTCCCCACCGTCTTCGTCTCCGGCGGCCCCATGCTGGCCGGGCGCGTGGACGGGCACAAAACCAGCCTTTCCAGCATGTTCGAGGCCGTGGGCGCCTACTCCGCCGGGAAGATAGACGAGGCCAAGCTGCGGGAATACGAGTGCAAGACCTGCCCCTCCTGCGGCTCCTGCTCCGGGATGTACACCGCCAATTCCATGAACTGCCTCACCGAGGTCCTGGGCATGGGCCTCCGGGGCAACGGCACGATTCCCGCCGCGTACTCGGCGCGCATCAGTCTTGCCAAGCGGGCCGGAATGCAGGTGATGGAGCTGGTGCGGCGCAACATCCGCGCCCGGGACATCATGACTGAGGCCGCGATCCGCAACGCCATCACCGCCGACATGGCCCTGGGGTGCTCCACCAACTCCATGCTCCACCTCCCCGCCATCGCCAACGAGTGTGGCGTGGACTTCGACATCAGCATGGCCAACGACATCAGCGCCCGGACTCCCAACCTCTGCCACCTGGCCCCCGCCGGCCCCACCTATATGGAGGACCTGAACGAGGCCGGCGGCGTCTACGCCGTTTTGAAGGAGCTGACGAAGCGAAACCTCCTGGACACCTCCGTCATGACCTGCACCGGCAAGACCCTGGGGGAGAATCTGGAGGGCGTGGAGAACCTGAACCCCGCCGTCATCCGCCCCATCGACGACCCCTACTCCGAGACCGGCGGCATCGCCGTCCTCTACGGGAACCTGGCGGAGAACGGCTGTGTGGTGAAGAGAAGCGCCGTGGCCCCGGAAATGCTGGTCCACGAGGGCCCCGCCCGTGTCTTCAACAGCGAGGAGGAGGCCATCAAGGTCATCCACAACCGCGGCATTAACCCCGGCGACGTGGTGGTCATCCGCTATGAGGGCCCCGCCGGGGGACCCGGTATGCGGGAGATGCTCAACCCCACCAGCGCTATCGCCGGCGCGGGTCTCGACAAGTCCGTCGCCCTCATCACCGACGGGCGCTTTTCCGGCGCGACCCGGGGCGCGTCCATCGGCCACGTGAGCCCTGAGGCCGCCAGCGGCGGGCTCATCGCTTACGTCCATGAGGGGGACCTTATCGCCATCGACATCCCCAACCACACCATCACCCTGAAGGTCCCCGACGAGGAGCTGAGCGCCCGCAAGGCCGCCGAAAAGCCGCTCACGAAAACCGACATCACCGGCTACCTCAAGCGCTACGCCCAGCAGGTCAGCTCCGCCGACAAGGGCGCCATTATCAACAAAAGGGGGTGAGCCTATGTCCATGACCATGTCCCAAAAGATCCTGGCCGCCCACGCCGGCCTTGAGCGCGTGGAGGCGGGACAGCTCATCCTCTGTAAGCTCGACCGCATCCACGGCAACGACATCACCTCTCCGGTGGCCATCCGGGAATTTAAAAAGATGGGGTTTGAGAAGGTGGCGGATCCCGACCGCGTGACCCTCATCATGGACCACTTCGTTCCCAACAAGGACATCAAGGCCGCCCAGCAGTGCAAGTGCTGCCGGGACTTCGCCAACGAGCAGGAGCTTGAGAGCTTCTTCGATGTAGGCCGCATGGGCATCGAGCACGCCCTAATCCCCGAGGAGGGCCTGGTGGTCACCGGGGACGTCGCCATCGGCGCGGACTCCCACACCTGCACCTACGGCGCGCTGGGAGCCTTCTCCACCGGCGTGGGCTCCACGGACATGGCCTTCGGCATGGCCACCGGCAAGGCCTGGTTCAAGGTTCCCTCCGCTATCAAATTCGTCCTCACCGGCGCGCTCCCCCGCTGCGTCTCCGGCAAGGACCTCATCCTACATATCATCGGCATGATCGGCGTGGACGGGGCGCGGTATAAGTCCATGGAGTTCACCGGCCCCGGCGCGCGGTCCCTTTCCATGCCCGACCGCCTCACCGTCTGCAACATGGCCATCGAGGCCGGCGCGAAAAACGGCATCTTCGAGGTGGACGACGTGACCCTGGCCTACGAGAAAGAGCACGCCAGGCGCGAGCTCAGGATTTTCAAGGCCGACGAGGACGCCGTCTACGACGCCACGTATGAGATCGACCTCTCCGAGCTGCGCCCCACCGTCGCCTTCCCCCATCTTCCCGAGAACACCCACACCGTGGACGAGATCGGGGAGGTGAAAATCGACCAGGTGGTCATCGGCTCCTGCACCAACGGCCTTTTCAAGGACATGGCGGAGGCCGACGAGATTTTGAAGGGACGCAAGGTCGCCCGTAACGTCCGGGCCATCATCATCCCCGCCACCCAGGACATCTACCTCAAATGCCTGGAGGCCGGCTTCATCCGGGACTTCATCGAGGCCGGCTGCGTCGTCTCCACCCCCACCTGCGGGCCGTGTCTCGGCGGCTACATGGGCATTCTCGCCGAGGGTGAGCGGTGTGTCTCCACCACCAACCGCAACTTTGTGGGCCGCATGGGCCATGTGGACAGCGAGGTCTATTTAGCCAGTCCCGCCACCGCCGCCGCCAGCGCCGTGCTGGGCCGCATCGCGTCCGCCGAGGAGGTGCTGAAATGAAATGCACAGGTAAAGCCGTCAAATACGGCGACAACGTGGATACCGACGTCATCATCCCCGCCCGGTATCTGAACACCAGCGACCCTCGTGAGCTTGCCGCCCACTGCATGGAGGACATCGACAAGTCCTTTCACGCCAAAATAGCCCCCGGCGACATTTTAGTGGGCGGTGAGAACTTCGGCTGCGGCTCCTCCCGTGAGCACGCTCCCATCGCCATCAAGGCGTCGGGCATCAGTCTCGTCATCGCCAAGAGCTTCGCCCGCATCTTCTACCGCAACGCCATCAACATCGGCCTGCCCATCGTAGAGTGCCCCCAGGCCGCCCAGTCCATCGAGGAGGGCCACGAGGTCACCGCCGACCTGGACGCCGGCGTCATCACGGATGTCACCACCGGCCAAACCTTCAAAACCGAGCCCTTCCCCGCGTTCATCCAGAACATCATCTCCGCCGGCGGACTGGTGGAGGCGGCGAAAGCCGGGATCATAGGGTAGCCTTATACTAATATCTAATTAAAACAAGACATTCGCGACGGTCTTTTTCGCGTCGTCGTCGCTGAACACGCTTTGCTTCGGGCTCCCGTTGGTCGCCCATCTCGGCCCAAGAGCCGCCGCTGCGCGGCGGTTGGCCTCGAAACACGCCTGCGGGCGCAGTCAGGCGCTGTGTTCGCTCCTCCTCTCCCCAGCGGGCTTTGCCCGCCGGGGACCTCAGGGGGCGTCAGCCGCCTTGGAAATACCAATGGGTATTCCCTGCGGCGTCTTCCAAGCCTTACGCGAAAAATCCTCGCCGCTCGGTGTCTCCTTTTAAATAGATATTAGTATTACTGCCATGTGGGCCGCCGTGGGCGGCGGCCCCTACAACGTTTTTTCGTACGGCTGCATCAGAAGCCGTACGGGCCGCCGCCCACGGCGGCCCATGAAACCTCTAACATTTCAGGTGATCGACATGACATACAACATCGCCCTTCTCCGGGGCGACGGGATCGGACCGGAGATCGTGGACAGCGCCGTGCGCGTCCTGGAGGCCGTCGGGAAAAAGTACGGCCACACCTTCAACTTCACCCCCTACCTCATCGGCGGCGCGGCCATCGACGCCACCGGCGCGCCGCTGCCGCAGGAGACGGTGGACGGGTGCTTAGAGTCCGACAGCGTCCTTCTCGGCGCCGTGGGCGGGCCCAAGTGGGACACCCTTCCGGGGAATCTCCGCCCGGAGAAGGCCCTTCTCGGCATCCGCGCGGCGCTGGGGCTCTTCACCAACCTGCGCCCGGCGAAGCTCTACCCGGCCCTCGCCGGCGACTGCCCTCTGCGGCCCGACATCGTGAAGGACGGCTTCGACATCATGATCGTCCGGGAGCTCACCGGCGGCATCTACTTCGGCGACCGGGGCTATCGGGAGGGGAGCTACGGCCAGGAGGCTTTTGACACCGAGTGCTACTCCCGCTTTGAGATCGAGCGCATCGCCCGCGTGGCCTTTGAGACGGCCCGCAAGCGCCGGGGCAAGGTGAGCTCCATCGACAAGGCCAACGTCCTGGAGACTTCCCGCCTCTGGCGTAAGACCGTCCACGAGATTCAAGCATCTGACTACCCGGAAGTTGAGTGCAACGACGTGCTGGTGGACAACGCCGCCATGCAGCTGGTGAAGAACCCGGCGCAGTTCGACGTCATCGTCACATCCAACATGTTCGGCGATATCCTCTCCGACGAGGCCAGCCAGATAACCGGCTCCATCGGGATGCTGCCCTCCGCCAGCCTCAACGAGACGACCCGGGGCATGTACGAGCCCATCCACGGCTCCGCCCCCGATATCGCGGGCCGTGGCATCGCCAACCCCATCGCCACCATCCTCTCCGCCGCCATGATGCTGCGCTACTCCTTCGACCTCGCCGCCGAGGCGGACGACATCGAAGCGGCGGTGGATAAGTGCCTGAACGACGGCCTTCGCACCGCCGACCTGGTGGGCGCCTCCGGCAGGACGCCCCTGGGCACCGCGGCCATGACCGACGCCGTCATCGAGAGGCTCTGAGATGCTGGACACCATGCCGAACGCCGCCGCGTCCATCGCCTCCATCGTGGTCTTTCGCGGCGTGAAAAACGGCCCCGTGCTCCGGGCCCTCCGGGACCTCTTCGAGTGCGAGGGGGACGAGTCCGAGCGGGTAGAGCACTACGCCGACTTCGTCGCCGCCCTCGCCCAGCACGGCTGGGACCTGAGCCGTTATCTTCTGGACGCCGCCGCCGAGGACGAGAACCAGTATACCGTCCTCAGAGCCAACGCCGCGCCCATCCCCCCGGCGCTTCAAACCTGCGTGGAGGGGGAGCTGGAGCTCTTTGCCGAGCTTGCCGCCCTCACGCCGGAAAAGCTCCGGGCCCTTATGGGCTATGTGGGGTACCTGCCGGCCTATGAGACGACCGAGCTTGATTTTTCCACCGCCTTCGAGGCCCGGATGGCCGGCATCCGCACCTCCGGCTACGGCCAGTACGCCCGCCACACCATGTTCCGGGTGGTGGAGGGCGAGATTCGCCCCGTCCGCACCCCGGACACCACCAGTATGTCGGACCTCGTGGGCTACGAGCTCCAGCGCGGCCAGCTCCTGGACAACACCCGCGCCCTGCTCAAGGGCCTCCCGGCGGCCAACGCCCTTTTAGTGGGCGACGCCGGCACGGGCAAGTCCAGCTCCGTCAAGGCGGTGACCAACCTCTTCGCCCCGGAGGGCCTGCGCCTCATCGAGGTCCCCAAGGCAGAGCTTGCCCACATCCCCGCCATCATGGAGCACCTGCGGGACAACCCCCTCAAGTTCATTCTCTTCATCGACGACCTGAGCTTCGAGAAAAACGACGACGCCTTCTCCGCCATGAAGGCCATTCTGGAGGGCTCCGTCAGCGTCCGGGCGGCCAATACCGTCATCTACGCCACCTCCAACCGCCGCCACCTGGTGAAGGAATCCATGTCCGACCGGGACGGGGACGACATCCATTTAAACGACACCATTCAGGACACCGTGGCCCTCTCCGACCGCTTCGGGCTCACTATCCTCTTCACCAAGCCGCCCAGAGCGCTCTATCTGCGCATCGTCCACGAGCTTGCCGTGAAGAAGGGCATCCCGGAGACGCCGGACCTGGACACGCGGGCCTGTGCCTTCGCGCTCCGGCGGGGCGGCATGACGCCCCGGGCCGCCGAGCAGTTCACGGACAGCATCCTGTCCAAGCCATGGGAGGAAACCACATGATCTCACTTGACAAGATCTACCACGCCCGCTACGTCCTCAAGGAGGTCATCCGGGACACGGACGTGATATACGCCCCGCGCCTCAACCCGGACGCCCAGGTCTATTTAAAGACCGAAAATCTCCAAATCACCGGCTCCTTCAAGGTCCGCGGCGCGTACTACAAGATAAGCCAGCTCTCCGATGAGGAGAAGGCCCGGGGCGTCATCGCCTGCTCCGCCGGCAACCACGCCCAGGGCGTGGCCCTGGCCGCCCAGAAGGCGGGCATCAAGGCCGTCATCTGCCTGCCCGACGGGGCCCCCATCTCCAAGGTGGAGGCCACCAAGCGCTACGGCGCGGAGGTCGTGCTGGTGGAGGGCGTCTACGACGACGCCTACGAGCGCGCCCTGCAGCTCCGGGACGAGCGCGGCTACACCTTCATCCACCCCTTCGACGACGAGGCCGTCATCGAGGGCCAGGGCACCATCGGCCTGGAGCTCATGGAGCAGCTGCCCGATCTCGACGCCGTCATCGTCCCCGTGGGCGGCGGTGGGCTCATCTCCGGCCTCGCCTTCGCCGTGAAGGCCCTGAACCCCGCCGTGAAGGTCTACGGCGTCCAGGCCGCCGGCGCGCCCAGCATGGTCAACTCCATCCATCAAAAGGAGATCGTCCACCTCCCCACCGTCTCCACCATCGCCGACGGCATCGCCGTGAAGGTGCCGGGGGAGAACACCTTCGCCCTCACCAGCCAGTACGTGGACGACGTGGTCACCGTCACGGACGACGAGATCGCCGCCGCCATCCTGGCCCTTATGGAGCAGCAAAAGCTGGTCACCGAGGGCGCTGGCGCTATCTCCGTGGCCGCCGCCATGTTCAATAAGGTCCCGGTGAAGGGCAAGAAGGTGGTCTGCCTCCTCTCCGGTGGCAACGTGGACGTCTCCATCCTCTCCCGCGTCATCGACCGGGGCCTTCTCATGTCCGGCCGCCGCTGCCAGCTCACCATTGAGCTTGTGGATAAGCCGGGCCAGCTGGAGAAGGTCGCCGGGTGCATCGCCCGGGAGGGCGGCAACGTCGTCTCCGTCCACTACGAGCACGCCAACGAGGGCTCCGACATCAACGGCTGCTACCTGCGCCTGGAGCTGGAGACCCGCAACTTCGAGCACATCAAGACCATCCGCCAGTCCCTGAAGGCCCAGGGCTTCAAGCTGGTGGACGAATAAAGGGAGGAATCACCGTGAACAAAACCATCCATACCGACACCGCCCCCGCCGCCATCGGCCCCTATTCCCAAGCCGTCGTCGCCGGGGACCTCGTCTTCACCTCCGGCCAGATCCCCATCGACCCCGCCACGGGCAACGTGGAGGCCCAGGGCATCGAGGCCCAGACCCACCAGGTCATGCGCAACCTGGGCGAGGTCCTGAAGGCCGCCGGCTCCGGCTATGACCGGGCCGTCAAAACCACCTGCTTCTTAGCCGACATCGCCGACTTCGCCGCCTTCAACGCCGTCTACGCCCAGTACTTCACCTCCAACCCCGCCCGCAGCTGCGTCGCCGTCAAGGACCTGCCGAAGGGCGTCCTCGTAGAGGTCGAGGTCGTCGCCACGGTGGAGCGGTAATACCTGTATTATACCACAAATTAAGTAAATTGTCAAGTATTATAAAGCAAAAAATGTAGGGGCGGGTTCCAAACCCGCCCCTACAGGGGATATGGAAGGTTATACCATTCAACCGACATCAGAAGTCATCGAAACGCGGGCCGCCGGGGACGGCGACCCCTACGGCGTAATTGGGAAGGATACGGATCCTCGGGACCGTTCTGACATCCGACGTTCGCTTCCCCCCTGCCCCCTCCTACGAGGAGGGGGCCCTGAGACGGGAGCGGTTGCGATTTTTTGAAACCGTTCCGTTATCGTACCCTCTCTTGCCCCTCCTACGGAGGGGTGGCCGAGCGAAGCGAGGCCGGGGTGGTTCCGAAATTCGCCTCCCGGAAGCCCCAGCGACGCTCCACGGGCTCGAATACCTCGCCGCTGCGGCGGCACCCCTTTTTCCGAAAAAGGGGTCAAGGGGAATAAGGTTGCGGCGCTACGCGCCGCGTTTATAAAAAATTGCGCCGCATAGCGGCGCAAAACCTTTCTGACCCCCTTTGGGGCAAAGGCTGCGCCCGCAGGCGCGTTTCGGAGGCCAACCGCCCCGAAGGGGCGGCTCTTAGGCCGGAGATGGGCAGGGGGGATTCGAGCCCCCGTCCCCGCCGCAGCGGATAAATCAAAACAGCGGCGAAGCCACAACCATTTTCGCCCCCTCCTCGTAGGAGGGGGGCAGGGGGGCAGCGAGCGTGGGATGACTACGCGTTTCCGACAAACCGCCCCAGCCCCCGGTTTAGAGCCCTCCCCGCAGGGCGGGGAGGGGCAGGGGTGAGGTGGGAGCCGAAGGGCTTTGGGCGGTTTCGATGAACGCACGCACCTCATCCGGCGCCTGCGGGCGCCGCCTTCCCCACTTTGTGGGGAAGGCTAAGACGGGGGACGAGGGAATACCTCCCACTTTCTCCCTCCCGACCCGTCAAAATGCACAGAAAACGCCCGGTTTTGGGCGTTTTTCTGTATTTTACCCGATTGCAACCGGCAGGGGAACGTGGTATAATTTCAGGGATTCGACGGAAAGGAGGGGACCGAGTGGACACGTTTTTGAAGATCTGGGCGGTGGTCACCGCGGCGTGGGCCCTGCTCAAGTCCTTCCGGTACGTCTACGACGTGGTGGGCTTTTTCTCGAAGGCAAAGTCCTTTCCGCCGGCGGCGGAGGACCACACCTACGCCATCGTCATCGCCGCCCGCAACGAGGAGCGGGTCATCGGGCACCTTCTGGACAGCATCGCCCTGCAGGACTACGACCAGTCGCGCCTTCACGTCTTCGTAGTGGCGGACAACTGCACGGACAACACGGCGGAGATCTGCCGGGCGCGGGGGGCCACGGTCTACGAGCGCCACGAGCCGGAGAAGGCCCGGAAGGGCTGGGCCATGGAGTTCCTCTTCGACCACATCGAGCAGGACTTCGGCATCGAGAGCTTTGACGCCTACCTCTTCTTCGACGCGGACAACCTCCTGGCCAGGACCTTCGTCTCCGAGATCAACCGGGCCTTTGACAGCTGCGGCGATGTGGTCCTGGGCTATCGAAACACCAAGAATTTTGACACCAACTTCATCTCCGCCGGCTACGGCCTGCACTTTTTCAACTCCATCCTCCGCTACCACCGTCCCCGGGCCTTCTTCGGCCTGAGCACCCACGTGGCCGGGTGCGGCTACGCCGTGGCCTCCCGCATCCTGAAGGACGGCTGGCACTGGACGGGCCTTACCGAGGACGCCCAGTTCTACTCCGAGCAGGTCGCCCTGGGCCGGCACATCGAATTTTGCGAGCGGGCGGAATTTTTCGACGAACAGCCCTATTCCCTGGGCGTCATGATCCGCCAGCGCCTGCGCTGGGTGAAGGGCCGCCTTGTGTGCTTTTTCCAGATGACGCCCAAGCTGTTTATGGGCCTTTTCCGGTGCAAAAAGCGGAAATTCTCCTGCCTCGACATTTTCTTCTACATAACTCCCGGCTCCATTATCTCGGCGCTGAAGTACGCCTGGAGGCTCCTGAAGCTCCTGGTCACCACCGTCGTCGCCGTGGGCCTTCCCGTGGCGCTGACGGTCAAGCTCCCGGCGGCCATCCCCGCGGCCCTGGCGGCCTTCGGCCTCGACTGGCTCCGCCGCGTGGCGCGGGCGTCCCTCATCTCCATCCGTGAGCGCCGCCACATCCACTGCTCCACCCCCAAGCTCATCCTCTACACCTTCCTCTACCCCTTCTTCGACCTCTCCGGTATCCCCATCGCCTTCGCCTGCCTCTTCATGCGCGTCAAATGGAAGCCCATCCGCCACGACGAGGCCATTGCCATCACCGACCTCGACACCGTCAAAAAATGACCGCGCCCCCGCCCCCCCCCCTCCTGCGAGGAGGGGGCTTTTTTAAAAGGTTGCGGCTTCGCCGCATTTTTTATTATCCGCGCGGCGGGGACGGGGGACGGGGGACGAGGGGACGGGCGGGTTTGGAACCCGCCCCTACAGTTTTTGGAACGTTTCCGAGCAACACCGTAGGGGCCGCCTCCCTTGGCGGCCCGCGTTGCAGGGTTCGGATTGCCCCCAGTTACCGTCGTAGGGGTCGCCGTCCCCGGCGACCCGCGTTTCAATGACCTCCTATGTTAAATGAATGGGATACCTTTCCAATTCACCTGTAGGGGCGGGTTCTAAACCCGCCCGTGCCACGTTGCGGGACGGGAACGGTCCCGATAAAACGGAAATTGGTGGTCAACCGGGGAAGGGCCGCTGTGGGCGGCGGCCCGTACGGCGTTGATTGGAACGAGTCAATAAACGAGAGGCGGGTCGTCGAGGACGGCGACCCCTACAGCCCCTCATCGATCATTTTTTCCGGCGGCATGTACGTCGGAAAAAATACCTTTTGTCAAATCGAGTGTGTGAGCGAAGCGAGTGCGCGAGATTTGACAGCAGGAAGACCTTCTGGAAAAGCCCGCAGGCTTTTCCAGAAGGTCTTCCGCACGTTCCTTTTGGCAGGAAAATGGCGCAGCCATTTTTCGCCAGCCTTATTTCGCCTGTTTCTTCTGCAAATACAGCCTGTCGGCGATCATGGCGATGAACTCGGAGTTGGTGGGCTTGCCCTTGATGCCGGAGACGGTGTAGCCGAAGAAGCGCTGGAGGGTCTCCACGTCGCCGCGGTCCCAGGCCACCTCGATGGCGTGGCGGATGGCCCGTTCCACACGGGAGGGGGTGGTGCCGAAGCGCTTGGCCACCTCCGGGTAGAGGACCTTGGTCACCGCGTTGATGATGTCCATATCCCGGACGGTGAGGATGATGGCCTCCCGCAGGTACTGGTAGCCCTTGATGTGGGCGGGGATGCCGATCTCGTGGATGATCTCCGTCACCACGCTCTCCAGGTCCGGCTCAAAGCGCTCCGTCAGGTCCCGCCGGAGGGCGCCGTCCTCCAGGCAGAGCTTCTTGACGCGCTCCAGAAGATACGAAAGGTCGCAGGGCTTCTGCATGAAGTACGCCGCTCCCGCCCGGGACGCCTCCGCCAGAAGCCGCTCGCCGGCAAAGCCGGAGATCATCACCGCGATGGGCCGCTCCCCCTCCGGAAGCTCCGCCGTCCGCTCCAGCACGCCCAGCCCGTCAAGACCGGCGAGGGCCAGCTCCGTCAGGAGCACCCGGGGACGCCGGGCCTTTATCAGCTCCACCGCCTCAAGCCCGTCGCCGGTGGCGCCCACCACTTCAAACGCCCCGTCACTCTCCAGCGCTTCGCCCAGCACCCTCAGGAAATCCTCATTCGCGTCGGCAATGAGGGTCCTGATCTTCTCATCCATCTTTTATCCTCCTTTGTGAATTAATCGTGACTCTTCCATCCCCAACCGGTCTCTCTACCAATAAACTACCACAAAATTCCAAACTTTGCAAGACGAAAATGACGGTTTTTTCAAGAAAATTTCCAAAAAATTTCACTTTTTTAGTGGTATTCCGACCGGTTACACCACAATATATTGTGTCCTTCTATATTTCGCCATTTTTCGACAAACAGGAAGGCCCCCGCCAGGGCGGCGGGGGCCAAAGGGTCAATTGAGAGGTTCCACAGCGAATTGGAAGTACATATCGGGGTGGGGCTCGTCCTTCAGGGTGAAGTGCCACCACTCGGTGGAGATGCCCTGGAAGCCGAATGTCTCCATAGCTTCCCGGAGGACGCGGCGGTTGGCGATCTGCTCCTTCGTCAGCCCCTCGGTGGCGTCGGCGTGGGAGACGGCCCCGAAGAAGTCGAAGGGCGAGCCCATGTCCACGTATGTCCCGGCGGCCATGTCAAAGAGTGTCACGTCCACGGTGGAGCCCCGGGAATGGGAGGACTGGGCGGCGATGTAGCCCTTCTCGATGAGCGTCGCCTTGTCCTCGTCGGGGTAGAAGTACGGCTTCATGCTGAGCTCCTCAGGGTCCTGGGTCCACTCCACAAAGGCGTCCACGGCGGCCTGAGGACGGTAGGCGTCCAGGACCACCAGGCGGTAGCCCTGGGCCATAAGGCTGTCGCTGACGACCTTCAGGGCCCCGGCAGCCTCGGAGGTCAGGAGGGCGACGGGGGCGTAATAGCCCGGCACGCGCTGGCCGGTGAAGTTGAAGCTTGTGTAGTAACGCATATTGAGCATGATGTCCGGCACGTACTCCGCCAGGTCCACGAAGCCCGCCGGGTCCAGCTCCGGCGGCAGCTCCTCCGCCGGGGGCGTCAGGTCCTCCGCAGCCTGGGCGTAGCCGGCCTCGAAGCCCTCGTCATACCCGGCCTTGCGGGACTCCTCGCCGACAGCGGCGGAGGCGGCGGCGTACCCGGCGTCGTAGGCCTCCTTGTCCGGGCCCTCGGCCCGGCCGTCGGTATACCCGGCGTCGTAGCCGGCCTCATACCCGCCGGCATAGCCCTCGCTCCTGGCCTTGGCCAGAGGATCGGAGCAGGCGGAAAGCCCCAGGGCCAGGGTCAGCGCGGCGGCCAGGGCGACGATCGATCTTGGCTTTCTCTCTTTCATGTCGGTCAACCTCGAATATGTCTTTTTACAGGAGGAACTGGGCGCCGCAATACCCGGCGTAGACGCACAAGAGCGTGATGCCCTGCCAGCGGGAGAGCTTGCCCCGGATGAGGGCCGGGACGGTCAGCAGGAGCATGACGGCGAACATCACCGGGATGTCCATGACGAGACTTGCGTTGTTCCCCGCGATGGCGACGGCTTCGGGAGGCTGGGGGATATGGAAGGGCCCGACGGCGGAGGCCATGCCGCTCACCAGCACCAGATTGAAGAGGTTGGCGCCGATGACGTTCCCCAGGGACAGGGACCCGTGGCCCTTGACGAGGGAGGTGATGGCGGTGACGAGCTCGGGAAGGGAGGTCCCCAGCGCCACGAAGGTCAGGGCGATGACCGTTTCCGGCACGCCCAGCGCCGTGGCGATCTTGGTGCCGTTGTCCACCAGGAGACGCGCACCCACGGCGATGAGCGCCGCGCCCACGATGAGCAGGACGATGTTGAGCCATGTCGCCCGCTCCTTCTCCCCGCTGTCCGCCTCCGGCGCGTCGGGGGAGCCCTTCATCTGGAGGACGGTGAGGACCATGTAGACCAGGAACCCGGCCAGGAGGATAATGCCCACGGTCCGGGAAAAGTACCCGGTGGTGTAGGCGATGGCGGCGTAAAAGGCGGCGGCGATAAAGAAGAACAGCACCGGCGTGCGCAGGGCCTTGCGCTCCACCTTCCCCGGCTTCGCCGCCACGGTGATGGCGGCGATGAGGGCGGTGTTGCAGATGACGGAGCCGATGGCGTTGCCGTAGGCGATGGAGCCGGTGCCCTCGATGGCGGCGGTGGTGGAGACCATCACCTCCGGCAGGGTAGTGCCGATGGACACCACGGTAGCGCCGATGAGCAGCTCGGGGAGACGGAACCTCCGGGCGATGCCCGTGGCCCCCTCCACGAACCAGTCCCCGCCCTTGATGAGGCACACCAGCCCCACGGCGAAGAGCAGCACGGCCTGAACGGTTTGCATAGGCGTCATAATGATCACTCCTGAGAGCTCGTAGGATCGCCGGCGGTTCCGCCGGCGGCGGGGTCATAAGCGGCGTCCGGCGCCTGAGGCCGGCCGTAGGGGACAGCGGAGGCGAGGACGCCCTGGGCGTCCTTCACGTCGGTCCGGTTGGTGCGGGAGATCTGCCCCCAGGTCAAAACGATGCCCAGCGCCGCGAACACAAGGCACTTGAGGAAATCCCCGCTCCCGGAGATCTCCGCCCAGACCTCCGGGTCGCCCAGGAGCGACGGCACCTTGGGGAGGACGTCCCGTATGGAGAGGCCGTATTCCTCGGCGGCGTAGTAGAGCTGTACGGTAAAATTGAGGAGATACACGCCCAAAAGGCTGAACACGATGGCCAGCACCAGGGCCGCGTAGTTCATCTTCCCCTTGCACAACCTGTATCCGGCGCAGCTGGCCAGGGGGATGAGCATGAAGAGCAGGACGTAGATCTTATGCAGGGCGATGATGGTGAAGAGAGAGGGGAGAATGCCCACGACGGCGCCGAGAAGCGCGCCCAGCGCGCCCAGCACGTAGCTTCCGGCGTTCTTTTCGGCCTTGGCCTGGGCGCCCCGGACGGAGCCTTCCAGACAGGCGCGGTGCGCCGGGACGTAGGCGGCCCCCCGTGGGACGGCGCAGTCACAGCCGGTCCCGCCGCACAGGGGACAGGCGTCCGGGACGGCGAAGCCCAGGCCCCGGAGCACGTCCAGCACCCCCAGGACCCCCTGACCGTACACGTCCGGGAGCTTTTTGGTGTTGAGGAAGAAGGTGAGGACGCCGTTTGCCCAGGAGAAGCCGGCGGCCTTGCCCAGACGGTCCCGGAGGTCCCTGTTGAGGGCCTTCAGATACGTCTTCTCGTCGTCCTTCCCAGTGGGGAGGCTGACGGAGACGCGGTTTTTGCCCGCGTACTGGACGGCGACGAAATAACCCCGTTCCCAGCCGACGGCGCGGATGTCCGAGACAGGCGTGAGCGCGTGGGACCGGCACAGCTGATGGAATTCTTCCTTTGTCATAAGCGTTCCTCCCAAAAGAGCGGGTTTTTCCCCCTGAAATAATACAACAGCGGACGGCCTTTTGTCAATCCCTCTTGCCTTTTTGCGGGAATTGGTGTATAGTGTTTTCAGCGGTTCCATCATTCTACATAGGAGGAAAAGCGTATGGAAAAAATAAAAGAATCCGCCGCGAAGCTCATCGTGTGCGCGGGCGAGGCCGCCGTCGGCATCGTGCTCCTCATCGACCCCACTGCATTCACCAGATTTGTGCTCATTGCCGTCGGCATCCTCTTCGCCGTGCTGGGGGCGCTGTCCATGATCAGCTACTTCCGCATGGACCCGGCCGAGGCGGCGCTGAGCCAGGAGCTGGCCCGCGGCCTTGTGGAGCTGGCCTTCGGCGTGCTCATCATCTGGAAGGCCGACTGGATCACCGGCAGTCTCAAGTACCTGGCCGTGCTCTACGGAGGCGCCGCGATCTTCGTGGGCTTTTTGAAGCTCCAGTGGACCGTGGACATGGCCCGCCTCAAAACCGGCCTCTGGCAGTCCGGCGCCGTCTCCGCCGCCCTGTCCATCATCCTGGGCATCGTCGTCCTGGCTTACGCCCGGAAGGCCCTGTGGGTATTCGCCGGCGTCTCCCTCATCGTCACCGCCGTCAGCACCCTCCTCACCATCTTCCTCAAGCCCGGGAAGGGGACGGACGTAGAGTAAGGCCAAAAGAAAACAAGCGAAAAGGCTTCGGAAACGTCCGCGGACGTTTCCGGGGCCTTTGTTCGTTGTTCAGGCCCGTGCGGCGGCGGGGAAAAGGTTTGCGGCTTCGCCGCATTTTTTATATTTCCCACCCGCCCGCCCCCGCCGCCGTAGGGGTCGCCGTCCCCGGCGACCCGCCCATCGTCGATTGACCCGTCCCGAACACCGCCGTACGGGCCGCCGCCCACGGCGGCCCACCCTCCGATAACCACCAATTTCCGTTTTATCGGGACCGTTCCGTCCCGCAACGCGGGCACGGGCGGGTTTGGAACCCGCCCCTACAGGGGATATGGAAGGTCATACCATTCAACCGACACCGGAGGTCATCGCAACGCGGGCCGCCAAGAGAGGCGGCCCCTGCGGCGTTCATCGGGGGCAATCCAAAATCTGCAACGCGGGCCGCTGTGGGCAGCGGCCCGTACAGCGTTGCTTGGAAAAATTCCAAAAACTGTAGGGGCGGGTTCCAAACCCGCCCGTTAACCTCCCCCAGGGGGGATCAGCATCTCCCTTCACACCGTCTCCAGCGTCGTTCCCGGGTAATAATTCTCCAGGATCTCCCGGTACGTCTTCCCCTCGGCGGCGAGGACGTTGGCGCCGTATTGGCTCATGCCCACGCCGTGGCCGTAGCCGCGGGTGGTCATGGTGACGGCGTCCTCGCCCACGGTAAACTGGATGGCGGCGCTGCGCAGGCCGAAGAGGGAGCGCACCTGGGCGCCGGTGAGGAGGACGCCGCCGAAGGTAACGGAGCCCAGGCGGCCGGAGGCGTCCAGGACGCTGGCGCCGATCCAGCTCTCTATGCCGCCGGAGAGGTCGGCGTCCGGGTATTTGGCCAGCACCGTCTCCTTAAATTCGCCGGCGGAGACGGTGACGGACTGGACGAAATTGGGCACCGTGTCCTCGCCCTCGGGGCTTTCCACGCTGACAAGATACGGCACCGCCTCCCGCCAGACGCCGGCGCTGTCCTGGGTCCTGCCGGCGGAGGAGGAGTGGAAGGCCGCCATGGCCGGCGCGCCGTCGTAGGTGAGGATGGTGTCCGCCGTGGCGTCCACCGCCGAGGCGATCTTTTCCATATACACGTCGAAGTCCGCGCCCCACTTGCCCCGGAGGTACGCCTCGTCCTTATAGGCCGCGCAGCAGGCGCTGTCGGCGCAGATGTCCGCCTCCGGGTGGGCGGCGGGCCGGTGGAGGCGGCGGTAGAAGAGGTAGGAGCGCAGGGCCACGGCCTGGGCCTTCAGCGCCTCCGGCTCAAAGGACGCCGGCATCTCCGAGGCCACGGCCCCCAGCAGGTACTCCCGGACGGTGACGGTCTTCACCTCGCCGCCCGCCAAAAGGGCCACGGCCTCCGTATCTCCCGGCGACGGCGCCGAGGCCGGCGGGGGAGCGCTCTGGGTGCTCGCGGGCGCGGTCCCCTCGGCGGAGCCGGAGGGCTCGGTGGGCTCGGCGGGGTCCCCGGCGCTTTTCCAGGCGGCGGCTACTGGGAAAATGACGGCGAACAGGACCAGAAAAACGGTGAGCGGCAGAACAACTTTCACGGCGAACCTCCATTTGTACCATTGACTTACCAGGCCGGGCGTTGTAAAATAGGACAGGACCCTTCTGGGAACAATCTATGGAACAGTGGTGCTGAATATGCGAAAATGGCTGCGTACTTTGCCGCCTCTGGCGCTGATCCTTGGCGTCCTGGGGGCGTTTTTGCGTCATGTGGAGCTGACGGACGGCTTCGAGCCCTACCGGGGCCGGGACGTGGGCAAGGAGCTGCGGGGCCTGGCCGCCCCGGGCTGTGCCGCCCGCTGGGGGCTGGTGGCCCTGACGGCGGCGCTCTTCGCGGCGCTGGCGGTGATCGCCCTGCTGACCGTCCGCCGCGTGAAGGCGGGGGACAGCTTCCGCAAGGCGTTTTACACCAGGGGCTACCTGGCCTTTGCCGCCATGGCCCTCCTGGGCCTGGTCGTCGTTGTCTGCGCCGCGATCTGCGTGCGCGCCCAGTTCTCCCTGGTGGAGCTGGAGGGTATGTCCCGGTGGGCCTTCGTGCTCTTTTTGGCCCTGGCGGGCCTGGGGATGACGGTGATGGCCCTGAGCGCCTACACCCAGAAGGATTCCTCCTTCCTGCGGCTGGGGAGTATCATGCCCGCCGCCCTCTACTGCTACTGGCTGGTGGCCCTCTACCGGGTGAACGCCGGCAACCCGGTGCTGGCCGATTACGTCTACGCCGCCCTGGCCTTCGCCTGCGCCGCCGTGGGCTTCTACTACGCCGCCGGCTACGCCTTCGGCCGCCGCAACCTGGGCGGCAGCCTCCTCACCGGTCCTATGTCCGTCTACCTCCTCACCGTCACCGTCGCCGACCCCTGGCCCACCCCCCTCCGCGTCGTCCTCATCGCCACGGCGGTGTATATGACGGTGAGCAATATGCAGTTTTTCTCCTCCCTGGAGCCGGCGGAGAAGAAGTGACAAGATTTAAATGAAGCACGGGCGGGTGTGGAACCCGCCCCTACAGTTTTTGGAATGTTTCCAATCAACGCCGTAGGGGCGGCCTCTCTTGGCCGCCCGCGTTTCAGGTTTCAGATTGCCCCCGACAAACGCCGTAGGGGTCGCCGTCCCCGGCGACCCGTGTTGCGATGATTTCCGAAGGTGGTTGAATGGTATTGCCTTCCAAATTTTCTGTAGGGGCGGGTTCTAAACCCGCCCGTGCCACGTGGCGTGACGGGAACGGTTCCGATGAAACGGAAATTGGTGATTATCGGGGGGCAAGGGCCGCTGTGGGCAGCGGCCCGTACGGCGTTGTTCGGGGCGGGTCAATGGTCGAGAGGCGGGTCGCCCGGGAGGGCGACCCCTACATGGACGCATTATTGGGACCGCTCTATCATCCAACCTTCGCTGCCCCCCTGCCCCCCTCCTACGAGGAGGGGGCGAAAAAAGGATGCGCCGCTTTGCGGCGCAATTTTTATATAAAGGCGGCGCGAAGCGCCGCAACCTTATTCCCCCGACCCCTTTTTCGGAAAAAGGGGTGCCGCCGCAGCGGCGGGGTATTCGAGCCCCCGTCCCCCGTCCCCCGTCCCTCGTCCCCCGTCTTAGCCTTCCCCACAAAGTGGGGAAGGTGGCGCCCGCAGGCGCCGGATGAGGTGGGTGCGTTCATCGGGGCCGATTGCAGCCCTTCGACTCCCACCTCACCCCTCCCCCTCCCCGCCCCGCAGGGAGGGCTCTGAGTCGGAGCGGGTGCGATGATTTGGGCGGTCAGATAGACGGAACCACCCCGGCGCTTCGCGCCACCCCGACCTGGGAGGGGCAAGAGTAGGTGCGTTGACGGACCAGTTCCGATAAAACACGCCATCCCCGGTCTTCGGGCCCCCTCCTCGTAGGAGGGGGGCAGGGGGGTAGCGAGCGTTGGAGACAGACTGGTTCCGACAAACCTTTTCCCCTCACGCGAACAGGGCGCCGTTGAGGAGGTTGCGGGTGAGGCCGGTGAGGGCGTCGACGGGGAGGCCCTGGTCGCGGGTGATCCAGAGGGTCAGGAGCTCGTAGGTGACGCCGGCGAGGCTCGCTTTTATGTAGGGCAGCTGCCAGGGCTCGCAGTGGAAGAGAGGGTCGAGGACGGCAGTGTCCTCCACGAAGAAGGCTCGGTTGCAGTCCTGGAAGAGGTACCCCAGCTCCTGGCCGTAGAGCAGCGACAGGAAGTCCCGGCTGTCGCCCCAGAAAAGGAAGTAGTCGATCATCAGATTCTCCGGCACCGGGCAGGCGGCGGTGATCTTGTCCAGATACCGCCGGAAGAGGCCGTGGAGGAGGTAGATGAGGATGTCCTCCTTGCGCTGGAAATTCGTGTAGAAGGTCTGGCGGGAGAGGCCCGCCCGGGCGGTGATGTCCGTGATGGCGATCTGGGAAAAGGGCTTGTACATCATGAGCTTCAAAAGCGTCTGGGACAGGGCGTTTTTGGAGCGGATGGCCATGGGATTCTCCTTCTTGTCGGTGAGCATGTCCTCGTCTCCTTCGGTTCAAAAACTTTTACAATTGTAAATGCTTTTACAGACCATGTCAAGCTTTATTTTTTCAATAACATTTTAACACCGACGATGACGCAAAACATGCCGAAAAGGCGGCGCAAAAGCGTGGGATCTACGCTCGTGGCGCAAAGGGCCCCGAGGGCGGCGGCCAGCGTCCCGGGGAGGGCGAGGGCCAGGACCAGCCTTTTGTCGATGAGCCTGTGCCTGACGTGGGAGACGAGGGCGGCGGCGGAGGCGGGCAGGAAGTAGAGGAGGTTGATCCCCTGGGCCAGCCTTTGGGAAAGGCCGCCCAGGTTCGTCATATAGAGGAGCAGCAGCGACCCGCCGCCGATGCCGTACCCCGACAAAACGCCGCACACAAGGCCCGCCAGAACGGACAGTACGCTCATCCCAGCACGCTCCTCAGGCCCCCGAAGAGGATGACGAGGGCAAAGGCGCGGGTGAGGAGCTTCGGCGGCAGGCGCTTGAAGCTCAGCCCCGAGAGGATGCCGCCCAGAAGCCCGCCGGCGAGGTAGGGGAGGGCGGCGGCGAGGTCCAGACCGCCCCGGAGGGCGTAGGCCCCGGCGGAGACGGCGCACAGGGGGAGCATCACGGCCACACTTGTGGCGAAGGCACGCTTGTCCTCCAGCTTCAAGGGCCCCCGCAGGAGCGGCACCAGCACCATGCCGCCGCCTCCGCCGAAAAAGCCGTTGACGAGGCCGGCGAGGGCGCCCAGGAGGATCACTTTTCCTGTTTGTCCGCGGTTTTCCAAAGTCGGATCGTTCCTTTCGCGTTCATCTGATTGAGGAGCATGAGGAGGAAGGGAAAGAGCACCATGCCGGTGACGCCGAAGAGCCTGAAGCCCGCGTACATGGCAAAAAGCGCCGCCGCCGGAGCCACGCCGAACCGGTCGCCGATGAGCTTGGGCTCCAGACACTCGTGGACCACGGTGACCAGGAGGTACGTGACCAGCAGGCCCACCGCCCGGGTGGTCCCGCCGGTGAGGAAGGACGCCAGCGCCCAGGGCAGGAGCACCACGCCGGTACCGAAGACCGGCAGGGCGTCGATGAGGGCGGTGAGGAGGGCGATGACGGCGGCGTACTCC
This sequence comes from uncultured Oscillospiraceae bacterium, assembly GCA_947588605.1. Classification (GTDB taxonomy): domain Bacteria; phylum Bacillota; class Clostridia; order Oscillospirales; family Oscillospiraceae; genus RUG626. The sequence goes on from CANPYK010000001.1 coordinate 94,267, forward strand.
ACGTCCATGAGCAGGAAGGCGGCGGTGAGCTCCAGAAAGGTGACGCCCAGCAGCGCTGCCTCGGCCCTCAGCCACCGGCCCACGCTGTCCAGTACGTCGGCCTTCACCGCCCGGGCGGTGTCCCTGGCGCGGGGCGGGACCTGGCGGATGAGAAAGGCCCGGATGGAGGGGAAGCCGGCGCTGATGAAGAAGGACCCGATGGCGTAGGTGGCCAGGGCCAGCACCGTCCCCGGCGCGCCGGCGGCGGCGGAGCTGAGCTTTGAAAGCGCCCACGCCGAGAGGGCGGCGGGCAGTTGGGCCGCGCGCTGGCCCACGCTTTTCAGGGCCTCGTCCAAATACCCCCGCAGGGAGGGCGGTACGGCCTGGGAAAGGCGGGAGAGGGCGTTTTCCAGCCGCTCGATGAGCCCCGGCAGGGAGGAGGCCAGCCGGGGAAGCTCCCCCACGAAGCCCACCGCCTCGTCCGCCAGCCGCACCACCACCAGAAGGAAAAAGCCCAGGAGGGAGGCGAGGACCGTGAGCACGCACAGCGCCGAGGCCACGCCCCGCCGGAGACGCGCCTTCTCCGAGAGGACCTTCACCGCCGGCTCGCAAAGGGCGGCGGTGAGGAAGGCCAGCGCGAAGGGCATGAGGCACGGCAGGAGCCACCGGAAGAAGCAAAAGACCAGGACGCCGCCAAGGACCGCCCAGAGGAGCGCCTTTCCGCCCCGCCCCAGCATGAAGTTCACGGCCAGCCCTCCCGTCTTGGACAAATTGACAGTTTTTTCGCCCCAAACAGGGCCATTTTTCCCTTGTTCCGGGCGAATTCTTTCTTGCGCCGGGGAATGCGTTGTGATAAGATAGGGAATGGTTCAAAAAGTATTGTTTGTACATGCCAAAGAATTATTTATACCGGGGGAGAGGCGGAAGCATGGTAAATATTGCTATACTTGGCTTTGGGACCGTGGGGTCCGGCGTGGCCGAGGTCATGGCGGAGAATAAGCTCAGCATCACCCACAACGCCGCCGAGGAGATCGGCGTCAAGTACATCGTGGACATCCGGGATTTCCCCGATTCGCCCTTCGCCTCCAAGCTCATCCGGGACTTTGACCTCGTGGAGAACGACCCGGAGGTCCAGATCGTCGTGGAGACCATCGGCGGCAAGACGGTGGCCTACGACTACACCAAGCGGGCGCTTTTAGCCGGCAAGAGCGTGGTCACCTCCAACAAGGAGCTGGTGGCCGCCTACGGCCACGAGCTTCTGGAGATCGCCCGCCAAAAAAACGTCAACTACCTCTTCGAGGCCAGCGTGGGCGGGGGCATCCCCATCATCCGCCCCATCACCCAGTGCCTCACCGCCAACGAGCTGGACGAGATCTACGGCATCCTCAACGGCACCACCAACTATATCCTCACCCGCATGATCACCGACGGCGCGCCCTTCGGGGAGATCTTGAAGGACGCCCAGCGCCTGGGCTACGCCGAGGCCGACCCCACCGCCGATGTGGAAGGATATGACGCGGCGCGGAAAATATGTATCCTGGCCGACCTGTGCTTCGGTAAGAGCGTGGACCCGGAGGCCATCCGGGTGGAGGGCATCTCCGGGGTGACGCTGGAGGACATCGAGTACGCCCGGCGTCTGGGCTGTAAGCTCAAGCTCCTGGGCCGGGCCTACCGCCTGCCGGACGGGCGCGTCACCGCCTATGTGGCGCCCCACCTCATCAGCAAGACGAGCCTTCTTTCCAACGTGGACGGGGTCATGAACGGCATCGTGGTCCACGGCAACGCCCTGGGCGAGTGCATGTTCTACGGCGCCGGCGCGGGCAAGCGCCCCACCGCCAGCGCGGTGGTGGCGGACGTCATCGACGCGGTGAAGCACCTGAAGGCCCGGAAATACCTGGGCTGGGAGGAGGCCGAGCCCGGGTATCTGGCGGACGCCGAGGAGGTCCCCAACCGCTGGTATCTGCGCACCGGCTCGGGCTTAGCTGCTATCGGCCGCGCCTTCGGCGACGTGCGCCTCATCAGCTACCCCGGCGACTACCCCGGCGCGGGCCCCGGCGAGTACGCCTTCGCCACCCCGGCCATGACAGGGCGCGAGCTTGCGGAAAAGACCGTGGGGATGGACATCCGCTCCCGGTTCCGGATTTTGTGAGCGGGCATATACTGGAGCGCGGGATATCGCGCCTGTGAATACGTGATTTGATCAAAGGAGGCCGGTTATGGCACTCATTGTACAAAAATTCGGCGGGAGCTCCGTGGCGGACGTGGAGAAGGTCCGGCGGGTCGCCGGGATCATCGAGGAGTGTTACCGGGCGGGGAACGACGTGATCGTGGTCCTCTCGGCCCAGGGTAAGACCACGGATAAGCTCATCGCCACAGCCCACGAATATAACCCCCGCCCCTCCAAGCGGGAGATGGATATGCTCCTCTCCACCGGCGAGCAGCAGTCCGTGGCGCTGTGCGCCATGATGCTGAACGGCATGGGCGTCCCGGCGGTGAGCCTCGCCGGGTGGCAGGTGGATTTCAAGACCAACACCAACTACTCCAACGCCGCCATCAAGTCCGTGGGCTCCGAGCGCATCCGCAAGGAGCTGGACGGCCGGCGGGTGGTGCTCATCACCGGCTTTCAGGGCGTCAACAAGTACGACGACATCACCACCCTGGGCCGCGGGGGTTCGGACACCTCGGCGGTGGCCATCGCGGCGGCCATGCACGCGGACCTTTGCCAGATCTACACCGACGTGGACGGCGTTTACACCGCCGACCCCAACAAGGTCCGGGGCGCCAAGAAGCTGGACGAGATCACCTTCGACGAGATGCTGGAGCTGGCCAGCATGGGCGCCAAGGTCCTCCACAACCGCTCCGTGGAGATGGCCAAGCGCTACAACGTGGACCTGGAGGTCCTCTCCAGCTACGAGAGAAAACCCGGTACTAAAGTCAGGGAGGTAAAGAAATTGGAACAGGTAGAAGTCAGCGGCGTCGCCAAGGACGTCAACGTGGCGCGTTTTACTTTGGTGGGCATCCAGGACGAGCCCGGCATCGCCTTTAAGATCTTCCGCATCCTCGCCAACGAGAAGATCAACGTGGACATCATCATCCAGTCCCTGGGCCGCGAGAACACCCAGGACGTGACCTTCACCGTCACCCGCGCCGACGCCGACGCCGCCCGTGAGGCCCTGGAGGCCAGCGCCGACATCCTGGGCTACAAAAAACTGGACCTCGACACCCACGTGGCCAAGATCTCCATCGTAGGCGCCGGGATGCTCATGACCAGCGGCGTGGCCGTCAAGATGTTCGACGCCCTGGCCAAGAAGAAGATCAACATCAAGATGATCTCCACCAGCGAGATTAAGGTCTCCGTCCTCGTCGACGAGGACGACGCCGACAAGGCCGTCCAGGCCGTGCACGATAAGTTCTTCGGAGATTGAAAAAGGATAAAACGAACCCCCGGGCGGCGGCTGACTGCCCGGGGGTTTGTGTGTGAATATTCGAATCATGTATTGCAAACAGCTATACAATATGGTACAATCGAGCCAGAAAGGCAGGTGCTCAAAATGGCGACAAAAAGCGCCAATGTAACGGCTCGTGTTCAACCGGAGATCAAGCGGCAGGCGGAGGAGGTCCTGGACAGGCTCGGTCTGCCCGTTTCGGTCCTGATCGATACCCTGTACAGACAGATCATCATGACGGGCGGCGTCCCGTATTCTCTCACCGTGCCGAGACTGCCCACAAGAGACACCATGACGGACGAGCAGTTTCACGCGATGATGGAAAAAGGCACCCGTCAGGCAAATTCCGGCGACGGCCTGCCCCTTGACGAAGCCTTCGAAAAAATCCGCGAGGGGATATGACCATGCGGTATGAGGTCAAGCTGACCACGCAGGCGATCGGGCAAGTTGAAGAAACGGTCCAGTATATCTCAAAGACCCTCTTGGAGCCGGGGACCGCACGGAAATGGGCTGATACCTTGCAACGGGAGATAGGGAAGCTGGATGCCATGCCCTCAAGATACCCTCTCACGCAGGAAGAACCGTGGCGCACAAACGGTATCCGCAAAATGCCCGTCAAGAATTTTCTCGTTTACTATCTGGTGGACGAGGAAAAGAAGACCGTGTGGATCACCGCGGTGGTCTACGGACGCAGAGATCAGCTCACTGCCCTGTCAGAGGTGCCGCATGACAATGCTGAATCGTAGGGGCGGGTTCCAAACCCGCCCGCTTTTTCGATATCGGCACATTCATCCCACGCTCGCTGCCCCCCTGCCCCCCTCCTACGAGGAGGGGGCGAAAAAGGTTTGCGCCGCTATGCGGCGCAATTTTTATAAAGGCGGCGCAAAGCGCCGCAACCTTATTCCCCTTGACCCCTTTTTCGGAAAAAGGGGTGCCGCCGCAGCGGCGGGGTATTCGAGCCCTCGTCCCCCGTCTTAGCCTTCCCCACAAAGTGGGGAAGGTGGCGCCCGCAGGCGCCGGATGAGGTGGGTGCGTTCATCGAAACCGGTTGCAGTCCTTCGGCTCCCACCTCACCCCTGCCCCTCCCCGCCCTGCGGGGAGGGCTCTAAATCGGGGGCGGGTGCGTTCATCGGAACCGTGTGCAGGCTTCAAACCCGGTATCCGCCGCGGCGGGGACGACCCTTTCGGCGCTTCGCGCCACCTCCCCCAGGGGGGAGGTTAACGGGCGGGTTTGGAACCCGCCCCTACAGTTTCCAGATTGCGTTCAATCCCCGCCATAGGGGCCGCCTCTCTTGGCGGCCCGCGTTTCGGGTTTCGGATTGCCCCCAATAAACGCCGTAGGGGTCGCCGTCCCCGGCGACCCGCGTTTCGACAACCTCCCATGTCGGTTGAATGGAATACCCTTCCTCATCCCCTGTAGGGGCGGGTTCCAAACCCGCCCGTGCCGCGTTGCGGGACGGGAACGGTTCCGATAAAACGGTAAATGCCGGTCAACGAAAAAGGGCCGCTGTAGGCAGCGGCCCGTACGGCGTTGTTCGGGATGGGTCAATGGTCGATAGGCGGGCCGCCAAGACTACGCCCGCAGGCGTGTTTCGAAGCGCAACCGCCGCGAAGCGGCGGCTCTTAGCGCGCAGATGAGGCGGCCCCTACAAGCGCTCCATTGAACCATTTTTCGCCAGTTTTATTTTTTTACCCCCGTGTTCTCCTTCAGCACCACGTCGTGGGCGCCGCCTTCGACGATGCTGGTGGCGGAGACCAGGGTGAGCTTGGCGCTTTTCTGGAGCTCCGGGATGGTGACCGCGCCGCAGTTGCACATGGTGTGGCGGACCTTGCTGAGGGTGAGGGCCACGTTGTCGTGGAGGGAGCCGGCGTAGGGAACGTAGCTGTCCACGCCCTCCTCGAAGGCCATGCCCTCCTTGCCGCCCACGTCGTAGCGCTGCCAGTTGCGGGCGCGGGAGCTGCCCTCGCCCCAGTACTCCTTCATGTAGCTGCCGCCGATGCTCACCCGGCGGCTGGGGCTTTCGTCGAACCGGGCGAAATACCGGCCCAGCATGAGGAAATCCGCGCCCATGGCCAGGGCCAGGGTGAAGTGGTAGTCGTGGACGATGCCGCCGTCGGAGCAAACGGGGACGTAGACGCCCGTCTCCGCGAGATAGCGGTCGCGCTCGGCGCACACATCGATGAGGGCGGTGGCCTGGCCCCGGCCGATGCCCTTCTGCTCGCGGGTGATGCAGATGGACCCGCCGCCGATGCCCACCTTCACGAAGTCCGCCCCGGCCTCGGCCAGGAAGCGGAAGCCCTCGGCGTCCACCACGTTGCCCGCGCCCACCTTGACGGCGTCGCCGTAGTGCTCGCGGATCCAGTTAATGGTCATGCGCTGCCACTCGGAGAAGCCCTCGGAGGAGTCGATGCACAGCACGTCCGCGCCGGCCTCCAGAAGGGCGGGGACGCGCTTTTCGTAGTCGCGGGTGTTGATGCCCGCGCCCACCACGTACTTTTTGCTCTTGTCCAGGAGCTCCAGGGGGTTTTCCTTGTGGGAGTCGTAGTCCTTGCGGAAGACGAAGTAGACGAGTCCGCCGCCGTCATTCACGATGGGCAGGGTGTTGACCTTGTGCTCCCAGATGATGTCGTTGGCCTCCTTGAGGGTGGTGGAGGCGGGGGCGGTGACCAGCTTGTCCAAGGGGGTCATGAAGCTCTCCACCGTCTCAAGGCCGGTCATGCGGGAAAGGCGGTAGTCGCGGCGGGTCACCATGCCCAGGAGCTTTCCGTTGGGGCCGCCGTCCTCGGTGACGGCCACGGTGGAGTGGCCCGTGCGGGCGGTGAGCTCCAGAAGCTCATTGAGGGTGGCGGTGGGCTTGATGTTGGAGTCGGAGATGACGAACCCGGCCTTGTACGCCTTGACCCGCGCCACCATGGCGGCCTGGTCCTCCACGGACTGGGAGCCGTAGATGAAGCTGACGCCGCCCTCACGGGCCAGGGCGACGGCCATTTTGTCATCGCTGACCGCCTGCATGATGGCGGAGGTCATGGGGATGTTCATGGAGATAGCCGGCTCCTCGCCCACCTTATACTTCACCAGGGGCGTGCGCAGGCTCACGTTGTCGGGGACGCAGTTGGGGCCCGAATAGCCGGGCACGAGGAGATACTCGCTGAAGGTGCGCGAGGGTTCCGGGTAGTAGTAGGCCATGGTCTGATTCCTCCTTATTTGATACTAATCGCCAAATAAAATCTTTCATTCGCGGCGGTCTTTTTCGTGTCATGCGGCGTCAGCCGCCTTGGGAATACATACAGTATTCCCTGCGGCGTCTTCCTTGCCTGACGCGAAAAATCCTCGCCGCTCGGTGAAAGCTTTTAATCGGCGATTAGTATGATCGCTCCTATTGTCACGTATGTTACCATTTTTCGCGCATGACTGTCAAGATTTTTTCCGCCGATAATGGAAGTCGTATCAACGGGCAACTCCGGCAATTTCACATAAAGCGCGGGGCGCGGGCGTATTTTTTCCCGGCGGCGTGGCAAGCTAGTCCCGATGAATCAAAAATGCGTGGTGATCATATGTCTTCCAAGCTCATCGGCAAACAGACCTTCGCCCTGTGGAATCCGCCCTCCTTCGCGGGACACGCCTGCGCGGTGGGGAAGAAGGAGGGCGACGGGCCCCTGCGGGACTCCTTCGACTTCATCACCCAGGACCCCTTTTTCGGGGAAAAGAGCTGGGAGAAGGCCGAAAGCGCTTTTGTGAAAAAGGCCGTCTCCCTGGCGCTTACCAAGGCGTCCCTGGCCCCCACGGACGTCAACTGCGTCTTCTGCGGGGACCTTCTCAACCAGTGCACCGGCACCACCTTCGGGATGCGGGAGCTGGGCATCCCTATGTTCGGCGTCTACGGGGCCTGCTCCACCATGGCCGAGACGCTGGCTCTGGCCGCCCTCACCATCGACGGCGGCTTCACCGACAAGGCCATGGCGGTGACCAGCTCCCACTTCTGCTCCGCCGAGCGCCAGTTCCGCACCCCCCTGGAGTACGGCGGCCAGCGCCCGCCCTCCGCCCAGTGGACCGTCACCGGCGCCGGCGCGGCGATCTTGTCCGTCGACGGCCCCGGGCCTTATGTGAAATTTATCACCCCCGGCAAGATCGTGGACAACGGCACCACCGACGCCAACCACATGGGCGCGGCCATGGCCACCGCCGCCTACGACACCATCAAGACCCACCTGGAGGACCGGGGCGTGGGGCCCGAGGCCTACGACCTCATCGTCACCGGGGACCTGGGGGCCATCGGCAGCCGGATCCTCTGCGACTTCTTCGCCGCCGACGGGGTGGACCTGGCCCCGCGGCACGCGGACTGCGGCCTTCTCATCTTCGACCGCAAGAAGCAGGACGTCCACGCCGGCGGCTCCGGCTGCGGCTGCTCCGCCAGCGTCCTGTGCGGGTATCTGCTCAACGGGATGCGGGAGGGCAAGTGGCGCAACATCCTCTTCACCGCCACCGGCGCGCTCCTTTCTCCCACCACCACCCAGCAGGGGGAGTCCATCCCCTCCATCGCCTGCGCGGTGGCCATTTCCTGTGACAAATGAGGTGAACGTATGGAAGTTCTGGACTATGTGAAAGCCTTCGCCGTGGGCGGCCTCATCTGCGCCATCGGCCAGATCCTGGTGGACAAGACAAAGCTCACCCCCGCCCGCATCCTCACAAGCTTCGTGGTGGCCGGCGTCCTCCTGGGGGCTCTCGGCCTTTATGAGCCCATCGTCAAATTCGCCGGCGCCGGCGCCACCGTCCCCCTCACGGGCTTCGGCAACAACCTGGCCAAGGGCGTCAAAAAAGCCGTGGAGCAAAAGGGACTCCTGGGCGCCTTCACCGGCGGCTTCACCGCCGCCGCCGGAGGCCTGGCCGCAGCCGTGTTCTTCGGGTATCTGGTCGCCCTGCTCTTTAAGCCGGGGGCGAAGAAATAGGACAGTGGACGGGCGGGTTTGGAACCCGCCCCTACATTTTTTAAATTGCCTTCAATAGATGCCGTACGGGCCGCCGCCCAGGTTGGCCCTTTTTATGGGATTTCTTCCTATTTCCCTTGTAGGGGCGGGTTCCAAACCCGCCCTTTAACATTCCCTTCCCCCGTCGGGGAAATTTTTTTTGCAAAACCCCTTGACAAACCGCCGAAACTGTATTATTGTATTAATCGCTTAGTACAATCACACGAAAGGAGGACGTTATGGAGTGGAGGCTTGACGGGGACGGGCCGATTTGGGCGCAGATGGTGGAGAACGTGAAGCGGGGGATCGTGACCGGGGAATTCGGGCCGGGGGAGCGGCTGCCGGCGGTGCGGGAGATGGCGCTGGAGGCGGGGGTCAACCCCAACACCGCCCAGCGGGCGCTGACGGAGCTGGAGCGCCAGGGGCTGGTGTACGCCCAGCGCACGGCGGGCCGGTTCGTCACCGAGGACGCCGGGACCATCCGGCGCCTCCGGCGGGAGCTGGCGGACGGGAAGGTCCGGGCGTTTTTGGAGGACATGAGGGCCCTGGGCTTTTCCCGGGAGGAGATCGAACAACTCATCAGCAATCAAAAAGGAGGAATTGACCATGGCGATACTTAAATGCGCGGGCCTTTCCAAGCGCTACGGGAGCGTCAGCGCCCTGGAGGGGCTGGACCTGGCGGTGGAGCCGGGGCGCATCGTGGGCCTTCTGGGGCCCAACGGCAGCGGGAAGACGACCCTCATCAAGCTGGCCAACGGCCTTCTCCGGCCCAGCGAGGGGAAGGTCCTCATCGACGGGTGGGAGCCGGGGGTGGAGTCGAAAAAGCTCGTCTCCTACCTCCCTGAGCGGGCGTGCCTGCCGGAGTGGATGACCGTCCAGGGGCTTCTGGGCTTTTACGGGGACTTCTACGCAGATTTTGACCGGGCGGCGGCCACGGATATGCTCTCCCGGCTGGAGATCGACCCCAAACGGAAGCTCCGGCACCTGTCCAAGGGCAACCGGGAGAAGGTCCAGCTCATCCTGGTCATGTCCCGAAAGGCGAAGCTTTACCTGCTGGACGAGCCCATCGGCGGCGTGGACCCGGCGGCCCGGGATTTCATCCTCGGCACCATCATCCAAAGCTACAACCCGGAGGCGGCGGTGATCATCTCCACCCACCTCATCGCCGACGTGGAGAAGGTGCTGGACGACGTGGTCTTTATAAGCCGGGGAAAGCTCCTGCTGAACGCCTCGGCGGACGATCTGCGGGAACAGCGGGGCAAAAGCGTGGACGAGGTCTTCAGGGAGGTGTTCAAATGTTAGGAAAGCTTTTAAAGCACGAGCTCCGGGCCACGGCCCACACCATGCTGCCACTCTTCGGCCTTCTGCTCCTGGTCGCCGCGCTGACGAATGTGGGCGTGCGCACCCTGAACGGGAAGGACGTCCCGGCGGCGCTGGCCATCCTCTTTACCATCCTCATCATCGTCTTTGGCGTGGGGATGCTGGCCGTGGGACTGGTCACCGTCTTCGCCATGGTCCAGCGGTTCCGCAATAATCTTCTGCGGGACGAGGGGTACGTCATGCACACCCTGCCGGTGAGCATCCACGCCCACATCTGGGCCAAGGTCATCGTCTCCGCCCTCTGGTACTGCCTGGCGGCGGTGGTGTTCGTCCTGTCGGCCCTCCTCGTCGCGGCGGACGCGGAATTCATCCACGATATGGCGAATGTTTTCATGGAGCTTCTGAAGGTACTGGGAGATTTTAAGAACCGGGAGATCCTGGCGGAGGTCCTGGGCCTCATGATCCTGGGGAGCGTCTACCTGAGCCTGATGATCTACGCCTCCCTGGCGGTGGGCCACGCCTTTTCCTCCCCGAAGATGCTGTGGAGCATCCTGACGTTCCTGGGCCTGTCGTTCGCGGCGAGCCTTCTCACCAACGGCGGCGTCCGGCTGGTGAACATCGTGATGGATGCCCTGGATCTGCGCCTCGACCTCTCCGGCGCCACCTTCATGGCCGGCTGGCGCATCCTCTGCGCCCTCGGCGCGGGATACCTGGTCCTCTTCTCCGCTGTCTATTACGCCATCACGGTGTGGTTCATGAGGCATCGGTTGAATTTGGAGTAAAACGCGATAAGGGGCGGGTTTAGACCCCGCCCGCTTTTTCGATACCGCCCTGTCATCCCACGTTCGCTACCCCCCCTGCCCCCCTCCTACGAGGAGGGGGCGAAAAAGGTTGCGGCTTCGCCGCAGATTTGATTATCCGCTGCGGCGGGGACGGGGGACGAAGGACGGGCGGGTTTAGAACCCGCCCCTACAGTTTCCAATTTACCTTCCATCCCCGCTGTAGGGGCCGCCTCTCTTGGCGGCCCGCGTTTCGATGACCTCCGGTGTCGGTTGAATGGGATAACCTTCCACATCCCCTGTAGGGGCGGGTTCCAAACCCGCCCGCGCCACGTTGCGTGACGGGAACGGTTCCGACAAATGGCACCCGCCCCCGTCCCGGAGCCCCCTCCTCGTAGGAGGGGGGCAGGGGGGAAGCGAGGGTTGAGGGACAGAGCGGTATCGACAGAACGTACCTGCCCCCGTCCCGGAGCCCTCCCCGCGGGGCGGGGAGGGGCAGGGGTGAGGTGGGAGCCGAAGGGCTTTGGGCGGTTCCGATGAACGCACCCACCTCATCCGGCGCCTGCGGGCGCCACCTTCCCCGCCTTGCGGGGAAGGCCAGGACGGCGGACCCTTCCGCCTCGCTACGCTCGGCACCTCCCCCACGGGGGAGGTTATGAAGCTCCCCCGTGGGGGAGCTGGCACGGCCGAAGGCCGTGACTGAGGGGTTCCGCCGCCCTCTACATAAAAACCTTGGGAGGCCGTTCGGCCTCCCAAAGCGGTTTATAAGGTTTTCTGCGCGTTGATCTTGATGCCGGGGCCCATGGTGCTGGCGGTGACGCAGGAGCGGATATACTGGCCCTTGGCGGCGGCGGGCTTGGCGCGCAAGAGGGCGGTCATGAGAGCGTTGTAGTTCTCGGTGAGCTTCTCCGCGCCGAAGGAGACCTTGCCGATGGGGCAGTGGATGATGTTGGTGCGGTCCAGACGGTACTCGATCTTACCGGCCTTGACCTCGGTGATGGCCTGGGTCAGGTTGGGGGTGACGGTGCCGGCCTTGGGGGAGGGCATCAGGCCCTTGGGGCCCAGGATCTTACCGAGGCGGCCCACCACGCCCATCATGTCGGGCGTAGCGATGACCACGTCGAAATCGAACCAGTTCTCCTTCTGGATCTTCTCCACCATGTCCATGGCGCCGACAAAATCGGCGCCGGCGTCGATGGCCTCCTGCTTGCGCTCATCCTTGCAGAACACCAGGACCCGACGGGTCTTGCCGGTGCCGTGGGGCAGGACGACGGCGCCGCGGACCTGCTGGTCGGCGTGGCGGGAGTCGACGCCGAGCTTCACGTGGAGCTCCACCGTCTCGTCGAACTTGGCCTTGCTGGTCTTGGTGATGAGGTCGAAGGCGTCCTGGGGCTCATACTGCACGGAGCGGTCAATGAGCTTGGCGGCGTCCTGATAGTGCTTTCCTCTAAACATGGTCTCAGCCCTCCTCTACTACGATGCCCATGCTGCGGGCGGTACCGGCGACCATGCTCATGGCGGCTTCGATGGAGCCGGCGTTCAGGTCGTTCATCTTCGTCTCGGCGATCTTGCGGACCTCCTCCTTGGAGATCCTGGCGACCTTGTCCCGCTGGGGGACGCCGGAGCCCTTCTCGATGCCGCAGGCCTTCTTCAGGAGGACGGCGGCGGGGGCGGACTTGGTGACGAAGGTGAAGCTGCGGTCGGAGTAGACGGTGATGACCACGGGGGTGATCATGCCCATGTCGGCCTTGGTGCGCTCGTTGAACTCCTTGGTGAAGGCGCCGATGTTGACGCCGTGCTGGCCGAGGGCGGGGCCTACCGGGGGCGCGGGAGTCGCGCGGCCGGCGGGGATCTGAAGCTTGATGATTCCTGTAACTTTCTGTGCCACTTTAAGTGAACCTCCATATGTTAGATGTGGTTGAGCGGAACTTTCTGTTCCTCCCACAGCGCGAACGCGCTTGTGCCCGTTGGGGCGTGTCTCTTAGTCCTGGAGCGCCTCGACCTGGTCGAAGTCCAGCTCCACCGGCGTTTCCCGGCCGAACATGGAGACGACGACGCGGACGATCTTCTTGTCCATGTCGATCTCCTCCACCGTGCCGAAGAAGCCCTCCAGCGGGCCGTCGTTGACCTTGACGCGGCCTCCCACGGCGAAATCCACGTGGAATTCGTGGCGCTCCACGCCCAAGGACGCGATCTCTTCGTCAGAGAGGGGGATGGCCTTGTTGCCGGTGCCCACAAAGCCCGTGCAGCCGCGGACGTTGCGCACCAGGTGCCAGCTTTCGTCCGTCATCACCATCTTCACCAGCACATAGCCGGGGAAGACCTTGCGCTCCACGGTCTTTTCCACGCCGTCCACCGTTTCGGTGACGGTCTCCATGGGGATGTTGACCTCATGGATGAGGTCGGTCATGTTCCTGTTCTCGGCGGATTTCACCACCGTGTCGGCTACGGCGTTTTCGTAGCCGGAGTAGGTATGGACCACATACCACTTCGCTTCCTGCGCCATGTCCTCTCCTTAAATGAGGTCGATGAGCACCTCGACGAGGGTGTTGGCCAGCCAGTCGAAGCCTCCCAGGACGACGGCGAAGGCGGCGCACACGGCCAGCACCACGCCGGTGTTGTTGACGGTCTGCCTGGCGGTGGGCCATACAACCTTCTTGAGCTCGCTCTTCATGCCCCGGAACCAGTCCTTGACGCGGGTGAAGAACTTCTTCTTTTCAGTCTTTGCCATGTTCCTTCTCCTTTGCGCTTACTTCGTCTCGGTGTGAAGCGTATGCTTACGGCAGAAACGGCAGTACTTCTTGAGTTCCAGCTTCTCGGGCGTGTTGCGCTTGTTCTTGGTCGTGTTGTAGTTGCGCTGTTTGCACTCCGAGCAGCGCAGGACGACCTTGACTCTGTTTTCAGCGGCCATTTGTTCGGCACCTCCTATAAATTTGCCTCCCTGCTTTGAATTGGCCGAGCAAGCCGCCTTGTCCCGCGCGGACGCACGAAAACAAAGCCTCTCAGCCGACAGGTGAAGAGATTATATCACCACGAATCCCGGAAGTCAACAGCTTTTTTGAGAAAAACATTGAAAAGACGGGGAAATATCCTTTATAATGTAAGGGAAACTTTTCAAAGGAAGTGACGCATATGCGTATCATGGCGATCGACTACGGCGACCAGCGCACCGGCGTGGCGGTGTCGGACCTCACCGCCACCCTGGCGGGGGAGGCGTTCGTGATAAAGGAATGGGACCCGGAGGCGCTGGCGGATAAGCTGGTGGGTGAAGCCGAAAGGCGGGACGTGGGGCAGCTCGTCCTGGGCAACCCCCTCAACATGGACGGCTCCGCCGGGCCCCGCAGCGACAAGGCCCGGGCCTTCGCCCAGCTTCTCCGGGCGCGGACGGACATCCCCGTGGCCCTCTGGGACGAGCGGCGCACCACCGTGGAGGCCCACGACATCCTCTCCGCCAACGACCGCCACGGCAAAAAGCGCCGGGAGACGGTGGACGCCGTGGCCGCCACCCTCATCCTGGAGGGGTATCTGGCGCGGCAAAGGAATAGCTGATTTTATCAAAACTGTTAAATAATTATCATTCCCGCCCCGCCTCACAGGGCAAATAGACGAAAAAAACATAAAAATGTCCTGATTCTTCATTGCAACGCCCCCGCCGGCATGATATACTAAGAAATGTTATCAGTCTCCTTGCGCGTATTCTTGGAAAGAGAACGGGAGGTAGGGAATGTGAATTTACGCAAGCTGCACGGCGCCCATGTCCCCCACAGGAAGAACACGGCGGACATGGCGCCGGTGAGGATGCCGGTACCGGCCACGGTCACCATCCCCATGTCCATGCACATCGGCGCCCCGGCGGCGCCGGCGGTGAAGGTGGGGGACAGCGTGAAGGTGGGCCAGCTCATCGCCAACGCCGGCGGGTTCGTCTCTTCGCCGGTGTACGCCAGCGTCTCCGGCAAGGTCAAGAAGATCGACGATATGCTCATGTCCACGGGCCGGTCCATGAAGGCCGTCACCATCGAGTCCGACGGGGAGCAGGCGGTCTTCGAGGGCATCAAGCCCCCGGAGGTCACGGACCTCCCGTCGTTCCTCAACGCCGTCCGTGACAGCGGCGTGGTGGGCCTGGGCGGCGCGGGCTTCCCCACGGCGGTGAAGCTCTCCGTGAAGGACTTAAGCCAGATCGAGGCCGTCATCATCAACGGCGCGGAGTGCGAGCCCTACGTCACCTCGGACACCCGCACCATGCTGGACGACGCGGACTGGATCGGCAAGGGCATCGGGCTTTTGCAAAAGTACCTGAAGGCCAGGCGGGTGATCGTCGGCATCGAGGCCAACAAGCCCCAGTGCGTCAAGGCCATGCAAACCATGGCAAGCGGCATGACGGGGGTGGAGGTCATGGCCCTGCCGCCGGTGTACCCCCAGGGCGGCGAGAAGGTGCTCATCTACCACACCACGGGCAGGGTCGTGCCGGAGGGGAAGCTCCCCATCGACGCCGGGGCCGTGGTCATCAACTGCACCACTTTAGCCGCCATTGCCAAGTACATAGAGACGGGGATGCCCCTCGTTGAGAAGGTCGTCACCGTGGACGGCTCGGCGGTGAGCGAGCCCAAGAACGTCATCGCCCCCATCGGCGCGTCCATGCAGTCGCTCTTCGACTTCTGCGGCGGGTTCAAGGCAGAGCCCAAAAAGGTCCTCTACGGCGGGCCCATGATGGGTATCGCGGTGCCCAATACCGAATTTCCCGTGATGAAGAACACCAACGCCATCCTGGCCCTCGACGAAAAGGACGCCATATTGCCCGAGCCCACGGCGTGCATCCGGTGCGGCTCCTGCGTGGACGCCTGCCCCCTCAACCTCATGCCGGCGGCCATTGAGGCGGCGTACAATAAGCGCAACGTGGATAAGCTCCGCGCCCTCCACGCCAATCTGTGCATGGAGTGCGGCTGCTGCTCCTTTGTGTGCCCCGCGAAGCGGATGCTGGTGCAGACCAACAAGCTTGCCAAGGGCCTCATCGCCGCCGATAACGCCGCGAAGAAGGCCGAGGCCGAGCGCAAGGCCAAGGAGGCCGAGGAAAAAGAGAAGAAGGAGGCGGTTGCGAAATGAACGAATTGACAGTCAGCGTATCCCCCCACCTGAGAAGCGGCCGCACCACCCGGAAGATCATGCTGGACGTGCTCATCGCGCTCTCGCCGGCGCTCATCGCCTCCGTGGTCATCTTCGGCTGGCGGTGCCTCCTGCTGACCGGCGTTTCGGCGGCCATGTGCGTAGCGTGCGAGTTCGTCTGGGAAAAGCTCATGCGCCAGCCCGTCACCGTCACGGACCTGTCCGCCGTGGTCACCGGCGTGCTCCTGGCGTTCAACGTCCCCTCCACCATGCCCGTCTGGGAGCTTCTGGTGGGCGACGTGGTGGCCATCATCTGCGTGAAGATGCTCTTCGGCGGCATCGGGTGCAACTTTGTAAACCCCGCCCTGGTGGGCCGGGTGGTGATGTTCTTTTCCTTCACCGCCGACATGACGAATTTCCCCGCCCCGGAGGGCACCATTGACGCCCTCAGCTCCGCCACGCCCCTGGCCCTCATCCGTGAGGGGAGCATCGGCTGGAGCGAGTTCGGCCAGATCTTCATCGGCGTCCACGGCGGCGTGCTGGGCGAGACGTGCGCGGCGGCGCTCATTCTGGGCGGCCTCTACCTTTGCGTTCGAAAGGTCATCAAGCCCATCATCCCCCTGGCGTATGTGGGCTCCTGTATGCTTTTCAGCTGGATCTTCGGCTCCTCCCAGCCCGTGATCGCCGCCTTCTCCGGCGGGCTTTTGCTGGGCGCGATTTTCATGGCCACGGACTACGTGACCAGCCCCACCACGAATCTCGGCAAGCTCATCTTCGGCCTGGGGTGCGGGCTTCTCACCGCCATGATGCGCACCTTTGCCAGCTCCGCCGGGGCGGTGACCTTCTCCATCCTTCTCATGAACCTTGTGGTGCCGTACATCAACGACCTGACGGCCCCCAAGCCCTTTGGAGGTGTTGAGACAAAATGACAAAGACAGCCTTTCAGGAATACATAAAGCCCATTGTGGTGCTGGTGGTCATTTGCCTTGTGGTATCGGCGCTCCTGGCGCTCACCAACGCCCTGACGGCCCCCGTCATCGAGAAAAACGCCCAGGAGGAGGCGCGGCGCATCCGCCAGAGCGTCCTCCCGGACTCCAAGGACTTCGAGGAGATCGACTGCGATACCGAGGCCCTGGATATCGACAGCGCCTACCGGGAGACGAACGGGAAGGGCTACGTCGTCACCTCCTCCCATGTGGGCTACGGCGGCGGTGAGGTCACCGTCACCGTCGGTATCGACAACGACGGCAAGGTGGTGGGCATCTCCGCCGACGTCTCCTCCCAGACCAAGGGCATCGGCTCCCGGGCGGGGGAGAGGAGCTACCTTGACAAGTACATGGGCATCAGCGGCACCGCCGAAGGGGTGGACACCATCGCCACGGCCACCCGCTCCAGCTCCGCCGTGCGGCAGAGCGTCACCGCGGCGCTCAACGCCTTCAACACGATCAAGGGGGGCAATTGACATGAAGGACAAACTGAAGATCCTCTTAAACGGTATGTTCAAGGAAAATCCCGTCCTCATCCTGGCCCTGGGCTGCTGCTCGGTGCTGGCGGTGTCCGTTTCCGTCTCCGGCGGCTTCGGCATGGGCGTGGCGCTCACCTTTGTGCTGGTGTGCTCCAACGTGGTCATCTCCCTTTTGCGCAACATCATCCCCTCCAAGGTCCGCATCCCCTGCTACATCGTGGTCATCGCCACCTTCGTGACCTTAGTAGAGATGCTGATGGAGGCGTATTTAAAAAGCCTCTACGACTCTCTCGGCGTCTTTTTGAGCCTTATCGTGGTCAACTGCATCGTCCTAGGCAGGGCGGAGATGTTCGCCAGCAAGCACTCCGTCGCCGACAGCTTCTTTGACGGCCTGGGCATGGGCATCGGCTACACCATGGTCATCGTCGGGATGTCCGCCGTCCGGGAGCTCTTCGGCTCCGGGACGCTCCTGGGCTACCGGATCATCCCAGAGGGCTACCAGCTGGGCATCCTCACCCAGGCCCCCGGCGGGTTCTTCCTCTTCGGATGCGCCATGGCCATCTTAGTGGCCGCCATGGCCAAGCGCGGCAAGAAGTTCGAGCCGAAGATGGGGTGCGACGGCAACTGCGCCGCCTGCCACTCCGCCTGTGACGACCGGAAGGAGGCTGAAGCGAAATGAAATACATGCTCATACTCTTCACCCTGGTATTCACCGAAAACTACGTCCTGGTCCAGTTTCTCGGCATCTGCCCGTTTTTAGGCGTCAGCCAGAAGTTTTCCTCCTGCGTGGGCATGTCCGGGGCGGTCATCTTCGTCATGACCCTGGCCTCCGCCGTCACCTGGGGCATCTTCCAGGCGCTGATGATCCCCCTGCATCTGGAGTTCATGCGGACCATCATCTTCATCCTGGTCATTGCGGCCCTGGTGCAGCTGGTGGAGATCGTCCTTAAAAAGTACATGCCGCCCCTCTATAAGGCCCTGGGCGTCTATCTGCCGCTCATCACCACCAACTGCGCGGTGCTGGCGGTGACCATCCTCAACATCGACAACGCCTACGGCTTTTTGGAGTCCTGCGTGTCCGGCTTCTCCGCGGGCCTTGGGTTCTCCCTGGCGCTCATCCTCTTTTGCGGCGTGCGCAAGAGCCTGGAGCGGGCCCATCCCCCCAAGTGCTTTGAGGGCCTGCCCATCAGCCTCATCGCCGCGGCCTTTACCAGCATGACCTTCATGGGCTTCACCGGCATGGCCGAGAATATGTTCGGTTAAGGAGGGGCGAGATGGAAATTTTGTACGCTGTCCTGGTCCTGGCCGGCATCGGCGCGGTGTGCTCCGTGCTCCTGGTGCTGGCGGCCAAGTTCATGCACGTCCCCGTGGACGAGAAATTCCCCAAGATCCGCGAGTGCCTCCCCGGCGCCAACTGCGGCGCCTGCGGCTACGCCGGGTGCGACGGCTACGCCTCCGCCCTGGCCTCCGGCGAGGAGGAGAAGATCAACAAGTGCGTGGCCGGCGGCGACGCCGTCGCCAAGGCCCTGGCCGCGGCTACCGGCGCGGAGTTTGAGGACGTCATCGAGCAGGTGGCCATCGTCCGTTGCTCCGGCGACTGCAACACCGTGAAGAACAAGGAGGCGTATCAAGGTTTGGCCTCCTGCGCGGCGGCCAAGCTCCTCTACGGCGGCCCCTCCATGTGCGTCTACGGGTGCATCGGCCTGGGCGACTGCGAGCACGTCTGCCCGGAGCACGCCATCCGCGTGGTGGATGGCCTCGCCCGCGTCAATTACCGGGCCTGCATCGGCTGCGGCATGTGCGTCAAGGCCTGCCCCAACCAGGTCATTACCCTCATGCCCGACGTGGAGCGCGTCATCGTGGGCTGCCGGAACCGCGACAAGGGCGCCAACACCCGCAAGGCCTGCGCCAAGGGCTGTATCGGCTGTAAAAAGTGCGAGCGGGAGTGCCCCCAGGGCGCCATCACGGTGGTTGACAATCTTTCACAAATCGATTATGATAAGTGCGTCGACTGCGGCCACTGTCAGGACGTCTGCCCCGTGGGCTGTGTCCACTTCCGAGACTTCCGGGGCGCCCACAACGCGCCGGCCGGAACGAAATAAGCTGTCAAGAGAGAATGCCGCCGAAGTTGACGCTTTGGCGGTGTTCTTTTCGCCGTATCATGGGAGGTTATTATGCGCTTCACAAAAATGCAGGGAGCCGGGAACGACTTCATCCTCATCGAAAACCTGGACGGGAACATCGACCCGGCGGACTATCCGCGCTTGGCGGCGCGCCTTTGTACCCGCCGCCTGTCTATCGGCGCGGACGGGCTCATGATCTTAGAGCCGCCCCGCGAGAGCGGGGACGTCCGCATGGCCTTTTATAACTCCGACGGGTCCGCGGGGGAGATGTGCGGCAACGGCGCCCGGTGTATCAGCCGCTACGCCATCGAGCGTGGCTTCGGCCGGGGCGGCGAGGTGGCTGTCGAGACCACCGCCGGCCTCGTCACGGGAAAATGTGTCTCAAAGCGCATGTACACCGTCCGCCTCAACGACCCCACCACCGTGGACCTCCGCCGCCCCATCGAGCTCCACGGCGTGACCTACGACTGCGCCTACGTGGAGCTGGGCAGCCCCGGCATCCCCCACTGCGTGGTCCTGTGCCCCGGCTGGCGGGACATCCCGGAGCCTGAGCTGCGGGAGACCTGCCGCGCCCTGCGCTTCCACGAAAGCTTCCCCAAGGGGGCCAACGTCACCTTCTGCCGCCTGGACGGGGAGAACAGCGTAGACGCCCGCACCTTTGAGCGCGGCGTGGAGGACTTCACCCTGGCCTGCGGCACCGGCTGCGGCTCCGCCGTCACGGCCCTCACCCTTCGCGGTCTGGTCCCCGGCGTCAACACCCGCGTCACCATGCCCGGCGGCACCCTCTACGTCACCGTCGCCGTCGAGAACGGCACCCCCCACGACCTCATGCTCACCGGCCCCACCAACATTGTGGCCCAAGGCGAGATATTGGACGAGGACCTGTGACCCACCCCGCCCCTCCGGAAGGAGGGGCGTTTTTTAACCTCCCCCCCTGGGGGAGGCGGCGCGAAGCGCCGGAAGGGTCGTCCCCGCCGCGCGGGCAAATCCAAACTGCGGCGCAGCCGCAACCTTTTTTGCCCCCCTCCTCGTAGGAGGGGGGCAGGGGAGCGGCGAGCGTGGGATGACAGATCGGCCTCGATGACCCGCCGCCCTGAAATTCCGCCCCCGCAACTGAAAATTGACACAAATGCAACGCCCGCGCGGTTTCCTTTTTCGGGGGATGCGCTACAATAGAAGCGAAGGAGTGATGGAGATGTTATCGAAAAAGCTGGCGGAGCTCAGAAAGGGAAGGGGCCTCTCCCAGATGGAGCTGGCGGAGAAGCTGGACGTGACGCGTCAGGCCGTGTCCCGGTGGGAGACGGGGGAGGCCGCGCCGAGTTTGGACAACCTCATCTCCCTCAGCGGACTCTACGGCGTGACGCTGGACGACCTTGTCCGGGACGACAAGCCCGTCCCCGCCGTGCCTTCGCCCGAACCGGTCCCGCCGGAGGCCGCGGTCCCCAAGCCCGCCCGGGCCAAATACAAGATCTGGGCCCTGGTCCTTGCCGCCGCCCTGGTCCTCGCCGTGCCGGCCCTATTTATCGGCGCGTTGCTCCTCCAGCTCCTGGCGCCGCCCAAGACGTCCCTGGCCCGCCCCACCGAGCCCGGTCCCGGACAGACGAGCCCTACCGCCCCGTATACGGCGGATCTGGAACAGGCTGACCCGCCCTTCGCGGCGACGGCGGACCTGCTCCCTGCCTTTACGGAGGAGAAGCGGGTTTTTCAGGACGCCGCCGCGCGGCATTCCCTGACGGCCCGGGGACAGGGAGACGGGACATACGCCGTGTCCGAGGAGACTTTCACCCTCCCGGCCGCCTATACGCGCCTTGCGCTTCAATGTACCTGGAGCGGCTATGCGGACGTGACCGTGGGCCTTCGCGATACCGGCGCCGGCCAGGTCTATACCCTCCGCCTCACCGGCCGTTCCGCCGCCGGCTCCCTCTCTCTGCGCGCCCTGCCCCCGGGGGAGTATGAGGTCGTTTTGTACGGAGGGTACAGGTTTGAGGATGACCCCCTGGCGGTCATGTGGTATCAGCTCCAGGCCGGTGACTAAGCAGGGGCGGGTTCCAACCCCGCCCGTTAACCTCCCCCCTGGGGGAGGCGGCGCGAAGCGCCGGAAGGGTCGCTGCGGCGGCATTTATCGGAACCGCTCTGTCAACCCACGTTCGCTACCCCCCTGCCCCCCTCCTACGAGGAGGGGGCTCCGGGACGGGGCGGGTACGGAGTATCGGAACAGTTTCGTCACGCCACGTGGCGCGGGCGGGTTTGGAACCCGCCCCTACGGTGGATATGGAATGTTATCCCATTCAACCGACATGGGAGGCCATCGAAACGCGGGCGGCCAAGAGAGGCCGCCCCTACGGCGTTTAACGAGAGGCAATTCGAAACCTGTAACGTGGGCCGCTGTGGGCAGCGGCCCGTACGGCGTTGCTTGGAAAAATTCCAAAAACTGTAGGGGCGGGTTCCAAACCCGCCCGTCCCCCGTCCCCGCCGCGCGGATAATCCAAACTGCGGCGCAAGCCGCAACCTTTTTCGCCCCCTCCTCGCAGGAGGGGGGCAGGGGGGCAGCGAGGGCTGGATGACAGAGCGGTATCGACAACCCCCCCCACCCCCGCCCCCTCCCAACGGGAGGGGCCAAGAGGCCCCAATTTCACCGATTGAATAATTTGCACGAACCAAACTGGCAAATTGCAAATCGGCCTTGTGTAACCCGCCAAAATGGGGCGGAACTGCAAGAAATTCGTTGACAACCGGCAAGCGCGGTCATATAATACGGCGTGTAAGGGCAATGGTGCTTTTCTCGGGAAAGACCGTTGCCCTTTTTGTGAACGTGTGATATAATCCCATCAATATATTGAAAGGAGCCATTCCCATGAGCCATTACACCAAGGAAGACATTATCCGCATGGTCGAGGAGCAGGACGTAGAGTTCATCCGTATGCAGTTTACGGACATCTTCGGCCAGCTCAAGAACGTGGCCATCACCAAGAGCCAGATCCAGAAGGCGGTCAACAACCAGATCATGATCGACGGCAGCTCCATCGAGGGCTTTGTGCGCATCCACGAGTCCGACCAGTACCTCTATCCCGATCTCGACAGCTTTACGGTCCTGCCCTGGCGGCCTCAGTACGGCAAGGTAGCGCGGCTCATCTGCGACGTCTATAACCCGGACGGCACGCCCTTCGTGGGCGACCCCAGAGGGGTTTTGAAGAAGATGCTCAAAAAGGCCGCCGACATGGGGTACTCCTTCAACGTGGGCCCGGAGTGCGAGTTCTTCCTCTTTGAGACGGACGACGAGGGCCGGCCCACCACCAAGACCGGCGACGAGGCGGGGTATTTCGACCTGGGTCCCCTCGACCACGGCGAGGGCACCCGGCGCGAGATCTGCCTGAACCTGGAGGCCATGGGCTTTGAGATCGAGGCCAGCCACCACGAGGTCGCCGCCGGCCAGCATGAGATCGACTTTAAGTACGACGAGGCCCTCCGTGCCGCCGACAAGATCATGACCTTCAAGCTGGCGGTGAAGACCGTGGCCCAGAAGAACGGCCTGCACGCCACCTTCATGCCCAAGCCCGTCTTCGGCATCAACGGCTCCGGTATGCACACCAACATGTCCCTCTTCAAGGACGGCAAGAACGTCTTCTACGATCCCTCGGATCCCAGGGGCCTTTCCAAGGAGTGCTACAGCTTCATCGCGGGGCTTCTCGCCCACGTCCGGGGCTTCGCGGCTATCACAAACCCGCTGGTCAACTCCTATAAGCGCCTGGTCCCCGGCTATGAGGCGCCCTGCTACCTGGCCTGGTCTGCCTCCAACCGCTCCGCCCTCATCCGCATCCCCGCCGCCCGGGGCCAGTCCACCCGCGTGGAGCTTCGGTGCCCCGACCCCTCCTGCAACCCCTACCTGGAGCTGGCCTGCTGCCTGGCCGCCGGCCTCGACGGCATCGAGAAGGGCATGGTCCCGCCGGCGGAGATCACCGAGAACATCTTCGCCATGGACCGCAAGACCCGCCACGCCCACGGCATCCACTCCCTCCCCGGCAATCTGGAGCAGGCCATCGACTGCCTGGAGGCCGACGAGCTCATCTGCCAGACCCTGGGCGAGCACGTGCTGGAGCAGTACACCCAGGGCAAGAAGAAGGAATGGGACGCCTACCGCACCTACGTCTCCGACTGGGAGATCAACAAGTACATCGTTACTTACTAATGGCTTTATAAGCACCATCGCGCGGGGCGGGCGTTTCGTCCGCCCCGTCATTGATTATGGGGGGTGAAACCCATGATACGCACCATCGTCGCCTTTGAGAAGGACGAGTCCCGGGACAAGATCGCCGACATGCTGGAGCGGTCGGGGATCCCCGTGCGCTACCGGTGCCGCACCGGCGCGGAGGTCCTGCGGGCGGTGAAGACCATGGGCTCCGGGGTGGTGGTCTGCGGGCACAGACTGCCGGACAGGCCGGTGACCCAGTTGGCCCACGAGCTCCACGGCCAGGCCAAGTGCCTCATTCTCGCCAAGCAGTCGCAGCTGGAGCTGATGGACGACCCGGACGTCTTCAAGCTGCCCATCCCCGTCTCCGCCGCCGAGCTCCGGGGGAGCGTCAACATCCTCATCCAGCTCAACGACATCTCCGCCCGTGCCCAGATGCCCAAGCGCAGCGAGGAGGAGCAGGAGCTCATCCTTAGGGCCAAGGAGCTTTTGATGGAGTCCCGGGGCTTTTCCGAGGCGGAGGCCCACAAGTACCTGCAAAAGCGCAGCATGGAGACCGGCGCGAAGCTCTCCGAGATCGCGCGGCAGATCTTAGAACTTTGAAAAATAGCATCACAAGGATGTGATGATGAATGACAGATAAGAACAAAACACAAAACACCGGCCTTTACGATCCCGCCTTTGAGCACGATGCCTGCGGCATCGGGGCCATCGTGAGCCTCAAGGGGCTCAAGACCCACAAGACGGTGGACGACGCTTTGAAGATCGTGGAGCGTCTGGAGCACCGGGCGGGCAAGGACGCCGCCGGCGAGACCGGCGACGGCGTGGGCATCATGCTCCAGGTGAGCCACAGCTTCTTCAAAAAGGCGGCGGCCAAGCTTGGCATCGACCTTCCCGGCGAGCGGGACTACGGCGTGGGGATGTTCTTCTTCCCACGGGACATCGTGGCCCGCAGTCAGGCCAAGCGGATGCTGGAGATCATCGCCGCCAAGGACGGGCTGGAGTTCCTGGGCTGGCGGGACGTCCCCGTGGACGCCTCCATCCTAGGCCACAAGGCCCTGGACTGTATGCCCACCATCGCCCAGTGCTTCATCAAACGCCCCGCGAACGTGGAAAAGGGCCTGCCCTTCGACCGGCTCCTCTACGTCATCCGCCGGGAGTTTGAGCAGTCCAACGACAATACTTACGTGCTGAGCCTATCCTCCCGCACGGTGGTCTACAAGGGCATGTTCCTGGTCCACCAGCTCCGGCGGTTCTATTTGGACCTCCAGAGCCCGGACTACAAGTCCGCTATCGCCCTCGTCCACTCCCGCTTCTCCACCAACACCAACCCCAGCTGGGAGCGGGCCCACCCCAACCGGCTCATCCTCCACAACGGCGAGATCAACACCATCCGGGGCAACATCGACCGCATGGTTGCCCGGGAGGAGACGATGCACTCGGCGCTCCTGGAGCCCTACATGGACCGTATCCTCCCCGTGGTGAACCCCAATGGGTCCGACTCGGCCATGCTGGACAATACGCTGGAATTTCTCATGATGAGCGGCATGGAGCTGCCCATGGCGGTGATGCTCCTCATCCCCGAGCCCTGGCGTCACGCGGACGCCCAGGAGTCGGCCAAACAGGATATGTACCACTACTACGCCACCATGATGGAGCCCTGGGACGGTCCGGCGGCGGTGCTCTTCTCTGACGGCGACCGGGTGGGCGCGGTGCTGGACCGCAACGGCCTGAGGCCCGCGCGCTACTATGTCACCGACGACGACACCCTCATCCTCTCCTCCGAGGTGGGGGTCCTGGACATCCCCGAGGAGCGCATCCGCCAGAAGGGCCGCCTCCAGCCGGGGAAAATGCTCCTGGCGGACACCTTAGAGAAGCGTATTATTACCGACGAGGAGCTGAAGGCCCGCTACGCCGCGGCCCAGCCCTACGGCGAATGGCTGGACGCCAACCTTGTGCGCCTGCACGACCTGCCCATCCCCAATAAGAAGGTCCCCATCCACTCCCAGGAGGTCCGGGATAAGCTCTACAAGGCCTTCGGCTACACCTACGAGGACGTGCGCAGCGTCATCCTCCCCATGGCCCGCACCGGCGGCGAGCCCACGGCCTCCATGGGCGCGGATATCCCGTTAGCGGTGCTCAGTGAGAAGCACCAGCCCCTTTTCAACTACTTCAAGCAGCTCTTCGCCCAGGTGACCAATCCCCCCATCGACGCCATCCGGGAGGAGATCGTCACCGACACCCACGTCTACGTAGGCTCCGACGGCAACCTCCTGGAGGATAAGCCGGAGAACTGCCGGGTGCTGGAGATCCGCAACCCCATCCTCTCCGGCGTCGATATGCTGAAGATCCGCACCATGAAAAAGCCGGGGTTCAAGGTGGAGACCGTCTCCATCCTCTACTACAAGAACACCCCCCTGGAGCGGGCGGTAGAGCGGCTTTACATCGCCTGCGACCGGGCCTACCGGAACGGGGCCAATATCATCATCCTCTCCGATGTGGGCGTGGACGAAAACCATGTGGCGATCCCGTCGCTCCTCGCCGTCTCCGCCATGGAGCAGTACCTCGTGCGCACCAAAAAGCGCACGGCCGTGTCCGTCATCCTGGAGTCCGGCGAGCCCCGGGACGTCCACCACTTCGCCACGCTCTTAGGCTACGGGGCGCGGGCGGTCTACCCGTACCTGGCGCACGAGTGCATCGCCGAGCTCATCGACAAGTCCATGCTGGACAAGGATTTTTACGCCGCCGTGGACGACTATAACCTGGCGGTCCTCCACGGCATCGTGAAGATCGCCTCTAAAATGGGCATCTCCACCATCCAGTCCTACCAGTCGGCCCAGATCTTCGAGGCCGTGGGCATCAAAAAGGACGTCATCGACAAATACTTCACCAACACCGTCAGCAGGGTCGGCGGCATCGGCCTTGCGGAGATCGGCGAGGGTGTGGAGTGGCGTCACTCCCGGGCCTTCGACCCCCTCGGCCTCGGCGTGGACCCCACCCTCGATTCCACCGGCGCCCACCAGCTCCGGTCCGGCGAGGACAAGGAGGACCACATGTATAACCCCCTCACCATCCTCACCCTCCAGAGAGCGACGCGTGAGGGCGACTATCAGCTTTTCAAGAAATACAGCGAGCTTGTGGACGCCGACGCCGTGCCCCACACCCTCCGGGGCCTCCTCCGGTTCGACTACCCCGCCGAGGGCATCGACATTGACGAGGTGGAGAGCGTGGACGAGATCGTCAAGCGCTTCAAGACCGGCGCCATGTCCTACGGCTCCATCTCCCAGGAGGCCCACGAGTGTTTAGCCGTGGCCATGAACACCCTCCACGGCAAGTCCAACTCCGGCGAGGGCGGCGAGCTGCCCGAGCGGCTGGGGACCGTAAAGGGCTCCGCTATCAAGCAGGTGGCCTCCGGGCGCTTCGGCGTCACCAGCGAGTACCTGGTCTCGGCCCGCGAGATCCAAATCAAAATGGCCCAGGGCGCCAAGCCCGGCGAGGGCGGGCACCTCCCCGGCAACAAGGTCTACCCCTGGATCGCCAAGACCCGTTACTCCACCCCCGGTGTGGCCCTCATCTCCCCGCCGCCCCACCACGACATCTACTCCATCGAGGACCTGGCGCAGCTCATCTACGACCTGAAGTCCGCCAACCGGTATGCCGACATCGCCGTGAAGCTGGTGAGCGAGGCCGGCGTGGGCACCATCGCCGCCGGCGTGGCCAAGGCCGGGGCGCAGACGGTGCTCATCTCCGGCTACGACGGCGGCACCGGCGCGGCCCCCAAGACCAGCATCCACGACGCCGGCCTGCCTTGGGAGCTGGGCGTTGCCGAGACGCACCAGACGCTGGTGCAAAACGGACTTCGCCGCCGGGTGCGCATCGAGACGGACGGCAAGCTCATGACCGGCCGGGACGTGGCCATCGCCTGTATGCTGGGCGCCGAGGAATTCGGCTTCGCCACCGCGCCCCTGGTCACGCTGGGGTGCGTCATGATGCGCGTGTGCAACCTGGACACCTGCCCCATGGGCGTGGCGACGCAAAATCCCGAGCTTCGCAAGAGATTTTGCGGCAAGCCGGAGTACGTCATGAATTTCATGCGCTTCGTGGCCCAGGAGCTCCGGGAGATCATGGCGCGGCTGGGCGTGCGCACCGTCAGCGAGCTTGTGGGCCGCACGGACCTACTGAAGGTTCGGGAGAAGCAGGTCACCCACCGGGCGGCCAGCGTGGACCTCACCAATTTGCTGGCGGGGCCCTACAGCGTCCCCCAGCACTTCGAGCCCGAGGCGGTATACGATTTTCAGCTTGAGAAGACAAAGGACCTGTCAACGCTCCTGCCGGCGCTGGACCTTGACAAAAAGTTCTCCCGCGTGGAGCTCCATGTGGGCAACACGGACCGGGCCTTCGGCGCGATCTTAGGCTCCGAGATCACCCGGAAATACAAAAATACCCTGCCCGACGACTGCTTCACCGTGGACTGCGCCGGCGCGGGAGGCCAGTCCTTCGGGGCCTTCATCCCCAAGGGGCTGACCTTAAACCTCACCGGCGACTCCAACGACTACTTCGGGAAGGGCCTCTCCGGCGGCAAGCTCACCGTGAAGCCCCCGGAGGGCGTCCGGTACAAGGCGGGGGAGAACATCATCATCGGCAACGTGGCCCTCTACGGCGCCACGGCGGGGAAGGCGTTCATCGCCGGCCTTGCCGGGGAGCGCTTCGCCGTGCGCAACTCCGGCGCTTACGCCGTGGTGGAGGGCGTGGGCGACCACGGCTGCGAGTACATGACCGGCGGGCGCGTGGCGGTTTTAGGCCCCACGGGCAAGAACTTCGCGGCGGGCATGTCCGGCGGCATCGCCTACGTCTGGGACGGCAAGCGCGACCTCTATAAGCGGGTCAACAAGTCCATGGTGGACCTCCTGCCGCTTTCCGAAAAGCACGACATCGAGGAGCTGCGAACGCTCATCGAGGAGCACTACAAGGCCACGGGCTCGGTCAGGGCCAAGGAGCTTTTGGACGACTTCGCCGCCAATGTGGGGCTTTTCAAGAAGATCATGCCCCGGGACTACGACCGGATGCTCCGGGCCATCTCCCAGTTCGAGGAGCGGGGCCTGGGCCACGAGGAGGCCGAGGAAGAGGCGTTCTACGCCATCACGAGAGGGGGCGCGCAGTAATGGGCAAGCAGACGGGATTTCTGGAATACGAGCGTCGCGCCAACCCCTGCGAGGCTCCGGAGAGCCGGATCCGGCACTGGAACGAGTTCCACCCGGCTCTGGACATCGCCGAGCGGGAGCGTCAGGCGGCCCGGTGCATGGACTGCGGCGTGCCCTTCTGCCAGTCGGGCCTGAAGCTCGGCTCCGGCTACACCGGGTGTCCCCTTCATAACATGGCCCCGGAGTGGAACGACCTTGTCTACCACGGCAATTTCGAGGAGGCGTACAAGCGCCTTCATAAGACCAACAACTTCCCGGAATTCACCGGGCGGGTCTGTCCCGCCCTCTGTGAGGCGGCCTGCACCTGCGGCCTTCACGGGGACGCGGTGACCGTCCGGGAGAACGAGCTTTTCACCGTGGAGCGGGCCTACGCCGACGGCGTCGTGAAGCCCGAGCCGCCCAAGGTCCGCACGGGTAAGCGCGTGGCCGTGGTGGGCTCCGGCCCCGCCGGCCTTGCCGCCGCCGACCAATTAAACCGGCGGGGCCACAGCGTCACGGTCTTCGAGCGGTCTGACCGGGTGGGCGGGCTTCTCATGTACGGCATCCCCAACATGAAGCTCCAAAAATCCGTGGTGGACCGCCGGGTGGAGCTCATGCGCGCCGAGGGCGTGGAGTTCAAGACCGGCGTGGACGTGGGCCGGGACTTCCCCGCCGGGGGCCTCGCCGCCGTCTTCGACGCGGTGATCCTCTGCTGCGGGGCCAGGCACCCGCGGGACCTGAAGGCGCCGGGAAGGGAATCCCAGGGCGTATACTTCGCCGTGGACTTCCTCAGCTCCACCACCAAGAGCCTTCTCGATAACGGCCTCAAGGCCGGGACCTACATCTCCGCCAAGGGCAAAAACGTGGTGGTCGTGGGCGGCGGCGACACGGGCAACGACTGCGTGGGTACCGCCATCCGCCACGGGTGCGCCTCCGTCACCCAGCTGGAGATGATGCCCCGGCCCCCCGTAGAGCGGGATTTCGCCGCCAACCCCTGGCCCGAGTGGCCGCGGGTGGAGAAGACCGACTACGGCCAGCAGGAGGCCGTCGCCCTCTTCGGACACGACCCGCGCCTTTATCAGCGCACGGTGAAGGAGATCGTCCCGGACGAACAGGGGAGCGTCAAGGAGATCGTCACTGTCTCCCTCCTGCCAAGGACCGAGAACGGCCGGACGGTGATGGTCCCGGTCCCCGGCTCCGAGGAGACGGTCCCCTGTGAGCTTCTTTTGATCGCGGCGGG
Organism: uncultured Oscillospiraceae bacterium; assembly: GCA_947588605.1. Classification (GTDB taxonomy): domain Bacteria; phylum Bacillota; class Clostridia; order Oscillospirales; family Oscillospiraceae; genus RUG626. The sequence continues at coordinate 124,050 of CANPYK010000001.1, forward strand.
CTTTCTGGGCACGGAGAGCTACATCCCCGAGGCCTTCGGGGTGGACACCGACGCCCGTGGCAACATCGCCACGGCGGAGGGCTCCTACCGCGCGTCCGTCCCCAAGATCTTCGCCGCCGGCGACACCCGTCGGGGCCAGTCCCTGGTGGTCCACGCCATCGCCGAGGGCCGCGGCGCGGCCAGAGAGGTGGACGAATTTTTAATGGGCTACACAAATTTAACATAAATCATCCGGTTCATAAGAGCGACGGTGCTTTTACCGCCGCTCTTTCTATATATCCGAATCCCGCCGCAAAGGTAAGACGGCCTTCGGAAATTCCAAATTTCAGGAGGAAACTACAATGGATATGTCTGTATGGTATCTGGTGGGCGCGGTGCTGGTCTTCTTCATGCAGGGCGGCTTCGCCATGGTGGAGACGGGCTTGACCCGGGCCAAAAACGCCGGCAACATCATCATGAAGAACCTGATGGACTTCTGCATCGGCACGGTGGTGTTCTCGCTCCTGGGCTACGGCATCATGATGGGCGAGCACGTCTTCTTCGGCCTCATCGGCAAGCCCGACTGGCAGCTTTTCACCGACTTTGACGGCGCGGACTGGAGCAGCTTCGTCTTCCAGCTGGTGTTCTGCGCCACGGCGGCCACCATCGTGTCCGGCTCCATGGCCGAGCGCACCAAGTTCTCCGCCTACTGCCTCTACTCCGGCGTCATCAGCCTCGTCATCTACCCCATCGAGGCCGGCTGGGCCTGGGGCGGCGGCTGGCTTGCCGACCTTCACTTCATCGACTTTGCCGGCTCCGCCGTCATCCACATGGTGGGCGGCTGGACGGCCCTCATCGGCGCGTGGCTGGTGGGCCCGCGCATCGGCAAGTATACAAAGGACAAGGACGGCAAGACCAAGGTCAACGCCATTCCCGGACACTCCATGACCCTGGCGGCGCTGGGCGTCTTCATGCTGTGGTTTGCCTGGTACGGCTTCAACGCCGCGGCGGCGGAGGATGTCACGGAGATGGCCCAGATCCTGGGCACCACCACCATCGCCCCCGCCGTGGCCACGGTGGTCTGCATGTGCTATACCTGGCTGCGCACCGGCAAGCCTGACGTCTCCATGTGCCTCAACGCCTCCCTCGCGGGCCTCGTGGCCGTCACCGCCGGGTGCGCCAGCGTGGACGCCATCGGCGCGGCGGTCATCGGCGCCGTCTCCGGCGTGCTGGTGGTGGAGTCCGTCAACTTCATCGACCAGAAGGTGAAGATTGATGACCCGGTGGGCGCCTTCTCCGTCCACGGCGTCCACGGCCTGTGGGGCACGCTGGCGGTGGGCCTCTTCGCCTGCAACGAGAAGTACGGCACAAAGGGCCTCTTCTACGGCGGAGGCTTTAGGCAGCTGGGCGTCCAGTGTCTCGGCATCGTCTGCATCCTCGCCTGGACAGTCGTCATGATGTTCATTGTCTTCAAGCTCATCGGCAAATGCACCCACGGCCTGCGCGTCAGCCCCGAGGAGGAGATCGAGGGCCTGGATATCGCCGAGCACGGCTTAGTCTCCGCTTACGCCGACTTCGTCACGCCTCAGAACCTCTCCGTCTACGCCCTGGCCGCCTCCACCGTCCCCGGCGAGGCTGTGCAGGAGGCCGACGGCAAGGTCCCCGTGGAGGCCGCCGTCCCTGTCTACGGCCGCAAGAGCGACTCCAAGCCCGGTGAGAAGATCACCAAGGTGGAGATCATCATGAACATGAACCGCTTCGAGCCTCTGAAGAACGCCCTGGAGGACATCGGCGTCACGGGCATGACCGTCACCAACGTCATGGGCTGCGGCATCCAGAAGGGCCACACCCGCTACTACCGCGGCGTTCCCGTGGAGATCCAGCTCCTGCCCAAGGTCCAGGTGGACATCGTCGTCTCCAAGGTCCCCGTCAGCGACGTCATCCACACCGCCCGCAAGGTCCTCTACACCGGCAACATCGGCGACGGAAAGATCTTCCTCTACGATGTGGAGAACGTGGTCAAGGTCCGCACCGGCGAAGAGGGGTACGACGCCCTTCAATAAACCGCGGTTCCCTCGACCTCCCCCACGGGGGAGGTGGCGCGCAGCGCCGGAAGGGTCCGCCGCGCGTCACCACCCCTGCCGCTTCGCGGCTGTCCCCTCCGTGGGAGGGGCAAAAGGGAGTGCGCAGGTAGTCTTGCCCCTCCAACGGAGGGGTGGCGCGAAGCGCCGGGGTGGTGCCGCAATCCGTAAACGCACAGCGGCAAGGAAATCGCACCCGCCCCCGACTCAGAGCCCTCCCCGCGGGGCGGGGAGGGGGAGGGGTGAGGTGGGAGCCGAAGGGCTGCAACCGGTTTTAATGAACGCACGCACCTCATCCGGCGCCTGCGGGCGCCACCTTCCCCACTTTGTGGGGAAGGCTAAGACGAGGGACGAGGGCTCGAATACCCCGCCGCTGCGGCGGCGCCCCTTTTTCCGAAAAAGGGGTCGGGGGAACAAGGATGCGGCGCAAAACCTTTTTAAGCCCCCTCCTCGTAGGAGGGGGGCAGGGGGCAGCGAACGTTGGATAACAGAGCGGCATCAAAAAAACGCCCACCCCCGGCCCTGTTTTGGGGCTTGGGGGTGGGCGCGAACTATTGGTTCCTTTATACCGTCTCGATCTTAATGAGATTCGTGTTCCCGCTCTTGCCGGTGGAGGCGCCGCCGGTGATGACGACGCGGTCGCCGGTCTGGATGGGGAAGGCGCCCCGCACAAGGCGCGTGGCCATGTAGAAGAGGACCTCGGTGGACTCGTACTGCTCGGCCAGGGCGGGGGTGACGCCCCAGGAGAGGTTCAGCTTGCGCCAGCTCTTCTCGTCGGTGGTGACGCCCAGGATGTCCACGGGGCAGCGGAAGCGCGAGACCATGCGGACGGTCTTGCCGGAGAGGGAGCAGACGGCGATGGCCTTGGCGTCCACGTCGATGGCCATGCCGCAGGTGGCGTGGGAGATGGCGTCCACGGTGCTGTGGATCTGGAAGTTGAAGTTGTGGAACTGCTCCACGAAGTTGATGCCCCGCTCGGCCTCCTCGGCGATGCGGCTCATCGTCTCCACCACCAGCACCGGGTGCTTGCCGGAGGCCGTCTCGCCGGAGAGCATGATGGCAGAGGTGCCGTCGTAGACGGCGTTGGCCACGTCGGAGATCTCCGCGCGGGTGGGCCGGGGCTTTTCAATCATGGACTCCAGCATCTCGGTAGCCGTGATGACCATCTTGCCCAAAAGGCGGCACTTCATGATGAGGTGCTTCTGGATGCCGGGCAGCTCCTCGAAGGGGATCTCCACGCCCAAGTCGCCGCGGGCGACCATGATGCCGTCGCACTCATCGCAGATCTCCTCGATGTTGTCCACGCCGGCGCGGTTTTCGATCTTGGCGATGAGGTCGATGCCCTTGACGTTGTGCTCGGCCAGGAGCGCCTTGATGTCCCGGATGTTCTGGGCCTCGGACACGAAGGAGCAGGCGATGAAGTCCACGTCGTTGGCCACGCCGAAGAGGATGTCCGCCTTGTCCTGCTCGGAGAGGTAGACCTGCTTGAGGACCTTGCCGGGGAAGGCCATGGACTTGCGGTCGGAGAGGATGCCGCCCACCTCCACCACCGTCTTGACCTCTTTTTTGGTGGTGCCGGTGACCCGGAAGGTCATGAGGCCGTTGTTCAAAAGGATGATGTCGCCCACGGCCATCTCCTGGGGAAGCCCGGCGTAGCTCACGGAGACGCGCTGCTGGTCGCCTACGATCTCCTCGGTGGTGAAGGTGAACTCGTCGCCTTCCTTGAGCTCCACCTTGCCGCCCTCAAAGGTGCGGATGCGGTACTCCGGGCCCTTGGTGTCCAGCATGATGGCGATGGGGAGATTCAGCTTCTCCCGGACCTTCTTGATGAGGTCGATGGTGACCTGGTGGCTCTCATGGGTGCCGTGGGAGAAGTTGAGGCGCGCCACGTTCATGCCGGCAAGGCACATTTTGGTGAGCGTCTCCTCGTTGGCGCAGGCGGGACCGATGGTGCAGACGATCTTTGTTTTTCTCATGGGCTTGGCTCTCCCCTCGTATGTAAAAAATTTGGGCGGTAACAAACTGCCATAGATACCTCTATTTTAGTAGCATTTCGCCCAAACGTCAAGGGAAATCCTCCCGTCAAAACGTCAAAATTTACAAATCCTCCCGCCGCTCGGCGGTGACGCAGGAGATCTCGAAGGCCGTTTTCTCCACGGGCACGTCGTCCTCCAGCTTGATGTAGGCCCGGGACTGGAGCCGCCCGGTGACGGACACCTCCGCTCCCACGGGCCAGGCGGCGGCGCGCCGCGCCACCGCGCCCCAGGCGATGCAGGGGATGTAGTCGGAGCGCTGGAAGGCGCGGGGGACGGCCAGCATCATGTCGCTGATCTCCCGGCCCATGGGCGTCCGGCGCAGGCTGGGGGCGCGGCACAGCGTGCCCGTGAGGGCCACGGCGTTGTCGAAGTCCTCTTCGGTGAAGGACAGCTCCCGCGCCAGCACCGTGATCACCAGCCTCGGCCCCACGCCGGAGCGGTTGTTGTAGGAGCGGACCTCGCCCAAGACCAGAAGGCGCGGCGCGGTCTCCACCTCCAGCCGGTCCATGAGCGCCTCGCTCACCAGGATATTCAGGGTGTCCTCGGTGCCGGACAGACGCCGCACCGCCAGGGGAAACCGGTAGTAGACGCCGTCCCGGCCCGTGTGGGAATAAACGGGCCGTCCCGCCAGGACCCCGCAAAGCCTCACCGTATCGTTTGCTCTGTCCATATTGATCTCCTCGCCCTCGGCTGATTTCGTTCACATGGCGAGTATATGTCCGGGATGCAAAAGTTAGAATAACCTTAAGAAATTCGCGGTTGGCAAACGGGGAAAAGCGTGCTATACTATGGGGCTGTGGGATAGCATCCGAAAACACGAAAAGCTTAAGGGGAACCTTATGGAGCATACAGAAAGAACAAAAAAGAGCCTGTCGGCCCGGGGGAATTTCTTCCTTCTCCTGGCGGTGGGGGTGGTCATCGGCGTCGGCGGCATCCTGCCGGGGGTGTCCGGGGCCGTGCTGGCGGTGAGTCTGGGGCTCTATAAGCCCATGCTGGACGCCATCGCCGGGTTTTTCAAGGCGCCAAAGAAGAATTTTCTTTTCCTTCTGCCCATCGGTCTCGGCGCGGCGCTGGGCTTTCTCGTGGTCGCCGTGGCGCTGAACGGCCTTCTGGAGCGGTGGGAGGCCCAGGTGGTCTGGCTGTTCATCGGCCTTGTGGCCGGGGGCATCCCCTCCTTTTTGCGGGAGGCCAACGAACGGGGCTTCAAAAAGCGCTACCTTCTGATGACGGTTTTGGGCGCGGCCCTGGGGACAGCGCTGCTCCTTTTGGACAAGGACGTCCAGGAAACGCAGAATGTGACGCGGCTTTTGCCCCTCCAGGCCCTGGCCGCCGGGGCCATCGTCTCCGTGGGGGCCGTCTTCCCCGGTGTGTCCACCGCCTTCATCCTCATGTACCTGGGCTGGTATAAGGCCATGATGGACGCCTTCTCCTCAGTACAGGTGAGCACCGTCCTCTTCGTCGGCCTGGGCGCGGGCGCCTGCTTCCTCTTGACGGTCAAATTCGCCCGCTGGCTCTTCGACCGCTTCCACGGCTGGGCCTACTACACGGTCCTGGGCTTCCTCCTGGTCTCCGCCCTCCTCATCATCCCGCCCATCACCTGGTCCCTCGCCCTCCTCGTCGATCTCCTCATCGCCCTCGCCGGCGCCGCGGGCGCGTATTTGCTGGGGAGGATCAATTTGTAAAAGGCCGGCCTCCCCCGCGGGGGAGGTCGTTTTTTTTGCCCACCTCCGATTAAGAGCCCTCCCCGCAGGGCGGGGAGGGGCAGGGGTGAGGTGGGAGCCGAAGGACTTTGAGCGGTTTCGATGAACGCACTCACCTCATCCGGCGCCTGCGGGCGCCACCTTCCCCGCCCTGCGGGGAAGGCTAAGACGGGGGAACCCTTCAGTCACGGCCGAAGGCCGTGACTGAAGGGTTCCCCCGTCCCCGGACTTTACGCAAATTTAACATAATTATGATTTCCCTTTTAACCTTGGCTGGTGTATAGTACACTTGTGATTATCTGTTGCCGGGAGGAGGGCGCTTCTTGATCTTTTTGCTGGAGGACGACGGGACGATCCGCAACTTTGTGGAATACGCCCTCAACGGCGCGGGGCTGGAGACGCGGGGGTTCGAGAGGCCCTCGGAGTTCTGGCGGGCGGCGGAGAGGGAGACGCCGCGCCTTATTTTGCTGGACATCATGCTCCCGGAGGAGGACGGGCTGGAGATCTTGAAAAAGCTGCGCGCCCGCCGGGAGACGAGGAAGACCCCGGTGATCATGCTCACGGCCCGGGGGACCGAGTACGACAAGGTCCTGGGGCTGGATAACGGGGCGGACGACTACATCGCCAAGCCCTTTGGCATCATGGAGCTCATGAGCCGCGTCCGGGCGCTGTTGCGCCGGACGGAGGAGGGCGTCCCGGAGGACGTGGTCCTCGGCGATCTGCGCCTCTCCCCGGCGGGACACCGGGTGACGGTGGAGGGCGAGGACGTGGCGCTGACCAACAAGGAATTTGAGCTGCTGCGCCTCCTGCTCACAAAGCCGGGGTCGGTCTTCCCCCGGGAAAAGATCGTGAGCGAGGTCTGGGGCGCGGACTTTGACGGCGAGAGCCGGACGCTGGACGTCCACATTCGCACCCTCCGGGCCAAGCTGGGCCGGTGCGGGGACATGATCAGGACGGTGCGGGGCGTCGGCTACAAGGCGGAGGTGTAAGCGTGAGAAAGAAAATTTTCTGGAGCATCCTTTCTGTGGCAATCTTAGGGCTGGGCCTGGCGCTGGGGGCGTATTTCAAGCTCCCCAAAACGGCGTTCATTGTCCTGGCGTGCCTGTTCGCGGCGGCCTCGGGGGCCTTCGCCAGCGTGGCGGCCAGCCTCATCGTCAAGCCCCTGCGGGATTTCGACCCGGCCAAGGGCGGGCCGCAGTATAAGGAGATGTCCCCCCTCATGGGCCGTCTCACCCGCCAGAGCCAGCTCATCGACCTGCAAACGGCGGACTTAAAGCGCTCCCAGGAGGAGTTTCGCGCCATCACCGACTCCATGGCCGAGGGCTTCGTTCTCATTGACCCGGACATGAAGCTTTTAAGCTCCAACCCCGCCGCCCGGCGGCTCATGGGCGGCGAGGACCCCCGGGCCTCGGAGATCTTCCGCGCCGCCGCCCAGAAGGCCCTGGCCGGCGAGCACAATGAGCGGAACATGGAGCTGGAGGGCCACGTTTATCAGATCCTGGCAAGCCCCGTGGAGACGGCGGGCCGCATCACCGGCGCCGTCATCGTCAGCCTCGACATCACCGAGAAGGCCCGGCGGGAGGCCATGCGCCACGACTTCTCCTCCAACGTCTCCCATGAGCTGCGCACCCCCCTCACCTCCATCTACGGCATCTCGGAGCTCATGATGAACGGCCTGGTGAAGCCCGAGGACGTGGCGGGATTTGCCAAGAACATCCACGACGAGTCCGGGCGGCTCATCGCCCTCATCAACGACATCATCAAGCTCTCGGAGCTGGACGAGGGCGTTTTGCAGCTGGAGCGAAAGGACGTGGACCTGCTGGAGGTGGCCAAGAGCGTGGCCGACCGGCTGCGGCCCGTGGCGGCGGCGCGGGGGGTAGAGATCGCCGTCACCGGCAATCCCGCCGCCGTCTACGGCATCCCCTCGGTCATCGACGAGATGGTCTACAACCTGTGCGACAACGCCGTCAAATATAACGTGGAAAACGGCCGGGTGCTCCTGAGCTCCGCCACCATCGCCGGCCGCCCCGCCGTCGCCGTCTCGGATACCGGCATCGGCATCCCCCGGGAGCACATCGACCGGGTGTTCGAGCGGTTCTACCGGGTGGACAAGAGCCACTCCAAGGCCATCGGCGGCACGGGCCTGGGCCTCAGTATCGTCAAGCACGGCGCGGCGGTCCACGGGGCCGACGTGAACATCAAGAGCAACCCAGGCCGGGGGACGGTGGTCACCGTCACCTTCCCGGTCCAAAAGAAAGACGGTGCCGACGGGGCGGAGGGAGCGTAAGATATGGGCTTTGACGTATTCGATGTGATCTCCCTCTTCGGGGGCCTGGCGCTGTTCCTCTTCGGCATGAACCTGATGAGCTCGTCCCTGGAAAAAAGGGCCGGCGGGCGTCTGAAGGCGCTTTTGTCCAACATCACCTCCAACCCGGTGAAGGGCTTTTTGCTGGGTGTGGGCGTCACGGCGCTTCTCCAGTCCAGCTCCGCCACCACGGTCATGGTGGTGGGCTTCGTCAACTCCGGCCTTATGACCCTGAGCCAGTCGGTGAGCATCATCGTGGGCGCGAATTTGGGCGCCTCCATCACCCCCTGGCTTTTGTCCCTGGCGGGCGTGCAGGGCGGCAGCGTGATCCTGGAGATCTTCAAGATGTCCACCATCACCCCCGTCATGGCCTTCATCGGCGCGATCCTCTACATCTTCCAGAAAAAGCCCGCCAAGCGGGACACCGGCATGATCTTCCTGGGCTTCGCCATCCTCATGTACGGCATGGAGGCCATGTCCGGCGCGGTGGAGGGCCTGCGGGACCTGCCCCAGTTCGGGGAGATCATCTCCGTCCTCTCCAACCCCCTGGTGGGCGTGCTGGCGGGCATCGTCATCACCGCCGTCATCCAGTCCAGCTCCGCCTCCATCGGTATTTTGCAGGCCCTGGCCACCACGGGGAAGATCAGCTACGGCACCGCCATTCCCGTGATCATGGGCCAGAACATCGGTACGTGTATCTCCGCCATCCTCTCCTGCATCGGCGCGTCCAAGAACGCCAAACGCGCCGCCATGATCCACCTGGCCTTCAACGTTATCTCCACCCTGGTGGTCCTGCCCATCTACTATCTGGTCTACTACCTCTTTGACATGAGCTTCGCCGGTCTTGCCGTCACCTCCTGGCAGATCGCCCTCATCAACACGGCCTATAAGGTGGTGTCCATCGTGGTGCTCCTGCCGGTCCTGCGGTGGCTGGAGCCCCTCAGCCGCCTCCTCATCCGGGACTCCTCCGCCGAGAGCGAGGAGGAGACGCTGCTGGACGAACGCCTCCTCAAATCCCCCGCCGTGGCCGTGGCCCGGTGCCGGTCCGTCACGGTGACCATGGCGGAAATGGCCGTCAAGTCCGTCAACGACGCCTTCCGGGAGCTCACCAGCTTCGACGAGGACCTGGCGGAGGACATTTTGAAGAGCGAAAGCCGGGTGGACTTCTACGAGGACAAGCTGGGCACGTACCTGGTGAAGCTCTCCGCCCAGAACCTCTCCAGCGCCGACAACGCCCAGGCGACTAAGCTTTTGCACATGATCTCCGACTTTGAGCGCATCTCCGACCACTCGGTGAACATCCTCAAGTCCGCCGAGGAGATGAGCGAGAAGAAGCTGACCTTCTCCAGCGACGCCATGCAGGAGCTGAGCACCATGATCGACGCCGTCAGCGAGATCCTGGGCCTGGCCCTCCAGAGCTTCCGGGACGACGACCTCAACTCCGCCGTGATGGTAGAGCCCCTGGAGCAGGTGGTGGACAACCTCAAGGACCGCATCCGCCTCAACCACGTCCGCCGGATGCAGACCGGCGAGTGCACCATCGAGCTGGGCTTCATCCTCACCGACCTTGTGACGAACCTGGAGCGCGTCAGCGACCACTGCTCCAACATCGCCGGCTACATGCTGGAGATGAGCGGCGACAACCAGAACATCGGCGTCCATGAGTTCCTCCACAACGTCCGCAGCGGCGAGGAGAAGGAGTTCAACGACTACTACGACTACTTCCGCGTGAAGTACAGGATGCCGGAGCAGAGCTGGCTTTGAAGGCGAGAAGCGCCGGGGGCGGTGCTACAGTCCGTAATCCCGATAGGGAGAGTAGGGGCGGGTTCCAAACCCGCCCGTCCCCACCGCAGCGGATACCGGGTTTGAAGCTTTGCACGGTTCCGACTAACCGCGCCAGCCCCCGACAAAGAGCCCTCCCCGCAGGGCGGGGAGGGGGGAGGGGTGAGGTGGGAGCCGAAGGGCTGCAACCGGTTTCGATGAACGCACGCACCTCATCCGGCGCCTGCGGGCGCCACCTTCCCCACTTTGTGGGGAAGGCTAGGACGGGGGACAGGGGACGAGGGCTCGAATACCCCGCCGCCGCGGCGGCACCCCTTTTTCCGAAAAAGGGGTCAAGGAGAATAAGGTTGCGGCGCTACGCGCCGCGTTTATAAAATATTGCGCCGCACAGCGGCGCAAAACCTTTTTTACCCCCTTTCCGGGAAAGGGGGGGCAGGGGGGATTCGAGCCCTCGTCCTTCGTCCCCCGTCCCCGCCGCAGCGGGCAAATCCAAATCTGCGGCGAAGCCGCAACCTTTTTCGCCCCCTCCTCGCAGGGTGGGGCAGGGGGGAAGCGAGCGTGGGATGTGAGAGCGGTCCCGGAAACGTGGCCGGGAGGCTTATAAAACAACCCACGGGCCGCCAAGCGGCCCGTGGGGGGTGGATTTGTGTTTTGCCTGCGTTATTTTCCCAGGCCCATGGCCCAGGCGGCGTATTTGGCGGTCTTTTCCCGGGCCTCGGGCATATTTTCGCCGCGGCAGAGGACGTAGACCTTGACCTTGGGCTCGGTGCCGGAGGGGCGGACGATGAGGACGGTGCCGTCGGCGAGGACAAAGGCGAGGACGTTGGAGCCGGACAGCTCCATCTGAGCCACCGCGCCGGTGACGGCGTCCTTCTCCGTGCCGTCTTTATAATCCCGGTAGAGCTTCACCTTCTGGCCGGCGATCTCGGCGGGGGGATCGCTGCGAAGGCCGTCCATGAGGGCCTTCATCTTCTTCTGGCCGTCGAGGCCCGGCATCACCAGATTCAGGGTCTTCTCCAGGTACGCGCCGTACTTTTCATAGAGGGCGTCCAGGGCGTCCACCAGGGCGATGCCTTGGCTTGCGTACCACGCCGCCATCTCGCAGATCATGAGGGAGGCGGTGACGGCGTCCTTGTCGCGGACGTAGTCGCCGAACATGTAGCCGTAGGACTCCTCGAAGGAGAAGATGACCTTCCCCTCGCCGGACTCCTCCAGGGCGTTCTTCTTCTCGGCCAGGAACTTAAAGCCGGTGAAGGTATCATAGAACTGAAGGCCGTTCTTCTCCGCCACGGCGCGGGCCATCTCGGAGGAGACGATGGACTTGAGGGCCACGGGCTTTTCCGGCATGGTCCCGGCGCGGCGCTTGGCGCCGATGATGTAGTCCAAAAGCAGCACGCCGGTCTGGTTGCCGGTGAAGGGGATGAACTTCCCGTCGTGGTCCCGGACCATGATGCCCACGCGGTCGGCGTCCGGGTCGGAGCCGAGGATGAAGTCCGCGCCCACCTTGTCGGCCAGCTCGACGCACAGGTAGAAGCCCTCGGGGTTTTCGGGGTTGGGGGACTTGACGGTGGGGAAGTCGCCGTCCTTGATCATCTGCTGGGGCTCGCAGTAGACCTTCTTGAGTCCCATGCGGCGCAGCGCCTCGGGGATGAGCTTCATGCCGGTGCCGTGGAAGGGCGTGTAGACCATCTTGAAGCTGTCGGCCACATTGGCGATGAGGGCGGGGTCGTTCTGCTGGGCCATGACGTTGGCAAGGAACGCCTCGTCCGTCTCGTGGCCCATGAGGACGATCTTGCCCTCGGCGAGGGCCTTGTCGAAGTCCATGGTCTTCACGCAGTCGAAGACGTCGAGCTTCGCCATTTTGGCAGCCACCTCGTCGGCGTGCTTGGGGGGCAGCTGGGCGCCGTCCTCCCAGTAGACCTTGTAGCCGTTATACTCCTTGGGGTTGTGGGAGGCGGTGATGTTGATGCCGGCGATGCAGTGGTACTCCCGGATGGCGAAGGAAAGCTCCGGGGTGGGGCGCATATCGTCGAAAAGCCGCACGAAGATGCCGTTGGCGGCCATGACTTTGGCGGCCTCGTGGGCGAACGTCTCGGAATTGTTGCGGCAGTCGTAGCAGACGGCCACGCCGCGCCGACACGCCTCCTCGCCCTCGGCCAGGATCACCTCGGCGAAGGCCTGGGTGGTGTGGCGTATCACGTGGACGTTCATGCGATTGAGGCCCACGGCCATGGTGCCCCGGAGGCCGGCGGTGCCGAACTCCAGCTGGGCCACGAAGCGGGACTCGATCTCCTTCTCGTCCTGGGCGATGGCCTGGAGCTCAGCCCTTTCGGCGTCGCTCAGAGCCGGGGAAGCGAGCCATTTTTCATAGGATTCACGGTAGGTCATGTTGATTTTCCTCCTCCTCAGATGGAATGTCTTGTATGTCGTTTTCGCTGGTGCTTATAATATTTTTCGCGTCCTCAAGCATACTCTTGGGGACGAAAATATCCATACCGAACCCGGACTGGCCCAGAATGACCTTGCCCAGGGCCCCGTCCAGGGGATAGCGGCCCACGCTGGGCACGCCGTAGGCCCAGAGCATGTTGCGCGCCAGGGTGATCTCGATCTCATTGCCGCACAGCCGCTCCAGAAAGGCCGGCTCCTCCGGCTGGCCGTTTGCGTCCGGGGGCCAGTTGCCGGTGACGCCGGAGGCGTATTTGAAGCTCCAATCGCCGCTCATTTGTGGTATCTCCCTCCGTTCATGATGGAAAAGGCCCGGTAGAGCTGCTCTAAGACCATGACCCGCGCCAGATGGTGGGGGAAGGTCATGGGGGACATGGAAAGCCGCAGGGCCGCCTGGGCCTTGACGCTTTCGTGAAGACCGTCGGAGGAGCCGATGACGAAGCACAGCTTCTGGCTCGTCAGCGCCATGCGCGTGAGCGTCCCGGCAAGGGCCTCCGAGGACATTTCCCGCCCCTCCACACACAGGGCGATGATCGCCGCGCCACGGGGCACGGCCTTTTGGATGTCCCGTGCCTCCCGGAGGAGGGCGGCGTCGATCTCCGCCTTCGAGGGCGCGTCGCTTTTGCGCTGTTCGGGAAGCTCCAGAATTTGAAGCCGGCAATAGGCCCCCAGCCGCTTAACGTATTCCGCGCAGGCGTCCTTATAAAAGGCTTCCTTCAGCTTCCCCACGCAGATCAATGTCACTTCAACCATGTCTATAAAACTGAGGGGGCAAGCCTGCCCCCTTCTGCAGCGGTGTATTTATCCGATGCGTATGATCTCCTGCTCCTCGTCCTCCGCCGGGACGTCCACGCTTTCGATGTCCGCGCCCACCTTTTTGAGCTTGCCCACCAGGTCCACGTAGCCGCGCTCGATATAGTCCACGCCCTCGACCTCCGTGGTGCCCTGGGCGCACAGGCCCGCGATGACCATGGCCGCGCCGGCCCGCAGGTCCCAGGCCTTCACGCAGGCCCCGGTGAGGCAGTCCACCCCCTGGATGATGGCCTTCCGGCCGTCCACGGTGACGTTGGCCCCCATCTTCAAAAGCTCGTTCACATACTTATACCGGGTGTCCCAGACCCCCTCGGTGATGATGGACGTGCCCTGGGCCAGACACAGCACGGTGGCAATCTGGGGCTGCATGTCCGTGGGGAAACCGGGGTAGTAGTAGGTCTTCACGTTGATGTGCCGCAGGGGGCCGGAGCGGCTGACCAGGATCTCGTCCTCGCCCTCCTCCACCCGGACGCCCATTTCCTCCAGCTTGCCGGTGATGCAGTCCATGTGCTTGGGGATGACGTTCTTGATAAGCAGGCTCCCGCCCGCGCCGGCTACGGCGGCCATGTAGGTGCCGGCCTCGATCTGGTCGGGGATGAGGGCGTAGCTGCCGCCGGAGAGGCGCTCCACGCCCCGGATCTTGATGACGTTGGTGCCCGCGCCCCGAATGTCCGCGCCCATGGCGTTGAGGAAGCCCGCCACGTCCACCACGTGGGGCTCCCTGGCCACGTTCTCGATACGGGTGACGCCCCGGGCGAAGACGGCGGCCAGCATAATATTGATGGTCGCGCCGACAGAAGCCACGTCCAGATAAATGTCCGCGCCGTGAAGCCCCTCCGGGGCGGTGGCGGAGACAAGGCCGTTTTTCACGTCCACCTGGGCGCCCATGGCGATAAAGCCCTTGACGTGCTGGTCGATGGGCCGCACGGACCCGAAGTTGCACCCGCCGGGCATGGCCACGAGGGCGCGCCCAAAGCGCCCCAGCAGCGCCCCGATGAGGTAGTAGCTGGCGCGGATGCGGGTCATGATGTCAAAGTCCGCCCTCGATGAGCGCACGCCGGAGCAGTCGATGTCCATGGTATGCCGGTCCACCGTCCGCACCCGCGCGCCCAGGCGGCGCAGGATGTTCAAAAGCATGGTCACGTCGGAGATCTGGGGGATATTCTCAATGCGGCAGACCCCGTCCACCAGCATAGCGGCGGGGATAATGGCCACCGCGGCGTTCTTGGCGCCGCTGACCTCCACGGTCCCGTAAAGGGGTTTCCCACCTTTGATAATATACTTTGTCAAAGGCTCACCTTCCTGTGCGATTTCTGACGACCGGGCCAACAGCTTGGCCCACTCAAATGGATTATACCATCCGTCTGGAAATTTTGCAACACATTTTCGGCAGTTCTGTACAAATTTGGGTGACATAATCTGACCCTTTCCCCAAAAATGCCAGCGGCGGCGAAAGGTTTGCGGCTTTGCCGCATTTTTTATATTCCCCACCCGCCCGCCCCCGCCGCCGCACACACCACCCCTGCCGCTTCGCGGCTGTCCCCTCCGTTGGAGGGGCAAAAGGGAGCGCATAGGTAATCTTGCCCCTCCTACGGAGGGGTGGCGCGAAGCGCCGGGGTGGTTCCGTCTATCCCGCCGCCCAAATAACCGCACCCGCCTCCAATCTAGAGCCCTCCCCGCAGGGCGGCTGCGCCCGCAGGCGCGTTTCGTAGCGCAACCGCCGCGAAGCGGCGGCTCTTAGCGCGGAGATGGAGGGGCAGGGGTGAGGTGGGAGCCGAAGGGCTGCAACCGGTTTCGATGAACGCACGTACCTCATCCGGCGCCTGCGGGCGCCACCTTCCCCACTTTGTGGGGAAGGCTAGGACGGGGGACGAGGGACGAGGGCTCGAATACCCCGCCGCTGCGGCGGCACCCCTTTTTCCGAAAAAGGGGTCGGGGGGAATAAGGATGCGGCGCTTCGCGCCGCGTTTTTAAAAAATTGCGCCGCAAAGCGGCGCATCCTTTCTAAGCCCCCTCCTCGTAGGAGGGGGGCAGGGGGGAAGCGAAGGTGGATTCTTTTCAACTTCTCCATTTTCCCCGATTGACGAAAAGGGAAAAAAGGGGTATAGTAAAAACAATAACAGCAAACGCGCAAGGAGGTCACTATTTTGAGCGAAGAATGTACCCACGACTGCTCCACCTGCGGCGCTGCCTGCGCCAGCCGGGAGAAGAAGAACGAGGACCCCAAGGCGGGCAATCCCTCGTCCCATGTGAAGAAGGTCATCGCCGTCGTCTCCGGCAAGGGCGGCGTGGGCAAGACGATGGTCACGGGCCTTCTGGCCGCCGCCATGCGCCGGCGCGGCGGGAGCGTGGCCGTGATGGACGCGGACATCACCGGCCCCTCCATTCCCAAGGTCTTCGGCGTCCATGAGCGCGCCATGGGCGTGGAGGAGGGCATCGTCCCCGCCGAGACGCGCACGGGCATCAAGCTCATGAGCATGAACCTTCTTCTGGATGACCCCTCCGACCCCGTGGTCTGGCGCGGCCCCATCATCGGCGGCGTGGTCCAGCAGTTCTGGAAGGAGGTCTGGTGGGGCGACGTGGACTATATGTTCGTGGACATGCCTCCCGGCACCGGCGACGTGCCCCTGACCGTCTTCCAGTCCCTGCCCGTCAGCGGCATCGTGGTGGTCACCTCCCCCCAGGAGCTGGTGTCCCTGGTGGTGGAAAAGGCCGTGAAGATGGCGGAGCTCATGGAGATCCCGGTCCTGGGCCTGGTGGAGAACATGTCCTACTTTACCTGCCCCGACTGCGGCAAAAAGCACTTCATCTACGGCCAGAGCCACCTGGAGGAGCTGGCGGAGGCCCACCATATCCCCGTCACCGCCCGCCTGCCCATCGAGCCCGCCATCCCTGAGGCCGCCGACGCCGGCGACATCGAGGGCGTGGAGACAAATATGCTGGACGCGGTCCTGACGGCCGTTGTAAACGCGTAAATCAAGGGAAAAACAATTTATACATTATTAAGGAGGTCATCTGTCATGTGCAACAACATCCCCGAGGTCAAGCTCGGCATCGTCGCGGTGTCCCGCGACTGCTTCCCCATCGCGCTGTCCACCCAGCGCCGCCAGAACATCGTGAAGGCCTACCAAGGCGAGCTCTACGAGTGCCCCGTCACCGTGGAGAACGAGCACGACGCCCTGAAGGCCGTGGCCGACGTCACCGCCGCCGGGTGCAACGCTCTCGTTGTGTTCCTGGGCAACTTCGGCCCCGAGACGCCGGAGACGCTCATCGCCCAGAAGTTCGACGGCCCCTGCATGTACGTGTCCGCCGCCGAGGGCGACGGGGACATGATCAACGGCCGCGGCGACGCCTACTGCGGGATGCTCAACTGCTCCTATAACCTTGGTATGCGCCACCTCAAGGGCTACATCCCCGAGTACCCCGTGGGCACCTGTGAGGACATCTGCCAGATGATCGCGGAATTCGTCCCCATCGCCCGCGCCATCATCGGCGTCAAGAACCTGAAGATCATCACCTTCGGCCCCCGTCCCCAGGACTTCTTCGCCTGCAACGCCCCCATCAAGGGCCTCTACGAGCTGGGCGTGGAGATCGAGGAGAACTCCGAGCTCGACCTTCTCGTCAGCTACAAGGCCCACGCCGGCGATCCCCGCATCCCCGCCATCTGCGCCGAAATGGCCGCCGAGATGGGCGAGGGCCGGTATTTCCCGGAGATGAACGAGCGCCTTGCCCAGTTTGAGCTGACGCTTCTCGACTGGGCCGAGCAGCACAAGGGCGCCCGCAAGTACGTGGCCTTCGCCGACAAGTGCTGGCCCGCCTTCCCCGAGGCCTTCGGCTTCGAGCCCTGCTACGTAAACTCGCGTCTGGCCGCCCGGGGCATCCCCGTGGCCTGCGAGGTGGACATCTACGGCGCGCTTTCCGAGTACATCGGCGCCTGCATCACCAATGATGCCGTGACGCTTCTGGACATCAACAACTCCGTGCCTCAGTACATATACGACGAGGACATCAAGGGCAAGTTCGACTGCAAGCTCACGGACACCTTCATGGGCTTCCACTGCGGCAACACGCCCGAGTGCAAGATGTGCGAGAGCCGCGCCATCAAGTACCAGCTCATCCAGCACCGCCTTCTGGAGCCCGAGGGGTCCGAGCCCGACTTCACCCGCGGCACCCTGGAGGGCGACATCGCCCCCGGCGACATCACCTTCTACCGCCTCCAGTGCGACAGCGACGGGAACCTCCGCTCCTACGTGGCCGAGGGCCAGGTCCTGCCCGTGGCCACCCGCTCCTTCGGCGGCATCGGCATCTTCGCCATCCCCGAAATGGGCCGCTTCTACCGGCACGTGCTCATCCAGAAGCGCTACCCCCATCACGGCGCCGTGGCCTTCGCCCACTGCGGCAAGGCCATGTTCGAGGTCCTCAAGTACCTGGGCGTCAAGGACATCGCCTACAACCAGCCGAAGTCCCTGCCGTATCCCACGGAGAACCCCTGGGCATAAAGACAAAGAAATACGCGCGAAAGCCCCCTCCCGGATCTTGCGAGGTCCGGGATGGGGCTTTACTGTCGCCCTTTTCTACGTCACTTAAACCACCCCTGCCGCTCCGCGGCTGTCCCCTCCGCTGGAGGGGCAAAAGGGAGCGCATAGGTAATCTTGCCCCTCCTAGGTCGGGGTGGCGCGAAGCGCCGGGGTGGTTCCGTCTATCCAACCGTGCAAATAATCGCACCCGCCCCCGGTTTAGAGCCCTCCCCGCAGGGCGGGGAGGGGGAGGGGTGAGGTGGGAGCCGAAGGGCCTTGAGCGGCTGCGATGAACGCACGCACCTCATCCGGCGCCTGCGGGCGCCACCTTCCCCACTTTGTGGGGAAGGCTAGGACGGGGGACGAGGGACGAGGGCTCGAATACCCCGCCGCTGCGGCGGCACCCCTTTTTCCGAAAAAGGGGTCGGGGGGAATAAGGATGCGGCGCTTCGCGCCGCGTTTTTAAAAAATTGCGCCGCAAAGCGGCGCATCCTTTCTAAGCCCCCTCCTCGTAGGAGGGGGGCAGGGGGGAAGCGAAGGTGGGACCACAGAACCCCCTCCGCCGTTTCACCGCCGTAAAAAGCCTTCGCCGCGCTTTTGGCGCGGCGAAAGGGGGGTCATTCTGGCTCGGCGGCGAGGACCGCCATGTATTGGGCGCCGGTGGGGGAGGGGTGGGTGACGCGGAGGGCGGTGGGGAGGAGGGAATCGAATTGCTCCTTTGTCACCTCACAGCCCACAGAGCCGTCGGGGAAGAGGGTTTGGGGGGCGGAGGTCAGGATCTCCTCCGGGAGGGCGTCGAACCAGGCCACGGCGGCGTAGGCGGCGCAATATTCCTCCACGGTGAAAGGCGTGTCCGGGTCGTCGGGGCGGGTGAGGCGGAAGCCGGTGGGGTCCCCGGCGTATCCGGCGGGGTCCTCGGCCACGGGGGTGTCGTTCTCCCGCGTCAGGGACACGGGGGCGACGCCAATGTCCTCCGCCTTGTCGTGCCGGGGGAGGGCGGCGGGGAGGATGGCCACGGCCAGCACCGCCGCGGCGGCCAAAGCGCCGGTCAGGGCGCGCAGGCGGATCTTTTTCCGGTTTTTCTCCGCCCGGACGGCCTCCATGACGTTGGTTTTCAATTCCTCCGGCGGCTCCGCCTCAAAATCCAGCGCCCCGTGGGCGGCGGAGAGGATCGTCATGAGCTCCCGGCAGTCCTGGCAGGAGGCCAGATGGGCGGCAAGCTCCCGCTCGCCGGCGGCGGTGATGACGCCGTCCAGCTTTTCCGATATGAGGTCTTCAAAACGCGTATGCTCGCTCATCGGCGTCACCCCTTCCGTTTGTTGGTCTGATTGTTAGACTGTGGCGGCGCTTGAAAAGTTCCGCGTTTTTTCAAAATTTCAGCAAGGGCGGCCCGGGCACGGGCCAGCCGGGATTTGACGGTGCCCTCCTCCAGCCCCAGGGCCCGGGCGATGTCCTGATAGGACATGCCGTTATACTCCCGCATGAGCAGGATCCTGCGCTTGTCCTCGTCCAGCTCCTCCATGGCCCTGCGGACCTCCTCCAGCTCCTCCCGGCGCAGGGCCTCCTCGTCCGGGGTGGGGGAGGGGTCGGGGATCTCCAGCTCCGCGCCCTCCTCGTCGGCGGGGAGGGGGACCAGCGTCCCCCGGCGGGATTTTTTGAGGATGTCCATGCTGGCGTTGTAGGTGAGGCGGTAGAGCCACACGGACACGCGGCTCTCGCCCCGGAAGGAACGGAGGTTCTGGAACGCCTTCAAAAAGGCGTCCTGGGAGGCGTCCATGGCGTCCTCGGCGCTACCGGTGAGCTTCAGCGCCAGGGAATAGACGTGCTTCTGGTGGGCCAGGACCAGCTTTTCAAAGGCGGCCTCATCCCCCCGGGCGGCGGCGCGGACGATCCGCGCCTCCTCATCGGCTGTCATGGGCTTCCCTCCTCTCCTCGTCCCGCAAAAAGTCCAGGATGTCGCGGGAGACGTCGTATATATCCTGAAGGGTGCACACGCTCATGACCCTCTCTTTAAAAAAGGAGGCGCGGGGCATCCCCTTGAGATACCAGGCGAAGTGCTTCCGGGCCTGGAGGCACGCGACCTTCTCGCCCTCGATGCGCGCGGCGCGCTCGAACTGCCCCACGGCGGTTTTTACCCGCAGGGAATAGGGGGGCAGAGCGGGGATCTCCCGTCCCTCCAAGGCGGCGCGGCACCGGTCGAAAAGCCACGGGTCGCCCATGGCGCCCCGGGCGAGCATGGCCGCGTCCGCGCCGGTATAATGTAAAATGTGTACGCAGTCCTCCGCCGTGAACACGTCGCCGTTGGCGACGACGGGCACGGAGACGGCGGCCTTGACCTTTCCTATTATGTCCCAGTCGGCGCGGCCTGAGTACATCTGCGCCCTGGTGCGGCCGTGGACGGCGAGCATGGCTGCCCCGGCGCTCTCCAAAAGGACCGCCAGCTCCACGGCGTTGACGCTCCCGGCGTCGAAGCCCTTGCGGAGCTTCACGGTGACGGGCCGGTCGGCGGCGTTCTTCACCGCCTCCACGATTTTCGCCGCCAGGTCCGGCGCGCGCATCAGCGCCGAGCCGTCGCCGGAGCGGACGACCTTCCCCACGGGACAGCCCATGTTGATGTCGATGAAGTCGCAGTCGGAGACCTCGCAGACCCTGGCCGCCGCCTCCGCCATGCACACGGGGTCGGAGCCGAAAAGCTGCACCGCGGCGGGGCGCTCGCCTTCGCCCAGCTCCATGAGCTTGAGGGTCTTCTTATCCTCAAACATCAAAGCCTTGGAGCTGACCATCTCCGTGTAGGTGAGCCCCGCGCCGTGGGCGCGGCAGACCTCCCGGAACGCCAGATCCGTCACCCCGGCCATGGGCCCGAGCACAAGGCGCGTATTGACTTCGACGCCGCCGACGACCATCCCGCGCCTCCTGACTCCATGACATGAATAGGGTTATTTTACGCAATTTTTGGGGGAATGTCAATCCGAAACCCGCTTCGGGGCCGGAGAGAAAAAAGTTTTTCAAAAAATCAAAAATTTCTCTTGACAAGGAGCGGAGATTTTGGTATCCTATCAAAGCGCCTGTGGGCGAGGAATGCCCGCGCGCGTACTGCGATGATCCGGGAGATTGCGCGAAAGCGGTAACTTCCGGGGAGTATGTCCGGTCGAAGCTGGAAACTTTTCCACCCGGCCGCGAGCCCAGTGAAACGGGTCGCGGACGGAAAGGAGGAGCGAAACCCGCGCCTGAGCCCGACCAACGGGAGGGCGAGGTAAAGCGGTTTCAGCGACGACGCAATCGGGCGGCTGAAAGATTTCCTGTGTACTTGTGACGATATTGCGTATATCGTCTGAGCAGAAGGTCGGCCGGATTCGTCCGGCGCTTTTTGTGGGCAGAAGTGATACGCACGGAACCGTGGACGGAAAATTTTTCACCGTACTATCAAATGTACGTTTTGGAGGAAACAAACATGGCAGCAAAGAAAACCATCCGCATCAGACTCAAGGCTTACGACCACCAGCTCATCGACCAGGCCGCCGAGCGGATCGTGGAGACGGCGAAGAGGACCGAGGCCAAGGTCTCCGGCCCCATCCCCCTGCCCACCAAGAAGGAGGTCGTCACCATCCTGCGCTCTCCCCACGTCAACAAGGACTCCCGCGAGCAGTTCGAGCGCCGCACCCACAAGCGCCTCATCGACATCGTCTCCCCCACCCAGAAGACCGTGGAGGCCCTGATGAGCCTGGAGCTCCCCGCCGGCGTGGAGATCGAGATCAAGCTTTGATTTTTTCGCAATACGGCGTTGCGCCGGCTTGCCGTACACAAAGTACTGTCTGCGCCGCCGCGCCTTGCCTTGCGAAAAAATCTTCCTGAACAACCTGTTTAGTTAACAACCCATTGGCCGCGACTTGCGTTAAGCGGCCAGGGTCATGTCGGCGGAAGGGCCTACGGTTGCTGAAAGCCCAGGCCGTCGACCAATAACCTTATAAAGGAAGGATCGATCAAGAATGGAAATGACAAAGGTCATCATCGGCAAAAAGGTCGGCATGAGCCAGATCTTCGATGAAGCCGGCAAGGTCGTCCCCGTCACGGTCATCGAGGCGGGTCCTTGCGTGGTCACCCAGGTCAAGACCGTGGACAAGGACGGCTACGACGCCATCCAGCTCGGTTTTGAGGACGTGGCCGAGAAGAAGCTCACCAAGCCCGAGATCGGGCACCTCAAGAAGGCCGGCGTCGGCCTCAAGCGGCACCTGAAGGAGTTCAGGCTCGCGGACTGCTCCAAGTTCGAGGTCGGCGACGAGATAAAGGCCGACATGTTCCAGAAGGGCGACCAGGTGGACATCACCGGCACCAGCAAGGGCAAGGGCTATCAGGGCGCCATCAAGCGCTTCAACGCCCAGCGGACGCCCACCAGCCACGGCGGCGGCCCCGTTCACCGTCACGCCGGCTCCATGGGCTCCACCTCCACCCCCTCCCGCATCTACAAGGGCAAGATCGGCGCCGGCCACATGGGCGACGAGCAGGTCACCGTCCAGAACCTGGACATCGTGGCCATCGACCCGGAGCTCAACATGATCGCCGTGCGCGGCGCGGTGCCCGGCCCCAAGGGCGGCATCGTCACCCTGAAGAACACCGTCATCAACCGCAGCAAGGTCAAGGGCCCGGCCCAGACCGTCAGCTCCAACCCGCAGAAGCGTTCTGCCCGTGGTTGAGAAAGGAGAGACTGAAATATGCCTAAAGCAACGTTAGTCAACATGGCCGGGGAGGTCATTGGCGATATTGAGCTCTCCGACGCCGTCTTCGGCATCGAGCCCAACGTGACGGCCATCCACACCGTGGTCCGCAATCACCTCGCCAACCTCCGCCAGGGCACCCAGAGCGCCCTCACCAAGGCCGAGGTCTCCGGCGGCGGCATCAAGCCCTGGCGCCAGAAGGGCTCCGGCCGCGCCCGTCAGGGCAGCACCCGCAACCCCCACTGGACCCACGGCGGCGTGGCCTTCGCCCCCAAGCCCCGCGCCTACGGCTTCTCCGTCAACAAGAAGGTCCGGGCGCTGGCCATCCGTTCCGCCCTCTCCGACAAGGCCCAGGAGGCCAACGTCATCGTGGTGGACGGCCTGAAGCTGGACGAGGTCAAGACCAAGACCTTCAAGACCTTCATGGACAAGATCGGCGCGAACAAAAAGGCCGTCGTGGTCACCGCCGACGTGGACCGCAACGTGGTCCTCTCCGCCAGGAACATCCCCGGCGTGCTCACCACCCCCGCCAACATCCTGAACGCCTATGACCTTGTCAACGCCGACAAGCTGGTGGTGGACAAGGCCGCCCTTGAGAAAATCCAGGAGGTGTACGCGTAATGAAAACCTCTTACGATGTGATCGTCCGCCCCATCATCACCGAGCAGTCCATGGAGGCCATCGACCTCAAGAAGTACGTCTTCGAGGTCGCGAAGGACGCCACCAAGGCCGACGTGAAGCGCGCCGTGGAGGAGATCTTCTCCGTCAAGGTCGATTCCGTCAACACCCTGAACGTCCGGGGCAAGGCCAAGAGGACCGGCCGGTACCCTCAGGGCTACACCAAGTCCTGGAAAAAGGCCGTGGTGAGGCTCGCCGCCGACTCCAAGCCCATCGAGTTCTTTGAGGGCATGGTATAAGGGAGGATAAGGAAATGGCTATAAAGAATTACAAACCGACTACTCCGTCCAGGCGGCACATGTCCGTCTCCGGCTTCGACGGAGTCGATAAGAAGGCCAAGCCCGAGCGGGCGCTGACCGAGGTCCTCAAGAAGCACTCCGGCCGCAACAGCTACGGCCGCATCACCGTCCGCCACAAGGGCGGCGGCAACCGCCGCAAGTACCGCGTCATCGACTTCAAGCGCCAGAACGTGGGCGTCCCCGGCACGGTCCTGCGCCTGGAGTACGACCCCAACCGCAGCGCCTATATCGCCCTCGTGGAGTTTGAAGGCGGCGAGCGCCGCTACATCCTGGCTCCCGTGGGCCTCAAGGCCGGCGACACCGTCATGAGCGGTCCCGACGCCGACATCAAGCCCGGCAACGCCCTGCCCTTCCAGAGCATCCCCGTGGGCACTGTCGTCCACAACATCGAGCTCTACCCCGGCCGCGGCGCGCAGCTGGTGCGCTCCGCCGGCGCGGCGGCCCAGCTCATGGCCAAGGAGAACGGCATGGCGCAGGTGCGCCTCCCCTCCGGCGAGTACCGGTATATCCGGCTCGACTGCATGGCGTCCATCGGCCAGGTGGGCAACATCGACCACGCCAACGTCCATCTGGGCAAGGCCGGCCGTGTCCGCCACATGGGCATCCGTCCCACGGTTCGCGGCTCCGTCATGAACCCCGTGGATCACCCCCACGGCGGCGGCGAGGGCAAGGCCCCCATCGGCCGTCCCGGCCCTGTTACCCCCTGGGGTAAGCCGGCACTGGGTTATAAGACCCGCAAGACCAAGAACCGCACCGATAAGTTCATCGTCAAGCGCCGCAACGCGAAGTAAGGAGGGACTGAGTAAATGAGCAGAAGCATCAAGAAGGGGCCCTACGCGGCACCCGAGCTTTTAAAGAGAGTCGATGAAATGAACAAGACCGGCGAAAAGAAGGTCCTCAAGACCTGGAGCCGCGCGTCCACCATCTTCCCCTCCTTCGTGGGCCACACCATCGCCGTCCATGACGGACGCCGCCACATTCCCGTGTATATCACCGAGGACATGGTAGGCCACAAGCTGGGCGAGTTTGCCCCGACGCGTACCTTCCGCGGCCACTCCGGCAGCAAGACCGCCGCCGCGAAATAAGGAGGACAGACATGGAAGCAAGAGCACAGATGAAATACGCGCTTATCTCCCCCCGCAAGGTGAAGATAGTCTGCGATATCATAAGGGGCAAGGACGCCAATGTGGCCCGCGCTATCCTTATGAACACCCCCAAGCACGCCAGCGAGCTGATGATCAAGGTCCTGAACTCCGCTATGGCCAACGCCGAGAACAACTTCAACATGGACCCCGCCAGGCTCTATGTGGCTGAGACCTACGCCAACCCCGGCCCCATCCTCAAGAGGATGCAGCCCGTCTCCAAGGGCCGCGGCTACCGCATCAACAAGCGCACCAGTCACATCACCATCGTGCTGAAGGAAAGGGAGGCGTAAAGCATGGGACAGAAAGTTAATCCTCACGGCCTTCGCGTCGGCGTCATCAAGGACTGGGATTCCCGCTGGTATGCCAGGGAGGACAAGGTCGGCGATCTGCTGGTGGAGGACCACAACATCCGCAAGGTGCTGAAAAAGCGCCTCTATGATACCGGTATCCCCAAGATCGAGATCGAGCGCGACAACTCCAAGGTCAAGATCTTCCTGCATTGCTCCCGTCCCGGCCTTGTCATCGGCAAGGGCGGCCAGGAGATCGAGAAGCTCCGCGCCGATATGGAGAAGATGCTGGGCAAGCCCGTGGCCGTCTCCATCATCGAGGTCAAGAACCCCGACGCCGACGCTCAGCTGGTGGCCGAGTCCATCGCCGCCCAGCTTGAGAAGCGCGTCAGCTACCGCCGCGCCATGAAGAACGCCATGGGCCGCGCCATGCGCCTGGGCGTCCGCGGCATCAAGATCAAGCTGTCCGGCCGTATCGGCGGCGCCGAGATCGCCCGGAACGAGAGCTACCATGAGGGCACCATCCCCCTGCAGACCCTGCGCGCCGACATCGAGTACGGCTTCGCCGAGGCCGCCACCACCTATGGCCGCATCGGCGTCAAGGTATGGATCTACAAGGGCGAGATCCTCTCCAGCACGCTCCGCACCACCCCCCGCACCATGGACACCACCCGTCCTCCCCGTGAGCGCCGCGAGCGCCGGGATGACCGTCGGGGACCCCGTCCCCAGGGCCAGGGCGGCTACAACCGTGACCGGCAGGGCGCGCCCCGTCAGCAGGGCGGCTACGCCCCCCGCGCCCCGCGTCCCACTACTCCGAAAGAAGGAGGAAGCAACTGATGCTGTTACCTAAGAGAGTCAAATACCGCAAGCAGCAGCGCGGCCGTATGACCGGCGTGGCTACCCGCGGCAACACCGTCACTTACGGTGAGTGGGGCCTTGTCGCCACCGAGCCTGCTTGGATCACCTCCAACCAGATCGAGGCGGCCCGTGTGGCCATCACCCGTTATACCAAGCGCGGCGGCAAGGTCTGGATCAAGATCTTCCCCGACAAGCCCGTGACCGCCAAGCCCGCCGAGACCCGCATGGGTTCCGGTAAAGGCGCCCCTGAGTACTGGGTGGCAGTTGTCAAGCCCGGCAGAGTCCTCTTTGAGATCGCCGGCGTCAGCACCGAGGACGCCCAGGAGGCCCTGCGCCTCGGCGCCCACAAGCTGCCCTGCAAGACAAAGATAGTCGCCCGTGAGACCGAGGAGGGTGAATGAGATGAAGGCAACTGAAGTCAGAAAAATGAGCGTCCCGGAACTTGAGGCCAAGCTCACGGACCTGAAAAAGGACCTGTTCACGCTCCGTATGCAGCACGCTACGAACCAGCTCGACAACCCCGTGAGGATCAATCTGGTGAAGAAGGACATTGCCCGCGTCCAGACGATCATCCGCGAGAAGTCCGTAGAGCAGTGAGGAGGTAACGTAAATGAGTGAAGAAAGAACGTCTTCCCGGAAGACCAGGGTCGGCCGCGTGGTGTCCGACAAGATGGACAAGACCATCGTCGTCGCCATCGCCGAGCGCGTCCCCCATCCCCTCTATAAGAAGATAGTCAAGAGGACCTACAAACTCAAGGCCCACGATGAGAACAACGAGTGCGGCGTCGGCGATACCGTCCGCGTCATGGAGACCAGGCCCCTTTCCAAGGAGAAGCGCTGGCGTCTCGTTGAGATCGTGGAGAAGGCGAAGTAAGGAGGCGGCATAAATGATACAGCAGGAGTCTTATCTGAAGGTCGCCGACAATACCGGCGCCAAGGAGATCAAGTGCATCCGCGTGATGGGCGGCGCCAAGCGCAAGTGGGGCAACATCGGCGACGTGATCGTGGCCTCCGTCCGCAAGGCCGCTCCCGGCGGCCAGGTGAAGAAGGGCGATGTGGTCCGCGCCGTTATCGTCCGCTCCGCCAAGGGCGTCCGCCGCGCCGACGGCACCTACGTCAGGTTCGACGAGAACGCCGCGGTGCTCATCCGCGACGACAAGAACCCGGTCGGGACCCGCATCTTTGGGCCCGTCGCCCGCGAGCTGCGCGACAAGGACTACATGAAGATCCTGTCCCTGGCTCCCGAGGTCATTTGAGGAGGGCCAGACAATGAACATTAGAACGAATGACACCGTCGTCGTCCTGTCCGGCAAGGACAAGGGCAAGCAGGGCAAGGTCATCTCCGCCGATCCCCAGGGCCGCAAGGTCATCGTGGAGGGCGTGAACGTGGCCAAGCGCCACCAGAAGGCCCGCCGTCAGGAGGAGCAGAGCGAGATCATCAAGAAGGAGACCCCCATCTACGTCTCCAAGGTCCAGCTCGTGTGCCCCAAGTGCGGCAAGGCCACCCGCGTCGGCCATAAGATGGACGGCGACAAGAAGGTCCGCGTCTGCAAGAAGTGCGGCGCGTCCATGTGAGAGAGGGAGGATAGATCATGCCCAGACTGAAAACAAAGTACAACGAGGAGATCGCCCCCGCCCTCATGAAGAAGTTCGGCTACAAGAGCGTCATGCAGATCCCGAAGCTTGACAAGATCGTCATCAACGTGGGCTGCGGCGACGCCAAGGACAACGCCAAGGTCACCGACAGCGTGGTCAAGGAGATCTCCGCCATCGCCGGCCAGCACGCCGTGGTGACCCGTGCCCGCAAGTCCGTGGCGAACTTCAAGATCCGCGAGGGAATGAACATCGGCGTGAAGGTCACCCTCCGCCGGGACCGGATGTGGGAGTTCCTGGACCGCCTCTTCAACGTGGCCCTGCCCCGCGTCCGTGACTTCCACGGCATCAACCCCAACTCCTTTGACGGCCGCGGCAACTACGCCCTGGGTATCAAGGAGCAGCTCATTTTCCCCGAGATCGACTACGATAAGATCGACAAGATCCGCGGCATGGACATCGTGATGTGCACCACCGCCAAGACGGACGAGGAGGCCCGGGAGCTCTTGACTCTCCTCGGCGCCCCGTTCTACAGAAACTAAGGGAGGAGAGAAGTTATGGCCAAGAAATCGATGATCCTCAAGCAGCAGAGAGATCCCAAGTTCTCCACCCGCAAATATAACCGCTGCAAGATCTGCGGCAGGCCCCACGCCTACCTCAGGAACTACGGCATCTGCCGTATCTGCTTCCGGGAACTGGCCTATAAGGGCGAAATTCCTGGCGTTAAAAAGGCTTCCTGGTAAGCCGCCCTTCAGTCACGGCCTGCGGCCGCGACAGCTCCCCCAAGGGGGAGCCAAAGAGGTACTTTTATTCGTTGATAGGATGGCGAAAGGTCCGCGGCAATCACGTGATTGCCGTGGATACCTCGCCGCCTGAACCGCGTGAGCGGTAACTCTGATCAAGGAGGAACAGTAAACATGCAAGTGACCGATCCCATTGCGGATATGTTGACCCGCATCCGCAACGCCAACTCCGCAAAGCATCCCACTGTGGATATCCCCTGCTCAAACATGAAAAAGGCTATCGCCCAGATCCTGCTTGACGAGGGATACATCAAGAGCTTCCAGATCGCCGAGGACGGCGGCCAGGGAGTCATCAAGGTGACCCTGAAGTACAACGGCAACGAGAAGGTCATCCAGGGCCTGCGCCGTGTGTCCAAGCCGGGCCTTCGCGTCTATGCCGGCACGGACGAGATCCCCTACGTTCTCAAGGGGCTGGGCACCGCCATTATTTCCACGTCCAAGGGCGTCATGACCGACAAGCAGGCTCGGAAAGAGCACGTCGGCGGCGAAGTCCTGGCGTTCGTGTGGTAAGGGAGGTAGAAGAATATGTCCAGAATCGGAAGAGCTCCCATTGCCATCCCCGCGGGTGTGGACGTGACGATCGCCGAAGGCAACGTCGTCACCGTGAAGGGCCCCAAGGGGACCATCACCAAGACCCTTCGCCCCGAGATGACCATCGAGAAGGACGGCGCGGTCCTGCACGTCAAGCGCCCCAACGACGAGAAGTTCGAGCGCAGCGTCCACGGCCTCACCCGTACCATCCTTGCCAACATGGTCCACGGCGTGACCCACGAGTTTTCCAAGACTCTTGAGATCAACGGCGTCGGCTACCGCGCGGCCAAGGAGGGGAAGAACCTGGTCATGAACCTGGGTTATTCCCATCAGGTCATCGTCCCTGAGATCGACGGCATCGGCATCGATGTTCCCAACCCCAACCAGGTGGTCATCCACGGCGTCGACAAGCAGCTTGTCGGCCAGTTCGCCGCGGACGTGAGGAACAAGAGGCCCCCGGAACCCTATAAGGGCAAGGGCATCAAGTACGCAGACGAAGTCATCCGCCGCAAGGAAGGCAAGACTGGTAAATAAAAGGAGGTGTGCCTAAATGATCAACAGACCCAATACAAACGCTCAGCGCTTAAAGCGCCATAAGAGAGTCAGAGCCAAGATCTCCGGCACGCCGGAGTGCCCCAGACTCAACGTGTTCCGCAGCGAGAAGAACATCTACGCCCAGATCATCGACGACACCAAGGGTGTCACGCTGTGCGCCGCTTCTTCCGTGGAAAAGGATTTTGAAGGCAGCGGCTCCAACAAGGAGGGCGCCCGCAAGGTGGGCAAGCTCATCGCCGAGCGCGCCCGTGCCCGTGGGATAGAGGACGTGGTCTTCGACCGCGGCGGCTATATCTACCACGGCCGCGTCCAGGAGCTGGCCGAGGGCGCCCGCGAGGGCGGACTCAACTTTTAACGCAGGGAGGGAACGAATATGCCTTACAGCAGCAATCAAAGAGGAAACCGCCGCGACCGCGAGGAGGTCAAGAGCGAGTATATCGAGAAGGTCGTCTCCCTCAACCGCGTTTCCAAGACCGTCAAGGGCGGACGCATCATGAAGTTCTCCGCTCTGGTCGTCGTGGGCGACGGCAAGGGCAAGGTGGGCTTCGGCCTGGGAAAGGCCGCCGAGGTCTCCGAGGCCATCCGCAAGGGCATCGAGGACGCCAAGAAGAACTTCACCCACATCACCCTCAAGGGCGGCACCATCCCCCATGAGGTCATCGGCCAGTTCGGCGCGGGCCGCGTGCTTTTGAAGCCCGCTCCCGCCGGTACCGGCGTCATCGCCGGCGGCGCCGTCCGCGCGGTGGTGGAGGCCGCGGGCATCACGGACATCCGTACCAAGTGCCTGCGCAGCAACAACCCCGCCAACGTCGTGGCCGCCACCATGCAGGGCCTGAAGACGCTCCGCAACGTGGAGCAGGTGGCCGCTACCCGCGGCAAGGCCCCCGAAGAGATCGTGGGCTAAGGAGGGCTTGACATGGCTAAACTGAACATTAAGCTCGTAAAGAGCCTCAACGGCAGGATCGAGAAGCACATCGCCACCGCCGCGTCCCTGGGACTTCGGAAGATCGGCGATGAGACGACTCAGCCCGACAACCCCCAGACCAGAGGGAAGATCGCCAAGATCGGCTACCTCCTCCAGGTCACCGAAGAGAAATAAGGAGGTAAGCGAACATGAAAATCAACGACTTATCTCCCGCCGCCGGCTCCACCGCCAAGGCGTGGAGGAAGGGCCGCGGGATCGGCTCCGGCAACGGCAAGACCGGCGGCCGCGGCCACAAGGGCCAGAAGGCCCGCAGCGGCGGCGGGGTCCGCGTGGGCTTCGAGGGCGGCCAGATGCCCCTCGCCCGCCGTATCCCCAAAAGGGGCTTCAACAACATCTTCGCAAAGCCCCTGGACGCAGTGAACGTATCCATGCTCAACCGCTTTGAGGACGGCGCGACGGTGGATGTGGAGGCCCTCGAGAAGGCCGGCATCCTCTCCGGCGTCAAATACGGCGTCAAGGTCATCGGAAACGGCGAAGTTACCAAGAAACTGACTGTCAAAGCTTCAGCTTTTTCCGAGACCGCCAAGACGAAGATCGAGGCGGCTGGCGGAAAGGCTGAGGTGATCTGAGTGATCCAGACATTAAAGAACGCCTGGAAGGTCATCGAGCTTCGTAAAAAGCTGCTCTTCACGCTTTTTATGATCATCCTCTTCCGTCTGGGCAGCGCCATTCCCGTCCCCCACATCGACGCAGGCGCGCTGAGCGCGGCGTTCAAGTCCACCGAGCTTGGCAACACCATCCTGGGGCTTTATAACGTCATGAGCGGCTCGGCCTTCCAGTACGGAACGGTCTTCGCCCTCTCCATCCAGCCCTATATCAACGCCAGCATCATCATCCAGCTCCTTGCCATCGCCATTCCCGCCCTGGAGCGCCTTTCCAAGGAGGGCGGCGAGGAAGGCAAGCGCAAGCTGGAGAACATCACCCGCTACACCACCGTGGGTATCGCCCTTTTGCAGGCTTACGGCTACTATGCGCTCCTCTCCAACAACAACGCGCTGGCGGACGAGAGCTTCCTCACCGGTCTTGTCATCGTGGCGACCCTGGTGGCCGGCTCGTGCCTGGTCATGTGGATGGGTGAGCAGATCACGGAGTTCGGTATCGGCAACGGTATCTCCATGATCCTCTTCGCCGGCATCATCGCCCGGGTTCCCAACGTAGTGGTCACCATGTTCAACAACCTCATCAGCAACCCCTCCAATTGGCGGCTGTGGGTCATGTATCCCCTGATGATCGTGGGCGGCCTTGCTATGATCGTCCTGATCGTCATCGTCACCAACGCCGAGCGGCGCATCCCCGTGATGTACTCCAAGCGCGTGGTGGGCCGCAAGGTCTACGGCGGCCAGAGCACCCACCTTCCTCTGAAGGTGAATATGTCCGGCGTGCTGCCCGTCATCTTCGCCGGCTCCATCGCGAGCCTGCCCGCCACCATCGGCATGTTCTTCGGCAAGACCAGCCAGTCCGCCGGCGGATGGGGCACGTTCCTCCGGCTCTTCAGCCAGACCAGCCCCCTCTATATGGTGCTCTACTTCCTGCTGATCATCTTCTTCAGCTACTTCTACAGCACCATCCAGTTCAACCCCATCGAGGTTTCCAATAATCTCATGAAGAACGGCGGGTATATCCCCGGCTTCCGTCCCGGCAAGCCCACCAGCGCCTTCATCGCCAAGGTCCTCAACAAGGTCACCCTCTTCGGCGCCATTTATCTGGCGATCATCGCCCTGGTGCCCCTGATCGTGGGCGCCGTGTTCCCCACCGCCGGCAATTCCGGCATCAGCGTGGGCGGCACGTCCCTCATCATCGTCGTGGGCGTGGCTCTGGAGACCGTGAAGGCCCTGGAGGCCCAGCTCATCATGCGCAACTACAAGGGATTTCTTGAGTAAACCGACGCTGTCCCTCTCCCGGAGACGGGGGAGGGACGGCAGGAAGACGATCAAAGGAGTGTTTGCATGAAGCTCATACTTCTGGGAGCCCCCGGCGCCGGCAAAGGCACGCAGGCGGACATCATCTCCCATAAACTTGGGATCCCCACCATCTCCACCGGAAACATCCTCCGCGCCGCCATCCGCGAGGGCACGCCCGTGGGCCTGCAGGCCAAGGCCATCATCGAGGCCGGCGGGCTCGTCCCGGACGACGTCATCATCGGCATCGTCGCCGAGCGCGTGGCGAAGGACGACTGTCAAAACGGGTACATCCTGGACGGCGTTCCCCGGAACACGGCCCAGGCCGACGCCTTGGAGGACAACGGCATCCACGTGGACAAGGCGCTGTGCATCGACGTGCCCGACGAGGTCATCGAAAAGCGCATGTCCGGCCGCCGGACCTGCTCCGTCTGCTCCGCCACCTACCATGTGGAGAGCAATCCCCCCAAGGTGGAGGGCGTCTGCGACGCCTGCGGCGGGGCGCTCACTATCCGCAAGGATGATATGCCGGAGACGGTGAAGAACCGCCTCGCGGTGTATCACGCCCAGACCGAGCCCCTGCTGGCCTACTACGAGGCCCGCGGCAAGCTCCTCCGGGTGAAGGGGGAGGCCACCATCGAGGCCACCTCCGAAAAAGTGTTCGAGGCCCTGGGGATCTAACGCATGATACGTATCAAGACTCCCCGGGAGATCGATAAAATGCGCCGGGCGGCTCAAATCACCGCGGCTGCCCGCATTTACGCGGGAAAGATGATCGCCCCCGGCGTGACCACCAAGGAAATCGACAAGGCGACCGAAAGCTTCATAAGATCCCAGGGCGCGATCCCCTCCTGCCTTGGCTATGGCGGATTCCCGGCCAGCGTGTGCATCTCCGTCAACGACGAGGTGATCCACGGCATCCCGGGAAAACGGGTCATCCGCGACGGCGACGTCGTGAGCATCGACCTGTGCGCCGGCATCGAGGGCTTCATCGGGGACTGCGCCGCCACCTTCATAGCGGGAAAGCCGCGTTCGGAGGAGGACGTGAGGCTCCTGTCAATCACTAGGCAGGCGTTTTACGAGGGGCTGAAATACGCCCGGCCCGGTTACCGGGTCTCCGACATCAGCGCGGCCGTCCAACAGTTTGTGGAGGCAAATGGTTTTTCCGTCATCCGCGACTACGTGGGCCACGGCATCGGCTCCGAGATGCACGAGGAGCCTGAGGTGCCCAACTTCGGCAAGCCCGGACACGGGCCGAGACTCGTGAAGGGCATGACCATCTGCGTGGAGCCCATGGTGGCCGCCGGCGGATGGCCCGTCCGGGTCCTGGGGGACGACTGGACCGTGGTGACACGGGACGGGTCCCGCGCCGCCCACTACGAGAACACCATCCTTATCACCGACGGGGAGCCGGAGATCCTGACGCTCCCGGAACCGGAGGCGTGAGATGGCCATCGAGAAAGCGGATGTGGTCCGATCCCTGGCCGGACGGGACCGCGGAGAGCTCTTCTTCGTCACCGGACTTGAGGAGAACTACGCGTCCATCGTCAACGGACGGGACCGGAGACTGGAAAAACCGAAACGAAAAAAGCTCAAGCACCTTGCCTTCGTGGAGCGTTCCGCCGACAGGACGGACCAGAAGCTCCGGGACGGCGAAAAGGTGACCAACAGCGAGCTGAGAAGGGCGCTGGCCGCAAAGCTCGGCGCCGACGAAAAAGGAGGTATGCCAAATGGCGAAGGATGACGTTATCGAGCTGGAGGGTACGGTCGTCGAGTCCCTGCCCAACACGATGTTCAATGTGGATATCGGCAACGGACATATGATCCTCGCCCATATCTCCGGAAAGCTCCGCATGAACTTCATCAGGATCCTCCCCGGCGACAAGGTCACGGTGCAGATGAGCCCCTACGACCTGACCCGCGGGCGGATCACATGGCGCACGAAATAAACAAATTTCCCGCGAA
This sequence comes from uncultured Oscillospiraceae bacterium, assembly GCA_947588605.1. Classification (GTDB taxonomy): domain Bacteria; phylum Bacillota; class Clostridia; order Oscillospirales; family Oscillospiraceae; genus RUG626. Next base: position 158,017 of record CANPYK010000001.1, read on the forward strand.
ATGAAAGGAAGGACAATATGAAAGTCAGACCTTCAGTCAAACCCATGTGCGAGAAATGTAAGGTCATCAAGCGCAAGGGTAAAGTCATGGTCATCTGCGAGAACCCCAAGCACAAGCAGCGCCAGGGTTAACAGCACCCACGACGAAACGTAGAAAGGATTGGTCATAAAGTATGGCAAGAATTTCCGGCGTTGACCTGCCCCGCGACAAGCGGATCGAGATCGGCCTCACCTATGTGTACGGCATCGGCAGGACCAGCGCGAAAAAGATTTTGGAAGAGACCGGTATCAACCCCGACACCCGCGTCAAGGACCTGACCGAGGCGCAGGAGGCCGCGCTTCGTGAGTGCATCGACCACCACTATGTGGTGGAGGGCGATCTTCGCCGCCAGGTGGCCCTGGACATCAAGCGCCTCACCGAGATCGGCTGCTATCGCGGCACCCGCCACAGAAGGGGCCTGCCCGTCCGCGGCCAGAGAAGCAAGACGAACGCCCGTACCCGCAAGGGTCCGAAGCGCACCATCGCCAATAAGAAGAAGTAAAGGAGGGATATGACATGGCAGGAAACACGAAAGGCAAGGTCGTCCGCACCCGTCGCCGTGAGCGCAAAAACATCGAAAAGGGCCAGGTGCATATCAGCTCCAGCTTCAATAACACCATGGTCACCGTGACCGACTCCTTCGGCAACGCCCTCAGCTGGGCCTCCGCCGGCGGGATGGGCTTCCGGGGCAGCAAGAAGAGCACCCCCTTCGCCGCCCAGACGGCCGCCGAGACCGCGGCCCGCGCCGCCATGGAGCACGGCCTGAAGACCGTTGAGGTCTTTGTCAAGGGCCCCGGCTCCGGCCGTGAGGCCGCCATCCGCGCCCTGCAGACCGTGGGCCTCGAGGTCACCATGATCAAGGACGTGACCCCCATCGCCCACAACGGCTGCCGGCCCCCGAAGCGCCGCCGCGTGTAATCGAAGAAGGAGGAAGATCATACTATGGCTAAGAATATGCAGCCCATCGTGAAGCGCTGCAAGGCGCTGGGCATTTCTCCTGCTTACATGGGATACACGGCGAAGACCAAGTCCAACACCATCCGCGACCCCAAGGGCCAGATGCGCCGTAAGCAGGGCGAGTACGCCATGCAGCTCAATGAGAAGCAGAAGGTCAAGTTCGTATACGGCATCCTGGAGAAGCAGTTCCGTCTCTACTACGAGAAGGCCGCCAAGGCCCCCGGCCAGACCGGCGAGGTGCTGCTGACCACCATCGAGCGCCGTCTCGACAACGTCATCTATCGTCTGGGCTTTGCCATGACCCGCCGCGAGGCCCGTCAGGCTGTGAACCACGGACACTTCAACGTCAACGGCAAGAGAGTGGACATCCCCTCCTACCTCGTCAAGCCCGGCGACGTCATCGAGGTCCGCGAGAAGAGCCGTCAGAGCCCCATGTTCAAGCGCCTCACCGGCGAGGACGCCGTCATCGTCACCCCGCCGAAGTGGTTGGAGAAGGATCTTTCCAAGCTCTCCGCCAAGGTCCTGACCAACCCCACCCGTGAGGACATCGACCTGCCCGTGGAGGAGCAGCTCATCGTCGAGCTCTATTCCAAGTGATCCGTAAACCCTCATCCGCGAAGGAAACCGGTCGTTAGCGCACAATTTAAAGGAGGGTATTTATTTGATCGAAATTGAAAAGCCGCGTATTGAGTGCATCGAGTCCCCGGAGGACGATTCCTACGGCAAGTATGTCGTGGAGCCCCTGGAGCGCGGCTACGGCATTACCTTGGGAAACTCCCTGCGCAGGATACTCCTCTCGTCCCTCCCCGGCACGGCGGTCACCAGCGTCAAGATCTCCGGCGTCCAGCATGAGTTCAGCACCATCCCCGGCGTGAAGGAGGATGTGACCGAGATCGTCCTGAACCTGAAGAGCATCATCGCCAAGCTCCACAACGAGGGCGAAAAGACCGTCTACATCGAGGCCATCGGCGAGGGCGAGGTCACCGCCGGCGACATCAAGGCCGACGGCGAGGTGGAGATCCTCAACCCCGAGCTGCACATCGCCACCCTGGGCCCCGACGCCCAGCTTCGCATGGAGCTCACCATGAACCACGGGCGCGGCTACGTCAGCGCCGAGCGCAACAAGGCCGCCCAGACCCAGCAGATCATCGGCGTCATCCCCGTGGATTCCATCTACACCCCGGTCCTGAAGGTCAACTACACGGTGGAGAACACCCGCGTAGGCAACATGACGGACTTCGATAAGCTGACCTTAGAGGTCTGGACGGACAAGACCATCTCCGCCCGGGACGCCGTCAGCATGGGCGCCAAGATCCTCTGCGACCACTTCACGCTGTTCACCGACCTCAGTGAGGCCGCCGGCTCCAAGAGCCTCATCGTGGAGAAGAGCGAGACGCAGCGCGACAAGGTCCTGGAGATGACCATCGAGGAGCTGGACCTGTCCGTGAGGAGCTTCAACTGCCTGAAGCGCGCCAACATCAACACCGTGGAGGAGCTGATCTCCAAGACCGAGTCCGAGATGATCAAGGTTCGCAACCTGGGCCATAAGTCTCTGGAGGAGGTCATCCACAAGCTGGCAATGATGGGTCTTTCCCTCGCCAGCGACGACAATAACTAAGTCACTCTGGTAAGAAGGAGGAGAAAGATATGCCCGGAACACGTAAGCTCGGCAGGACCACCGACCAGCGCAAGGCCATGCTCCGTCAGCTCGTCACGGATTTCCTTGACAAGGGCCGCATGGAGACGACCTTCACCCGCGCCAGCGAGGTCGCGCCCCTGGCCGAGAAGATGATAACCCTCGGCAAGAAGGGCACCCTGGCCGCCCGCCGGGAAGCCCTGGAGTTCATCACCCGCGAGGACGTGGTCACCAAGGTCTTCAAGGACCTGAGCGAGAAGTACGCCAACCGCGCCGGCGGCTACACCCGCGTCACCCGCACCGGCCCCCGCCGCGGCGACGGCGCCGAGATGGCCGTTATCGAGCTTGTGTAAGCGCCCAAACGCTGAAAAATACCGCTCTTTCGTAAGGAAAGGGCGGTATTTTTAGTTTTGCATAATTGAGGCCCGCCGGGAAAAGCTAAAGGCGAAACAAAAAGCGAGGTGCAGCCATGAAAATGACCAACAAGGAGTACGCCGCCTACGTCAAGAAGGTGACGCCCAACTCCAAGCTTATCCCGAATATGCTGAAGGCGTTCCTGGTGGGCGGGCTCATCTGCTGCCTGGGGCAGGGGATCCTGGACGGCATGAAGGCCGCCGGCCTTACGGAGGAGAGCGCCGCCACGGCCACCAGCATCCTCCTGGTCCTCCTGGGCGCCCTGCTCACCGGCGTGGGCCTCTACGACGACATCGCCAAATTCGCCGGCGCCGGCACCCTGGTGCCCATCACCGGCTTTGCCAACTCCGTCGTCTCCCCGGCCCTGGAGTTCAAGACCGAGGGCTATATCACCGGAACGGCCGCCAAAATGTTCATCATCGCCGGCCCCGTCATCGTCTTCGGCATCGCCGCCAGCGTGGTCTACGGGGTGGTGCTGGTGCTGTTTAAGCTGATCTAGCCCCCGTTCTGGCCCTCCCCGCCTGAGCGGGGAGGGTCTTTTAAAGGGTTTGCGGCTTCGTTGCGGTTTTGATGATCCGCAGTTTCAAGTTGCGTTCAATCAATGCCGTACGGGTCGCATCTCCGCGCTAAGAGCCGCCGCTTTGCGGCGGTTGCGCTCGTGATGCGCGCCTGCGGGCGCATCCTTTGCCCCAAAGGGGGTCAAAGGATGCGCCGCTATGCGCCGCAACCTTTTTGAAAGGCTCCCTTTCGTAAAGGGAGCTGTCGCGAAGCGACTGAGGAATCGAGCGTTGAGGGATAGAGCCCTATCGTCCCACGCTCGCTGCCCCCCGCCCCCCTCCTACGAGGAGGGGGCTTAAAAAGGTTGCGGCTTCGCCGCAGATTTGATTATCCGCTGCGGCGGGGACGGGGGACGGGCGGGTTTGGAACCCGCCCCTACAGTTTAAATTGCGTTCAATCCACGCCGTACGGGCTGCCGCCCAGGTTGGCCCCCGTTGCAGGTTTCGGATTGCCCCCGATAACGCCGTAGGTGTCGCCGTCCTCGGCGACCCGCGTTTCGATGATCTCCCATGTCATTTTAATGGGATAACCTTCCACTTCTCCTGTAGGGGCGGGTTCTAAACCCGCCCGTGCCCACATTGTATAACGGAAACGATTCCGATAAAGCGGGGATTGGTGGTTATTCGGGGGAATGGGCCAACCTGGGCGCTGCGCCCGCAGGCGCGCATCATGAGCGCAAGCGCCGCGAAGGGCGGCTCTTAGCGAGTCGCAGTGCGGCCCCAAAGGGGCCGTGCGCGGAGCAAAACAGCAGAACCCCCCGGCGTGAATTCCGCGGAATTCGCGCCGGGGGGTTCGCACGCATCCCCTTGGCATTTGAAGCCCGCAAGGCGGGCTTCAATGACGGTTTACTCGATCTCCAGCGTATGGCTCTCGGGGAGCTGCTGCTGTTTCTTGGGCATGGTGAGCTTCAGGACGCCGTTTTCGTACTTGGCCTTGATGGCCTTGGCGTCGATGCCGGTGATGTCGAACTGGCGGCTGTACTGACCGTAGGAGCGCTCCAGGCGGATATAGTTGCTCTTTTTGTCCTTGTCCTCGTGCTCGGAGTGGCGCTCGGCGTTGATGGTCAGGACGTCGCCGGAGATGTCCAGGTGGATGTCCTTCTTCTCAAAACCGGGCAGATCGGCCTCCAGGAGGTAGCTGTCGCCCTTGTCGGAGATGTCGGTTTTGAACTCCGCGATGTCGCCCGTCTCAAAAAAGCCGGTGAAGGGGTCCTCAAAAAAGCGCTTTTCAAAGTCCTCCATGGCCTTGAAGGGGTTGTAGGTGATGTCCTGGTTGCGGCGGAAGGGTCTGAGTTCAAACATTTTAATTTCCTCCATTCAAATATTCCTAGTATGCCCGCCCTGGCTCTAAAGATTCCCGATGGGGCGGACCGGGTGTCGGTTCTTGGGCTCTTGCCCTTGATACGAGCTTATAATAGTCCCGGATTATGAAGAATGGATGGAATTTTTATGAAGTTTTTGTGAAATTAGCACTCTTGACCTGAGAGTGCTAATTCTGTCTGCTTTGGGGCACTCAGCTCCCGGTAAGTCTGCCGGATGAGGACGGCGGCTAAACAGAAGGTGAGGAGGTCCGAGACGGGCATGGAGTATAAGACCCCGTCCAGGCCCCAGAAGAGGGGGAGGAGCAGGGCGAATCCCACGCCGAAGACGATCTCCCGCACCATGGAAAGGAGCGTGGAGGCCGCCGCCTTGCCCATGGCCTGGAGGAAGATGAAGCACGCCTTGTTGACGCAGGCGAAGACCACCATGCAGAGGTAGATCCGGAAGGCCCGGACGGCGAAGTCCGTGTAGTAGGCGCTTTCGTGGGCCGCGCCGAAGAGGCCGATGAGCGCCCGAGGGAAGCACTCCACGATGACGAGGGCGACGAGGCCCACGGCGGCCTCGGCGATCAAAAGCCGGGTGAACAGGGCCTTGACGCGCTCCCGCAGGCCCGCGCCCATGTTGAACCCGGCGATGGGGATGCACCCGGCGGCCATGCCCACCACGACGGAGATGACGATCTGGAAGAACTTCATGACGATGCCCACCACCGCCATGGGGATCTGGGCGTACTGGGCCTGCCCAAACACCGGGTCCAGGGCCCCGTACTTGCGGATCATGTTGTTGATAGCGGCCATGGCGGCCACCAGGGAGATCTGGGAGAGGAAGCTGGTGATACCCAGCGTCAGCGTCCGGGCGCAGATGTGCCGGTCGGGGACGTAGTCGCCCTTTCCGGGCTTGATGACGCGCATGTGGAGGAGATACCACACCGACAGCGCCGCCGTCACGAGCTGCCCCAGCACCGTGGCAACTGCCGCGCCGGTCATGCCCCAGCGGAAGACGAAGATGAACACCGGGTCCAGAACCGTATTGAGTACCGCCCCGGCCAGGGTGGAGGCCATGGCGAAGCGCGGCGCGCCGTCGGCGCGGATCACCGGGTTCATGCCCTGACCGAAGACGTAAAAGGGGATACCCAGGCTGATCCAGAAGAAGTATTCTTTTGAGAGCCGGAAGGTCTCCGCGTTCACGGTGCCGCCGAAGACGGTGATGATGGGCTCGGCGAGGAGAAGATAGAGGGCGCACAGGATAAGGCCGCCGGCGGTGAGCATCACCACGCAGTTGCCCACGCTCCGTTTGGCCTCCCCAGGCTTGCCCATGCCGAGGCTGAGGCTCACGAAGGCGCAGCAGCCGTCCCCGGCCATGACGGCGCGGCCAGGGCGATGACCGTCAGCGGGAAGACCACCGTGTTGGCCGCGTTGCCGTAGGAGCCGAGATACGAGGCGTTGGCGATGAAGATCTGGTCCACGATGTTGTAAAGCGCCCCCACCAGCAGGGAGATGACACAGGGCACGGCGTACCGCGCCATGAGCTTTCCCACGCTCTGGGAGCCTAAAAACTGGTTGGTTTCCATAGAGATTTCCTTTCCAAGCATAAAAAAATAGCGCGGCATCTGAGCTGGACTTACGCATCAGATGCCGCGCGTTCGGTTTGTATTGTAGCTCTTTTTAAAGCCGGGGTCAAAGGACGTTCTGCACAAAAATGGGGGACGCGGTGATGTTCAATTTGCCCCGCCGGCCAAAAAGCGCAGGGCCTCCAGGTAGCCCTCAAAGCCGTGGCCCTTGATGGTCTTGACGCAGGCGGCGCGGATGTAGCTTGTGCGGCGGAAGTCCTCGCGGGTGTCGGGGTCGGAGATGTGGACCTCCACGGTGGGGATGCCCACGGCCTTGACGGCGTCCAGGAGGGCGACGCTGGTGTGGGTGTACGCGCCGGGGTTGATGACGATGCCGTCCGCGCGCCCGTAGGCACCCTGGATGGCGTCCACCAGGGCCCCCTCGTGGTTGGACTGGAAAAATTCTACCTCCACGCCCAGGCTCTCGGCCTCGGCGCTTATCATGCGGAGAAGGTCGGCGTAGGTGGCGCTGCCGTAAATGGCGGGCTCGCGGATGCCCAGCATATTGAGGTTGGGGCCGTTAAGCACCAGTATTTTCACAAAAATCCCTCCAGATCTTCTCGGCGGTGTCCTCCAGGGCGCCGTTATTTTGGACGGTCACATCGGCGAAGCGGGCGTAGAGCGGGTCCCGGACCGCGTAGAGCGCCCGGAGGCCCTCGATCCCCCCGGCGGAGAGGGGCCGGCCCCGGGTGGACAGCTCCTCCAGACGCCGCTCCAAGCGATAGATACGGCCTGTCTGGTGGAGGAGGGGGTAATTCTCCGGCACGGTGACGCACCCGCCGCCGGTGGTGACGATCTTCCCCCCGGAGGCGCAGACCTCCCGGAGAAGCGATGTCTCGATTTTCCGGAACTCCGCCTCGCCGCGGCTTGTGATGATGTCGCCGGGGCGGACGCCCTCACGCTGGAGGATGAGCTTGTCGATGTCCACCAGTTCCCGGCCGGAGAGGGAGGCGATGAACTTGCCCACGGTGGTCTTGCCGGAGCCGGGCATCCCGATAAGGACGATGTTGGTGACGTCTTTTGCCAGGGATGCGGCGATCTTCTCGACGAGTGTGTCGTCAAAGCTTTTGCGGAAAAACCGCTGTTCCGCCGCCTTCGCTTGGGCCACCAGCATGGGAAGGCCCCCGGCGTGGGGGATGCCCAGCTCCTCGGCCTGCATGAGAAGCCCGGTGCGGATGGGGTTGTAGACCACGTCCATCACGCCCTGAAGGCGGGGGAAGGCCCGCAGGTCCACAGGCGCGGCGGGACAATTGGGGTACATGCCCACGGGGGTGGTGTTGATGAGGATCTCGGTGTCGGCGTTGCGCTCCAGATTTCCGTAGTGATTCTCCCCGGAGCGGGAGATGACCACGATCTCCCGGGCGCCCAGGGCCTTCGCCGCCGCCGTGGCGGTGCGGGAGGTGCCGCCGGAGCCGAGAATGGTCACCTTTTTGCCGTTGGGGTCAATGCCGCCCCGGCGCAGGGCGTACCGGAGGCCGTCGATGTCGGTGTTGTAGCCGTAGAGCTCCCCGCCCCGGTTGACCACGGTGTTGATGGCGCCGATCTCCAGCGCCGTGCGCTCCACGTAGTCCACGTACTTGAACACCTCCCGCTTGTAGGGGATGGTCACGTTGACGCCCCCCAGGTCGGAACGGCGCAGAAAGCCCTCCAGCTCCTCGGGGGGAAGCTCGTAGAGCTTATACCCCTTGCACCCCAGGGCGGCGTGGATCTGGGGCGACCAGCTGTGCCCCAGCTTGCCGCCGATGAGGCCGAAGACACGGTACATGTCAGACCTCCTGATAGTTGCCCAAATACCGGAGGGACCGGCAGGAGTGCTCCAAGCTCTCCAGCATGTCCACCACCTTGGGGTCGCGGACGCTGGCCTCGATCTCAAAGAAGAAGAGGAACTCGAAGTCGTGGCCCACCATGGGGCAGGACTCCAATTTAATGAGGTTCAGCTCCAGCGCGGAGATGTGGCTTAAGACATCGTAGAGCGCGCCGGGGCGGTGCTCGCAGGAGAGGACCAGGGTGATGCGGTTGGCGCCGGGGTAGACCACGGGCTTTTTGGCCACGCAGACGAAGCGGGTATAATTGTTGTCGGAGTTCTGGATGCGCCCGCAGTCCAGCGCCTCCAGCCCGTAAAGCTCGGCGCAGTTGGAGCTGGAGAGGGCCGCCACGGTGTTGTCCGCACACTGGGAGACATATTTGGCGGCCACGGCGGTGTTCTCCATCTTCTCCACCTCCACCTTGTCCCCCAAAGACTTGAGGAACCGGTCGCACTGGCCCAGGGCCTGCTCGTGGGAGACGATCTTGCGGATGTCGGAGAGCTTCGTTCCGGGCTTTACCAGCAGTTCGTGGGAGATACAAAGCCGCTCGGAGCGGACGATGGAGACGTTTTTCACCTGGAGAAGGTCGTAGACCGCCCGGACGGACCCGTTGGAGCTGTTCTCGATGGGCAAAATTCCGAAGGTGCAAAGCCCGGACTCCACCGCGTCGAAAACGGCCTCGAAGGTCTTGAAGTAGATGACGTTCCCACGGGGGAACATCCGGTCCGCGGCCATCTGGGAGTAGGCCCCCTCCACGCCCTGACAGGCCACGAGGCCCGTCTCCGGGAAGAGCTCCGGGGTGTCCCGGAGGGAGTTTTCGATGAAGTCGCGCACGTGGGAGCCGGTTTTCAGGAAGGTGCGCTGATAGGTGCGGCTCAGCTCCAGCACCGTGGAAAAGAGCCGGTGGGAGTAGAGGTCAAAGTCCCCGGAGCGCTCCTGCACGGTCCGCAGGATCTCCCGCTCCCGCTCCTTGTTGAGGATGGGCAGGCCGTCCCTGGACTTTACCTCGGCGATCTCGCGGGACAGCTCCATGCGGTCCAGGAACAGCCTCAGAAGCTCGCTGTCGATCCCGTCGATCTTTTTGCGGATCTCAGTCATTTCCATATCCTTGTTCCTCCAAAAGTATGTCTAACAGGGTAAAGGCCGTGACGGCCTCGATGACCGGGACGGCGCGGATGGCTACGCAGGGGTCATGGCGGCCCTTGACGGTGAGCTCCTCCGGCTCCATGGTGGAAAGGCGCACGCTTTGCTGCGGCCTTCCGATGGAGGGGGTGGGCTTCATGGCGCATTTGAGGACCAGGGGCATCCCGGTCGTGATGCCGCCGATGATACCGCCGGCATCGTTTTTCGCGGTCCTGATCTTGCCGTTTTCCACGATGTACGGGTCGTTATGCCGGCTTCCCCGCATGGTTGCGGCCTCAAACCCCGCGCCGAACTCCACGCCCTTCACCGCCGGAACGCCGAAAAGCGCGGCGGCGAGGCGGTTTTCAATCCCGTCGAATATGGGGGAACCGAGGCCGGCGGGGAGGCCCACGGCGGCGCACTCGATGACGCCGCCTACGCTGTCCGCCTCCGCCCGCGCGGCCTCCACGGCCTGAGCCATACGTTCCCCGGCCGCGTCCGAGAGGACGGGGATGGGCTTTCGCGCCACGGCGTCAAAAAGCTCCTTCGTGGGGTGGAGCGGGAAGGGCTCGTCGCGCTCCCGCTCGACGCTCAAAAGGTGCGCGCCTACGTAGATGCCCTTGCTCTCCAAAATCTGCTTGGCGACGCCCCCGGCGATACAAAGAGGGGCGGTGAGCCGCCCGGAGAAATGCCCGGAGCCGCGCATGTCCACCGCTTCGCCGTAGCGCATTTTCGCGGTGTAGTCGGCGTGGGAGGGGCGGGGGAGGTCAGTGAGACCGGCGTAGTCGCCGCTTCGCGTGTCGCCGTTTTCAATGACCGCGCACAGGGGCGACCCGGCGGTGACGCCGTCCACAAGGCCGGAGAGGAACACCGGCCGGTCGTCCTCCTTGCGCTGGGTGGACAGGCGCGAGGTTCCCGGCTTCCGGCGGCACATAAAGCCGTACAGCGCCTCCTCGTCGAGCCTTAAACCGGCGGGCAGGCCGTCCACGACGACGCCGATGGCCCTGCCGTGGGATTGGCCGAAGACGGAAATTTTCAAAGCTTTTCCGATCTCAGAGGACATCCGCGATCCCTCCCAGTCGTCTAAAGTCGTCAAAAAAGGCGGGGTAGGACTTGGCGACCGCCTCCGCGCCGCGAATCGTCACCGGCCCATTAGCGCGGGTGGCCAGAATGGCGGCGGCCATGACGATCCGGTGATCGTTTGCCCCGTCCACGGTGCAGGCGGAAAGGGCGTCCGTCCCCGTGACGGCGAGGAAATCCGGCCCCTCCTCGCAAGATACGCCGAAGGTGCGGAGCATAGCCGCCGTGGCGGCAATGCGGTCGGATTCCTTCATTCTGAGCCGCGCGGCGTTCACAAAGCGCGTCGTGCCCGTCTTCACCGCCGCCATGGCCGCCAGGGGCGGCAAGAGGTCGGGGATCTGGGAGAGATTGACGGTGTCGGGCAAAGCCTCGCTGTACGCCGCCGCCAGCTTGTCCCCCTGGGGGGAGGCCGGGTCCAGGCCGAGGACGGCCACGTCGTGCCCCAGCGCCCGGGCGGCGTACCAGAAGCCCGCCTGGGACCAGTCTGCCTCCACGGTGTAGTCCGCGGCGACGTACCGCTGATTTCCGGGGACGACAAACCGGGAAAAACCGTGGTTTTCCACGGAAATGCCGTACCTTTTCAGCACGTCCAGCGTCATGGTCACGTACTCCCGGCTCTGGAGCGGGGAGGTGACGTCGATCTCGCTGTCGCCGTCTGTCAGCGGCAGGGCGTAGAGGAGGCCCGTGACGAACTGGCTGGACACGTCGCCGGGGAGCTCGTACCGTCCCGGCGTCAGCGTGCCGGAGACAAAGAGCTCGCCGCCGGTTTTTTCAAAGTGGATGTGTGTTTGCCGGAAAATGGAAAAATACGGCTCCTGAGGCCGCTCCATGAGCCGCCCGCGCCCTGTGAACCGCGCCCCGCCCCGCAGCACCAGCGCCAGGGGAATGAGAAACCGCAGGGTGGAGCCGGACTCTCCGCAGTCAAGGCACGGAAAGCCGTTTTCAATGTCAAAAAGCGCCTCCAGGCACCGGCGCGTGGCGTCGATGTCCTGGGATTCGGCCAGATGCGCGATCCGCTCCGCCGACCCGGCCAGCGTCGCCGCGATCAGCGCCCGGTGGCTGAGGGACTTGGAGGGCGGGGGCGTCACCGCCCCGCGGAGGGGACACGGCGTGATACGTATGTCCATCCTTACCTCCCGCGCATTTCGGCAAGGACGTCCAGGACCTGCGCCTTCGGGAGCTTCAGGGGCAGGACCGCGCCGATTTTCTCAAGCAGAATGAGGGTCACGTCGTCCCCGGCGCTCTTCTTGTCGATGCCCACGGCCTTTTCAAGGTCGCTGAAGTCGCAGTCAATAGCTGTAGGCAGGCCCAGGGGGGACAAAATCGCCTCGATCTGCCCCGGCACGTCCGGGTCCGTAACGCCCTGCGCCACGCCCAGCTTCGCCGCTGTGACCATGCCGGCGGCCACCGCCTCGCCGTGGATCCAGCGGGTGTAGCCCCCCGCCAGCTCGTAGGCGTGGCCCAGGGTGTGGCCGAAGTTCAAGATCATCCGAAGGCCGGTGTCGTGCTCGTCCGTCTCCACCACCTGGCGCTTGATCTCGCAGCAGGTGTGGAGGATGTGGGCGATATCGGCCATCAGCGCCTCCCGCGAGGGGCGGGCCTTCAAAAAGGCAAAGAACGCCGCGTCCCAAATACAGCCGTACTTGACGACCTCCGCCATGCCGGCGGCAAACTCCCGGTCCGGCAGGGTCCGCAGCGTCTCCGGGTCCATGAGGACGAGGCGCGGCTGGGTGAAGGTCCCGGCCAGATTTTTGCCGGTGGCGAGGTCAATGGCCGTCTTGCCGCCCACGGAGGAATCGACCTGGGACAGAAGGGTCGTGGGGATCTGCACCAGCCCCACGCCCCGCAGGACGGTGGAGGCGGCAAAGCCCGCCAGATCCCCCACCACGCCGCCGCCCAAAGCCACCACGCCGTCGGTGCGGGTGACGCCGTGGGCGGTCATCCACTCCCAGAGGGCCACGAGATTGGAAGCGCTCTTGGACGTCTCCCCGGCGGGGAGGACGTAGGTGTGGACCTCGAAGCTCTCGATCTCCAGCGACGCCACAAGGCGCGGGCCGTAGAGAGGGGAGACGTTGGTATCGGTGACCACGAAAAGCCGTTTGGCCCGGGGCAGGGCCGCCTTGATGAGCCCGCCGGCACGGTCGAGAACGCCGTGGTCGATAAGGATGTCGTAGCCGCCGCCGGCGGATACGTGTAAGGTCATGGCGTCCATCTCAAATCCCTCCCGCCGTCATCTTAAGCTCCCGGCCCTCCCGGAGGAGCGAGCGCAACCGCTCCCGGTCCCGGTCGCCCAGGGCGTCCCGGTACTCCTGGAGGTGCGTTATGAGCGTGTCCAGCTCCCCGGTGAGGTAGTCGGCGTCGGCCAGGAAGAGCTGGGTCCACATGGCCTCGTCCAGATACGCCACCCGTGTCATGTCCCGGAAGGACCCGGCGGAGAAGCCCATGTGGGTCTGGGCCGTGGGGGACTTGACGAAGGCGGAGGAGGTGATGTGGCAAAGCTGGGAGGTGTAGGAGATGATCCTGTCGTGCTCGGCGGGAGTGGCGTAGGTGACGGTCCCGAAGCCCAGGGAGAGGAAGAAGGTCTTGAGCCGCTCCAGAAGCGGCGCCTCGGTGGTCTCGTCCGGCGTCAGGATCATGGACGCGCCGGAGAAGAGGAGGGCCGTGGCGTGCTTGAAGCCCCCGCGCTCCTTGCCCGCCATGGGGTGCCCGCCCACGTAGGCAAAGCCGTACCGTTGGGCCAGGGGCCGCAGGGCGTCCGCGATGAGCCGCTTGACGCCGCACAGGTCCACCACCACGGCGGTTTTGGCGATTTTCGGCGCGTTGGCCTGCGCCCAGCCGATCAGCGCCTCCGGCGGCAGGGCCAGGAGCAGAAGATCGCACGAATTTAGGCTCGTCCCGTCCAGCTCCCCGTCGATAGCCCCGGAGGCGAAGGCCAGGGCCATGGTGTCCCGGTCCAGGTCCGCGCCGAGGACCGCGTGGTCTGTGTGAAATTTAATGGCCTTGGCCATGGACCCCCCGATGAGGCCCAGGCCGACGATGCCGATGGTTGACATAATATCAACTCCCTTATTTTTGAGCGGAAACGACCTCGTGAATGGCTCGGAGCTTCTGGGCCAGCGCGTCAAAGACGGCGGGCTTCAGGGACTGGGGCCCGTCGCACAGGGCGTGGGCCGGGTCGTTGTGGACCTCGATGATGAGTCCGTCGGCTCCCGCCGCCACGGCGGCGCAGGAGAGCGGGTCCACCAGCTCCCACTTACCGGCGGAGTGGCTGGGGTCGATGATCACGGGCAGGTGGGAGAGCTTCTTGAGCACCGGCACGGCGGAGACGTCCAGGGTGTTGCGGGTGTACGTCTCAAAGGTGCGGATGCCCCGCTCGCAGAGGATGACCTTCTGGTTGCCGCCGGCCATGATGTACTCAGCGCTCATCAAAAGCTCCTCGTAGGTGTTGGCAAGGCCGCGCTTTAAGAGGATGGGCTTGTCGATGTGGCCTAAGAGCTTCAGAAGCTCGAAGTTCTGCATGTTCCGGGCGCCCACCTGGATGATGTCCACGTCCTCGAAAAGGGGCAGGTGGCTGGCGTCCATGAGCTCGGTGACGATGGGAAGGCCGGTGACCTCCCGTGCCAGCTTCAAAAGCCGGATGCCCTCGCCGTGGAGGCCCTGGAAGGAATAGGGGGAGGTGCGGGGCTTGAAGGCGCCGCCCCGGAGGATCTGGGCGCCGCTGGCCTTCACGGCCTGGGCCACGGCGATGATCTGCTCCTCGTTCTCCACGGAGCAGGGCCCGGCGATGAGGGTCAGGTTCCCGCCGCCAATCTTCACGCCGCCCACGTCGATGACGGTGTCGTCCGGGTGGAACTTGCGGTTGGCGTTCTTGTAGGGCTCCTGGATGCGCTTGACGTCCTCCACGATGTCCAGCGCCAGGAGGAGGTCCATGTCCAGCTTGGAGGTGTCGCCCACCAGGCCCAGCACCGTCTGGTGCTCGCCCACGGAGGTGTGGATCTCGATGCCCTTGCTCTCCAGCCAGGCCATCAGGGAGTCCACCTGGGTCTTGTTGGGGTTTTCTTTTAAGATGACGATCATGTTTGCCGCTCCTTTTTTGCCGTAAAAAGCCCCCGCAGCCGGTCTGACTGCGAGGGTCCAAGGCGATTTTTCTTTTGCCCGTCAACCGTTTCAGCCAAACCGTTTTAAGCCTTACCAAAAAAATAGGTAAAGCGGAAGGTAAAGCCAAAATAGCTGTTTTCAAGGCGGATGTTTTCCATACAAAACCTCACGGGCGATTTGTTAAGGAGATAATAGCACTTTATCATCCAAAAGACAAGATGGCAACTTGCACAAAAAGCCGCAAAAACAGAGAAATCCGCCCGATTGACAAGACCGGACAAAAGGAGTATGATACACCCAGCCCCATTTGGGGGAGGCTGTGCAGAGGTCAAGCACTTCTGGCGGTGGACCCGCTTCCCGGAGCGACGAGCGAGGGGAGGTGGTAATGGCGTGAGGAAAAGGCTGTTAAAGGTACTTATCACCTTGCTGTTGACCATGGCTTTTGCCGTGATCTACGCGGTGTTTTTCCCCATATACGCCAGTTGACCGCTTGGTGTGCGCCCAAGCGGTCAACTGATTGAAATAATTAAGCGATCGCGGGTCCCCGTCGTGTGACGAGCCCCTTTACAGTCTCAGTATACCCCCTCCTGACACCTTTGTCAAGAGGGGGTATACTCATTTTTCGCGAGCATCATTGTGGTTGACAGTTTCCGACAAAAGGAGTATGATACACCCAGCCCCATTTGGGGGAGGCTGTGCAGAGGTCAAGCACTTCTGGCGGTGGACCCACCTTTTTTCCGGAGAGTCTCAGGAAAGGAGGTGGTACGGCGTGTGGAAAACATGGAAAAAGATACTTATCTTGATCCTTCTCGTTACGCTGCTGTTTTTGGCATCGAGCATTCTGTTTCCCATATACGCCAGTTGACCGCCTGGACGCTACCCAAGCGGTCAACTGATTTCAAATTTGATTGACAACTGGGTCCCCGTCGTGTGACGAGCCCCTTTACAGTCTCAGTATACCCCCTCCTGACACCTTTGTCAAGAGGGGGTATACTCATTTTTCGCGAGCATCATTGTGGTTGACAGTTTCCGACAAAAGGAGTATGATACACCCAGCCCCATTTGGGGGAGGCTGTGCAGAGGTCAAGCACTTCTGGCGGTGGACCCACCTTTTTTCCGGAGAGTCTCAGGAAAGGAGGTGGTACGGCGTGTGGAAAACATGGAAAAAGATACTTATCTTGATCCTTCTCGTTACGCTGCTGTTTTTGGCATCGAGCATTCTGTTTCCCATATACGCCAGTTGACCGCCTGGACGCTACCCAAGCGGTCAACTGATTTCAAATTTGATTGACAACTGGGTCCCCGTCGTGTGACGAGCCCCTTTACAGTCTCAGTATACCCCCTCCTGACACCTTTGTCAAGAGGGGGTATACTCATTTTTCCGCGTCGTTTTACGCCAGGATCACGAGAGCCAGAAGAAGCTCATAGACCACCACGGCGGCGTAGGCCGCCGCCACGCACACGATGCCAAGGCGCGCGGAGCGGTACGCGCGCATCCGGTAGAGGAGCCACAGGAAGCCCCCCACGCCCACAAGCTTGAACGCGGCCGCCAGCGCCGGCGTCCGGAGCAGTGCCGCAAAGACTGGATTCTCCTCCCGAAGCCCCGCCCAGTGCCGCAGGCCGTAGAGGGTGTAGGCGTAGTCAAAGAGGTTGCAAAGATACGTGAACACGCAAAGGGCCGCCAACGGCAGAGCTCGGGCGCGGGAGAGGGCGTTTTTGTTTTCCATGGTGTGCCTCCTGCCTTCATGTCATAGACCCATTCTGCCCATCTGCGCAGCGCCTTACACGTCCGGCACAGGAAATAAAACAAACCCCCGTCTCAAATTCCGCGGAATTTGAGACGGGGGGTCGCAAGTTTCCCCTTGGCCTTCAAAGCCAGTTAATATTCGTATACTCCCTCGAACACCATCACGGCGTCGCCGGTGAGGGTGACGAACTCGTCGGAGTAGTTGACGGTGACGTCGCCGCCGGGGAGCTTGACGGTGGTGTCGCGGGCCTTTTTGAGGTCGCCGCGCTCGGTGGCGGCGATGACGGCGGCGCAGGCGGCGGTGCCGTTGGCCCGTGTCTCGCCCTCGTCCGGGGCGTAGACGCGGATGCGCAGGGTGTCGTCGTTGACCACCTTCACGAACTCCACGAAGGCCCCTTCGGGGAGCAAGCCGGAGCCGGTGAGGGCGCGGCCCACGCCCACCACGTCCACGTTCCCCAGGTCCTCGGTGAAGACGGTGCAGTGGGGCACGCCGAGGCTGGAGAGGGTGATGCGGTACTCCACGCCGTCCACGGTGACGGGCTCGTCCACCACCCGGGACTTGCCGATGAGGTTGACCTGCATCCGTCTTGCGTCCAGGAAGGCCGTGCCCATGTGGACGCTCACGGTGCTGACACGCCCGTTGCGGGTGTAGAGCTGGAGGGAGCGGATGCCGGTGTCCGTCTGGATGGTCATGTGCTCACTTCTGACGATGCCCTTGTCGTAGAGGTACTTGCCCACGCAACGGATGGAGTTGGCGGCCATGCGGCCCTCCGTGCCGTCCTGGTTGAAGATGCGCATCTTGGCGTCCGCGCCGGCGGAGTTCTCAATGAGCACCAGCGCCCCGCCGCCGATGCCGGTGACCCGGTCGCAGAGGGTGACGCTCAAAGACTCCGGGCTCGTGATGCGCCCGTCGCGGTTATCGAAGAAGATATAGTCGCTGCCGCAGGTGTGCATCTTGGCGAAGCTCACCAGCTCCCGGCTCTTGCGCATGTCGTTGAGGTCCACAAGCTCGGTGTTTTCGTTGGTGAAGCGGCTCATGAGGGTGTCCGTCACCGCGTCGGCGGTGTCGAGGCTGGTGATGCAGGGGATGCGCAGGCGCACCGCACGGGCGTGGAGGTCGATGAAGTCGCCCATGGTGTCGTCATAGAGAGCGCCGGTGTAGACGATGAAGCTGATGGCCCCCTCGTCCATGAGGGAGTAAGCGTCGTGGACGTGGCGGACCTCCGTGACCTGAAGGCCCAGGCTGCGGATGACTTGGGCGGTGTCCGGAGTGGCGTAAAGCGCCATGTGGAGATCGCTGACCTTCTTGGCAAGCTTCACCACGTCGGGCAGGTCGTGGTTCTCGATGGACAGGAGGACGCCGTTTTTCCCCGGCGTGAAGGCGCCGGCCAGGTTGTAGCCCGCGGCCCGCAGGCCCTTGAAAAGCGCCTCCGTGAACGTCCGGCCGAGGCCGAGGACCTCGCCGGTTGACTTCATCTCCGGGCCCAGCATGGAGTTGGCGTCGGTGATCTTCTCAAAAGAGAAGACCGGGACCTTCACGGCGTAATAGGGCGGCGTGTCGCAAAGGACCTTCTCGTAGCCCAGGCCCTTCAACGTCGCGCCCATCATGACGCGGCTGGCCACGTCCACCATGGGGATGCCGGTGACCTTGCTGAGGTACGGCACCGTCCGGCTGGCGCGGGGGTTGACCTCGATGACGTAGAGCTCCTTTTTGTAGATGAGGTACTGGATGTTGACTAAACCCCGTGTGCCCAGCTCCAGCGCCAGACGGGTGGAGCACTCCACCACGCGGGCCATCATCTTGTCCGTCAGGTTGTAGGGGGGATAGACGGCGATGGAGTCGCCGGAGTGGACGCCGGCCCGCTCGATGTGCTCCATGATGCCGGGCATTAAGACGTCCGTGCCGTCGGAGATGACGTCCACCTCCAGCTCGGTCCCCGGCATATACTTGTCCACCAGGACCGAATTGTCCTCCCGCTCGGTGCTGGCAAAGATGAGGGCCATGTAGCTGCGCACGTCCTGTTCGTCGTGGGCAATGACCATGTTCTGGCCGCCGATGACGTAGCTCGGCCGCAGGAGCACCGGGTAGCCCAGCGTCTCGGCGGCGGACAGGGCCTCCTCCAGGGTGTGGGTGCCGAAGCCCCGGGGCCGCTTGATGCCGAGGGACTCCAAAAGCGCGTCGAACCGCTCCCGGTCCTCGGCTAAGTCGATGCCCTCGGCGCTGGTGCCCAGGATGCGGATGCCGGCCTTGTCCAGATACTCCGTGAGCTTGATGGCCGTCTGGCCGCCGAAGGCCACCACCACGCCGATGGGCTTCTCCACCGCGATGACGCCCATGACGTCCTCGGGGGTCAGGGGCTCGAAGTAGAGCCTGTCGGCGGTGTCGTAGTCGGTGGAGACGGTCTCCGGGTTATTGTTGATGATCACCACGTCGTAGCCCAGCTTCTTGAGGGTCACGGCGCAGTGGACGGAGCTGTAGTCGAACTCGATGCCCTGCCCGATGCGGATGGGGCCGGAGCCGATGACGATGACGCTCATGCGCCGGCGCGGCATGGGCCGGGAGTCGCACTTGTCGTTGTAGGCGGAGTAGTAGTAGGGCGTCTCGGCCTCGAACTCGGCGGCGCAGGTGTCCACCATCTTGTAGACGGGGTCTATATGCGGGATCTCCTTCTGGCCGGAGATGGCCCGGAGGGCCGCGTCGGTGTAGCCCAGGCGCTTGCCCTTTAAATATGTCTCGCCGTCGATGCCGTTTTTGGCGATGTCATTTTCGAAGTTGACGAGATTTTGGAGCTTGTGGAGGAACCAGCGGTCGATCATGGTGACCTCGTGGATGTGCTCCACGCTGACGCCGGCCTTCAGCGCCTCAAAGACGGTGAAGATCCGAAGGTCGTCCATAGCCGCCAGCCTCTCCTCCAGGGACTTTTTGGGGTCGGGGGCGCGGTTTAAGGTGGACTGGCCGATCTCGGCGCCCCGGACGGCCTTCATAAGGGCCGCCTCGAAATTGGGGGCGATGGACATGACCTCGCCGGTGGCCTTCATTTGGGTGCCCAGACGCCTCTGCGCGCCGTGGAACTTGTCGAAGGGCCACTTGGGGAACTTCACAACGCAGTAGTCCACCGTGGGCTCGAAGCAGGCGTAGGTCTTGCCGGTGATGTCGTTGCGGATCTCGTCCAGGGTGTACCCCAGCGCGATCTTCACCGCCACCTTGGCGATGGGGTAGCCCGTGGCCTTGCTGGCGAGGGCCGAGGAGCGGGACACACGGGGGTTGACCTCGATGACCGCGTACTCGAAGGAATCCGGGTTCAGGGCGAATTGGCAGTTGCACCCGCCCTCGATGCCAAGCTCGGTGATGATGTCCAGCGCGGCGGAGCGGAGCATCTGATACTCCTTGTCCATGAGCGTCAGGGCGGGCGCCACCACGATGGAGTCGCCGGTGTGGATGCCCACGGGGTCAAAGTTCTCCATGGAGCAGACGGTGATGACGTTGCCCGCGCCGTCCCGGATGACCTCGAACTCGATCTCCTTCCAGCCGAAGATGTATTTCTCGATGAGGACCTGATGAATGGGGGAGGTCTCCAGCCCCACGAAGGCGACCTTTCGAAGCTCGTCGGCGCTGTACGCCACGCCGCCGCCTCCGCCGCCCAGGGTGAAGGCCGGCCGGACGATGACGGGGTAGCCAATGCGGTCGGCGATGGCTACGCACGTCTCCACGTCGTTGGCGATGTCCGAGGGGATACAGGGCTGACCGATCTTCTCCATCGTCTCCTTGAAGAGCTCCCGGTCCTCGGCCTTGTCGATGGCCTCGGCATTGGTGCCGATGAGGCGCACGCCGTGCTTCTGCAAAAAGCCCTCGTGCGTCAGCTGCATGGCGATGGTGAGGCCCGTCTGGCCGCCAAGACCGGCGAGCAGGCAGTCGGGCTTCTCCTTCAAAATGATGCGCTTGACGGTGTCGGCGTTCAAAGGCTCCAGGTAGACGCTGTCGGCCATGTCCCCGTCGGTCATGACGGTGGCGGGGTTGGAGTTGACGAGAATGGACTTGACGCCCTCCTGCTTCAAAATGCGGCAGGCCTGGGTGCCGGCGTAATCGAACTCGGCGGCCTGGCCGATGACGATGGGGCCGGAGCCGATGACCATGACCTTCTTGATGGTTTTATCTAAAGGCATTACCGCACCTCCATCATGTCCATGAATCTGTCGAACGCCCATTCCGTGTCCCGGGGCCCGCCGTGGGCCTCCGGGTGGAACTGCATGGAGAAGGCCCGCTTTCCGGGGTAGTCCAGCCCCTCGCAGGTGCCGTCGTTGACGTTTATAAACCGCGCCTTTGCGCCGATAGCGTCGAGACACCCCATGTCCACCGCGTACCCGTGGTTCTGGCAGGTGATGTACACCCGCCCTGTCTCCAGGTCCTTCACCGGCTGGTTGGCGCCCCGGTGGCCGAACTTGAGCTTTACCGTCTTGCCCCCCTGGGAGAGGGCCATCATCTGGTGCCCCAGGCAGATGCCGAAGAGCGGGACGCGGCCCATGAGATTCCCGATCTCGCGGACGCACTCCACATTGTCCGCGGGGTCGCCGGGGCCGTTGGAGAGCATCACGCCGTCCACCCGGAGCTTCAAAACGTCCTCGGCCTTCGTATCGTGGGGCAGGACCAGCACCCGGCAGCCGCGCTTTAGAAGGTTCTCCGGGATGCTCCCCTTGGCGCCGTAGTCCATGAGCGCCACGGTGCGCCGGACCTCGCCCTTGGGCAGCAGCTCCTCCATGACCTTCGTGGACGTGGCGGGGACGGACCCCTCCACCCGGTAGCTTTTGAGGCTGTGCCAGTCGTAGTCCGCGTCGTCGGTGATGACGGCGTTCATGACGCCCCCGTCCCGGATAAGCTGGGTGAGCTCCCGGGTGTCCACGCCGGAGATGCCCACGATGCCCATGCGCTCCATGAAGGACTGGATGTTCTCCTGGCACCGGAAGTTGGAGGGCTCGTCGCAAACCTCCCTGACAACAGCTCCGCGGACATGGATAGACGAGCTTTCCATGTCCGCGTCGGTCACGCCGTAATTACAAAACATCGGGAACGTGAAGATCACCAGCTGCCCGAAGTAGCTGGGGTCGGTGAGACTTTCCACGCACCCGGTCATTCCCGTGGTGAACACCAGCTCTCCCACGCTGGTCCCGGTCTTGCCAAAGGCTTGTCCCTCATATTTTTTGCCGTTTTCCAAAATCAAGTAAGCTTTTCCCATATTCCCTCCATATTCATATGCGTCTGACGGACCGTCAGGCCAACAGCTTCCGGATGCGCTCCATGGCCTCGCAGGTGTTCTCGTATGTCCCGAAGGCCGTGAGGCGGACATACCCCTCGCCGGAGGGGCCGAAGCCCGCGCCGGGGGTGGTGACGACGCACGCCTCCTTTAAAAGTCTGTCGAAGAATTCCCAGGACCCCATCCCCTCCGGCGTGCCGCACCAGATGTAGGGCGCGTTCACGCCGCCGTAGACCGTGAGTCCCGCGCCGGACAGGGCCTTCCGGATGACTTCGGCGTTGTGGAGGTAGTAGCGCACGTTCTCCATGGACTGCTCCCAACCCTCGTCGGAAAGCGCCGCCTCGGCGGCCCGCTGGATGACGTAGGGCACGCCGTTGAACTTCGTCCCCATGCGCCGGTTCCACATGTCCCGCAGGGAGGCCCCGCCGCGCGTGAGCGCCTTGGGCACCACCGTGTAGGCGCACCGGTTGCCGGTGAAGCCGGAGGACTTGGAGAAGGACCTAAACTCAATGGCGCAGGTTTTGGCCCCCTCTACCTCATAAATGCTGTGGGGGATGCCGGGCTCCGTGATGAACGCCTCGTAAGCGGAATCGAACAGGATCACGCTGCCGTGCTCGTTTGCGTAGTCCACCCAGACCTTCAGCTGGCCGTAATTGGCCGCCGTGCCGGTGGGGTTATTGGGGGAGCAGATGTAGATGATGTCCGGCACCCGCTCGGGAAGCGCCGGGAAAAAGCCGTTTTCCGCCGTGCAGGGGAGGTAGACGAGGTTCGTCCACTTCTCCCCGTCAAAATCTCCGGCCCTGCCGGCCATGGCGTTGGTGTCTACATAGACGGGGTACACCGGGTCGCAGACGGCCACCACGTTATCCACGGCGAAAATATCCCCGATGTTGCCGCAGTCGGACTTGGCCCCATCGGAGACGAAGATCTCGTCGTCGGCCACGTCCACGCCCCGCTTTTTGTAGGCCCGCTGAATGGCGAACCTGAGGAAGTCGTAGGCCCCGCAGGTCTCCTCGCAGTAGCCCCGGAACGTCTCCTGCCGGCCCATCTCGCGGCTTGCCTTCTCCATGGCCTCCACCACCGCCGGCGCCAGGGGGCGCGTCACGTCGCCGATGCCCATGCGGATGATGGGCAGGGGGGGATTTTCGGCCTGAAAGGCGCGGGTGCGCCGTCCGATCTCCGGGAAGAGATACCCGCCGGGGAGCTTTTGGAAATTCGCGTTGACCTTGACCATGCTGACAGCCCCTTTTTGTCCATTTTAATAAAATTATAGGACGAAAAGGCTTTGTTGTCAACGCTGTGTTAAGCCCAAAAACCCGCCAAATTCCCCACCCCTTTTGGGCATAGCTCCAAAACAAAAGCTCTTGACAAAAAAGGCCCCATACGCTAGAATGTAGTGCGTTAATGAATAAAACATCCACAACGGTGCGGATCGTCCCGAAAGGGGACCTCCGCGCCGTTTTTGATTTTTTGGAGGGATCGCCATGTGTTCCATCATCGGCTTTGAAAAGCGCTCCGTGCCTTTGGAGCTGGCCATGGAGGGCTTCAACGAGACGGTCAGCCGCGGGCCGGACATGTCCCGGTTCGTGGAGGCCGGGGAGGGGTGGCTGGGCTTCCACCGCCTTGCCATCATGGGCCTGACGCCCGCGGGGATGCAGCCCTTCGAGCTGGAGGGCAATCTGGTGGTCTGCAACGGCGAGCTCTACGGCTTCCGCTCCGTCCGGCGGCGGATGGGGAAGAAGTACGCCTTCCGGTCCGACTCCGACTGCGAGATCATCCTCCCCCTCTATAAGGAGCTGGGCCTCTCCCTCTTCGAGCGGCTGGACGCGGAGTTTGCCATGGTCATCTACGATCAAAAGCTGGGCCTTGTGGCCGCTCGGGACCCCATCGGCATCCGGCCCCTCTACTACGGGTATCTCACGGACGGCTCCATCGTCTTTGCCAGCGAGCCCAAGAACCTCGTAAAGCTGGTGAAAAAGATTTTCCCCTTCCCGCCCGGTCACTACTGGGTGGGCGGCAAATTCGTGCGCTACAGCGACCCGGCCCGGGTGGAGGGGGAGTACATCCGCGCCTCGACCTATCAGGTCTGCGCCGGCATCCGGGAGCGGCTCATCGCCGCCGTGGAAAAGCGCCTGGACTCCGACGCGCCGGTGGGCTTCCTCCTCTCCGGGGGGCTGGACTCCAGCCTCGTGTGCGCCATCGCCGCGAAGATCCTGGGCCGGCGCATCCGCACCTTCGCCATCGGCATGGACAAGGACGCCATCGACCTCAAATACGCCCGCATGGTGGCCGACTACATCGGCGCCGACCACACGGAGGTCTTCATGACCCGCAACGAGGTCATCGAGAATCTGGAGACGGTGATCCGCGCCCTGGGCACCTGGGACATCACCACCGTCCGCGCCAGCATGGGCATGTACCTCGTCTGCAAGGCCATCCACGAGACGACGGACATCCGCGTCCTCCTCACCGGCGAGATCAGCGACGAGCTCTTCGGCTACAAGTACACGGACTTCGCCCCCTCGGCGGAGGAATTCCAGAGGGAGAGCCAGAAGCGCGTGCGGGAGCTCCACGCCTACGACGTCCTCCGCGCCGACCGGTGCATCTCCGTCAACTCCCTGGAGGCCCGGGTGCCCTTCGGGGACCTTGCCTTCGTGAAATACGTCATGGCCGTGGACCCGGAGATGAAGCTGAACACCTACGGCATGGGCAAGTACCTCCTGCGCCACGCCTTCGAGGCCGACGACATCCTCCCCGGCCCCATCCTCTGGCGGCAGAAGGCCGCCTTCTCCGACGCGGTGGGCCACTCCATGGTGGACGACCTGAAGGCCTACGCCGAGACGGTCTACACCGACGAGGCGTTCGAGGAAAAACGCCAAAAGTACGCTTACCGCCCGCCCTTCACCAAGGAGAGCCTCCTCTATCGCGAGATCTTCGAGAAATACTACCCCGCCCAGGCCGACATGATTCCCGACTACTGGATGCCCAACCCCTCCTGGCCCCACTGCGCCGTCTCCGACCCCAGCGCCCGCGTGCTGGAAAACTACGGGGCAAGCGGAATATAACTGGCTTTGAAGGCCGCGTTGCGGCCTTCAAATGCCAAAGGGGAACGTGCGAAACCCCCGGCGTGAATTCCGCGGAATTCACGCCGGGGGTTTCTGCTGTCGCCCTGCGCGCACTCGCTTCGCTCGCACACTTGGGCGACAAAAGGTATTTTTTCCGACGTACATGCCGCCGGAAAAAATAGCTCGATGGGGGGATTGGGAATTTTGAATTGACGTATCTCTTTTACATTCCATTGGCGCGGACTTCGGTTCTCGCTGAGGATCATAAAAGACAAGACCGCCACTGAGTCAGAGTGACGGTCAATGTCTTCGCTATGATATAAAAGTCGTAGCCTAAGATGTTTCCCAGCACTTAGGACCAGGCCGCTCGTCGAAGGCCAACGCCCGCGGCGACCCTTTTCTATGGTCATTATACCCCTCCGCCGCTTGTCTGTCAAGCGGTTTTATTTTTTGAGCCGCCGCGTGTAGCCGGCGACGGAGAGGGGGATGGAGGCGAGGGAGAGGGCGGCGCCGGCCAGGAGGAGGTGCCAGGGGCGGAGCCTCGTGAGCACGCCCAAAAGGCCCGTCAGGACCGTGCCGGTCATGAGGCTTACCGACAGGAAGGTCACGGCGCCGATGGCTACCATCAGGATGAGCCGCCCCTTTGTGGTGCCATAGCGGAACAGGACAGGAAGGACCAGCCCCTGCATCGTCAGGGACAAGCACACATCGAAGCACAAAAGCATGAGATACTCCCGGTCCACCGCCATGCGGCCCATGCGGGACCACAAAAGCGCCTGCCCCGAGACGGCCAGGGCGGACAGGAGGGCGATATAGCCCCAGCCGATGATATACGTCTCCAGCACCACCTGCCTGCGGGATACCGGCAGCATGGGCAGGAGGGTATCAAATTTGCTCTGCTCATCAGCCTGCATGAGGATCAGGGTCAGCAGAACCGTGTAGAAGGCGGCGAAGGCGAAAAACCGAAGGTCCGGGATGAGGGAAAACACCAGATCCATCAGGATGAAGATACACCCGATGCCGCGCAGTACGTAGAGATCCTTTCGAAAAAGCGCCTTCATGCTCTATCCCCCCTTGCGAAAAAGACGATGATGTCCTCAAGCGTTGGTTTTTCCAGCGGGACGCCGGCGGGGACGAGCCGCCGCTCTACCAGCGCCTCCGCCCCGTATTTGCCGCGGCGCGTGCCCCGGACGGCCTCCGGCGGAAGGGCGGCAAGCTCCGCCTCGGTCACCCGCGCCATGGCGTACTCCTCCAAAAGCCGGTCCTTCTCCTCGAAGAGCAGAAGCTCTCCCCGGTGGAGAAAGGCCACGTAGTCGCACAGCTTCTCCAGGTCCGAGACGATGTGGGAGCTTATCAGCACCGACCGGTCCTCCCGGCGGGTGAAGTCCTCCAGGATGTCCAAGATCTCGTCCCGCACCACGGGATCGAGCCCCCCGGTGGGCTCGTCCAGCACCAGGAGCCGCGCGTCATGGCTCAGCGCCAGGGCCAGGGCCAGCTTCATCTTCATGCCCCGGGAGAAGTCCTTCACCTTTTTCTTCTCCGGCAGCTCCAGCCGCCGGAGGTAGTCGTGGTAGGTTTCCCCGTCCCACCGGTCGTAAAGTCCGGCGAAGACGCGCCCGAGCTTCCGGGGGTCCAGCGTCTCGGGAAGCCGCGCGTCGTCCAGAACCACGCCGATGTCGCCCCGGACCCTGGTGAAGGCCGGGTCCGTTGCCTCGATGCCCAGCACCCGCGCCGTCCCCGCGTCCCGGCCCGTGGCGTCCATGATGAGCCGGATGAGGGTGGATTTGCCCGCGCCGTTTTCCCCCACGAGTCCCAGGATGCACCCCTCCGGCAGGGTGAAGCTGATGTCGCTGAGCGTAAAGCCGGGGTAGCTCTTGCTCAGTCCGCAAACCTCTATGGCGTTCATATGTCCTCCTTGCTGAGTAAGATAAGCGCCTGCGCGACGGCCTCCGCGTCCAGCCCCGCGCCTCGCCCCAGCGCCAGCGCGCGGCGCAGATGGTCCTCCATCTCCCGGAGCCTCTGCTCCCGCAGGAGCGGCGCCCCCACGTCGGCGGCGAAGGAGCCCTTGCCGGGGACCGTCTCGATGTACCCGTCCCGCTCCAGCTCCTCAAAGGCCCGTTTGGTGGTGATCACGGAGACCCGCAGGTCCTTGGCCAGCGCCCGGATGGACGGCAGCGCCTCCCCGGCCGCCACCTCCCCCGAAACGATCGCCTCCCGCACCGCCGCCCCGATCTGCTCATAGATGGGCCTCGGGTCGGCGTTGGAAATGATGATGTTCATGGTGTACCTCACAGTCGACTGTATATATACACTATACACAGTATGTACGGGCGTGTCAAGGGGGAATGTGAAAATTTTTTGTGGGGGAGGGGAAAGGTTTGCGGCTTCGCCGCGTTTTTCCCCGCCCACCCCCGCCGCCGTAGGGGTCGCCGTCCCCGGCGACCCGCGTCCCCGCCGCAACGGTCGGATGGATTAAAAATACTTAAAAACTACTTGACAATTTGCTTAATTTGCGGTATAATACGGGCGCGTGGAAAAGGGGCGGAGGGGGAAATGCGGACAAATTGTTAAATCTGCAAAAAGGCATTTAAATTTCCAATCGGGTGTGGTATAATGAACCATACGTATGCCTTGAAAGGAGGGGAGGGGCGTGGCGGAGCTGGTGAGCTGGGCCGGGGAGGCCGAAGGGGTCGCGGCGGCGGTGCAGAGCGGCGCGGACGCGGTGCTCGTGGGCTTCGGCATCGGCGAGAGGCGCGGACGGCTGGAGCTTTCCGAGGACGAGCTGGGCCGGGCGGCGCAGTTTTGCCGGGTCCGGGGCGTGAAGCTCTACGTGGCCATGGACGTCCTACCCACCGACGAGGCTCTCCCGCTGGCGCTGGAGAAGGCGCGGCGGGCCGCCCGGATGGGGGCGGACGCCCTGGTGGCGGAGGATATCGGGCTCATCTGGGCCTTGCGGCGGGCGGTGCCCTCCATGCCGCTTCACGGCGGGACGGGGCTGGGCATCCACGACCGGGACGGGCTGAGGCTTTGCGCCTCCATGGGGCTCAAGCGCGTGGCACTGCCGCCGCATCTCACAAGGGCGCAGCTGGAGGGGCTTTGCAAGGACGCGCCGCTGGAGATGGAGGTCCAGGTCCACGGGCCCCTGTGCCCCGCCGTGGCGGGGACGTGCCGGCTTGCGGACTTCGAGGAGCAGCCGGGGGGACCCTGCCGGTGGGAGTGCGTCTCCCGCTTCGCCCCGGCGGTGGGGACCAGGCGGCCGCTGGCGCTGAAGGACCTGTGCCTTCTGGACGAGCTGGAGTTTTTGCAAAAGGCGGGGCTCGCCGCCCTGCGCATCGACGGGCGGGACCGCCGCCCGGAATATACGGCCGCCGTTACCGGGGTCTACACCAGGGCCCTGGGCACCGGGCGCAGGCCCTCCGAGGAGGACCGGGCGCTTCTGGAAAACGCCTACCCCGCCGCGGGGTTCACCGCCGGGGCCCTCGGCGGGGCGGACTACGGGGACATGCTGGGCATGGCCCGGCCGGAGCCGGAGGGGGACACGCCCTTCTACACCGGCGTCCGGAAGAACTACTTAAACCACGAGTTCCAGGGGGTGGAGGTGGACTTTGAGGCCCGTATCGCCCTGGGGAGCCCCTTTACCCTCACCGTCCGGGACGACCGGGGGAACGCGATCACCAGGGAGGGGGAGGAGCCGGAGCTTGCCTTCCACACCGCCACCACCCCCGCCATGCTCAGGACGGAGCTTTACAAGACCGGGGGCACGCCCTTTCGGTGCGGCATCGTCAGCGCCTCCATCGCCAAGGGCGTCTGGCTGGACCCGGCGAAGGTGGCGCCGGTGCGGGACGCGCTTTTGAAGGAGCTGATGCTTCGCCGCGTGGCCTTCGAGCCCAGGAGCGAGGGGACCTTGCCGGAGCTGCCGGCCCCGGCGGTGTCGCCGGAGACGCCGGTGCTCACTGTGTCGGTGCTGAAGGCCGATCAGCTCACGCCCCGGCTTCTCTCCCTGGCCCCGCCGGTGGTGTATCTGCCGCTGGAGGAGGCCGTCTCCGGCAATAAGCGGCTGGAGCCGTTCCTCGCCTCGGAGCACATCGCCGTCTGCGCCCAGCTGCCACCGGTGATCGGGGAGGACGAGCTGGGACGGGTGGCGGAGCTCCTTTTCAAGGCACGCCAGCTGGGCATCACGCAGGTGTCGGTGTCCAATTTGGGGCACATCGTCTTCTGCCGGAAGCTGGGCTTTGAGGTGCGGGGGGAGCCGGGGCTGAACGCGCGAAGCTCCTATACCCTCGCGGTGCTGGCCGGCCTGCGGCTCAAGTCCGCCGCCCTCCGGGGGGACATGACCGCCCGGGAGGTGCGGGCCATCAAAAAATTTACGGATACGGAGCTTGCCGTCTACGGCCGGGAGGCCCTGACGGAGACCTCCGGGTGTCTGGTGCGGGCCCAGACGGGGGCCTGCTCCTGCGACAGCTTCACCGGCCTTACCGGGGACGGGGGCTTCACCTTCCCGGTGACCCGCTCCTTCGGCTGCCGCAACACCCTCTGGAGCGGGAAAAAGCTCCACCTGGCCGCCAGGAGCCGGGAGTATCTCACCTCGGGCCTGTGGGGCGTGCGGCTGTGCTTCACCACGGAGAACCCGGAGGAGTGCTCCCGCGTCACGGAGCGGTATCTGGAGCTGGGCGGCTACGAGCCGCAGAGCGTGACAATGGGCCGGTATTGATTTTCGGACAAGGCTTTTCAAAGGAGACTTTTTATGCTGATTCTCGCGTCCGCCTCGCCCAGAAGGCGGGAGCTTATCGGGGCCATGGGGATCCGGGACTTTCTGGTGCGGCCCTCGGACCACGAGGGGGCCTTCGACCCCGCCCTGCCGCCGGAAAAGGCGGTGGAGAAGATCGCCCTGGGCAAGGCAAGGGACGTGGCCGCCACGGCCTCGGCGGAGGATATCGTCGTAGCGGCGGATACGCTGGTTTTTCTGGACGGCAAGCCTCTGGGCAAGCCAAAGGATGAAACCGACGCCAAACGGATGCTGACGGCCCTCTCCGGCCGGGAGCACACGGTGATCACCGGCCTTGCCGTCATCGCCCACGGCCGGGAGGAGACGCAAAGCGCCGCCACCGCCGTGACCTTCGCCGCCCTCACGGCGGAGGAGATCGGGGCGTATGTCAGGACCGGCGAGCCCATGGACAAGGCCGGGGCCTACGGCATCCAGGGCATGGGCGGGATGCTGGTGGAGGGCATCCGGGGGGACTGGTCCAACGTGGTGGGCCTCCCCGTGCGGACGCTGGCGCTGATGCTGGCGCGGGCCGGGTACAGTGTGTGGAAGGGGCAGGGGACATGAAGGAATTTATGAGCAAAAAGGGGATCGTCATCGCCGTGGCGGCGCTGGTGGTGGCCCTGGCCGCGGCGGTGACCGTGGCCGTGAGCGGCGGGCGGACGGGCTTCGCCACGCTCCTGTCCGAGCCCTTTTTCAAGCCCCTGCGCGGCGCCCTCAACACCCTGGTGGGGTCGCTGGAGCACACCTACGACTATATGTACCGCTATGACGAGATGGCGGCGGAGAACCAGCGGCTAAAAAGCCGCGTGGCGGAGCTGGAGCAGGAGTACCGGGAGTACACCGAGATCAGCGAGGAAAACGAGCGGTTCCGCAAGCTCCTGGGCTTTGCCGAACGGCACCAGGACCTGAAGATGGAGCCGGTGTCCGTGGTGAGCTGGACGGCCTCCAACTTCGCCTGCTCCTTCACGGTGAGCAAGGGGTCCTCCGCCGGGGTGGAGCTCTACGACCCGGTGGTGGACGAAAACGGCTTTCTCGTGGGGCAGGTGACGGCGGTCACCGCCTCCTCCGCCACCGTCACCGCCTGCATCGACACCTCCGCCAAGGTGGGGGCGCTCATCTACGAGACAGGCGCCACGGGCGTCATCTCCGGGGAGTTCGAGCTTTTTGAGGACGGAAATCTCAAGTTCTCCTATTACGGCGACGAGGGGCTCATCACCGTGGGGGACACGGTGGTGACCTCCGGCACCGGCGGGCATTACCCGGCGGGGCTGGTCATCGGCACCGTCACGGGCCTCACCGTGGACGCCTCCGGCCTCGACCCCTACGCGCTGGTGGAGCCCTCGGCGGACATCCGGGAAAGCACCCACCTTTTCGTGGTGACGGATTTCGCCGTCAGCGAGTGAGGAGGAGCCATGACGCGGACAAAGCACAGGACGCTTATCAAGATCCTGATCCTGACGCCCTATCTCATCCTGCTCTATCTTCTCCAGGCCACGGTGTTCACGCGCCTCACCTTCTTCGGGGCCAAGCCCCTTCTCCTGCCCCTGGCGGTGGCGGGAGTGGCGCTCTTCGGCGGGAAGGTGGAGGGCGGCGTCTTCGGCCTTTTCGCCGGGATGCTCATGGACATGGCCTGCAACCAGCCCACGGTGCAGTTCACGCTCCTCCTGACGCTGACGGGGCTTCTGGTGGGGTTCCTCTCGGACACCGCCCTGGTCCACGGCTTCCCGTCCTTCCTCATCTGCGGGGCGCTGGAGCTTTTGGTGTGCTCCGCCGTCCAGGTGTTCGTGCTCATGGTCCTGCGGGGCGCGCCCTTCTCCGTGGTGGCGGACATCGCCCTCCGGCAGTGCCTGAGCTCCCTTTTGTTCGTCATTCCCTTTTACTACGTCTCCCGGTTTCTGGTCCGGGTGATGTAGCCGGAACCTGAAGGTGATCCTATGGATAAATTTTTGAAACCCCACCGCATCGTCGCCATGGGCCTTGTGCTTGCGGTGCTCCTGGCTATATACGGGCTGACCTTTTACCGCATCCAGACGCTGGACACCCAGGAGGTCCTGGAGGCGCCGGAGAGCTACGTGGCCACCGTGTCCACCGTCCACGCCGCCCGGGGGTCGCTTCTCGACCGCAACGGCGTCCTTCTGAGCTCGGACGTGACGAAGTACGACGTGTGCGTCAACCGCGACCAGCTTTTAAAGCAGCCGGACCCCAACGGCATCCTGGGGCGGCTCATCGACGCGGCGCTCAAGTACGGCGTGGCCTACTCCGACCCCTTCCCGGTGACGATGTCCGCGCCCTTTGAGTATCTGGCGGACATGACCGGGACGCAGAGGAGCAATCTCACCAGCTACTTTAAGTATTTCTCCAACACCCTGTCCATTCAGGACCCGGAGGACCCCGGCATCAGCGCCGCGGACCTGGTGGCGTGGCTCCGGTCCGACCACTACAAGATCGACTACACCCTCACCGCCCAGGAGGCCCGGCGGATCATCGGCGTGCGCTACGGGCTGGAGCTCCAGCCCATCGTGGGGAGCACCTACACCTTCGCCACCGACGTTTCGCCGGAGTTCATCACCTACCTTGCCGAGCAGAACCTGGCGGCGGTGAGCATCGAGGCCCGGTCCGTCCGGCAGTACAGCTCCAAATACGCCACCCATGTGCTTGGCTACGTGGGCGCCATGACCCGCGCCCAGTACGACGAAAAGTACAAGGCCCTGGGCTATCCCTTTAACTGCACCGTGGGCCAGGTGGGGGCGGAATCCGCCTTCGAGGAATACCTCCACGGCACCGACGGGTCCGTCACCACCTACACCGACAGCACCGGCGCGGTAGTCAAAAAGGAGGTCACCAAGGAGGCCAAGGCCGGCGACAACGTCTACCTCACCATCGACATGAACCTCCAGATGGCCGCCGAGGACGCCCTGGCCTCCACCATCGCCCAGATCAACCGGGACCGGGTGGAGCAGGCCCAGCAGGAGGCGGAGGAGTCCGATACCGTCTACGTGGAGCCGGAGCTGGCCCTGGGCGGGGCGGTGGTGGCTATGGATCCCCGCACCGGCGAGGTCCTGGCCCTGGCAAGCTACCCCACCTATGACCTCTCCACCTTCTTCTCCGACTACACCGCCCTAAGTAACGACCCCGGCAGGCCCTTGGTCAACCGGGCCACCACGGGCCTTTATAACCCCGGGTCTACCTTCAAAATGGTGACGGCCTACGCCGCCCTCAGCAACCTCTACATCGCCCCCGGTACCGTCATCCACGACGAGGGCATCTTCCGGGAGTACGAGGAGCAGGGCTTCACCCCCACCTGTACCGCCTACCCCGGCTCCCACGGGGACCTCAACGTGGTCAGCGCCATTGAGAAGTCCTGCAACTTCTTCTTCTACAGCATCGCCGACCGCATGGGCATCACCCGCATTGCCGAGGCGGCGCGGCTCTTCGGCCTGGGGGCCCACACGGGCATCGAGATCGGCGACACCGAGGGGACCGTGGCCTCCCGGGAGGCCAAGCAGGCCCTCCAGCACGAGGGCTGGTGGGCCGCCGACACGCTCTTAGCGTGCATCGGCCAGAGCATCAACTTCTGTACGCCGGTGCAGCTGGCCAATTACGTCTCCACCATCGCCAACGGCGGGACGCTCCGCTCCGTCACCGTCCTCAAGAGCGTCACGAGCTTTGACTACTCCGACGTGCTCCTGCGCCGCTCCCCCAAGACCGTCAGCACCATCGACGACCCCGGCGGGTACATCCCCGTGCTCCAGCGGGCCATGCGGGGCGTGGCCACCTCTGGCACCGCCCGGTCGGCGCTGTCCAATTACCCCATCCCCGTGGCGGCCAAGACCGGCACCGTCCAGTCCGACACCTCCAGCATCAACGACGGCGTCTTCGTCTGCTACGCCCCCGCCGACGACCCCCAGATCGCCATCGCCGTGGTGGTCCAGAAGGGCGGCTCGGGCTCCGCGCTCATCACCATCGCCAAGGACGTGATGGACGTCTTCTTCGCCGATTCCGTCTCCCGCCCGACGACGGTGGACACGGAGAATACGCTTCTCAAGTAAAGACTCCAAGAAATTGGGGCTTCATTGGAGTTTTTCGGTAAAAACCACCATATTTTGTGGGTTCGGCCGGAAATTTATTTGAAAGGCGTATTAAAATCGCCCAATATGCCACTTGAAAACAGAAATGTTCTCAGGTATAATGATGAAAAGGGGTGCGTATGGGTACTTCGCTTTTGATAACCTCCGGCAAGGGCGGCACCGGCAAGACCACGGCCACGGCCGCCATTGCCTCGTTCTTGGCAAAGGCCGGGCACAGGACGCTGTGCGTGGATCTGGACGCGGGAATGCGCAATCTGGACATCGTTCTGGGCCTTTCGGACGCCGTGCTCTTTGACTTCATGGACATCGTGGAGGGCGGCATGGACCCGGAGGACGCCGTCGCCCGTCACCCCGCCATGGAGAACCTTTTCTTCCTCTCCGCCCCCGTGGAGGCGGTGGACGAGGGTTATCTTGAGAAGCTGCGCGCCCTGATGGACGTCCTGCGGGAGCGCTATGACTTCATTTTACTGGATTGCCCCGCGGGCATCGGGCCGGGGTTCCGGCTGGCGGCAGGCCTTGCCGACGAGGCCCTCATCGTCTCCGCCTGCGACTCCTCCTCCCTCCGGGACGGCCAACGCACGGCGCTGGAGCTGAGGAAGCTGGGCATCGGGAACATCCGCCTCATCGTCAACCGCGTCCGTCCCCGCCTTCTCCGGCGCATCGACCGGGACCTGGACGACGTCATCGACGCCGTGGGCGCGCGCCTTCTGGGCGTGGTGTCCGAGGACGGAAGCGTAGAGGAGGCCGGCAGCCGGGGGATACCGCTCCTGCTCTACGGCGCCCGAAAGGCCTGGGGCCAGTTCGAGGACATCGCCGCCCGCATAGCGGGGGAGAAGGTCAGATTGAAGGTTTAACGGCCGGGGAGGGCCCCTTCAGGCGCTGCGCGCCAGCTCCCCCAGAGGGGGAGCCAAAAAGGAATTCAATTTTATTATATAGAAAGCCGGTGAAGGTATGAATATCGCGCTGATGGCACATGACCGGAAAAAGGAGCTTATGGTGCAATTTTGCATCGCCTACTGCGGGATCCTCTCTCAGCACTCGATCTGCGCAACCTCTACCACCGGAAGGCTGGTGAAGGAGGCCACAGGGCTGCCCATCGAGCTGTATCTCAGCTGCGACCAGGGCGGCGACCAGCAGATGGCGGCGAGGCTCGCCTACAACGAGCTGGACCTGGTCCTCTTCTTCTGCGACCCCACCGACCCCAAGGCCATGGCCTCCGCCAACAAGATCGGACGCCTGTGCGACCAGCAGAACGTCCCCTTCGCCACCAACGTCGCCACCGCCGAGGTCCTCATCCGGGGCCTCAAGGACGGCATGCTGGATTGGCGCGATATCGTCAACCCCAAGAAATGACCGGGCGGCCCCAATTTGATGATCATTAAAAATCGAGCATTTTTTCCGGCGACATGTGCGTCGGAAAAAATACCTTTTGTCGCCCAAGTGTGCCGCTTGCGGCGCGCGCAGGGCGACGGCAGGAAAATTTCGTGTGAATTCCGCAGAATTCACGCGAAGTTTTCCGCACGTCCCCCTTGTCGAAAAAGGCCAACGGCCTTTTTCGACAGATCAGCCCCCGCTCACCGGGCGGGGGATTCGTTTGTTAAGCGGGGATTCGTATGTTGATTTGTTAAGGAGAGCTTATTCATGGAACGCATCAAACCACACACCCTCTCGGGCTTTATGGAGCTTTTGCCGCCCCGGCAGGCGCTGATGGAGCGCATCCTGGAGACGGTCCGGCGGGTGTACGCCCTTTACGGCTTCACGCCGCTGGATACGCCGCTTCTGGAGGCCAGCGACGTTCTTCTGGCCAAGGGCGGCGGCGAGACGGAAAAGCAGATCTACCGCTTCCAGAAGGGCGACACCGACCTCGCCCTGCGCTTCGACCTCACCGTGCCGCTGGCCAAATACGTGGCGCTGCACTACGCCGACCTCACCTTCCCCTTCCGCCGGTACCAGATCGGTAAGGTCTACCGGGGGGAGCGGGCCCAGCGGGGCCGGTTCCGGGAGTTCTACCAGGCGGACATCGACGTCATCGGCGACGGGGAGCTGGACATCATGAACGAGGCGGAGATCCCCTCCGTCATCTACCGGCTCTTCACGGAGCTGGGGCTTTCCAAATTCGTCATCCGCGTCAATAACCGCAAGCTCCTCACGGGCTTTTACGAGCTGCTGGGCCTGGGCGACAGGGCCGGGGACATCATGCGCACGGTGGACAAGCTGGAGAAGATAGGCCCGGAGAAGGTCCGGACCATCCTCGTCGACGACCTCTCCATCGCCCCGGCGGACGCGGAGAAGATTTTGGCCTTCATGTCCGTCAAGGGCTCCAACGCTCAGGTCCTCACGGCCCTGGAGGCGTACCGGGGGCAAAACGAGACGTTCGATAAGGGCCTGGAGGAGCTGGGGACCGTGGCGGGGCTTCTCGCGGCCTTCGGCGTGCCGGAGAGCCATTTCGCCCTGGACCTCACCATCGCCAGGGGCCTCGATTACTACACCGGCACGGTGTACGAGACA
The DNA here is from genome assembly GCA_947588605.1 of uncultured Oscillospiraceae bacterium. Lineage (GTDB taxonomy): Bacteria > Bacillota > Clostridia > Oscillospirales > Oscillospiraceae > RUG626. Next base: position 194,076 of record CANPYK010000001.1, read on the forward strand.
TTCCTCACCGACCACCCGGAGGTGGGCTCCGTCTGCTCCGGCGGGCGGTACGACGACCTGGCGGGGTACTATACGGACAGGAAGCTCCCCGGCGTGGGCATCTCCATCGGCCTTACGCGGCTTTTTTTCATCCTGGACGACGTGGGGCTCCTCTCCGGCGACGCCCCCACCGCCCCGGCGGACGTGCTGATCTTACCCATGACCGACGACCCCGCGCCGGCCGTCGCCTTTTCCACGCTCCTGCGCGCGGGTGGCGTCCGGGCCCAGCTTTATGGGGAAAAGCGGAAATTCAAGGCGAAGATGACCTACGCCAACCGCCTGGGCGTGCCCTTCGTGGCCATCCTCGGCGAGGACGAGATCGCCGCCGGCGAGGTGAGCATCAAGGACATGGCCACCGGCGAGCAAAAGCGCCTGCCCCTGGGGGAGGCCGCCGGCCTCCTCTCCGCCGTGCTGTCCGGGCGCGGGAGCGTCGCGCCCGTGAAGGAGTGACCGGTGAGCGGCCGGCACGCGGCGATCATCGCCGCCATTCTGGTGGCCGCCCTTTTGGCGGTGGGGCTCATCCTCCTGCGGCCCATGGCCCCGGAAAACTACGCCTCCGGGGTGTTCAGCTTTGAGGCGGTGACGGAGATCCGGGTCTCCGCCGGGACCTACGCCCTGGATTCCGCCGCCGCGGTGCTGGCGGTGGGACCGGAGGACGAGGCCTTTGAGGAGCTCATCGGGCTCTTCGACGGGAAGGGCTTCGGGCGGACCTTCGCCTCCCTCTTCACCTCGGAAGCCCCGGTGGCGCGGGTGGGGGACCCCTATTTCCACGTCACCTTCCTGTGCGGCGGCAACGGCGCGTCCCTCACCGCCGCCTGTCAGGGCGCGGACCTGCGCCTCACCGGCGACACCACCGTGGCCGTCACCGCCCAGAATAAGGAAAGCTGGTGCGCCAGCGTCCACGACGCCATCCTGGCCCTCTACCCCGAGCCGGAGCCGGGACCCGACGAGACGACCGAACCCTCTTAAAACGTGAGGGAAAAGATAGAAATTGGAGTGATCAACATGGTTCAATCACGCACCCATACCTGCGGGGAGCTTCGCCTTTCCGACGCCGGCAAGACCGTGCGTCTTTGCGGGTGGCTGGAGAATGTCCGCGCCGTCAGCGCCAATCTCGCCTTCCTCGTCCTCCGGGACTTCTACGGCACCACGCAGATCGTGGTGGAGGACGAGGCGCTTTTGGCCCAGGTCAGGACTGTCAACAAGGAATCCACCGTCGCCGTCAACGGCGTGGTCCGGGAGCGCAGCAGCAAGAACCCCAACCTCCCCACCGGCGACATCGAGGTGGTCCCCGCCTCCATCGAGCTTTTGGGCCGGTGCCGGTATAACGAGCTGCCCTTCCAGATAAGCCGCTCCAAGGAGGCCGACGAGTCCATCCGGCTCAAGTACCGGTATCTCGACCTCCGCAACCCCGAGGTGAAAAAGAACATCGTCCTGCGCTCCAAGGTCGTGGCCGCCCTGCGCTCCGCCATGATCGACGAGGGCTTTTTGGAGATCGCCACCCCTATCCTCACCGCCTCGTCTCCCGAGGGGGCGCGGGACTATCTGGTGCCCTCCCGCAAGCACCCCGGCAAGTTCTACGCTCTGCCCCAGGCGCCCCAGCAGTTCAAGCAGCTCCTCATGACCTCCGGCTTCGACCGGTACTTCCAGATCGCCCCCTGCTTCCGGGACGAGGACGCCCGGGGCGACCGGAGCCCAGGGGAATTTTACCAGCTGGACATGGAGATGGCCTTCGCCTCCCAGGAGGACGTTTTAGCCGTCCTGGAGCGGGTGCTGGTGCCCATCTTTGAAAAATACGGCAAATTTAGCCGCGTCTCCCAGGCCCCCTTCCGGCACATCAAGTACCTGGACGCCCTGGAGAAGTACGGCACCGACAAGCCGGACCTGCGTATCGACCTGGAGATCGCCGACGCCACCGCGCTCCTTGGCGGCATCGGCTTCGGGCCCTTCGAGGGCCAGACCGTCAAGGCCATCGTGGTCACGGACTTCACCGCCACCCGCAAGCAGATCGACAAGCTCTGCGCCGACACTGAGGTCCAGGCCGGCCAAAAGCCCTACTGGTTCCGGGTGGACGAGACGGGGGCCCTGGTGGGCGGCATCGCCAAATTCGTGGAGCCGGTGAAGGACGCGGTCGTTGCCGCCCTTGGGCTCAAGCCCGGGTGCTTCGTGGGCCTTGCCGCCGGGAAGCTCTCCGCCGCGCAGAAGACCGCCGGCGTCATGCGCGTGAAGCTCGGCGCGCTGTGCCCCAATCATATGGATAAAGAGCAGTACGCCTTTTGCTGGATCGTGGACTTCCCCATGTACGAGATCGGGGAGGAGTCCGGGGAGCTGGAGTTTTGCCACAACCCCTTCTCCATGCCCAGCGGCGGGCTGGAGGTCCTGCAAAAGGCCGCGTCCGGTGAGCTCGACCCCCTCACCATCACCGCCAACCAGTACGACCTGGTGATCAACGGCTACGAATCCGCCTCCGGCGCGGTGCGCAACCACGACCCGGAGATCATGGTGGAGGCGTTCAAGCTGGTGCGTCTCGGCGAGGAGGACGTGAAGAAGAAGTTCCCCGCCATGTACAACGCCTTCTGCTACGGCGCGCCCCCGCACGCCGGCGCGGCCCCCGGCGTGGACCGGATCATCATGCTCCTCACCGGCGAGGAGCTCATCCGCGAGGTCATCGCCTTCCCCATGAACAAGTCCGCCCAGGACGTGATGATGGGCGCGCCGGGGGAGGTCACCGAACAGCAGCTCAAGGAGCTGAGCATCGCCGTCACGGCTAAGGAGGAATAAGAATGCCCGACAACGCCCTGAAATTCCCCGATATGCCCTACGAGCGCCCGGACCTGGAGGGCCTGAAGGACCTCTACCGGGATCACATCCGCCGCCTTCGCGAGGCGAAGACCTACGAGGAGGCCCGCGCGGTGTTCCTCTCCTCCGAGGAGGCGGACCGGCGGGTGTCCACCCAGTCCACCCTGGCCTCCATCCGCCACGATATCGACACCCGGGACGAATTCTACGACGGCGAGGCGTCCTTCTGGGACGGGGCGTGGCCGGAGCTTGCGGAGCTCGGCCAGCAGTGGAACCTGGCGCTCCTGGAATCCCCCTTCCGGCCCCAATTCGAGGCGGAGTACGGCAAACTCATGTTCCTCAATACCGAGATCGCCCTGCGGACCTTCTGTCCCGAGAACGTCCCCCTCATGAAGCGGGAAAACGAGCTGACCACGCAGTATTCCAAGCTCCTGGCCTCGGCGCAGATCGAGTTCGAGGGCAAGACCTACACCCACTCCCAGATGACCCCCTTCAAGACCGACCCGGACGACGCGCGGCGCCTTGCCGCCTGGAAGGCCCAGGGCCGGTGGTACAAGGACCATCAGGCGGACCTGGACCGCATCTACGACGAGCTGGTGAAGCTCCGGGACCAAATGGGCAAAAATCTGGGCTACAAAAACTACATCCCCCTGGGCTACGACCGCATGGGCCGCAACTGCTACGACAAGGCGGACGTGGAGCGCTTCCGCGAGGCCGTCCGGAAGTACCTGGTGCCCGTGGCGGACGAGATCTACCGCCGTCAGGCCGCGCGCCTGGGCGTTCGGTACCCCCTGAGCTTTGCCGACGAGGCCCTCTCCTTCCGCTCCGGCAACCCCAGGCCCCAGGGCACAGCGGAGGATATCCTGGCGGCGGGGAGGAAGTTCTATTCCGAGCTCTCCCCGGAGACGAAGGAATTTTTCGACACCATGCTGGACCGCAAGCTCATGGACGTGCTCTCCACCGAGGGCAAGGCCGGCGGCGGGTACTGCACGGACCTGGGGGCGTACAAGGTCCCCTTCATCTTCGCCAACTTCAACGGCACCGAGGGCGACGTCACCGTCGTCACCCACGAGGCCGGCCACGCCTTCGCCTACTGGATGAACCGGGACCGGGTGCCCGCGAGCGCGGCCTGGCCCTCCATGGAGGGGTGCGAGGTCCACTCCATGTCCATGGAGTTCATGGCCTGGCCCTGGGCGGAGGACTTCTTCGGCGAGGACGCCCGGAAGTTCCGCTACAGCCACCTGGCCGAGGCCATCACCTTCATCCCCTACGGCACCCTGGTGGACCACTTCCAGCACGAGGTCTACGAGCACCCGGAGATGACGCCCCGTGAGCGCCATGAGACGTGGAAGCGCCTTCTCGGCGTCTATCAGCCCTGGCTGCGCCTGGACGGCGACATCCCCTTCTACGCCGACGGGGAGGGCTGGCAGCGGCAGAGCCACATCTATGAAAGCCCCTTCTACTACATCGACTACTGCCTGGCCCAGACCGTGTCCCTGGAGTTCTGGGCGCTTTTGCAGGAGGACAGCAAAGCCGCCTGGGAGCGCTACATGGCCTACACCCGCCAGGGCGGCAGCCGCGTCTTCACCGAGCTTCTCCAAAACGCCGGCCTCGAGAGCCCCTTCGACGGCGCGACCCTCCGGGGCGTCTGCGAAAAGGCCGCCCGGTGGCTGGAGACGTACGACCTCACGGGCATCCGGTGAGTGGATTATACCACAAAATAAGCAAATTGTCAAGTATTTTTTAGTAAAATAACGTACGGGCGGGTTCCAAACCCGCCCGCGTTTTTCAGGACCGCTCAGTCATCCCACCTTCGCTGCCCCCTGCCCCCCCCTACGAGGAGGGGGCAAAAAAGGTTGCGGCTGCGCCGCAGATTTGATTTGCCCGCGCGGCGGGGACGGGGGACCGGAGGCTTATGGGACGAAAAAATCGCAGCGTAGTTGGCTTTTGCGGTTTATTTTTCCGAAACTCTGTGATACACTGAAGGGTGGAAGGACGTGATCGAATGAAAAAGCTTGTTTTGGTGGCGTTGGCGCTGGCGCTGGCGGTTTGCGCGGCGGGGTGCGGCGGGGAGAAGTCCGAGACCGCCGGCGGGGTACCGGAGGCGCCGAAAACGGCGGAGCTCCGGGGCGAGGGGTGGTCCCTTACCTACGACCCGGCGCTTTTTGAGGCCGACGGGGACGCGACGGTCCGCTACATCGGGGCCGACTCGCCCATGCCGGTGTATCTCACCGTCCAGATCTACCCCGATTACACCGCCGGGAAGCTGGCCGAGGGGCTGGCCCTCCAGTCCGGCGACGACAGCGTCAGGGCGGAGGACGCCGCGGTGGGTCGGGACAGCCTCCCCGCCAAGACGGTGACGGTGCGGCAGGTGGTGGGGGAGATCTCCGAGGTCACCCAGATCCAACACTTTTACGCCGTGGATCTGGCCGCCGGCAGTCTCCTCATCGAGATCGGGACCTACGACGGCGCGCCGGCGGCGGCCCGGGAGGGCCTGGACGCCATGCTGGCCTCCTTTGCCCTGACGTGAGCGCTGGTGACAGAGAGACATGGAAAAGGACAACGAGTTTCTCGGCGCCGAGCCCGTAGGGCGGCTTCTCTGGCGGCTGGCCATCCCCACCATCGCGGCGCAGGTCATCAATATGCTCTACAACGTGGTGGACCGCATCTACATAGGCCACATGGGGGCGGAGGGGGACATGGCGCTCACCGGCGTGGGCGTGGCCATGCCCGTCATCCTCTTCATCTCCGCCTTCGCCGCCCTCATCTCCAGCGGCGGCGCGCCCAGGGCGTCCATCTTCATGGGGCGCGGGGACACCCGCGCGGCCGAGCGCACCATGGGCGGGTGCTTCACGGCGCAGATCGCCGTCTCCCTGGTGCTGACGGCGGTGCTGGTCGTCTGGAACCGGCCCCTGCTCCTCACCTTCGGGGCCAGCGAGAACACCATCGGCTACGCCGCCGACTACATGGGCGTCTACGCCCTGGGGACCCTCTTTGTGGAGGTGACGCTGGGGATGAACGCCTTCATCACCGCCCAGGGCTTCGCCAAAACGGGGATGCTCACGGTGCTCATCGGCGCGGTGTGCAACATCGCCTTAGACCCCCTCTTCATCTTCGCCTTCCACATGGGCGTCCGGGGCGCGGCGCTGGCCACGGTACTGTCCCAGGCCGTCTCGGCGGTGTGGGTGACCTGGTTTCTGGCCCGGGGCAAGTCCATCCTGCGCTTGAACCGGGATTCCCTGAAGCTCCGGCCCCGCCTCATCGCGCCCTGCGTGGCGCTGGGCGTGGCGCCCTTTGTGATGCAGGCCAGCGAGAGCGTCATCACCGTGTGCTTCAACGCCTCCCTTTTGAAATACGGCTCCGACGTGGCGGTGGGGAGCATGACCATCCTCTACTCCGTCATGCAGTTCGCCATGATGCCCCTCCAGGGCCTGGCCCAGGGGGCCCAGCCCATCACCAGCTACAACTTCGGCGCGAAAAACGCCCCCCGCGTCCGGGAGGTGTTCCGGCGGCTTCTCACTGTGAGCCTCATCTATTCCACCGCCCTGTGGGCGCTGGTCATGGCCTTTCCCCGGACGTTCGTGACCATGTTCAACTCCGACCCCGGCCTTGTGGACTACGCCTCCCGGGCGCTGCGGATCTACTGCGCGGTGCTCTTCCTCTTCGGGGCGCAGATCGCCTGCCAGATGACCTTTGTGAGCCTTGGCAAGGCCGCCATCAGCGCCGTGGTGGCGGTGGTGCGGAAATTCGTCCTGCTCCTGCCCCTCATCTACCTCATGCCCGCCCTCATGGCGGACAAGGCCACGGCGGTGTATCTGGCCGAGCCCATCGCGGACTTTTTGGCGGTGAGCTTCACGGTGACCAGCTTCGCCATCGTCTTCCGCAAGGCCATGAAACGTATTGAATAGGAGGAATCTTTATGTCTCTCCCCCCGCTTCGCAGCATCTACACCTGCTTCCCCGGCGGCAAACACAAGGTCCTGACCATGAGCTACGACGACGGCAAGACCGAGGACCGCAGGCTCGTGGATATCTTCAACCGGCACGGCATCCGCGGGACCTTCAACGTCAACGCCGGCCTCCAGGGCGACCCCCGGCGCATCCCCTTTTCCGAGTACCGGGACCTCTACGCCGGCCACGAGATCGCCTGCCACACCTACACCCACCCCACCATCGCCCGGGAGCCCCTGACCGAGGTGGCCCGCCAGGTCCTGCGGGACCGGATGGAGCTGGAGGACGTGGTGGGCCGCCCCGTCCGGGGCCTTGCCTACCCCAACGGGTCCTGGTCCAAGGAGATCATGGAGCTTCTGCCCATGCTGGGCATCCGCTACGCCCGGGTGGTGCCCACCACGGGGAGCTTCGACATGCCCGAAAACTTCCTTTGCTGGCACGCCACCTGCCACCACAACGGCCCGCTTCTGGAGCTGGGGGAGCGGTTTACCCAGCTTTTCAAGACCCAGTATCTCTACATGATGTACGTCTGGGGCCACAGCTACGAGTTCGCCGACCGGGACAACTGGGACGTGATGGAAAATTTCTGCGCCCTGGTGGGCGGCCGGGAGGACATTTGGTACGCCACCAACATCGAGATCGTAGACTACCTGGACGCCGCCTCGCGCCTCCAGTTCACCGCCGCCGCCGATAAGGTCTACAACCCCAGCGCCACCCCCGTCTGGCTGGAGGTGGACAAGCGCCACATAGAGATCCCGGCGGGGGAGCTGGCGGACCTGTGAAAGGCGACGAGGGCGGTTTGTCGGGACCGCTCTCATGTCCCACGCTCGCTGCCCCCCTGCCCCCCCTCCTACGAGGAGGGGGCGAAAAAGGTTTGCGCCTGCGGCGCAGTTTTGATTTGCCCGCGCGGCGGGGACGGGGGACGAGAGACGGGTGAACGGGCGGGTTTAGAACCCGCCCCTACAGTTTCCCAGGTTGTCTTCAATTATCGCCGTACGGGCCGCCGCCTACGGCGGCCCATTTCTCGGCTTTTGGTTTGCCCCAAATCCCCGCTGTAGGGGCGGGTTCCAAACCCGCCCGTGCCACGTGGCGTGACGGAATGGTTCTGGTATAACGCACCAACCCCGGTTTTAGAGCCCCCTCCTCGTAGGAGGGGGGCAGGGGGGTAGCGAACGTCGGACGACAGGACGGTCCCGTTGTGGTGGGGAAGTGGGGGACATTGGGGCGCTCTACACCCCGTGTATCATCTCCGACAGCGCCATGAGGAACGGACCCGCGCCTTTGCCCTCGTCGGTCATGTAATAAGCCGGGTTTTCGTAGTTGTCAGAGCCGTTGGCAGAGGCCTTGAGGTAGATGTCCGTGAGGTGTCCGTCCTGAAGCTTCGTCTCCGCAAGGCCCGTGAAGGCCCGGAGGGCGGGTTCGGTGTAAGCGGACTCCAGCCAGCCCAGGCGTACGCCCTTGAGCATGGTGTAGGCCAGCATCGCCGTGCCGCTGGTCTCCGGGCGGTTGGTTTCCGAGGCGGGCCGGTCGGTGAGGTTCGTCCAGAGCCCGTCCGGGCGCTGGTAGGGGAGGAGCCCGTCTACGAACTGCCGCAGCGCCGCTTTTCGGGCGGGGACGTATCGCGCCGGGGTCACGTCGATGAGGTCGGCCATGGCCATGCCGTACCAGCCCATGGAGCGCGTCCAGAACCAGGGGCAGGCGTCCGTGGATCCGTTCCCGGCGTGGTAGTAAAGGCCGTTCGGGGCGCAAAGCTCCTTGGATACCCAGCTGAGCCTCCGGTCCACCAGCGCAAGCTGGTGCTCGTCGCCAATGGCGGCGGCGTGGCGGGCCAGGAAGGGCTGGAGCATGTAGATGCCGTCCAGCCACACGGCGTAGCGCGGCGGCCTGAGCTTGGCCCAGGTGTGCCAGTAGTTGCCGCCCAGGGCCTCGTCCGTGTGCTCCGTGGCCACATTATGCCCGACTGAGTTGACATAATGCGTATCCGTCAAGTCCCGGTACAGCTCCCGGCAGACGTCAGCGGCGCGCGGGTCCTCATTTGTAAGCCGTACCAGCAGTGCCGCCGTCTTGTAGCAGTCCGCGCCGTGGCAGTCCACATATCCGCCCAGCTCCCGGCTCACGTGCCAGCGCCCGTCGGGGCCGGGGACCAGGAGGGCGTCCACGTACCGCCGGACGTAGTCCCTGTACCGCTCCGCCTTGGGCGCGCCCGCCTCCGCCAGGTCGAAAAGCCCCTCCATGACCACGCCGGTGTAGTAGCTCCAGTCAAAGAGATAGGGGTCCCGCGCCGGGGTGCGGTGCTCGTTGTCCCAGGTGAAAAAGCGCCCGGTGTCCGCCACCACCGGCTCCGGCACGTTCACCGGGGAATCTACGGTGAGGGCGTCGGCCCAGGCCAGGGCCTTTCGGACGGCGTCGTCGATCCTTGCTTGCTCCATGCGTCTCACCCCTTCCCCGTCAGCGCCCGCAAAAGGGCCTCACAGCCGGCTGTCACGTCCCGCCAGGTGGCTTCGAAGTCCCCGGTGTACCAGGGGTCGGCCACGTCCCGGCCCTCGCCGGTGTAATCGAGAAGAAGCCTGATCTTCCCCTCCCGGTCCGGGCCCGTGAGGCGCCGGGTGTTGCGGATATTGGCCCGGTCCATGCACACCAGAAGGTCGAACCGCCGGTAGTCCTCCGCCGTCACCTGCCGGGCGGTTTTCCCCTCGCAGGTGAGGCCGTGGCGCAGGAGCTCCCGCCGCGCCGGGGGATAGACGGGGTTGCCCAGCTCCTCCGTGCTGGTGGCGGCGGACTCGATGACGAAGTCCCGCTCCAGGCCCGCGTCCCGCACCAGCTTTTTCATCACAAATTCCGCCATGGGGGACCGGCAGATGTTCCCGTGGCAGATAAAGAGGATCCTTGTCACGCGGCCTTCTCCTTCCTCGTCACCGCCACGGCCAGCACGGCGGCGGCAAAAGCGCCGGAGAGCTTGGCCGCGATGAGCGGGGAGAGCAGGTCCGGCTCGGTGCTGACGACGAAGCCCATGTGGGCGGCCAGGAGGCTGGCGCCGGAGACGAGAAAAGCGGCGGCGGCGATCTGACCGCGCTTGCCCATGCCGCCAAACTCCGTGAGCGTGGGCAGAGGCGTGGCAAGGCCGATGAGCATCCCCGTAAGGCTCTGGGAGCTCAGCCCCAGCTTGCGCCCCAGCCAGGTGAAGGGCTTGGCGAGGGCGCGGCGCAGGAGCTCCGCCATGGGCAGGGACCCCAGCTGGACCACACCGATGGAGGCCACCACGGCCAGGGATTCGGAGATGGGCGTCATGCCCTTCACCGGGTTCCAGCCGGTGAGGGACTCCACGGCGGCTAGGATGAGCCCGCAGGTGACGACGATCTTGATGGCCGCCGCCACGGCGTAAAAGCCCTTGACCATCTTCTCCGGAATTTTCCAAAGACCCAGCCCCAGCAGCAGCGACATGACGAAGATGGGCACGTTCTGCCAAAGGCACGCCGCTATGGGCAGTCCGCAGCAAAGACCGCCCAGCACCAGCCCCACGGGCATGGTTGCCAGCCCCAGCATGATCCCACGGGCGAAGGGGGCCTGGGATTCCCTGTCGATCATCCCCATGCCCACGGGGATGGTGAAGACCATGGTACACCCGAAGATGGACGCGGCCACGATGCCGGCGTAGCGCCCCACCAGGGGGTCGAGAGCGAGCTCCGTGGCCAGCTGGTAGCCGCCCATGTCGATGGAGAGGACGCTCCCAAACATGGCCGGGTCCACGCCGATGGCGGTGTAGACCGGGGTAACGATCTTTCCCAGCGCCCCGGCCAGCGCCGGGGCAAGGCTGATGATGCCGGTCATGGAGAGGGCCATGGGGCCCAGGAGCTCAAAGCCCTTTTCAAATTGCGCCCCCAGGCCGAATTTGTTGCCCAAGATCCTGTCAAGTCCGCCCAGCACAATGCCCACGGACATGACGATCATCAAAACACGGTTGATCATGAAAACGCCACAAACCCCTTCCGCATCTCGTCCTCAATGGCCTCCACGGTCCGGGGCGTGGCGGCGGAGAGGTTTTCGCACCCCGTCTCGGTCACCAGGCAGTTGTCCTCCAGCCGGAAGCCGACGCCCCACTCCTCGTGGTAGATGCCCACGTCCACGCAGAAGACCATGTTGGGCCCGACGACCTCGGGTGTCGCCACCACGTCGTGGACGTCGAAGCCCACATGGTGGGCCCCGCCGTGCCACATGAGGCGGGAGACGTTCCGCGCGTCGTCCAGCGCCCCGGCCTCCACCAGCCTCTCGGCGCAGAAGCGGCGGATCTCCCGGTCCACCTCGGCCATGGGCATCCCCGGCTTGATGAGGTCGAACATGTGGTTTGAGGTGTCCAGCGCGCAGTTGAAAAGCCGCCTCTGGCGCTCCGTATACCGTCCATTGCAGGGCCAGCCCCGGGAGACGTCGGTCATGAGATGGTCGTGCCACGCCCCCACGTCGTTGAGGACCATGTCGCCGTCCAGGGCCTGGCCGGTGTAGGCGTTATAGTGGATGCAGAAGTTGTTGCGCCCGGCGGAGATGATGGAGGGGAAGGCCGGTCCCTGGGGTCCGTACTGGCCCAGGACGTAGTCCCACACCGCCTTATACTGGTATTCGTACATCCCCGGCCGGGAGGCGCGCATCATGGCCTTGATGCCCTCGGCGGTGATCGCCTCGGCCTGACGCATGGCCGCCAGCTCACAGGGCTGCTTCACAAGCCGCAGACGGCGGATGAGGGCGTCGGCGTTCTCCACCTTCAAAAAGGGGTAGTCCGACCGGGCCCGCCGCAAAAGCCGGTGGGCCGGCGCGTCCCGGTCCGAGGGCGCGGCGCGGTAGAGGTCCAGATAGAGGTTTTCAAACCGCCCGGAGGTTGCAAGGCGGTGGAGCTCCCCCTCAAACTCGGCCGCGTACCCCACGTTCTCCACGCCGGAGACCGCCACGGCTTCGTCGGGCTTGACGCGCCGGCCCGTCCAGCGCTCCGCCATCGGGTCCGGCGGCAGGAGAAAGAGCTTCTCCGTCACCGCGCCGCCGCCGTCCTTCCACGCCAAAAGCGCCAGCTCCCGCCCCTCCAGGCCCGTGAGATACACAAAGCTCCGGTGGGCGTAGAAGGGGTAAAACTCGTCGTTCGTCTTGCGCACCTCCACCCCGGAAAACAGCGCCAGCAGCGACCCCGGCTTCATCATCCCATACAGCCTCTCCCGGTTCCCCCGGTAAAATTCCCTGTCCACAGTCATTCGCCTTCCTTATCAATCAAATTTCGCCCCCATTATACCAGCATCTCCCCGCCTCCGCAAGGCGGGGAACCAAAAAATTGCCCGGCCGCCATCGTTGGCGGCCGGGCTTCTCTATTCAATTGTCCGGCGTGATACTTCCGGCGTGCGGTCATCTCCAGAACTCGGGGTTCCGAAGCCGCTCTACGCCGCCGACGGCAGCCACGAAGCGAAGTCCCTGCGCAAGCTCACGCTCCACGCTGACGGTGTTCCTTCTGGCGTTTCCTTTCCTGTTAGTATCATGCTTTTTCATAGTCAATGCCTCCAAAGAATTGTTGCGTCGTTCCTCGCGACGCCACTTATTATAGGCATATTTTCCGCAATAGAAATAGTGTTTATTGCGGACTGACTTTGCGAATCTTGCGCACGGAAAGCGATAAATTCGTCATTTTCAACACAGCGCCACGCGCCCCGTGGCCACGTTCTCCACGAACGCCCGGTCGTGCTCCACAAAAAGCATGGTGGGGGCAAAGCGGGTCAGGAGCGCCTCGATCTGCATCCGGGAGATGACGTCCACGTAGTTCAACGGCTCGTCCCAGATGTAAAGGTGGGCGCGTTCGGCCAGGGACCGGGCCAGGAGGGCCTTCTTTTTCTGCCCCTGGGACCAGGTCTCCAGGGGCTTTTCAAACTGCGCCCGCTCAAACCCCAGCTTGCGGAGGATGGACTGGAAGACGCTGCGGTCGATGTCGAACCCGGCGGCGTAGTCCTCCAGACTGCCGCGCAGGTCGGAGGTGTCCTGGCTCACATAAGAGACGGTGAGGCCGGAGGCGGTGCGCACAAGCCCCGTGTGGGGCGCGTCCTCCCCCAAAATGAGCCGCAAGACGCTGGTTTTCCCGCACCCGTTGGGGCCGGTGAGGGCCAGACGCTCCCCGGGGCGAAGCTCGAAGGTGAGGCCGCGCACCACCTCCCGCCCGCCGTAGGCGACGGACACGTCCCGCAGCTCCACGATGCGCGGGGCCCGGTGGGTGAGGGGAGAGAGCTTCAGCTCCTCGTCCCGCTCGATGTTCCGCAGGAGCTTCGACTTGTCCTCCACGGCCCGCTCCCGGCGCTCCTCGATGGCCTTGGAGCGCTTTTGCTGTTTGGCGGCCTTGGCGGCCTGCTTGGGGGCCCAGCCCTTCTTCACGTCGGCTTTGTCCGTGTGGGAGAGGTACTTGGAGCGCTCGGCCTTGTCTGACCACTGGGCGTGCTCACGGGCCGCGTCGGTGAGGCGCGCGATCTCGCCGCGCAGCTTCTCGTTCTCCGCCCGCTCCCAGTCGTCCTGCCGCCGCTTGTTCTCCCACCAGACGGAGAAGGGCCCGCGTGTCACCTCGATGCTCGCCCGGTTGACGCTCAGGGTGTGGTCGGTACACCGGTCCAGCAGCGCCCGGTCGTGGCTCACCAGGATGAAGCCCTTTTTCCGCGCCAGATAGTCGCCCACCAGCTCCCTGGCGGCCATATCCAGGTGGTTCGTGGGCTCGTCGATGAGGGGAAAGGCGTCGGGCGCGGCAAAAAGCGCCGCCAGCTCCGCCCGTGTCCGCTCCCCGCCGGAGAGGGTCCCCAGGGGCCGCTCCAGAAGCTCCCCGTCGATGCCGAGCTTGGCAAGCTCCCGCAAAAGCCGCCATTGCTCCACCCCCTCCATACGGTCGAGCAAGGCCCGCGCCGTGGGGAGTTCCGGGTCCTCCGCCCGGACGGGGAAATACTCAAAGACAAGGCCGGGGGCGGAAATGGTCCCGGAATAGGCAAGCTCCCCCAGGAGACACCGCAAAAACGTGGTCTTCCCCCGCCCGTTGCGCCCGGTGAAGCCCAGCCGCCAGTCTGTGTCCAGGCGGAAGGAGACATTTTCAAAGATGTTGTCGTGACTGCCCTCATAGGCAAAGGTGAAATTCGTAACGTCGATCAGCATAGCCGCGCCTTTCATAAAAAATGTGCCGCGGGAAGATCCCACGACTCGCAAAAGGGCGCTCAAACGCCCCAAAAGAGTGCAAAAGGATGGTATTTCTTCCCGCTTTCCGGCGCTCAGGGCACAAATAGCCCCTCCAAGTGCGCCTTAAAGTTTAAGCGAGAAAAGAAATCATCCCTGCACCTCCAGGCTGTTGATGGAAACAGGATAGCACAAGGAGACGGAGCTGTCAAGAGGGGTGGGTTCTCGATTTTATCGTCGGCCGCTCAGTCTTCCAACCTTCGCTTCCCCCCTGCCCCCCTCCTACGAGGAGGGGGCGAAAAAAGGTTGCGGCTTCGCCGCAGTTTGGATTTGCCCGCGCGGCGGGGACGACCCTTCCGGCGCTTCGCGCCACCTCCCCCAGGGGGGAGTTAAAACGGGCGGGTTTGGAACCCGCCCCTACAGTTTTAAATTGCGTTCCATCCCCGCCGTACGGGCCGCATCTCCGCGCTAAGAGCCGCCGCTTTGCGGCGGTTGCGCTCCGAAACGCGCCTGCGGGCGCAGCGCCCACGGCGGCCCGCGTTGCGATGACTTCCCACGTCATTTGGATGGTATAACCTTCCACATCCCCTGTAGGGGCGGGTTCCAAACCCGCCCGTGCCCACGTTGCGGGACGGGAACGGTTCCGATAAAACGGGAAATGCCGCTCAACGGGGGTTTGGATTTGCCCGTGCGGCGGGGACGGGGGCTCGAATCCCCCCTACCCCCCTTTCCCGGAACAGGGGGTCAAAAAGGTTTGCGGCTTCGCCGCATTCTCGATTTTATTGCGCCGGAGGCGCAATTTAATCTAAAGGCGGCGCGAAGCGCCGCAACCTTATTCCCCCGACCCCTTTTTCGGAAAAAGGGGTGCCGCCGCAGCGGCGGGGTATTCGAGCCCGTGGAGTGTAACTGGGGCTTTCGATAATCGGATCATAGCACCACCCCGGCGCTTCGCGCCACCCCGACCTGGGAGGGGCAAAAGAGGGTGCGTTGACGAAACGGTTCCGATAACCCGCACCTGCCCCCCCGTCCCGGAGCCCCCTCCTCGTAGGAGGGGGGCAGGGGGGAAGCGAGCGTTGGATGACGGACCGGTCTCGACAATCCGTATCCGTTCCAATTACTCCGTACGGGCCGCCGCCCACGGCGGCCCGCGTTTCGATGACCTACCACGTCATTTGAATGGTATAACCTTCCACATCCCCTGTATGGGCGGGTTCCGAACCCGCCCGTGCGCGGTTGCGGGACGGAAACGTTCCCGACAAAACGCATCCGCCCTCCGTCCCGGAGCCCCCTCCTCGTAGGAGGGGGGCAGGGGGGTAGCGAACGTGGGATGACGGACCGGTCCCGACAACCCGCACCCGCCTCCCGACACGCCCCGCTCCTCCGGCCGGGAGGGGCGGGGGGAAGCGCTTATTCCTCCTCCCCCGAGAACCCGTCCACACCGTAGCCTGTGACGGTGTTGCCGCGGGACCAGGTGGTGGGGACGTAGCAGGGGGTTTCTGCTGTCACGCTGCGCGCGCTTTAGGGCCCCGCGCAATCGAAGATTGCGTGGGGAAAGGAGGAGCCAAGCCAGCGCCTGAGCCCTGCCGCTTGCGGCGGGGCGAGGCTAAGCGGCTTGAGCGACGACGCGGGCACACTTGCGTGACAAAAGGTATTTTTTCCGACGTACATGCTGCCGGAAAAAATGCTCGATGAGAGTTTTTTGACAAACTGAAAAGCGAAACGGCGCGGGCCGTTTCGCTTTTTGGATGGGTGCCTGTTTTTATTCTGTTCTCAGCGCCTCCACCGGGTTCTTGCGGGAGGCGATGCGGGAGGGGACGAGGCCGGCGATGAAGGTGAGGAACATACTGATGAGCACCAGGATCACCGCCGCGCCGGCCGGGAGGACGGCGGAGAGCTCGTCGATGCCGGTGAGGCTGTGGAGGATGAGGTTGATGGGCACGATGATGATGAGGGAGGCCAGGATACCGATGAGGCCGGCCCCGAAGCCCACGATCAGCGTCTCGGCGTTGAAGACGCGCCCCACGTCCCGCTTGGAGGCGCCGATGGCGCGGAGGATGCCGATCTCCTTGGTGCGCTCCAGGACGGAGATGTAGGTGATGATGCCGATCATGATGGAGCTGACCACCAGGGAAATGGAGACGAAGGCGATGAGCACGTAGCTCACGGCGTCGATGATGGTGGTGACGGAGTCCAGGAGCAGGGCCACAAGGTCGGTGTACTCGATCTTGTCCTCCTCGGCCACGCCCTTGTTGTACTCCTCAATGAGCCCGGCGATGGTGTCCTTATCCTCAAAGGACGTGGCGTAGAGGCTGACGCGGCTGGGGGACTCGGGGGTGGCGTAGCCCAGGGCGTCCAGATTCTGCTCCAGATTGGACTCCGACACCGTGGCGGGCATGAACTGGTCGTAGAAGGTGATGTACTGGTCGTCGGTGAAGACGGTGGAGGCCATCAGCGCGGCGACGGCCTCGGGCTGCATCATGGCAAGCTCCATACCCTTCTGTTGGGCGTAATTCGCGGCGGACATCTGGCGGATGCCCTCCTCTGCCGCGGCGGCCAGCTGCTCATCGGTCATCTGTGCAAAGTAGCTCTCAAACTGGGAGGTGTCCGTGGCGCCGGTCTGCTGGGCGTAGGCGGCGATCATCCTGTCCATGAGCGACTGGCGGTCCGTGGCGGTGAGCTGCCGCGCCACCTCCGCGTCCAGATACGCCTCGGAGGGGACGCAGTACATCCGGGCGAAGAGCGCGGCGCGCGCGGCGTCGTCCAGGCCCTCATAGTAGGCGGTGAAGAGCGCCTTTTTCTCCGCGTCCACGGGATCTGTGTATTCCGGCGTGCGGAAGGGCAGGCCGTTGAAGACGTCCACCGTCTCGTCGGCCAGCTGCTTCTGGACGATCTCCTGCTTGGCCGTCTCGGCCATGGCGTACTGGGTCAGGGCCGCGGTGTAGCCGATCTGGCCGGAGACGGTGCCGCCCTCGGCGTCCTCGGTGGGACGGACGATGCCCACCACCTTGAGGGGAAGACCCACGTCGGCGTTGGAGTAGAGGAATTCCATGCCCTGCTCCGTGGCGCTCAGGTCGGTATACTGCCCGTTGGGCTCCAGCTGGTAATACTCCGAGGGCAGGATGAACTTGAAATAAGTATCGCACAGCTCCTCGTAGCTCCAGCTCATGGTCTCGGCCTCCACGGGCTTGCCGGCCATCATGGCCTGCATGGTCTCGGTCATCTCCTGGGAGGAGATGAAGCCCAGGGCGTAGAGCATGAGGTCGGAAATCTCGTTGCGCCGGTCCACGAAGATGACGATCTCGTCATAGCTCTCCGGCCACTTGCCGTAGAGCACGTCGTACTGGTCCCGGACGGACTGGGCCACGCCCGTGCCGTCGGCCTCGGGCAGGAGCTCGTTCCAGACGTTGAATTGCTGGTACATCCCGCCCATGGTGTCAAAGTAGCTGGAGTAGTCCCCGCCGAACATGCCGGTCATGGCCTGCTGCATCATCTCCATGGCGTCGGACTTCACCACGCCCCCGTCCTTGTCCTGGGTGTAGACGTCAAACTTGAAGTCGTAGGAGTAGTGGACCCGGGCGATGTCCATGATGCCGTTGCCGCCCTCGTCCAGGAACTTTTTGAAGGCGGTGAGGTTGTTGGTCTTCGTCTGGGCGGTCATCATGGAGCTGAGCATATCGTACATGACCGTGGAGGAGTAGACCCGGTCAGGCTCGCGCTCCTCCTCCATGGCCTCCTGCCGGGATTCCATGAAGCTCATGAGCATGGCGGACATATCCACGCTCTCCGCCTCGATGGTGATGGGGTAGCTGGTGAGGGTGTCCTCCTGGACCTGGTCGATGTACGCCTGGAAGCCGGCGGACACGGAGAGGATAAGGGCGATGCCGATGATGCCGATGGACCCGGCGAAGCTGGTGAGGAAGGTGCGCCCCTTTTTGGTCATCAGGTTGTTGAGGGAGAGGGAAAGGGCGGTGAGGAAGGACATGGACTTTTTCTTCTTCTCGCTCTTTTGCTGCTTCTGCTCCTTTTTCGTGAGGACCTGGGCCACGGACTCGTCCTCGTAGGGGTCGGAGTCGTCCACGATCCTGCCGTCCAGGAGCTTGACGATGCGGGTGGAGTAGCGCTCCGCAAGGTCCGGGTTGTGGGTGACCATGATGACCAGCCGGTCGCGGGCTATTTCCTTCAGAAGCTCCATGACCTGGATGCTCGTCTCGGAGTCCAGCGCCCCGGTGGGCTCGTCGGCCAGGAGGATGTCCGGGTTGTTGATGAGGGCCCGGGCGATGGACACGCGCTGCATCTGCCCGCCGGACATTTGATTGGGCTTTTTGTAGATGTGCTCCTCCAGCCCCACGGCCTTCAGGGCCTCCACGGCCCGGCGGCGCCGCTCGGCCTTGGATACGCCGGAGAGCGTCAGCGCCAGCTCCACGTTCCGGAGGACCGTCTGGTGGGGGATGAGGTTGTAGCTCTGGAACACGAAGCCCACGGAGTGGTTGCGGTAGGTGTCCCAGTCGGCGTCGTTATACTCCTTGGTGGACTTGCCGTTGATGATGAGGTCCCCGGAGGTGTACTGGTCGAGCCCGCCGATGATGTTCAAAAGCGTGGTCTTGCCGGAACCGGACTGGCCCAGGACGGACACGAACTCGCTTTTACGGAAGGAGACGGAGATCCCGTCCAGCGCCTGCTGGGTGAGGGCGCCGGTTATGTAGGTCTTGGTGATGTTGGTAAGTTTCAGCATAGCGCATCCCATTTCACAAAATTTTTTCACACCTATTATACCCCCGCCCGCCGGGAAAGAGTTAACAAACTTTAAATTATTTATCCCCCAAACCGGGGCATAGCGCCGAAGAGCGCCGAAGAACGGAAAAAGAGTTGACAAAACCGCCGCCCAAAGGTAAAATAGATGGACACGAGGTGTTGTTATGGACCAAAAGCGCATAGACCGCATCAGCGAGCTCACCCGCATCTCCCGCGAGCGCCCCCTGACGCCCGAGGAGCTTGCCGAGCGCGCCGCGCTGCGCGCGGAGTACATCGCCAGCGTCAAGCAAAGCCTCACGGCGCAGCTGGAGAACACCTACCTCGTCGACGACCGCGGCGCAAAGCGCCCCCTCCCCAAAAAGCAGTAGCCGGTGTGGCGGAACTGGCAGACGCCCGGGACTTAAAATCCCGTGATGGCAACATCGTACCGGTTCAAAAAGTCCTTGATTTTCAAGGGGTTTCGGATTTTGAATTTCCCCGTTTTCCCTCTGGGCCTCCATTCTGGGCCTCCGATTTCCAAGGCCCATTTTTGGATGACAAAAATTACATTCACACCTGCCGGTGTGGCGGAATTGGCAGACGCCTTGGATTTAAAATCCAATGTTGGAAACAGCGTACCGGTTCGAGCCCGGTCACCGGCACCATCTGCTGAAGCTCGGAAACACTTACTGTGAAAGTGTTTCCGAGTTTCTTTTTTGTGCGTCGTTTTTAGAATGCCAAACCGGGGCATCGAAAGCGTCTTTGTTTATGCGGTAGGATAGTAGCCAAGAATCGCGTTGGCCGAGGCAACCTTTGAATTGAAATCAAGGTGCGTATAGATGTTCGCGGTAGTTGAAATATTGCTGTGACCAAGCCATTCTTGAATATCCTTCAGGCTGACTCCGTTGGCATATAGGAGACTTGCGCAGCTATGTCGAAGATCATGATAACGTATGTGGCGCATCCCGTTCTTCTCAAGTATTGCGGAGAAGCGGTGAGAAATATAACCCGGTGTCACAAGCTCTCCCATTTCGTTGACGTAAATATATCCGTCATATTCCTTACAATAGGAGTTCCCGCACCGCTTCCTGTTTTCCTCTTGCTTTGCTTTCAAACTGATAAGCAGCTTCTCGAAGGGCGGAACAAGTGGAAGTGTCCGGCAGCTTGATTTTGTCTTGGTGCGATCCTTTTCAACCAAGCTGTATTTCCCATCCAGAGTTACCGCTGTCACAACGTGCCGGATTGTAAACGTCTTTTGCTCGAAGTCGATGGCATCCCATTTCAGGCCCACCACCTCACTCCGACGTAAGCCGTAAAATGCCGCCAAGATGACGCCAAGTTCAATGATGTCCCCCTTGACCACCTCAAAAAGCTGCTCCAGTTCTTTGGCATTATAGATGTTCCCTACAAAGGGTTCCCTTCTGGGGCGTTCCACACGATCTGCGGGATTCAAATCGATCAAGCCAGTTTTGAACGCATATTGAAGGGCTTTACGTAAATTTGCGTGGTAGTGAATGACGGTATTTGCCGTGACGCCTCCCTCATTCATTTCAAACGTGTAGTAGTCTTGAATGTGTTTTGCTTTCACGTCCCGTAATTTGATACCTGGATAATGCTTATCAAACCATGGAATGATTTTTTTCTCAACCGACTGCTTATATCCCGCGTAAGTTGAAAGCTCAACGCTGTTTTTCATCATCTTCAACCAATCGGACATAAAGCTCGAAAATGGAATGTCATCCGGGGAAGGCTCCTCCGGGATCGTGGCGGCCTCCATAAGTCTTTCCAGTTCTTCCGCCATATTGATGCGCGCCTCCAAAAGCATGGCCTCTGCGCGCTTTTTATTGCCTTTTACGGGAAGTCCCGTATTCTTCGAGGGTGTTTTTCTTCTTCCCTGCAAGTCTGTGTAACTGAGGATGATATAATAGTAACCGTTTTTTTCTCGCAGATGTCCTGCTACCATTTTATTGACCTCCTTACTCGGTGCTTATCTTCATCTGCCATTGACAAATACAGTCTACCACCCGTAGGCGGTAGACTGCAAATGTGCAAATTTTATGTTTCTATATTTCCTTCAAGCTGAAGATAGTCAATGACATTTATTTTCGGAATACGGTAACGGTGTCCAATCATAAAGCTTTTAATAGATCCGGTTTTTAATAGCCTGTACCCCGTTTTTGTACTGATACCACCGAGCATCTCACAGAGCTGCTCTATGTTTACGACATCGGGATATGCCGAAAACATCACCTTATAAGCGTCTTGGTTTCTCATATTCTGCTGTCAGCTCCCCCTTACGGCATGTCGTCACCTATGCGTTTCTTTTTGGCGGTCACGCGGTATACACGGCCCATGCGGACATTGCAGTAAGTGCAAGTGTCTTTTGGCGTTATTGGTCCAATACGCTGTATCACATGATCCGGCGAGTTGAAAAACTGTCTCGCGCAGACAGGGCAGAGACACAGCACCATCTCGTCGGCAGCTTCTCTCTCACGCTTCTTTTGCTGTTTTACGGACGGGAACGCCTTCTCAATGCCAATGCTGACACCAAAGGCTCCGTCGATGTAGTCCATCACGTCGTCATCCAG
>CANPYK010000002.1 GCA_947588605.1 uncultured Oscillospiraceae bacterium
ACTTGAAGACGCCCACCAGGCCCCAGTTGATGCCGCCGATTATCAAGAGGATAAGGGCGATCCTGTCCATGATCATCATGTGATCCCTCCTTTTTTGTTCGCGCCCTTAATATGCCCGCCTCCCAACGCTTTTATTCTTCTGCCGGTTTTTGGATGCCTTTTTCCGATTTTGCTGTTGTAAACAAAACCTGTTTCCTTTATAATCATAAAAAGAAACGAAAGGGGGACTTTAAATGAAGACCGTTGACCTCCACTGCGACACGATCATGCGTTTTTACGAGGGCGCGCACCTCAGGGACCTTCAGGATGCCCACATAAGCCTGGAAAAGCTCCGAAAGGGCCAGGTCCTGGCCCAGTGCTTCGCCATCTTCGTGCCCACCCACGACGCCGCCCGCCGTTCCGGCCTGCCCGACGACCCGGCGGCGTACTTCGACCGAGCCTACGCGGCCTACCTCCGGGAGCTCGCCCTCAACGCCGACGCCCTCGCCCCGGCCTATACCGTCGCCGACGTCGAGAAAAACGAAAGGGCCGGCAAGGTCAGCGCCATCCTCACGGTGGAGGACGGCGTGACCCTGGACGGCCGGATCGAAAACGTGGACGACTACTACCGCAAGGGCGTGCGCATGGTGGCCCTCACCTGGAATTACGAGAACTCCCTAGGGTATCCTCAGAGCGGCGACCCCAAAAAGCACGCCCTGGGCCTGAAGCCCTTCGGCATCGAGTGCGTCCGGCGGATGAACGAGCTGGGCATCGCCGTAGACGTGTCGCACCTCTCCGAGGGCGGCTTTTGGGACGTGGCGAAGCATTCAAAAAAGCCCTTTATCGCCTCCCACTCCTGCTGCCGCGCCCTGTGCGACATCGGCCGGAACCTGACGGACGAACAGATCCGCGCCGTGGCCGACGCCGGCGGCGTCGTCGGGCTCAACTACTGCAACGCCTTCCTGCATCCTGTCTCCCGCCGGTTTGAGGACGATCTTACCGCCGTTTCCGAGCTCCTGCGCCACCTCCGGCACCTTGTGGCCATGGGCGGCGAGGACGTAGCCGCCCTGGGGTCCGACTACGACGGCATCGAATCAAAGCTGGAGTGGGGCGACTGCGGCGGCCAACAGCGTTTTATAGAGGCCATTGCCGCCGCCTTCGGCGAAAGGACCGCCGAGAAGATCGCCTATCAAAACGCCCTGCGGGCGCTCAAAGACATTATCGGTTAACCGGCGCGCAATGATTTATCCGCCATGCGCCCCAGGAACGCCGCCGCCTCGGCGCGGGTCAGGGCGTCGTAGGGGTGGAAGAGCCCGCCGGACCCGGTGATCACCCCGCACCGCGTGAGGGCCGTGACGGCGCTTTGGTATTTGGCGGGCACATCCGGGAAGACGGTGTCGATGTCGCCGCCCCGGGCCTCTTGAGGAAGCGCCCGGTCCATGAGCCGGGCAAACTCGCCGCGCGTGACGCTCTCGCCGGGAGCGGCGAAGGACGTGTCGATGCCCCAGCGCCTTAAGTAGTCGTAATACCCCTCATACCACGCCCCGGAGGAGCCAAAGTCCCACCGGTCGTCGTAGTAGAGGGAGAGGAACCTGGCGCAAAGCGTCACGGCCTCGGCGGCAGTGACGTTCCCCTCCGGGTCGAAGAGGGTGGGGGCGCGCCCGTCCACGAAGCCTGTCTCATAGGCCCCGGATACCAACCTGTAAAACCAGTCCCCGGGACGCACATCCCGGAACTGCCCGCCGTAGCTCCTGACCTTCCCGAGGCGGCCCACATACGCCGGGGTCCGGGTGACAGCCTCCGTCTTGGGCTGGACGATGAAGCTGATCTTATACCCCCGCCCGCCAACGCTGGTGCTGTTGAAGGTGTCCCAGCTGCGCTCCGTCACCCGGATGAGGCCCTTCCCGTCGCCGTTTCCCTCCAGGTACGTGATGCCGCTGGCGTCATAGCTCAGGATGACGAGGGAGTGTCCGGCGTTGCCGTTGTAAGACCCGTCGGCGTTGGACGTGGTGCGCAGCAGCGCCCCGAAGCCGATGCCCAGGCGCTGAAATTCGCTGTAAGAGGCACTGGAGAGGTTCCTGGCGGCGGTGTAGGAGCTCTTCCACCCCGCGTCCTCCCCGTGGTAGGGCACGTCCCCGAAGAGCGTGGCGTACACGGCGTTGGCGTATATGTAGCAGGAGGTCCCGGAATAGACCTGGCCGTTTGCGCTCTTGACGTAATACGTTTTTCCCAACGGCACGTTCCGGCTCCCGATGGGCGCCGAGGCCCTGGATGTGCACCGGATATCCTCGTACATCTCCGGCGTCCCGGCAAAGACCGCGTCGAGCCTGGCGGCTAAAAGCGCGTCGCCGGTGAAATCGGCGGCCCGCAGGGCCCCGGCGCTCGTCGTATACCGGCTCCCGGCCTGGGCCGTCGCCGCAAGTGTGAGCGAGAGGACCAGCGCCAGCGCAAGAGAGAGCAGTTTCTTTTTCATACCATCACCACTTTTGCAGGATCTGCGTTTCCGCGTGACCCATGATACCGCAAAAAGCGACGGGAATCAAGACAACCCACCAAATTGGTATGATTTACTTTAGTCTGCTAATCAATTCCGAAAGCTGTAATTGTTTGTAATTTGCTTTTCGTGTCAAATGATGTTATAATGTTAAAAGACTAACAATCGAGGACGGCCCGCGCCGTTTCTCCGGAGAAGACCATGGAGCTATTGAAAATGTTTCTCACCTTCGCCAAGGTGGGCGTGATGACCTTCGGCGGGGGCTACGCCATGCTGCCCATTTTGCAAAGGGAGATCGTGGAAAAAAACGGCTGGGCCACGGAATCGGAGCTCACCGACTACTTCGCTATCGGCCAGTGTACGCCGGGAGTTATCGCGGTGAACACCGCCACCTTCATCGGCTACAAGCACAAGGGCGTTCTGGGCGGGATCGTCACCACCCTGGGTGTGGTTTTCCCTTCCCTGGTGATCATCTCCCTCATCGCGGCCTTTCTTGTGAACTTCGCGGACATTCCCGTGGTGCAAAACGCCCTGGCGGGCGTCAACGCCTGCGTGGTGGCGCTCATCGCCTCCAGCGTTTTGAAGCTGGGGAAGTCCACCCTCAAAAATTCTCCCAGCGTCTGCGTTTTCGCCGCCGTGGCGGTGCTGGCCACGGTGGGGAGCTTTGTGACCTTCCCCCAGACCTGGTGGGGCCGGGCCCTCGATACCCTCTGCTCGCCGGCGGTGCTCATCGTTCTGGCCGGCGTCACCGGGCTCATCCTCTGGATGCCTGACGGCAGGAGGGGAGGGGAGAAGAAGTGATCTTCCTGCGCCTCTTTTTTGAGTTTTTCAAGACCGGCCTCTTCGCCGTAGGCGGGGGCCTGGCCACCATCCCGTTTTTGCGGGATATCGGCGCCGCCACCGGCTGGTTTACGGACGCGGACCTCACCACCATGCTGGCGGTGAGCGAGTCCACCCCCGGCCCCATCGGCGTCAATATGGCCACCTACGTGGGCTTCCACATCGGCTCCGCCCAGGGCCCCTTTCTGGGGATCCCCGGCGCGGTGATCACCACCCTGGGGCTCATCACTCCCTCCATCATCGTCATCCTCATCGTCGCCACCGTCCTGGAGCGGTTCCGCTCCTCGCGGTTGGTGGATTCCGCTTTCCGTGGGCTGCGCCCCGCCTCCACCGCCCTCATCTGCGCGGCCGGCCTGGGCGTAGCCAAAAACGTGCTCTTTGACTTCGGCGCCGCCGGGGGCCTTACCGCCGCCGTCCGTTGGCCGTCGCTCCTTTTGTGCCTGGCGGTCTTCGCCTGCACGCAACTGAAGTGGACGAAAAAGCTCCACCCCATCCTGTTCATCGGCCTTTCCGCCGTCATCGGCGCCGTCTTCAAATTCGCCGGCGCGTAAGTTGCCCCACCGCCGGCGCGGGTCAAATAAACGGATAAGCCCTCCCCGGAGGGCCAATATATACAGATCCGACATTGGGAGGAGAAACATGGAAGACAACAAATACGAATCGCTGAAGCTGTCCAATCAACTCTGCTTTCCGCTTTACGCCTGCTCGCGGGAGGTGATCAAGCGCTACAAGCCCTATCTCGACAGGTTGGACCTCACCTACACCCAGTACATTGCCATGATGGTGTTGTGGGAGCGCCGTCAGGTCAACGTCAAGGAGCTGGGGGAATGCCTGTACCTGGACTCCGGCACCCTCACGCCGCTCCTGAAGAAGATGGAGCACAAGGGCCTGGTGTCCCGCACCCGCTCCGACAAGGACGAGCGCAACCTTATCGTCAGCGTCACCGACCGCGGCCTGGAGCTACGCGACAAGGCCCTCTCCGTCCCCGCCGAGATGGCCTCCTGCGCCCCCCTTACCCCCGAGGATTCCGCCACCCTCTACACCCTCCTCTATAAGATCCTGACCTCCGATCAGGATAAGGACTGACCCCGCCGCCGCACGGATAAATCAAAGGTTTGCGCCGCTTTGCGGAGCAAACCTTTTTTGTAGGGGCGGGTTCTAAACCCGCCCTTAAGCTCCCCCTGGGGGAGCTGGCACGGCCAAAGGCCGTGACTGAAGGGCCCCCCGTCCCCGCCGCAGCGGAAAATAAAAACTGCGGCGAAGCCGCAACCTATTTGCCCCTCCCACGAGGCAATGTTTCAGATAAGCAAAATCCGAACTGCTCCAAACGGGCGGGTTTAGAACCCGCCCCTACGAAACGGTTCGGAAAGACTCCTTGAAGTTAGGATAAGCTTCATTTTGCCTGTAGGGGCGGGTTCCAAACCCGCCCTTACTTCTTTGCATGGCTTAATCCGGCTGTCCGATGCTCATCATATACCGCATATCCTCCTCTGAAATTCTTGCAAAATAGTGGTCGTAAAAAATCACATTGTTTTCATCGGAAAAATAAAACACAAGATCATTGTTGGCAAGCTGAAACTCGCCGTCGAAATAAAATTGTATTCGGTCAACGATATAGTCGTCATTCCACATTGTTACGCTGTCCAGGATCCGGCCGATCCTGTCCGCCTGTTCCGCGGTGAGCTGAACACGGTACCGAACGGGCTTTAACCTGTTTACATATGGCGCTTCATCTACCGGCGCGGCATAAAAGGAAAGGGATCCCGCTTGATTTAGTCCATAAGGTTCCCCTCCAGCCTGATCCGCCACACGCGCGATCAGGCTCCCGCTTCGAATGTCCCACTCGACGGTATCGTAGGCGTTGAAGATCCGGTCGCCCTCCGAGCCGGCGTCGGCGCCGAGCCAGTTGAGCTTTGTGTTCATGGGCAGGAAGCACCGAAGCTCGCTGCCGTCCCCGGCGATGTACAGGGTCACGCTGGCGCCGTATTCCGCCTCCGGGCCGGACACGCCGGCGGGGGACCTGTAGACGTAGCCCACGCCGTTGTCATAGACGACGTCCTGGTCAAAGGCGTCGTAGGACGGCACGCCGAAGACGTCCTCCCGGAGGTCGATACGGACGCAGGGCACGCTTTCGGAGAAGCCGGGGAAGAAGCCGTCGCGGATCTGACCGTCGGACAGGGTGACGGACTCGTTCCACCACGCGGGGTACAGGAGGGAGACGTTCAGCGCCGCGCTCTCATAGACCGAAAGCTCGGGCGTTTGGGCCGAACCGGAAGTCCCCGTTGCGGTGGGTGTTGTTTCTGCTGGTCCCGTGCCGGCGGGCGTTGTGTCCGCCGGCCCCGTCACGGCGGGATCGACGGTGGTTTCGCCGCCCGCCTTGGGCTCCTCGAAGGCCGCGCCGGCGAAGGTACAGCCCACGGCGACGCCGGTGATGAAGGCGACGGCCAGGAGGACGGCCACGGTGGCCTTCGGCCGGCGGGCGATGAGCTCCACCCGTTCCCGGAGGGAGCGCTTCCCGCCGGCCATGGCGGTGGCGGCGCACAGGGGCGACACGGCCCGGGCGTTGTGGACGGAGAGGCTGATGAGCGTCCCGCCGTAGGACTCCCGCTGGGCCTCGCCCAGACGCCGGAGGGCCCCGGCGTCGGCGAAGAGCTCGCTGTCCTGCCGGGATTTGGACGCCGCCAGCCAGACCAGAGGGTTGAACCAGTGGATCGTCAGCGCCGCGCACCTCGTGAGGGCCCAGAGGCCGTCCAGATGCCGCCGGTGGCTGAGCTCGTGGGCCAGGACGTGGCGGAGCTTTGTCTCGTCCGCCGCCGTCTCTGAGTTTACATAAATCGCGTTCAGGAAGAGGCAGGAGGACTCCAGCCCCTCCACCTCATAGACCCGCGCCGGAGCGTCCAGGTCGAGACGATGCCTCCGCCGGCGGAGGTTGACATAAAACAGCGTGTTCGTGGCAACAAAGACAGCCAGCACCGCCACGCTGCCCGTGACCCAGACCGTCTCGGCCACGTTGCGCAGGCTCAGGGTGGAGCGAAGCCGCTCAAAGCGCTCCGGCGTCACGTCCTGGGCCAGGATCACCGGTTCTTCCGCCGCCTCGCCCGTCGCCGCGGGCCGGGCGGGCGTGCCGGCGACCTGCCCCGCCGGGGAGTAGGTTACATCGTCCACCTCCCGAAGAAGGTCCAGATCCTGCCCCAATTGGGTGTGGGAGACGGGGGCCTCCACGTTCACGGGGCTGGTCCAGAAGCTCCCGGGGAGGAGCAGACGCACCAGCACCAGCGCCCAGAGGGCGTACCGCAGGCCCGGACGCAGCTTCCGCCCGAAGAGCGCCCGGATCAAAAGAACGGCCAAAATAAGCACGCCGGATGAGAGGATCCAAATAAGCTCGTTCATGATCATTTTCTCCCTTCCTTGAGGATGCGGTAGAGCTCGTCGATCTCCTCGTCGGTGAGCTCACAGTCCCGCGCCATGGTGCTGACGAGAAGGCCCAGACCGCCCGTCCGGACCCGCGCCAGCGTGTTTTTCGCCTCCTGCCGCACCGCGTCGTCGCGGCTGATCAGGGGATAGTATTGCTTGGCTCTCCCGGAGGCGTCCACCCGGACGGCCCCCTTGTCCGCCAGCCTTCCCAGCATGATGTTGATGGTGGCCTTCGTCCAGGCGGTGTCGTTTTCCAGCGCCCTGACCATGGCGCCAATGGTCAGGGGGGATTTGTCCCAGAGCAGGTTCATGAGCTTCCATTCGCCGTCGGACAGTGACAGTCTTGCCATAAAAATGCCTCCTCGCGGATTGGTTAACAGCTGTTATCCTAACCATACCACGTTGGATAACAAATGTCAACACCCAATTTACAATTTTTTTCGGTAGGGATTGTATTTTTTTCAAAAGATGATAAGATAAGAGTCAGGAAAAAGCTTGAAAGGAGTTTTTCATATGGATCAAAACGAGTGGCGGCCCTATGGCGGCGTGACGCCGGCGGTGACGTTCAATCAGTACCTTTCGCGGACCTTCGGGTGGATGTTCGCGGGGCTGGCGGTGACCTTCGCGGTGGCGGCGGGCCTGTGCCTGACGGACGCGGCGTATATACTGGCGGCGTCCCCGGCGGTGGTGCTGGCGGTGACGGTGGCGGAGCTTGTGGTGGTCATCGCCTTCTCCGTCAGCATCCTCAAGCGCCCGGTGGGGGTGACGAGGGCGCTCTTTTTCACCTACGCGGTGCTGAACGGCCTTGTGTTCTCCATGTACTTTTTGATGTTTGAGATGACCAGCCTCATCACCGTCTTCGGCCTGACGGCGCTCTTCTTCGGCTTCTTCGCCCTGTACGGCATGAGGACACAGAGCGATTTGGGGCGGCTGCGGCCCATCCTCTTCGGGGGACTGGTGGCGCTGCTCCTCATGGGGCTCGTCTCCGCGGTCTTCAGCTTCTCCGGGATGGAGACGCTCATCTGCTTTGCGGGCATCGCCCTCTTCGTGGCCTTCACCGCCTACGACGTGCAGATGATCAAGAAAAACTACGCCTATTTTGCCGAGAACGGCGAGCTCCTGGAAAAGGCGTCCGTCTACTCCGCCCTCCAGCTCTACCTCGACTTCATCAACCTCTTTCTCCGCCTCCTCCAGCTCCTGGGCAGGACGAGAAGCAACAACTGACCGGTCCGCAACCACCGGTTGCGCAATTGCCTACCCGTATATATAGCGTTCTACCGGTACGTTTGGTATGCTCGACGTGAAAGGAGGAACTATGGCGCTTTCTGAAAAGCTGTACACGCTTCGTAAAAAGAGCGGCCTTTCACAGGAGCAGCTGGCGGAACGGCTGAACGTATCCCGGCAGGCGATCTCAAAATGGGAGTCGGGAGCGTCGACCCCGGAGAGCGACAAGCTCATCGCCATCAGCCGGTATTTCAACGTTTCCCTGGACAGTCTTATGAAGGAGGACGACGGGCCAATCGAGGACGCGCCCCCGGGAGAGCAAAACGCCCCCGCGCCGGCGTCGGAACGCACGCGCCGGCTGGTGGGCCTTACGGTCTGCGTCGGTGGGGTCGTCTGCCTGTTGATCTGGGGTCTGTTGTCCCTTCTCAGCCCCGCGTCCTCCGCCGGGATCGGCGAGTCCTCCCGGATCGCCCTGGACGGCAACGGTATTTATCTGCTTCTTTGCGCGGCCGCCGTCGTCGCCGGCGCCGTCCTGCTCCTGAAAGGCTCCGGAAAAAGGTGAAAGGAGTCTTCCCATGAAAAAGCTGTCCACCCTCTTTGCCGCGTTGACGGTCCTGCTGTCCGATGTGATGTGCGCGGTGGTCGCGTACAACTACTGCGACCTCCTCTGGGGCGCAAAGTACGCCGGTTACAGCGCCCCCGCGAGCACGGCCTTTTTGGTCGCCGTCCCGTATGCCGTCGCTATTGCCGTCTGCGCTGTTTTGGCATTCGTTTTTAGAAAACGCGCCCTTCCCAAATAGCCGCACCCCGTAGGGGCCGCCAAGAGAGGCGGCCCGCTTCGCAAAGCCTTCCATAGACGCCGTACGGGCCGCCGCCTACGGCGGCCCTTGCCCCTTTGACCGGCATTTACCGTTTTATCGGGACCGTTCCCGTCACGCAGCGTGGCACGGGCGGGTTTAGAACCCGCCCCTACTGACGGAATGGGAGGCGAACCCATAAAGCCGCGGGGGAGGTCATCGAAACGCGGGCCGCCCCTCTTGGCGGCCCGTACGGCGGTGATCGAAGGAAATCTGGAAAAATGTAGGGGCGGGTTCCAAACCCGCCCGCGTTGTCTTCGCGCCTCCTCCACGAAGGCTTTTTTTATTTTTCCCAAGAACTTTTCCTCCAACGGTTGCGAAAACGGGCGGGAGGTGGTAGAATGATAGGGTTGGAATTTCCGAAAGGGAGGTTTTTGCATGAACATCACAAAGGACATCAAATATGTGGGCGTCAACGACCACAAGGTGGACCTCTTTGAGGGGCAGTACACGGTGCCCAACGGCATGGCGTACAACTCCTACGTCATCCTGGACGACAAGGTGGCCGTCATGGACACGGTGGACCGGAACTTCACCCACGAGTGGCTGGACAACCTCTCGGAGGCGCTGGGTGCGCGCCGGCCCGATTACCTCATCGTCCAGCATATGGAGCCGGACCACTCTGCGAACATCGTGAGTTTTATGAACACATACCCGGAGGCCGTTATCGTCTCCTCTCAAAAAGCCTTCGCCATGATGAAAAACTTCTTCGGCACGGAGTTTGAGGACCGCCGGGTCGTGGTGGGGGAGGGGGACACCCTGGAGCTGGGGCGTCACACCCTCACCTTCGTCACCGCCCCCATGGTCCACTGGCCGGAGGTCATCGTGACCTACGATAGTCTGGACAAGGTGCTCTTCTCCGCCGACGGCTTCGGCAAGTTCGGCGCTCTGGACGTGGAGGAGGACTGGGCCTGCGAGGCGCGGCGGTATTATATCGGCATCGTGGGCAAGTACGGCGCCCAGGTCCAGGCCCTTTTGAAGAAGGCCGCCGGCCTCGACATCCAGATCATCTGCCCCCTTCACGGGCCGGTGCTCACGGAGAACCTGGGCTATTACCTGAACCTCTACAACATCTGGTCCAGCTACGCCGTGGAGAGCGAGGGCGTGGTCATCGCCTACACCTCCGTCTACGGCCACACGAAGAAGGCCGTGGAGCTTTTAGCGGACAAGCTCCGCGCCCGCGGCTGTCCCAAGGTGGTGGTCACCGACCTTGCCCGGGACGACATGGCCGAGGCGGTGGAGGACGCCTTCCGGTACGGAAAGCTGGTCCTGGCTACCACCACCTACAATGCGGAGATCTTCCCCTTCATGCGGGAGTTCATCAACCACCTCACCGAGCGGGGCTACAAAAACCGCACCGTGGGCCTCATTGAAAACGGCTCCTGGGCCCCCCAGGCGGCCAAGGTCATGAAGTCCATGATGGAGGGCTGCAAGAACATCACCTGGACGGACACCACCGTGCGCATCCTCTCCGCTCTCAATGACGACAGCAAGGCCCAGCTGGACGCCCTGGCGGAGGAGCTCAGCCGCGACTACGTGGCCCAGAACGGCGACACCGCCAACAAAAACGACCTCGCCGCCCTTTTCAAGATCGGCTACGGCCTCTACGTGGTCACCTCCAACGACGGCAAGCGCGACAACGGCCTCATCGTCAATACCGTGAGCCAGGTCACGAGCCAGCCCAACCGGGTGGCGGTATGCATCAACAAGGACAACTACTCCCACCACATCATCAAGCAGACCGGGAAGATGAACGTCAACTGCCTCTCCGTGGAGGCGCCCTTCTCCGTCTTCGAGTGCTTCGGCTTCCGCAGCGGCCGGAACGTGGACAAGTTTGAGGGCTGGGAGACGCTGAGAAGCGACAACGGCCTTGTGTTCCTCCCCAAGTACATCAACTCCTTCATGTCCCTGAAGGTTGAGCAGTACGTGGACCTGGGCACCCACGGCATGTTCATCTGCTCCGTCACCGAGGCCCGCGTCATGTCCGATAAGGAGACCATGACCTACACCTACTACCAGAGCAACGTGAAGCCCAAGCCCAAGACCGAGGGCAAGAAGGGCTGGGTCTGCAAGGTCTGCGGCTACGTCTACGAGGGCGAGGAACTGCCCGAGGACTTCGTCTGCCCCCTGTGCAAGCACGGCGCGGCGGACTTTGAGCCCATCAAATAAGTTAACATAACACTGAAAGGAGGACCACCCATGAAATACGTATGCGACCTGTGCGGCTGGGAATACGATGAGTCCGTTGGCGACCCCGACAACGGCATCGCCCCCGGCACCAAATTCGAGGACCTGCCCGACGATTTCACCTGCCCCCTCTGCGGCGCGGGGAAGGAGAGCTTTAGCGAACTGGCTTGAAAGACCGTTCCGGCTTTTCAATGCCAAGGGGAACGTGCGAACCCCCCGGAGTGAATTCTGCGGAATTCACTCCGGGGGTTTCTGCTGTCGCCCTGCGCGCGCCCCTTCGGGGCACACTTGGGCGACAAAAGGAATTTTTTCCGACGTACATGCCGCCGGAAAAAATGGCTCAATGAGGGAGTTTTTACCTCCCCCTTGGGGGAGGTGCCGAGCGTAGCGAGGCGGAAGGGTTCCTCGCCGCGGCGGATAAAAAATTGCGGCATCAGCCGCAGACTTTTTTAAGTCCCCTCCTTGTAGGAGGGGGCGGAGGGAAGCAAGGGCGGGAAGAATGAGCAACGAATACTTTAGTATACTGAAATGTTCCACGTAGAACATTTCAGTATACTAAAGTATCCTTATCCCTTCCCTCGCTTCCCCCTGTCCAAAAAGAGGCCGCATTTCTGCGGCCTCTTTTTTGGAGTTCGGTGCTTTGGCAGGCGTGGCGTTCTCCTGCATCTCTCGGGTTTCCCCTGTCAGTACCATCGGCGTGTGGCTGCCACGAAATTGACCACCTCAAAGCACCTATCTATCCTACTTATAATACAGATGTACTGTACGGCGGAATTTTTCTGGTCGTTCAGATCCCCAGCTTGATCCACAGCTCGTTATAGAGGAAGCGGGTGGGTTTGGGGAGGCAGAGGTACATTTCGCAGCGGTCCAGAACGTCCTGGGGGGCGGCGATGATCTCGTAGATCTCCGGGTCCAGGGGCTCCTCGTACTGCTCCTCGTACCAGGCCGGGTAGCGCTCCAGGGCCTCGGCGTTGGGGGAGGCGTACCAGATGTAGTCCATGTTCCGCAGGTTGGCGTCCGTGGAGGCGATGAAGTTGATCCACTTCATGGCGTTGTCGTAGTTGTCGGCTGTCTTGAGGACGCACATGGCGTCCACGAACCAGTTGGAGCCCTCCTCCGGGACTACGAACCTGAGGTCCTCGTTGTTCTCCAGCATGGAGAGGTAGTCGCCGGCGTAGTAGCTGGCGATGGCGGCGTTGCCGCCCTCCATGACCTGGAAGACCTCGTCCATGACCTTGCCCTGGAAGACCCCGCGCTCGTAAGCGTCCGCCACCAGCTCGTAGGCCTCACGGATCTCGTCCTCGTCGGTGGTGTTCATGGAGTAGCCCAGATACTTCAGGGCAATGCCGAAGGCGTCCCGGGAGTTGCCGATGAGCAGGACCTGGCCGGCGTAGCGGTCGTCATAGAGCGCCGACCAGCTGGTGATCTCCTCGTCCACCAGGGCCGCGTTGTAGATGAGGCCCACGGTGCCCCAGGTGTAGGGGACGGTGTACTTGTTCTCCGGGTCGTAGGGGAGGTTCCGGAAGCGCTGGTCGATGAGCTCAAAGTTGGGGATCTGGGAGTAGTCCAGCTCCGCCAGCATCCCCTCCTCGATGAGCTGGGAGATCATATAGTCCGAGGGGACGATGACGTCATAGTCCGCGCCGCCGGACTTGAGGAGAGAGTACATCGTTTCGTTGGACTCGGCGGTCTGGTAGTTGACGCGGATGCCGGTCTTCTCCTCAAATTCCGCGATCAGGTCCTCGTCGATATACTCGCCCCAGGAGCACACGTTCACCACGGGCTGGCTCTGAGTGAAGGCGGTGAGGAACACGGTGGTCCCCACGAAGGCCGCGCACAGGACTACGGCGGTGAGGCGCTTCGCGAACCTGCCGCGGGGGGTATAGAGCCATTCCTTGAACCGCGCCACCCGGGGATTCTCCCGGACGGGCTCAAAGGACGCCCGCTTGGCGGCGAGGCGTGCCTGCTTGGCCGAGCGGATGTTGTTGATGACGAGGACCGTGAGGACCGCCAGGAACATGATGGTGCTCACCGCGTTGACCACCGGCGTCACCCGCTTTTTCGTCATGCCGTAGATGCTCATGGACAGGGTCTGGACGGAGGACCCGGCGGTGAAGTAGGAGATGACGAAGTCGTCCACGCTCATGGTGAAGGCGATGAGCGCGCCGGAGACGATGCCGGGCTTGATCTCCGGCAAGATCACCTTCACGAACGCCTGCATCCACGTACAGCCCAGGTCCTGGGCGGCGTCCACCAGGTTGGAGTCCATCTGCCTTAAACGCGGGGCCACGTTCAGGATGACGTAGGGGATGTCGAAGCACACATGGGCGAGGACAAGGGTGGTGAGGCCCAGATGGAGCTGCTCCGGCAGGGTGAAGAGGTCCTGCCAGGAGTTGACCCACCGGGCGACAGCGCCCCAGCCGTGGAAGAACGCCACGAAGAAAAGGCACAGGCTGACGCCGGTGACGATGTCCGCGTTCATCATCGGGAGGTCGTTGACCACCAGAACGGGGTCGCGCCACTTTTTCGTGAGGCTGTAGATGCCCACGGCGGCGAAGGTGCCGGCCACGGTGGCGATGGCGGTGGCCAGGAGCGAGACGAGAAGCGTGGTGGCCAGGGAGTCCAGCACCAGGCGGTTTTCGAAGAGCTCCGCGTACCAGTGGAGGGAGAAGCCCTTCCAGACGGCGCTGGAGTCGCCCTTGTTGAAGCTGAAGACGATCAGCAG
Organism: uncultured Oscillospiraceae bacterium; assembly: GCA_947588605.1. Classification (GTDB taxonomy): domain Bacteria; phylum Bacillota; class Clostridia; order Oscillospirales; family Oscillospiraceae; genus RUG626. The sequence continues at coordinate 13,721 of CANPYK010000002.1, forward strand.
GAAAATGGGCAGATAGAGAAAGAGAAAGCAAAGCCCAATGAGGAACCGGCCGCCGAGGCTGTTTTTCTTCATCAGAGCATCACCGCCTCTCCCTCACCGTCGCCGAAGTGGTTCATGATGAGCATACAGATGACGACGATGACCATCATCACCATGGAGATGGCCGCGCCCAGGTGGGGGTTGTAGGCCCCGCCCAGGAACTGGTTCTCGATGAGGTCGCCCAGCATCATCTGCGTCCCGCCGCCGAGGAGCCGGGAGATGGCGAAGGTGGACACCGACGGCACGAAGACCATGGTGACCCCGGAGACGATGCCGGAAAGGGACAGCGGCAGGGTGACGCGGCGGAAGACCGTGGAGGAATTGGCCCCCAGGTCCTGGGCCGCCTCGATGAGCCGGTGGTCCAGCTTGGTCAGCACCGTGTAGATGGGCAGGATCATGAAGGGCAGGTAGTTATAGACCATGCCCAGCACCACCGCGCCGGAGGTGCGGAGCATCTGGAAGTGGTCGATGTCCGCCCCGGTGATCTTGTTGTAGAGGGAGATGACGCCGATCTTGCGCAAAAGCTGGTTGAGTAGGCCGTTGTTTTCCAAAATCGCCATCCAGGAGTAGGTCCGCAGGAGGAAGTTCATCCACATGGGCAGCATGATGAGCGCCATGGCCACCCGCTGGAACCCGGGGCCCTCCCGGCTCATGAGGTACGCCACCGGGTAGCCGATCAAAAGGCAGATGAGGGTGGCGATGACCGCCAGGAGGAAGGACCGCCCGAAGACGCTGGCGTAGAGGGTCATGCCGGTGAAGTTCTCCAGGGACCCCGTCAGCGCCGTGCCGGCGGCGGTGTCCACTTCCACGGTGAGGGAGTAGACCAGCATGATAACGATGGGAATGACCACGAAAAGGGCCATCCAGATGACGTAGGGAAAGGCGAACCAGCCCCGTTTATTCCTCATCGTCCCGGCCCTCCTCGTCCACTTCAACAAGGGTGGGGTCGTTGATTTCGTCGTACTCCTCGGAATAGGAGGAGTAGTCCCCGAACATACCGGAATATTTGCTCTTTTTCATGACGTGGATGCCGTCGGGGTCGATCTTGATGCCGATGCGGGAGTCCACGGGGCAGTAGTCCGTCGTCTCGATGAGCCACTTAAAGCCGTAGAAGTCCACGATGGTGTCATAGTGGACGCCCTTGAAGGTGACGGCCGTCACCACGCCGCGCAGCTGTCCCTCCGCCTCGGAGACGATGTCCACGTCCTCGGGCCGGATGACCACGTCCACCGGCTCGTCCTTTTCAAAGCCGGCGTCCAGGCAGGCGAAGCGGCGGTTGAAGATCTCCACCACCTTATCCTCCCGCATGATGCCGTCCACGATGTTGCTCTCGCCGATGAAGTCCGCCACGAAGGCGTTTTTCGGCTCGTTGTATATGTCCTCCGGGGTGCCGATCTGCTGGATGACGCCCTCATTGATGACCACCACGGTGTCGGACATGGCCAGAGCCTCCTCCTGGTCGTGGGTGACGTTGATGAAGGTGATGCCCAGCCGCTGCTGGATGCGCTTGAGCTCCTGCTGCATGTCCTTGCGAAGGCGCATGTCCAGGGCCCCCAGGGGTTCGTCAAGAAGGAGCACGCGGGGGCGGTTCACCAGGGCCCTGGCAATGGCCACACGCTGCTGCTGGCCGCCGGAGAGGGAAGCGATGGAGCGGTGCTCAAAGCCCTTCAGGCTCACCACCTCCAGCATCTCCCGGACGCGCGCGTCGATCTCCTCCTTGGAAAGCTTGATCTTCTCCCGGCTCCCGTCCTCGGCCTCCTTGGGGATCCTGAGGCCAAAGGCCACGTTCTCGTAGACGTTGAGATGCGGGAACAGGGCGTACTTCTGGAAGACAGTGTTCACCTTGCGCTTATAGGGCGGCACATCGTTGATGCGCTGGCCGTCGAAGAAGACATCCCCGCTGGTCGGCGTTTGGAAGCCGCCGATGATCCGCAGCATGGTGGTCTTCCCACACCCGGACGGGCCTAAGAGCGTGAGAAATTCGCTGTCGTTGAAGTAGATGTTCACATGGTCCAGGACGGTCTCGCCGTCGAAGACCTGGGTCACGTCCTGAAGACGTATGAGTTCTTTGGACATTATCCTCCCCCTCTTTTCTCGGAACCGTTTTTTTCGGTTTCCGAACAGATTAGAAAAAGTACCCGTGAAGACCCCAGCTTCCAACCAAGAATCCTCACGGATACCGTGATAAATATACAGATTTGTGACTTGTTTGTCAACAAATATTTCGCGTTTAGAAATATTTTTCGACAAAAGACGGATTCGGCAGGCGAAACTCCCGGCCTTTGAGATAATTTAACGAACCGGCGTCGGTCCGAAAGTCAAAACGCAGCCTGTAGGAGCACAGCGCCTGGCCGGGCAGGGCGGGGGAGGCCTTGTCCGTGCCGTACTTCCCGTCGCCCACCAGGGGATGCCCCGCGGCGGCCAGCTGCGCCCGGATCTGGTGGGTCCGGCCGGTCAGGAGCTCGCATTCCACCAGGGAAAGGCCGCCCTTCACCTTCAGCGTCCGGTAGCGCGTCACCGCCTTTTTGGCCCCCGGCTCCGGCTTTTGCCGGACGTACACCCGGCCTAATTTCGCGTCCTTGAAGATAAACCCCGTCAGCTCTCCCTCCGGCGGGTCCATGGTCCCGTGGACGGCGGCGAGGTAGAATTTTCCGATCTCCCGGTCCCGGATCTTCTCGTCCAGCACCCGCAGGGCCTCGGCTGTCTTGGCGGCAATGACGAGGCCCTGAGTGTTCCGGTCGATGCGGTTGGCAAGGGCGGGGGCGAAGGAGTTCTCCCGCGTGGGGTCCCATTCGCCCTTTTTATAGAGGTATGCCTTGATGTGATCGATGAGGGTGTTCCACTCCCCGCCGTCCCCGGCGTGGCACAGCACCCCGGCGGACTTGTCCGCCAGAAGAATATTCTCGTCCTCGTAGACCACTTTAAGGCGCGGGACGTTTACCCGCCGCCAGGAGTTCTCCTCCGTGGGCCGCTCAAAAAACTCATCGCCGATGTACATCGCCACCACGTCGCCCTCACAAAGCCGCGCGTCCCTCTTGGCGGCCTTCCCGTTGACCTTGAGACGCTTTAACCGGATATACTTCTGCAACAGCGCCTCCGGCAGCAGGGGAGCGGCCTTCCCCGCGAACCGGTCCAGCCTCTGCCCCGCGTCATTGCGATTGACGGTAAATTCTTTCATACCAGACTCCCAGCGTGTTTTTTCCCATTATACCAAACTTCCGGACAGAAATAAACCCCGACTTTGCGCCGGCGGAAAAAGGCCGCGGCTCGCGCCGAATTTAAATCGACCTTATGTTCCCGGTCAAAACCATAAATAATAGTCTACTGCCAACATGGTTAGTCAGGACAGCGGATAGGAACGCTCTGGACGAGACAAAATCGCCGGAGCGTTCTCTTTTCGACATACACAGAGATTTAAGAAAAAGATTTTGATAACCGTGCTTAAAGAGTGATAGATTTCTTCACATTTGTGTGATACAATATATAATACTTGTTGGGTGACTGTTCGACAAATTGAGAGTTTGCGGAGGTATAGGAGAATGTTAGTAAAAGCTTTAAAAGAAGATATTGAGCAGTGTATGGATTTTGCTTACTCTCTCGCAATGGATCAAACGAAATCCGGCTATCCTCTTTGGTCCGACGGTGTTTCCACAAAAGGGGAATTTGTGGAACGTGTCTGGAGAAGTTATGAGCGTGAAGATCGGGACATACTTCTTTTTGTTGTAGACGGGGTGATGGAGGGGTGGATTCAGTTTTTCTATATTGCGGAGGATCGGTATCTCCAAACGAACGGATTTCTGATTAACAGCCACACAGAGCAGGCTTTAACGGAATTTCTGGAATATGCCCATGCGCATTTTCCGGGATATGACCTGTATTTAGGCTTTCCGAAACAAAATACCGACGCGATCTCCGCCCTGCAAAAAAGAAATTGCAGATTGATTCAGGAATGCTATCACGATATTTATATTTTTGACGGCGCTGACATACAAGCCGAGACGGACGGAATCGTAAGGGTCACTGAAAGCAATTTCTCAGAATTTCGTAAATTACATCAAACCGACCCTGAAACATATTGGAATTCAGAACGTATTTTTCAGGCGCTGGACGAGTGGCTGATATATCTGCTGTATCGAGAAGATATAGCCGCAGGGTACGTATGCGCGAGAAACGGGGATGTTGTCAGCTTGGGTTATCGAGATAATGTATTTGATAAATCTGCTTATAAGGCTTTAGTAGCCGTCATATTGAGAGATGTGCAAGCGGCAGGGTACAAACATTTGATATTCTTTAACGACGAGGAAAGTCAGTCAGCCGCCCTTGAGCTTGGTTTCTCTTGTGTCAGTGAATATGTTTTATATCTTGCAAGCGTATAGACTCAATTCTTGGACTTGTCGTTCAGTTGAAAACCCCTTTATGAACAAAAGGACGCACTTCTATACAAAGTCTCCGGGCCTGGTATCGCGTGCTTGGAAGGTTCTCCCTCCCTGACAGCAGGAAGCCAAACTCCGACGGCATCGCGCGCCTTGGCAGAGGTTTCGCCGCTTCGCGACCTCAATGGGGGCTGCATCCCCTTGCACGCTTGCACGGCTGTCCCCTCCGCAGGAGGGGCTGACGTGTCGGGGGTGGTGCGATTCCCCGGAACCTCCAGCGACGACCAACGGGCTCGAATACCCCGTCGCTGCGGCGGCACCCCATCTCCGGCCTAAGAGCCGCCACGTCGTCGCTCAAGCCGCTTTGCTTCAAGCTCCCTTCGGTCGCTTTCAGGCGCTGGCTTGGCTCCTCCTTTCCCACGCGATTTTTAATCGCGTGGGAACCCTATGCGGTTGGCCTCCGAAACACGCCTGCGGGCGTAGTTTTTCCGAAAAAGGGGTCGGGGGAATAAGGTTGCGGCTTCGCCGCGTTTGAATTAATTGCACCTCCGGCGCAATAAAAATCGAGATTGCGGCGAAGCCGCTCCTTTTTTACCCCCTTTGGGGCAAAGGGGGTAAGGGGGATTCGAGCCCTCGTCCCCGCCGCGGCGGGCAAATCAAAAAATGCGCCGTAGGCGCAACCTTTTAAAAGCCCCCTCCTCGTAGGAGGGGGGCAGGGGGGAAGCGAGCGTAGGCAGACTGAGCGCTTCCGGCGATGCGCCCCGCCTCTGGTTCTCCCCCTCTTTTAAAACCTTTTAAAAACTTCCCGCACGCCACAAAAAAGGGTTGACAACGGGGGAAATTTCGCTTATAATACCTTAGCGCGACTTGGAAGGGGTGAGCGGTGTGAAGCTTGATTTGAATGAGCTCATCGCCTCGCCGGGGTCGAAAAAGGAATTTTCCTTTGTGCTTCCCGTGGACGACCTCACCTTCGACGGCGTGCTCGCGTACCTGACGCCCGTGACCGTGGAGGGCGCGGTGGAGAACCACGCGGGGCTTTTGGAGCTCCACGCCGTCATCTCGGCGGAGCTTCTCTGCCAGTGCGCCAGGTGCCTGAAGGAGTTTCCCATGCCCTATCGGTGCGAGGCCGCCGCATACCTCGCCGATGAGCTGGAGGATGAGGACAGCGAGGACTACTACCTCCTCACGGACGGCGTGGCCGACCTGGAGGAGATCGCCCGGGACGCGCTGATCTTCAATTTTGAACCCCGCGTCCTTTGCAAGGAGGACTGCAAGGGCCTGTGCGAAAAGTGCGGTAAGGATCTGAACGACGGCCCTTGCGACTGCAAGGAGGACCTGGACCCCAGATGGCTCGCTTTAGGGCAGCTTCTGGAGAATGAAAACTAACAGGAGGTGTCATTATGGCAGTACCGAAGGGGAAAGTATCCAAGGCGAGGAGAGACCGGCGCCGGGGCTCCAACTGGAAGCTGAGCGTGCCCGCTCTCGTGGCTTGCCCGAAGTGCGGCGAGCTTCATCTGCCCCACAGGGCCTGCAAGGCCTGCGGCACATACAATGGCCGTGAAGTCGTAGCTGTGGACGAGTAATAGCGAGCAAAGAAAAACGGCGGGGCACCCCCGCCGCTTTTTCGTTAGAACGCCTTTTTTGGGGCGGGGAACAGGAGGAGGGCCCATGGCCGGAGAACGCAATCGAATCAAGACCGTGGCGCCGGAGTCCCCGGCGGCGCGGGCGGGGATACGGCCGGGGGACAAGCTCCTGCGGGTGAACGGGAACCGTATCGCGGACGTGCTGGACTATATGTACTTCGCCTACGACGAGGAGAGCGTCTTCGAGCTGGAGCGGGACGGCGAGATCTTCACCGCCGCCGTGGAGAAGGACGCCGGGCAGGACGCGGGGCTGGAGTTCGAGGAATATCTCATGGACGGGATGCGCTCCTGCGCCAACAACTGCGTCTTCTGCTTCGTGGACCAGATGCCGCCGGGAATGCGGGAGACGTTGTACTTCAAGGACGACGACGTGCGCCTTTCCTTCCTCACCGGCTCCTACCTTACCCTCACCAACATGGGGGAGAGGGAGGTCCAGCGGGTCATCGACCTGAAGATCTCCCCCATCAACGTCTCCGTCCACACCATGGATCCGGACCTCCGGTGTCTCATGCTGGGCAACAAGAACGCCGGGCGGGGCATCGAGATCTTGAAGCGCTTCGCCCGCGCCGGCATCGAGCTCAACTGCCAGATCGTCTGCTGTCCCGGCCTCAACGACGGCCGGGAGCTTGCCCGCACCATGCGCCGGCTCGCCCGTCTGGCCCCCCAGGTCCACAGCTGCTCCGTCATCCCCGTGGGGCTCACTCGCTTCCGGGAGGGCCTTTACCCCCTGAAACCCTTTGACCGGGAGCTGGCGCGGGAGACGGTGGCGCTGGTGGAGAGATACGGGGAGCATTGCCGCAAACGCCACGGCAGCCGCATCTTCTTCTGCTCCGACGAGCTCTATCTGAAGGCGGACCTGCCCATCCCGGAGGACGACTTCTACGAGGGCTATCCACAGCTGGAAAACGGTGTGGGCCTCCTGCGCCTCCTCTACACCGAGTTCGAGGAGGCCCTGGCGAACGCCTCCAACGAGGCGCGAGGAACCCGTGCCACCGTCGCCACCGGCGTGTCGGCGGCCAAGACGCTGACGCGCCTGCGGGACCTGGCGAAGGCCAAATTTCCCAATATCCGGGTGGAGATCGTCCCCATCGTCAACGACTTTTTCGGCCGCACCATCGACGTGGCGGGCCTCATCACCGGCCGCGACCTCATCGCCCAGCTCAAGGGCCGGGACCTGGGGGAGCGGGTCTACATCACCAACCGTATGCTCCGCGACGGCGGCAGCGTCTTCCTGGACGACGTGACCCTCCGGGACGCGGAATCCGCCCTGGGCGTCCCCGTGACCCCCATCGACACCGGCGGCGAGGAGCTTTTGAAGGTGTTTTTATCATGAGAGCGCCGTGTCCTTCCCAAATATCTTTTCGCGTTCCAGTGCGTTACCGAGTTAAGGCTGTCCAATGAACACACCGGCTGCGAGTGGCTGAGCTTTGACGACGCCATGGCGCGCCTGACGTGGGATTACAATAAAACGGCCTTATATGATACTAGGGCTTGTTTGAAAAATGAAAGTTGCACAAACGGTGAAAAGGTGTAAACTATACATATGGGTACAAGAAGATATGAACTCACGGAAAGTGAGTGGAAGCGAATCGAGGAATTGCTGCCGCCAGAACACCCGAAAGAAGGGAAACGCGGACGCCCGGCAAAATGTGATAACCGCAGTGCGATGAATGGGATACTGTGGATTGCCAGAGGAGGGGCGCCGTGGAGAGAACTTCCGGAGAGATATGGCCCGTGGCAGACAGTCTACAGCCGTTTCCGCAAATGGAAAGAGATGGGCGTTTTTGAAAGAGTATTTCAAGCTCTTTCCATAGACGCAGACTTTGAGAACCTCTCTATAGACTCTACCTCCTGCAAGGTGCATCAAAGCGCCAACGGCGGGGAAAAAAACTGAGGATAAGGCTGTTGGTATGTCCAAAGGCGGCAGGAACACAAAAATCCATGCTTTAGTGGATGGCTTGGGAAATCCGCTTGCTTTTCTGCTCTCTCCAGGCCAGGATCACGATTCTGTTCACGCGGTTGAACTGCTCCGTCAGGTCAATATTGAAGGCTGCAATATCCTGGGGGATAAAGCCTATGGGGCCAAGGCCATTCGGGAGTATATTACGTCACAAAACGTTGCTTATACGATTCCACCAAAGGATTCTGCCACTGACCCATGGCCCGTCGATTGGCACATTTACAAGGAGCGTCATCTGGTGGAGTGTTTCTTCCAGAAGCTCAAGTGGTTTCGCAGGATCTTTACTCGCTACGATAAACTCGATTCCTCGTTCCTGGCTTTCGTTTATGTTGGCGCTATTGCTATCTTGGTGAAATAGCACTATTGTTCCCTATTTTTAAAACAAGGCCTAGTATGAGCTGCACGGCCGGCTGATGGAAGAAAGCTAAACGATAGACCAATTGGAAACAATGCGTAAAGTATGAATTTGGAATTTGTGCTATCAAAATATGGATGTATTTAAAATACGCCCGCGTCGCCTATGTGCAAATGCTGAAGGATATACGTCCCTCGTCGGACTACGTGATCGACGGGGCGCGGAGTCTTGAAAGCATTGTGGATGAAATGATAAAAATAATTGCCAAAACGGCAAAGTGAGCAGGCGAAAAACAGAAATGGATCGGGGTGAACGGATGGTATGAATCTGAGAATTTGCGAGTTGACCACATTCGATTTTGATACGATCCTAAAGCTGTATGCAAGCGTCGGCTGGACAAATTATACAGAGAAACCTGAAATGTTGAAGAAAGCGTTTGAAAACTCTCTGCTGATTTTAGGCGCATACGATAACGATAAATTGGTTGGCGTGATTCGTGTTGTCGGCGACGGAGCTTCTGTTGTGCTGATTCAGGACATTTTGGTTTTCCGGAATATCAGCGCAGAGGAATAGGAACACAGCTTCTTCGAGAGGTCATGGATCGGTATTCCTCGGTTTACCAAATGGAGCTGATGACGGATAACACACCCAAAACCGTTTCCTTCTATCGATCACTTGGCCTTGTTAAGGCTGATGATATGGGATGCTGCGCTTTTATGAGGATGTAATACCAATACTTTGGGAACATAAAAGGGAATTGGGATTTTAGAAAAGGGGCTGTCCGAGGTAAGAAGAGTTTTGAAGGAAAGGATCGAGGAGCGCTTTACTTCTATGGCGCATAAAGAGTCAAAAAGGCATGAAAAAAATAAAGTTACGCGTATCAGAATCATCAGGAACACAGACCCCCGTCCGGGGGAGGAAATAGCTTAAGGAGGTACACATGAGACCCTTAGTTGCCATTGTGGGCAGGCCCAATGTGGGGAAGAGCCTTTTGTTTAACAGGCTGGCGGGGGAGCGGCTCAGCATTGTGGAGGACACGCCCGGCGTCACGCGGGACAGGCTGTACGCCAAGTGCGAGTGGTCCGGGCGGACCTTCGACATCGTGGACACCGGCGGCATCGAGCCCAGTACCGACAGCGAAATTTTGACCTTCATGCGGGAGCAGGCGCTCATCGCCATCGACGCGGCGGACGTCATCATCTTCGTGTGCGACATCCGCTCCGGCGTCACCGCCTCGGACCACGAGGTGGCGGACATGCTCCTGCGCTCCGGCAAGCCCGTGGTGCTGGCGGTGAACAAGATGGACTCCACCGGCCCCGTGGACCCGGACATCTACGAGTTCTACGGCCTGGGGCTGGGCGATCCCATCGCCCTCTCCGCCCTCCACGGCCACGGGACGGGGGACATTCTGGACGAGTGCCTGAGACACTTCCCGCCCAAGGAGGACGAGGACGCCGACGCGGACGCGGTGAAGCTCGCGTTCATCGGCAAGCCCAACGTGGGCAAGAGCTCCATCGTCAACAAAATTTTGGGCGAGGAGCGGGTCATCGTCTCTGACCTCGCCGGCACCACCCGGGACGCGGTGGACACGCCCTTTGAGAACAAGTACGGCAAATTCGTGCTCATCGACACCGCCGGAATGCGCCGGAAGTCCAAGGTGGAGGACCGGGTGGAAAAGTTCTCCGTCATGCGCGCGCAGCTGGCCATCGAGCGCTCCGACGTGTGCCTCATCATGCTGGACGCCAGGGACGGCGTCACCGAGCAGGACACCAAGGTGGCGGGCATGGCCCACGAGGCGGGCAGGGCCAGCATCGTTTTAGTCAACAAGTGGGACCTTGTGGAGAAGGACGGCAAGACCATGGAGAAGCTGCGTGCCGACATCCGGCGGGACCTCTCCTTCATGCCCTACGCCCCCATCCTCTTCGTCTCGGCCCTCACCGGCCAGCGGGTGGAGAAAATTTTCGAGCTTGCCAACTCCGTGAACGAGCAGTCTGGCCGCCGGGTCACCACGGGGCTTTTGAACAACGTCCTGGCCGACGCCCAGGCCCGGGTCCAGCCGCCCTCCGACAAGGGCAAGCGGCTCAAGATCTTCTACATGACCCAGGTCGGCGTCCGGCCCCCCACCTTCGTCATCTTCTGCAACGACGCCGAGCTTTTCCACTTCTCCTATCAGAGATACCTGGAAAACCAGTTCCGCGCCGCCTTCGGTTTCGCCGGCACCCCCATCCGCCTCCTCATCCGCGAGCGCGGCGACCGGGAGGACGGCTGAAATCTGTTGTCATACCGGCCTTCCATGAGAAGGCCATGGTGAAAAGGCTCCCCGGCTCCCGCGGCCGGGGAGCTTTTTTGCAAATCACCGCAAAGTATGAAGCTATATCCGCAAGTCGTTCCGAAGCTGTTGAAGGATCCTGTCCGGTCCGTTATAATGAATGCCGGAAGAAATTGATGGGAAGGAGGACATGCCGGTGAAAATCAGACTGGCCGTCAGCAAAGAGCGGTATCCGGAATTGAGAGCCGCGCTTGAAAGCCGTGGGATCGAGATAGACGATACCGCCGGTTTAATTTTGAGCGAAGCCGCATCCTATGTTGACAGTCTTATTTTACGGGACAGAGAAACCGGCGAAAGGGTCGTTATGCCCGTTGATGAAATCATTTTTATTGAAACCTACGGTCACAGTGTTGAAGTCCATTCCGTGAAAGGATCATACCAGTCCTTGGACCGCTTATATAAGATCTACAGCCTTCTGGATCAAAGCAAGTTTATTCGTATCAGCAACTCTGTGATCATTGCGAAAAACAAAGTTTTGAAGATCACGCCAACGCTTTCCATGAAGTTTATTTTGACCATGATAAACGGAGAAAAGGTCGATGTAACGAGAAACTATTATTACATCTTCAAGGAAGCTTTCGGTATATAGGAGGCGTACATATGGGTTTTCCGATATTTTTTATTTTCGCGTTCTTTTTCGCGGCGCTGCTGATCGGCACGATCGTCGTTTACCTGCAGGTATATAAAAGCCATATCAACAGAGCCCTGCGTCACGAAACAAAGCCCACGACGATGGCGCCGCCATACAAGGTCGCTCTTGTCCTGACGATCGCGGTCTTAACGGTCGGCGTATTCGTGAGCTTTCTGGCCGGCTTTAAGGCCGCCAATGACCGCTTTATGACCGCGAGCATGACGTTTGATGTGCATTCTTTTTACGCTGAAGTAAAAGAAGTAGACAAAAATACGATAACTGTCGATGGGATCGCGCTCAACGAGGAGAAGTATCGGGGAGAGCTTCAGTATGAGGTTTATGACAGTGTTGGCATCCTTTGGAAGGATGGACCGATCGGCCTTTCAGATCTGGAGCCAGGGGATCTTGTATGCGTGACGCTTGTGACCGGCGGAGGAGATGTCACCGAGCTTTTCAAAATACAGCTCCTGAGATGAGCGGACGGAAAATGAAAGCCTGCCGTTCTTTGCCGGGCATTGGGCAGTTGACAGGGACTTTTTGGCGTGCTATAATGCCGAAAACCGAATGTTTTTTGAGGCGATCATCCTATGAACAGGTTAGCAACTATGAAAGAAACGCTCCGTACAGGGCCCTGGCAGCGGCGGCTGCGCGTCGCCCGGTATGTTTTCGTGTGCGCGTCCTTCTTCCTGCTGGACGTGTGGCTCAGAGTGGCCACCAGGGACATCGGAAAGCACAGCCCCCTCTATATCCCCGCCAATGTCTTCTCCGTCTTCTGGTCCATGATCCTGGCCTCCGTCCCCCTGGCGATGCCCAAAAGGACGGCGGGGCGCGTCGTTTACGCGGTGCTCTACTACGCCGCCGCCGTCTACGTGGTGGTACAGTACGGGTATTACCGGCTCATGGGCTCCTTCCTCTATTTCAGCGACCTCCTCTACGCCGGGGAGGGGAGCGGGTATCTTGGCTATGTGGACAAGATTTTGAACGCGGGCTTCGTGCTCCAGGTCCTGCTGCTCTTCGCCGTGGGCCTTGCGGGCATTGCCGTTTTCCCCGCGCCGGAGCGGGAGCGGGTGTCCCTGCGGACGCTGGGCAAGGCGCTCCTGGCCGGGGTGCTGGGCGTGGCGCTGACGCCGCTCCTTTACGGCACCTATAACGAGACGAAGTGGAACGCCTACAAGTCCCCGGCCTTCCAGTACCGGAAGTTCATCAACGCCACGGCGGACCTGGAGCTCACCGGCACCTACCAGTTCGTCTTCAAAAACGCGGTGATGGCGGTACAGGACACCGGCGTCTTCACCGACGAAGCGGAGGCGGACGCCTCCGTACAGAAGGTCGAGGAGTTCTTCGCCGCCCGTCCCGCCCATGAGGACAACGACATGACCGGCCTGTTCGCCGGCCGGAACGTCATCGTGGTGATGATGGAGAGCATGGACGACTGGCTCATCACCGAAGACGACACCCCCACCCTCTACCGCCTGCGGGAGGAGGGCATCGACTTTACCCATATGTACACCCCGGAGTACGCCAGCGGCTACACCTTCAACACGGAGTTTGCCGCCCACACCGGCGTCTACCCCTACACCAACTCCAACGCCGCCTACGGCCTTCCCGGCAACGATTTCCCCTACGCCCTGCCCCGGCTTTTCGCCGACGGGGCATACCGGGTCAACTCCTACCACCGCAGCGAGGCGGATTTCTACAACCGGGGCATGATGCACGCGGCCTTCGGCTACGAGCTCTACCACAGCTATTTTGACTATACCATCGACGGCGAGGACGCCGTGAGCCAGGACAACGACACCTTCCTCACCCGGTGCCCGGAGCTTTGGGAGGACATGTTCGCAGCCCAGCCCTTCATGGACTTCGTCATCACCTACAGCGGCCACCTGCCCTACGATGACCTGACGGAGCCGCTGACCCAGGAGGCCCTGGCCCTCCATCCGGAGTACGCCCGGGAGCCCCTGACGGAGCTTTCCGTGTTGAAGGCCAAGATCCGGCTGACGGACGATATGTTCGCCGAGCTCCTCGCCCATCTTGAGGAGAAGGGCCTTTTGGAGAACACCGTTATCGTGGCCTTCGGCGACCACTACTGCTATGGCTTCTCGGACGAGGAATACCTGCAAAGCGCCTCCGAGGCCGCGGGGAACCCCATCCTCCAGCGCACGCCCTTCTTCATCTGGAGCGCGGACGTGCAGCCCCTGAAGATGGAGAAGACCATCCAGACCATTGACATCATGCCCACCCTGGCCAACCTCTTTGGCCTTCCCGTGCCCCGGGAGGTCATGGGGCGGGACGCCTTCGACCCGGCCTATGAAGGCTGGGCCGTCTTCCCGGACGGCACCTGGATCCACAACGGTACCTACGTCGCCGCCGGTCAGGTCCAGTTGAACGGGGACGGCCTTTCTGACGAGGACATCGAGCGCATGAACAACTACGTCTACACAAGCTACGAGATCAACGATCTCATTCTGGATACCGACTACTACCGCGCCGCCCTGGCAATGGCCCAGGAGCCCACGGACGCTGTCGGGGACGGATTTGACGGCGGCCTTTCCAACGACTAAGAGAAAAGAAGGCCAGACAATGGATAAGCTCCTTTCTGCGGTGATCCCCGCCTTCAATGAGGAGGCCATGGTGGAAAAAACCGCCGTGACCGTGGCCGGGGTCCTCCGGGACGCCGGGATCCCCTATGAACTCATTTTCGTGGACGACGGCTCCCGGGACGGCACCTGGGAGGCGATTTTGCGCGCCCACGAGGCGGACAAGCACGTGCGCGGCGTCTCCTTCTCCCGGAATTTCGGGAAGGACCGGGCCATTTTCGCGGGGCTCAGCCGGGCGAAAGGCGACTGCGCGGCCGTGCTGGACTGCGACCTTCAGCACCCGCCCCAGGTTCTCCCCACCATGACGGCCCTCTGGGAGCAGGGCTTTGAGCTGGTGGAGGGCGTCAAGCGCGACAGGGGAGAGGAGTCCGGCTTCCACCGCCTGTGCGCCGGGGCCTTTTACGCCGTGATCTCGAAGCTTGCCAAGCTCGACATGAAGCGCTCCTCAGACTTCAAGCTCCTGGACCGCAAGGTGGTGGACACGCTTTTAGCCCTGCCGGAGGAGGACGTCTTCTTCCGGGGCCTCACGGCCTTCGTGGGCTTCAAAAAGACTGAGGTGGAGTTCGACGTGGCGGAGCGCACGGCGGGGCAGTCCAAGTGGTCCTTCCGGTCCCTGGCCCGTTACGCCGTGTCCTCGGTGACGGCTTTCTCCGCCGCCCCCATGCAGCTTGCCATGATTTTCGGCGCGCTCTTCGCGCTCATCGCCGTCGTCACCGGCATCCTCTACGCCATCGTGGGCTATGACGCCTCCGGGTGGCTGGTGTTCCTGGGCGTGACGGCCCTTCTGGCCCTGGCCTGTGTGCTTTTGTGCCTGGGCGTGATGGGCTATTACCTGGGCCGCCTTTTCCGCCAGAGTATGGGCCGGCCCCGGTACATCATTGCGAGGGAGTGCGGTGAGTGACATGGCGGACAAGCTCAAGGCGTTCATCGCCAAATTCTTTGACAAGACCTTCTGGAAATTCATCCTGGTGGGCATCGTCAACACCCTCTTCGGCACGGCGATCATGTTCGGCTTTTATAACCTCCTGCACCTGAGCTACTGGGTGTCCTCCGCCGCCAACTACTTCTTCGGGAGCATCCTGAGCTACTTCCTCAATAAGCGCTTCACCTTCCAAAATAAGGAGAAGGGCGCGGGGACGGCGGTGCGCTTCGCGCTGGAGATCAGCGTCTGCTACCTCATCGCCTACGGCGCGGCCAAGCCCCTCACGCGCCTCGTCCTCTCCGGCGCCTCCAAAACGGTGCGGGAGAACATCGCCATGCTGGTAGGCATGGGCCTTTTCGTGATCCTCAACTACATCGGCCAGCGCTTCTTCGCCTTCGCGGAGAAGAGGGCGAAGGACAAATAACACGCGTGAAAGGAAAATGACTATGAATCCCGCTCTCCAGTGGCCGTTCGACCCCCAACTCATTCTGAAAAAACGAAGAAGCCTCCGCCGGGAGCTTTTGGCCGACGGGACCCCGCGCCTCCATAAGCGCGTGGCCGTGCTGGGCGGGTCCACCACCCATGACGTCACGGCCACGCTGGAGCTTTTTCTGCTGGACGCGGGCATCGAGCCGGAGTTTTACGAGTCGGAGTTCGGCCTATATTACGAGGACGCCATGTTCGGCGAGGAGCTGGAGAGCTTCCGGCCGGAGATCGTCTATATCCACACCTCCCTTCGAAACATCCCTGTTTTCCCCGCGCCCGGGGACAGCGAGGAGGCCGTAGAGGAGAAGCTCCAGGCGGTGTACGGACGCTTCGAGGCCATGTGGCTCAGGTTAGGGGAGCGGTTTGCCGCGCCTGTCATCCAGAATAACTTCGAGATGCCCTTTTACCGGCTTCTCGGCAACCGGGACGCCTGGGACCACCGTGGACGGGTGAGCTTCGTCACACGGCTCAACGAGATGTTCGCCCGCTACGCCAGGAGCCACACCGGCTTTTACCTCAACGACATCAACTACCTCAGCGCCGATTACGGCCTGTCCCGCTGGTCCGACCCGCTTTACTGGCACATGTACAAGTACTGCCTTTGCCTGGACGCTATCCCCGCGCTGGCCTATAACGTGGCGAACATCGTCAAGTCTGTCTACGGGAAAAAGAAGAAGGCCCTGGTGCTGGACCTGGACAACACCCTGTGGGGCGGCGTGGTGGGCGACGACGGGGTAGAGGGCATCGAGATCGGCCACGAGACAAGCATGGGCCAGGTGTACAGCGAGTTCCAACGGTATGTGAAGGAGCTGGCGGGCTACGGCGTCATGCTGAACGTGGACTCGAAAAACGACGAGGCCAACGCCAGGGCAGGCCTTGAGCACCCGGAGGGGACGCTGCGGCCGGAGGACTTCATCGTCCTCAAGGCCAACTGGGAGCCCAAGGACCTGAATTTTCAGGAGATCGCCCGCGAGCTCAACATCCTGCCGGAGAGTATGGTCTTCGTGGACGACAACCCGGCGGAGCGGGCCATCGTCACGGGACAGCTCCCTGATGTGGCCGCCCCGGCGCTGGACGCCCCGGAGCATTACATCGCCGCCATCGACAAAAACGGGTACTTCGAGGTCACGGAGCTTTCCGTGGACGATCTGACGAGGAACGACATGTACAAGGCAAACCTCCAACGCGCGGCGCTGGAGAAGAGCTTTGCCAGCTATACCGACTACCTCTTGTCGCTGGACATGCGGGCCAAGATCGGCCCCTTCGAGCCGGTGTACATCCCGCGTATCGCGCAGCTGACCAACAAATCCAACCAGTTCAACCTGACCACCCGGCGCTATACGGAGAGCGAGATGCGCGCCGTCGCCGCTGACCCACAATATCTCACGCTCTACGGGAAGCTTACGGACCGGTTCGGGGATAACGGCGTCATCACCG
Organism: uncultured Oscillospiraceae bacterium; assembly: GCA_947588605.1. Taxonomy (GTDB): domain Bacteria; phylum Bacillota; class Clostridia; order Oscillospirales; family Oscillospiraceae; genus RUG626. Next base: position 30,493 of record CANPYK010000002.1, read on the forward strand.
TGGTCCTCGGACGCCTGACGGGGGAGACAGTAGAGATCGAGCTTTGGCTCATGAGCTGCCGGGTGCTCAAGCGCAACATGGAGCACGCCATGCTGGATGCCCTGGCGGAGAGCGCCCGCCGGGCCGGCGCCCATACGCTGCGGGGATATTATTACAAGACCGCCAAAAACGCCATGGTCCGGGATTTTTACCGGGATTTTGGCTTCACCCTCGTCTCCCAAAACGGGGAGGACACGGTGTGGGAGCTGGACATCACGGACTACACGGCGAAAAATCATGTGATAAGGGTGGAGAATTGACCTATGGACAGAAACGAGATCTTTGATCGCCTCAACGTCGTCTTCCGGGACGTCTTTGACGACAGCACCATCACCGTGGGGGAGGACACCACCGCCGCCGATATCGACGGCTGGGATTCTCTCATGCACATCACGCTGATCTCCGCGGTGGAGGACGAATTTGGCGTCAGCTTCAATATGCGGGACGTGGTAAAAATGAAGAACGTGGGAGACATGGCCGACCTCATAGAAAACGAGGCGTGACATGCTGTTCACCTCCTTCCGCTTTCTTGTCTTTTTGCTGGCGCTTTTCGCCGGCTACTTCCTCCTGCCCAAAAGGGTCCGGTGGATGTGGCTCCTGTTGGGAAGCGCCTTCTTCTATCTGTGTACCGGCCTCAAATATTGCCTCTTCCTGCTGGCTTCCATCCTGTCGGCCTGGGCCTTCGGGCTTGCGTGCGGGAGGCTGGACCGGAGGGCGCGGGCCTATGACGCCGAGGAGCACAGCCGGGAGGAAAAGCGGGCGTTCCGTGCCGCCCTGGACAAAAAACGCAGGCTGGCCGCCGCGCTCGTCATCGTCTTCAACCTGGGCGTGCTGGCGGTCCTGAAGTACGCCGATTTCGTGCTGGCCAACGTCGCCGCCGCCGTCCGGCTCTTCGTCCCCTCCTTCCGCATCCCTTCCCTGGGCCTTCTCCTGCCGCTGGGGATCTCCTTTTACACCTTCATGGCGGTGGGCTACTGCGTGGATGTGTACCGGGGCGTGACCGAGGCCGAGCGCGACCCCTTCAAGCTGGCGCTTTTCCTCTCCTTCTTCCCCCACATCACCCAGGGCCCCATCGACCGGTACGACGCCCTGTCCCCCCAGCTTTTCGAGGGCCACGGCTTCGATTTCGACCGTGTCCAACGGGGCCTTTGCCGGATGCTGTGGGGCTTTTTCCAGAAGCTCGTGGTGGCGGACAGGCTGGCCATTCTGGTGGATCACGTCTTCGACGCCCCCGGAAGCTTCAGCGGCCTTTACCTCGCCTTTGCCGTGGTGTGCTACGCCGTCCAGATCTACGCCGACTTCGCCGGGTACATGGACATCGCCCTGGGCGCGGGCCGCGTCCTGGGCATCGAGCTCGCGGAGAATTTTGACGCGCCGTACCTGTCCTCCGGCATCCCGGAGTATTGGCGGCGGTGGCATATCACCCTGGGCGCCTGGTTCAGGGATTACCTCTTTTATCCCATCCAGCGCAGCGCCCCCATGAAAAAGCTGAACCGCGCCCTCCAAAAGCGCCGGAGCCGCGCCTTCGCCTCCCTGGTGACCACCTCCGCGGCCCTGGCGGTGGTGTGGTTCGCCACGGGCCTCTGGCACGGGGCCAGCTGGCATTATATCGCCTGGGGTGTCTATTACGGAGTCCTCATCATCCTCTCCACGTGGACGAAGCCCCTCGCCGACCGCGTTGTCGGGAAGCTGCGGATCGACCGGGGGACCTCCGGCTGGCGGATGTTTTGCGTGCTTCGGACCTTCGCTCTGGTGCTGGTGGGGTATGTCCTGTTCCGGGCGGCCAACGTGGCCCAAGCGGCGGAGATCTTTGGACGTATCGTCACCAGGTTCCTGCCCTCAAACAACGCCCCCGGCGTGTCCCTGGGGCTGGATATGGCCGACCTGAAGGCGGCGCTTTTGGGGACGGCGGTCATCTTCATCGCGGATATGCTCAAGTTCCACAAGGTGGACGTCTGGAAGCTCTTTCGCGGCCTGCCGCTGGTGATCCGATGGGCCGTTTTGTACGCCGCCATTGCCGCCGTACTGGTCTACGGCGTCTACGGACCGGATTACAACGCCGCGTCGTTCATCTATTTCCAGTTCTGAGGGGGTGGGCGTATGAAAACAGTCAAAAGAGCGGTCAGCACCGTCTTGTTTCTCCTCATCCTCGCCCTTCTCGTCAGCGCCCTTACACAGATTCTGCGCGACAAGAACGAGGCGAACATCGTCTATCCGTTCTACGACGAGCCGAAGGACTCTCTGGACGTGGTGTTCGTGGGCTCCAGCTTCACCATGTGCGGGATGTACCCCATGGAGCTCTACGACCAATTTGGTATCGCCTCCTACGACTACGCCTCGTCGGCCCTGGTCTTCCCCCAGGCGTACTACCAGACGGTGGAGGCCCTGAAGCGCCAGACCCCGAAGGTGCTGGTCATCGACGCCTCCGGCGCGGTCTACGCGGATAACAAGGTGGGCTCGAAGGAGTACGTCCACGTCCAGTTGGACAACATGAAGTGGTCGTTGAACAAGCTCAGAGCCATTCAGGACCTCATCGAGGACCCGTCGGACAGGCTGGAGTATTATTTCCCCCTGCTCAAATTCCACACCCGCTGGAAGAACGTGACGGAGGAGGATTATAAGCCGATCACCGGCCCGTCCAAGGGTGCGTTCGTCAGCGACGCCGTCCTGGCCGATCCGACGGTCTACCCCACGGTCCCGGCGGAGGAGAAGGCGGCGCTGTCCCGGACGGCGGAGACGTACCTTCGAAAGATCCTGGACACCTGCCGGGAGGAGGGCGTCACGGTCCTGCTGGTGAACTACCCCACGCTGTCCAATGAGGACGACCAGAGAAAATATAACGCTGTGGCCGACATCGCCGGGGAATACGGCGTGGAGTACCTGAACCTCCTCCACGGCTTCGAGGAACTGGGCCTGGACCCGTACACGGATTTTCGGGACCAGTACCATCTCAACCGCAGCGGCGCCTTGAAGGTGACCGCGGCGCTGGGCGCGTATCTCAAGGAGCGCTACGACCTCCCGGACAGAAGGGAGGACCCGGACTACGCCCCCCGCTGGAACGCCGCGCTTTCCCTTTACCGGGAGACTTATCCGGACTAAAAAAGCACCCCGTCCTTTCGGACGGGGTGCCGCGGCTTTTAAAGATTCAATCACACCGCACGGGTGACCTTGCCGCTGCGGAGGCACCGTGTACAGACGTAAACGTGGCGGGGGGAGCCGTCGACCACGGCCTTGACACGTTTGACATTCGGTTTCCAGGTACGGTTGGATCTTCTGTGGGAGTGGCTCACCTGAATACCAAATGAGACGCCCTTGCCGCAAAATTCACACTTTGCCATCTGCTGCACCTCCTTGCATGAAAACTTTAGATTCGCAAGCTTTGCTATTATAGCAGAACTTATCGGAAAATGCAAGAAAAATTTTTCGTTCCGAATAAAATATTTATATGCCCCAGGCTCTTGCAAAAGCGACGGTTTTTAGATAAAATAGGAACATGCTGTTAGTCAAATCGTCAAGGAGGAGCTTATGGACACGGAACATGGGATCACATTGAAGGCGCTGGCCGAGCAGGTGGGGCTGGAGGTCTTGTACGCCTCCTCGGACTTTGCCTCCAAGCTCATCACCACCGCGGTCATCAACCGCCCGGGACTCCAGCTCACGGGCTTCTACGCCAATTTCACCACGGAGCGGCTCCAGATCCTGGGCTGGAACGAGGACGCCTACCTCCAGCAGTTCTCCGAGGAGGAGCGCCGGGCCAAGCTCGACCGCCTCATGGCCAGCGGCGTGCCGGCCATCATCATCGCCCACGACGTGAACATCCCGGAGGGGACGCTGGACTCGGCCAAGGAGCATGACGTCACCATTCTCAAGTCCCACCGGGAGACCAGCGAGCTCATCATCGAGCTCACCACCAAGCTCAACAACGCCCTGGCCCCCACCATCATGCGCCACGGCGTCTTTCTGGAGGTCTACTCCGAGGGCGTGCTGATCTTGGGCGAGTCCGGCATGGGCAAATCGGAGACGGCCATCGAGCTCATCAAGCGCGGACATCACCTCATCTCCGACGACGCCGTCATCATCAAGAAGGTCAACTCCACCACCCTCACCGGCACGGCGCCGGACCTCATCCGCAACTACATCGAGCTGCGCGGCATCGGCGTGGTGGACGTGCGGCGCATCTTCGGCAACGGCGCGGTGAAGTGGAGCGAGAAGGTGGACCTGGTCATCAAGCTGGAGAACTGGAACGCGGAGAACAGCTACGACCGCATGGGGTCCGAGACGGACTTCATCGACATCCTGGGCGTCAAGGTGCCCTACATCGTGGTGCCCATCAGGCCCGGGCGCAACCTGGCCGTCATCATCGAGGTGGCCGCCATGAACAACCGGCAAAAGCGCATGGGCTACAACTCCGGCAAGGACTTTGCCGAGCAGCTGGACGACTATTTTGACAGCCTGGAGGCACAATGAACGACGGACTTGACCGCCTGCTGGCGGACCTTCGGGGGGAATACCCGGAGACGGGCGTGACCCTGGGCGAGCCTATGAGCCGCCACACCACCTTTAAGATCGGCGGGCCTGTGCGGGCGCTTCTGGAGCCCAAGAGCATCGGGGCCTTCGTCTGGTGCGTCCGGGAGCTGGAGGGGCGGGAGCTGCCCTACTTTATCCTGGGCAACGGCTCCAACCTGCTGATTTCCGACGGCGGGCATAAGGAGGTCGCCCTCTCCACCGCGCGGCTCGACACCGTGCGCGTCAGCGGCGACAGCCTCATCTGCGGCGCGGGCGTGGTGCTCTCGCGCCTTGCCAACGCCGCCCTCAGCGAGGGGCTCACCGGCCTTGAGTTCGCCCACGGCATCCCCGGCACGCTGGGCGGCGGCGTCACCATGAACGCCGGGGCCTACGGCGGGGAGCTTGCCGACGTGGTGGAGTCCGTCACCTTCGTGGAGCGGGACGGCCAGGTGCGGGTGGTCCCCAAGAGCGAGTGCGCCTTCGGTTACCGCTCCTCCCGCTTCCAAAAGGGCGGCGCGATCCTCTCCGCCACCCTGCGTCTGCGCCCCGGCGACCCCAAGGCGATCAGGGCCAAAATGGAGGAGCTCATGGAGGCGCGTCGGGAAAAGCAGCCCCTCAACTATCCCTCCGCCGGGAGCACCTTCAAGCGTCCGGAGGGGGACTACGCCTCCCGCCTCATCGATGCCTGCGGCCTGAAGGGCCTGCAGGTGGGCGGCGCGCAGGTCTCGGAAAAGCACGCGGGCTTTATCGTGAACCTGGGGAACGCCACCTTCTCCGACGTCTACGCCCTCATGGCCATGGTGGTGACGAAGGTCTACAAGGAGACCGGCGTCCGCCTGGAGCCGGAGGTAAAGATCATCGTTTAAGAGCTTTAGCGATTTGTACTTACGAAACGGGGTGACACCATGGAAATGCTCATCATCTCCGGCCTGTCCGGCGCGGGGAAGAGCCGCGTGGCGGCGGCGCTGGAGGATCTGGACTTTTACTGCGTGGACAATATGCCGGGGGAGCTCATTCCCCGCTTTGCCGAGCTGTGCGCCGCCACCAGAGGCCGGTATGAGCGTGTGGCGCTGGTGTCCGACATCCGCAGCGGCGACGGCTTCGGGCATCTCTTCTCCGCCCTGGAGGAGCTGGAGCGGGCGGGCTTCGCCTACAAGATCCTCTACGTGGACGCCACGGTGGAGACGATCGTCAAGCGCTACAAGGAGACCCGCCGCCGCCACCCCCTGGACGGCGAGGCCGTGGGCCTGGAGGCCGCGGTGCACCGGGAGATCGAGGCCCTGGAGCCGGTGCGGCGCAGGGCGGACTATGTCATCAACACCACCGGCCTCACCCTGGGCAAGCTCCAGCGGACCCTCTACCGTCTCTTCGGCGCGGGGGACGAGCAGAAGCTGCGGGTGACGGTGATGTCCTTCGGCTTTAAGTACGGTATCCCCATGGAGGCCGACCTGGTCTTCGACGTGCGCTTCCTCCCAAACCCCTTCTATGTGCCGGAGCTCATGGAGAAGAACGGCCTGGACGCGGACGTGTTCGACTACGTCATGAGCTCGGACCAGTCCAGGGAGTTTTTGCGGAGGCTGACGGACCTCATCGACTTTCTGCTCCCCAATTACGAGGAGGAGGGGAAGATGAACCTCACCGTCTGCGTGGGCTGTACCGGCGGCCACCACCGGTCCGTGGCGGTGACGGAGGCGCTGGCAAAGCACTTGGCCCTCACCGGTCACGAGACGGAGCGCGTCCACCGGGACATCGCCAAAAATTAACTGAGGAAACCACCATGTCCTTTTCCTTTGATGTGAAAAATGAGCTCTGCCGGACGGAGATCGGAAAGCGCCCCCAGGCCATGGCCGAGTGTTACGGGGCGCTTTTGTTCTGCAACCGCTTCGACCGGGAGGAGATCCGCTTTCTCACGGGCTCGGAGGCGTTTGCCGGAAGGCTCCCCAAGCTCTTTCTGCGGGCCTTCGGCGTCTCCTTCGACGAGGTGAGCCGCGTGAGCGCCGGGGGCAAGCGCACCGTCCTCATGCGCCGGCCGGAGAGCATCCGCGCCGTGGCGGACGCCCTGGGCTACGGCCCCGGCGTCATCTCCCACCACGTGAACCTCGGCCTTTTGGAGGACGACGAGTCCCGCGCCGGGTTCCTGCGGGGCGCGTTTTTGGCCGGGGGGAGCGTCACGGACCCCGTCAAGCGCTACCACCTGGAGCTTGTCACCGGCCACTACACCGTCAGCCGCCAGATCACCGCCCTTTTCATCGACATGGGCTTCGAGCCCAAGAGCGTGGCGCGGGCCGGCAACTATATCATCTACTTCAAGCAAAGCGCCCTCATCGAGGATATCCTCACCACCGCCGGGGCCCCCGTGGCCGCCATGCGCGTCATGTCCGCCAAGATCGAGAAGGACATGACCAACCTCGTCAACCGCAAGGTCAACTGCGACACCGCCAACGTCGCCAAGTCCGTGGAGGCCAGCGCACAGGTGCTGGTGGACATCAAAAAGCTCCGGGACAGCGGCGTTCTGACCTCCCTTTCGGATAAGCTCCGGGAGGCGGCGCGGCTCCGGGAGGAAAACCCCGAGCTGACGCTTTCCGAGCTTGCCGACCTTACCGGCCTTACAAAATCCGGCCTCAACCACCGCCTGCGCAAGCTTTCCGAGATCGCGCGGGCCCTCAACTGACAAATTCGTTGAAAAGAGGTGACACCATGGCCTTTACCCACCTGCACGTCCACTCCGAATATAGCCTCCTGGACGGGGCGTGCCGCATCAAGGAGCTTCCCAAACGCGCCAAGGAGCTGGGCCAGACGGCCCTGGCCGTCACGGACCACGGGGTCATGTACGGGGCCGTGGCCTTTTACGAGGCGTGCTTAGCCGAGGGCGTCAAGCCCATCATCGGGTGCGAGGTCTACGTGGCCCCCCGCACACGCTTTGACAAGGAGCACGGGGAGGATTCGGTGCGCTACCACCTCATCCTGCTGTGCAAAAACGAGACGGGATATAAGAACCTCTGCTATCTCGTCTCCATGGGCTTTGTGGAGGGGTTTTATATGAAGCCCCGCATCGACATGGACCTTCTCCGGGCCCACGCCGAGGGGCTCGTCGCCCTCTCCGCCTGCGTCCAGGGGCAGGTGCCCCAGCTTCTGCTCCATGACCGCTACGACGAGGCCAAGAAAACGGCCCTGGAGTTTCAGAGCATTTTCGGCGAGGGAAACTATTACCTGGAGCTCCAGGACCACGGCATCGCCGACGAGCGCCGCGCCGCCCAGGGCCTCATCCGGCTCCACCGGGAGACGGGCATCCCCCTGGTGCTCACCAACGACGTCCACTACCTCCGGCGGGAGGACGCCTACGCCCAGGACGTGCTGATGTGCATCCAGACGGGCAAGACCCTCACCGACGAAAACCGCATGAAGTTCGAAAGCGACAGCCTCTACCTCAAAAGCGAGGAGGAGATGCGCGCCCTCTACCCGGACCTTCCCGAGGCGGCGGAGAACACCAACGTCATCGCGGACATGTGCAACGTGGAGTTTGAGTTCGGCCACTACCACCTGCCGGAATTCAAGGTCCCGGAGGGCTACACGGCCAAGGCGTATCTGGAAAAGCTCTGCTATGAGGGCTTCGCCCAACGCTACCCCCATTCCCCCGAGGTGGAAAAGCAGCTGCGCTATGAGCTCAGTATGATCGACCGCATGGGCTTTACCGACTACTTCCTCATCGTCCAGGACTTCGTCATGTACGCCAAACGAAACGGCATCCCCGTGGGGCCGGGGCGTGGGAGCGCCGCCGGGAGCGTGGTGAGCTACTGCCTGCGCATCACCGACATCGACCCCATCAAGTACAGCCTCTATTTTGAGCGCTTTCTGAACCCGGAGCGCGTCTCCATGCCGGATATCGACATGGACTTCTGCGAGCGCCGCCGGGGGGAGGTGGTGGACTACGTCAAGCGCAAGTACGGCGCGGACCACGTGGCCCAGATCGTCACCTTCAACACCCTGAAGGCCAAGAACGCCGTGCGCAGCGTCTCCAAGGTCCTGGGCCTCACCTTCGCCGAGGAGAACGAGCTGGCCAAGACCCTGCCGGACGACTTTCGCATCACCCTCTCCGACGCCATCCGCGTCTCCCAACAGCTCCGGGACAAGATGGCGGAGGACCCGCGGTTCGAGCAGGTCATCAACACCGCTCTCGCGCTGGAGGATATGCCCAAGGACTCCGGCACCCACGCCGCCGGGGTGGTCATCACCCGCAACCCCGTCCACACCTACGTGCCCCTGACCCTTTCCAAGAAGGACAACACCATCGCCACCCAGTACACCATGACCACCATCGAGCACCTGGGGCTTTTGAAGATGGACTTCCTGGGCCTTCGGAACCTTACCGTCATCGACGACGCGGTGCGCGACATCCGCAAAAGGGTCCCGGACTTTGATATCTCCGCGATCCCGGACGACGATAAGGAGACCTACGACATGCTGGCCGCCGGCAAGACCTCCGGCGTCTTTCAGCTGGAATCGGCCGGCATGACCGGCGTGTGCGTGGGCATGAAGGCCAAGAGCATCGAGGACATCACCGCCGTCATCGCCCTCTACCGCCCCGGCCCCATGGACTCCATCCCCCGCTTCCTGGAGGCCAGCGCCAACCCGGACAAGATCCGCTACAAGCACCCCCTCCTGGAGCCCATCCTGAACGTCACCTACGGGTGCATCGTCTACCAGGAGCAGGTCATCGAGATCTTCCGCAGGCTCGCCGGCTTCTCCCTGGGCCAGGCGGACATGATCCGCCGCGCCATGTCCAAGAAGAAGATGGCGGAGATCCAGAAGGAACGGCAGACCTTCATCTTCGGCGACGAGGAGCGGGGCATCCACGGCTGTGTGAAAAACGGCGTTCCCGAGGACGTGGCCGGGTCCATCTACGACGAGATCACCGATTTTGCCAACTACGCCTTCAACAAGGCCCATGCGGTGAGCTACGCCGTGGTGGCCTATGAGACGGCTTACCTCAAGTGCCACTACCCCCGGGAGTATATGGCGGCGCTGATGACCTCGGTGCTGGGGTACGCCGAGAAGGTGGCGGAGTACACCGCCGAGTGCGCGGCGCTGGGCATCAAGCTCCTGCCGCCGGATGTGAACAGGTCCGCCAACCGCTTCAGCGTGGAGGGGGACAACATCCGCTACGGCCTTGTGGCGGTGAAGAACATCGGCTCGAAGTTCATCGAGAGCGTCATGGCGGAGCGGCAGGCCAACGGGCCCTTCACCTCCTTCACCGATTTCTGCGAGCGGGCCTTCGGGCCGGATATGAACCGGCGGGCGCTGGAGAGCCTCATCAAGGCCGGGGCCTTCGACTCCATGGGCCTCAAGCGCCGCCAGCTCATGGAGGGCGTGGGCCTGGTCCTGGACGAGATCGCCGACCGCCGCCGGAAGAACGTGGAGGGGCAGATGGACCTCTTCGGCATGACCGACGAGGAGGAGGCCCCCCGGAGCCGGGTGGAGCTACCCGACGTGGAGGAGTATTCCCCCATGGAGCGCATGGCCATGGAGCGGGAGGTCACGGGCCTTTACCTCTCCGGCCACCCCATGGACGGCTGGCGGGATGTGGCGCGGCGTCTGGGCGCCGTGAGCATCGGCGCCATCGAGGCCGACTACAGCGAGGAGCGGGAGACCCACCGCTACCACGACGACCAGGAGCTCATCCTGTGCGGCGTCATCACGGCGGTGAAGACCAAGGCCACGAAAAACGGCGGCCTCATGGCCTACGTCACCCTGGACGACGGCACCGGCGACATGGAGCTTCTCGCCTTCCAGCGGGTGCTGGACGCCTCCGGCGGCTATATGCGCGCCGGGGAGCTGGTGAGCGTCGCCGGACGGCTGTCTGTCCGGGACGAAAAGGCTCCCCAGGCGGTGATCAATTTCCTGCGCCCCCTCGCCGACAACCGCCGGGGGCCGGAACGGCCGAAAACCGAGGCCACCAAGCTCTACGCAAAGCTCAAGAGTAAGGACAGCGCCGCTTATCAGCGCATCAAGCTCGTCCTCACCATGTTCCCCGGCGACCAGCAGCTCATCCTCTACTTCGAGGACACCAAGGCGCGCCAGGGCGCGCCCTGCGTCATCCACCCGGCGCTGGTGCAGGAGCTCCGGGAGCTTCTAGGGGAGGAGAACGTGGTGGTCAAATGAGAGAGGAGAACGGTTTTTTGACGGAACAAAACGCGACCATCCGCAGGGCCGAGGCGCGGGACCTTCCTGCCCTCGGGGCCCTTCTGGAGCAGGTGGAGATGGTCCACCACCTGGGCCGGCCCGACCTATTCAAAAACGGCGGCCGGAAATACGATGACGGCCAGCTTCTGGACATGCTGCCGGACGACCGCCGCCCCATCTTCGTCTACGATAGTGCTGAGGACGGGGTCCTGGGCTACGCCTTCTGCCTTCTGGAGGACCACGCCGGGGACAACGTGATGACCCCCATCCGCACCCTCTACGTGGACGACATCTGCGTCTTCGACCACGCCCGCGGGCGGGGCATCGGACGGGCCATTTATGAGTACGTCCGAGCATACGCGCGCCAAATCGGGTGCCATGACCTGACGCTGAACGTCTGGGAGTGCAACCCCGGGGCCAGGGCGTTTTATGAAAGGATGGGCATGAGGCCCTATAAAACAGGCATGGAGGACATTTTGACATGAAAAAGGTACTGCTGATCGCCAATCCCAAGTCCGGCAAGCAGAAGATACAGACGGAGCTCTTCCACATCGTGGACAGGCTCAACGACGCGGGATACCTCCCCACCGTGGCCCTGACGGCCCATCGCGGCCACGCCACCGAGCTCGCCGCCGGGGCGGAGGGGTACGACCTTCTCGCCTGCACCGGCGGGGACGGCACCCTCAACGAGGTCATCAGCGGCCTTGTGGAGGCGGGCCTGGACATCCCCATCGGCTACATCCCCCTGGGCTCCACCAACGACTTCGCCGGCTCCCTGGGCATTCCGGACACCATCGACGGGGCCCTGGACAATCTGCTGGAGGGCACGCCCACCCCGGTGGACGTGGGGCTTTTCAACGGCCGCGCCTTCCTGGACGTGGGGCTTCTGGGCATCTTCTCCCGCACCTGCTACGAGACGCCCCAGAACATGAAAAACACCCTGGGCTTCCTGGCCTACGTCCTGGAGGGCATCCGGGAGGTCCCCACCGTCCACCCCATCCCCCTGCGGGTCGAGGTGGGGGAGCGGGTCTTCGAGGGGGAGTACCTGGCGTGCGTGGTGTCCAACTCCCGGAAGCTGGGGGGCGTGGTGTCCCTCAGCGAAAACCAGGTCAGCCTCTCCGACGGGCTTTTTGAGCTTTTGCTGGTAGAGAAGGAGAAGACGCCCCTGCAGTTGCACGGCTACGTGAAGGCCCTGCGCACCGCCACCCTGGAGGCCGAGGGCATGACCTTCCTCTCCGCCCCGTCCCTTCGCATCACCTCCCCCGACCGCGAGCCCTGGACCCTGGACGGCGAACGCGCCGACTGGGATGGCGCCGCCGATATCCGCGTTGTACCGGGCGCGGTGCGGATCCTGATGAAATGACCCCGGCTGCGGAACCACCCCTGCCGCTTTGCGGCTGTCCCCTCCGCGGGAGGGGCAAAAGGGAACGCACAGGTAGTCCAGCCCCTTCTAGGTCGGGGTGGCGCGAAGCGCCGGGGTGGTTCCGAAATGCGCTTCCCGGAAGCCCCAGCGACGGGCAACAGGCTCGAATACCCCGGCCCTGCGGGGCCACCCCTTTTTCCGAAAAAGGGGTCGGGGGAATGAGGTTGCGGCGCTTCGCGCCGCATTTTAAAAATTGCGCCGCAAAGCGGCGCAAAACCTTTTTTACCCCCTTTGGGGCAAAGGGGGCAGGGGGGATTCGAGCCCCCGTCCCCGCCGCGCGGGCAATTCTAAACCGCGGCGAAGCCGCAACCTTTTTTGCCCCCTCCTCGCGGGGCGTTCAGGGGGGAAACGAGCCTGGGATGACGGTGCCCTCCAAAATCCCGCAAAAAAATACTTGCCATTTCCAAACTCCTGCTGTAGAATAGAGACGGATAACAAAATAAGCGGCAGGCCGGGGAAGTTGCAGCTTCCCCAGCCCTGCGCGGGTGCTCGAACCACCCACACAACAGAATTATCTGCACCGCCCCTATTGTACCTTGCTTTTGTCTTTTTTGCAAGTACAATCGGGTTTGTGTGGCTTATTCGCGCGTGTGTCGGGTCCTTCCTTGCCCGCCACGCGCGATTTTTGTTATCCCCGAGGGCCACACCGGGGAGGCGTCCGCCTCCCCGGCCGCGCCCGAGGGGAAAACAGAATTTTTTTACAAGGAGGACCCCTATGAAAAAGCTTCTCGCAGCCCTTTTAGCTCTCACCCTGCTTTTCTCCCTCGCTCCCATGGCCCTGGCCGCATCCAGTTACTACCCGGATGATACCCCCTACCCGGTAGAGGGCGGCAACATTTACATCGACGAGGAAACCAAGACCGTCGACGGCGCCGACTGGGGGACCGTCACCTCAGCCGCCATCCCCAATGGCGTTACCACTATTGGAAGTTATGCGTTTGCCGGGTGCGATTTCCTGACCAACGTCACCATCCCCAACAGCGTCAACAAAATTGGAGAATACGCGTTCGCTGAGTGCAACGGCCTGACCAGCATTACCATCCCAAACAGCGTTACCTACCTTGGAACCTTTGCGTTCGAGAAATGCGGCAGCCTGGTCAGCGTGACCCTCTCCAACAAGCTCTCCTATATCAATGTCGCCGCGTTCGCAGACTGCACCAGCCTTACCAGCGTGACCATCCCCAGCAGCGTTAAAGAAATTGGAGAAGGCGCGTTTTCGGGATGCACGGGCCTTACCAGCGTCACTATTCCCAGCAGCGTCACGACTATTCAAAGCTTTGCGTTCCAGGGATGCACAAGCCTTACCGGCATCACCATCCCCAGCAGCGTCAAGAGCATCCAAAATTATGTGTTTTCTGATTGTCCCAACCTGACTGATATCTATTTTGGAGGGTCTAAAGCTCAGTGGGACTCTCTCGACGGTCCAACTGTATTCGGAGGTGAAGTATCGAGTGATACCTGGTTTGACCCCAATATCACCACCGTCCACTACAACTCCTCCGGCCCTTCCACCACCACCCCCGCCGGCTTCACTGACCTTGTGGATTGGAACAAAGCCCCCGTCAACTGGGCTGTGGACAACAAATTTGCCGACGCCAAGAGCGCTTCCGTCTTCGGGACCACCGATCCCTGCCCCCGGTGGGAGGTGGTGGACATGATCTGGAAGGCCATGGGGTCCCCCGAGCCGACGGCCACTTCCGTCCCGTTTACCGACGTGGACCCCTCGGCCCCTTATTTCAAGGCCGTCTGCTGGGCCTATGAGGAAAAGATCACCAACGGCATCAACCCCACCACCTTCGGGCCTGATACCACCGTGGAGCGCGGCGACGCCATGACCTTCCTCTACCGCGCCGCCAAGAAGCCCGCCGTCACCGTCACGAATACCTTCCCCGATGTCCCCGTGGGCGAATATTACGCCGCCCCCATCACCTGGGCCGTCAACCAGAAGACCCCCATCACCACCGGCGCCAACGGCGTCTTCCTGCCCGAGGAGTCCGTCAAGCGCGGCGAGATGGTCACCTTCCTCTACCGCTGGGTCGTAGAGAATAAATAAGGAAACAACGAACCCCCGGCGCGGATCCCATGGGATCCACACCGGGGGTCCATTTTTTAAACCCGCCCGCGTTGTTTGAATGAGAGCATCAGTTGTGGGAAAGCCGATACCCCGCCATGCCCACCGCCGCCAGGGTCATGGCGGCGGACCAGAGGAGGACAGGCCAGAGGTGGGGGAGCAGGTTTGCATAATCTAGGGCCAGCGCCGCGCGGGCGGCCTGGGCGGCGTGGAGGAAGGGGAAGACTTTGACGACCTTTTCGAAAACGCCGCCGACCAGCGCCGGGTCGAACCAGACGCCGGAGAGCCAGGCGGAGACGTTGGTGACCAGCGCCCCGCACACGCCGCCGATCTGCTTTTCCGTGAGGAGGCTTCCCAGCAGCAGCCCCAGGGCATCATAAAAGAGGCCCATGGGCAGGAGGACCGCCGCCGCCAAAAGGGTGCCCGGGCCCGGCTTCAGCCCGAAGAACGCGGCGAACATAAGGCACGCCAGACTTTGCGCCAGCCCCACGGGCAAAAGCGGCAGGAGATACCCCCCGATGAAGTCCGCCGGCCGCATGGGCGAGGCCAGAAGCCGCGTCATGAACGCCCCGGACCTGTCCCGGGCCGCCAGCATCCCGGCAAAGAGGCTGAGAAAGCTGAGGCCGAAGACGGCGATCCCCGGGGCCAGGGAGCCGATGGGGAAGATGTCCGCCGGGACGCTCTGACCGATGAGGGACATGAGCGCCAGGATCAAAAGGGGAAAGAGGACGCCGAAAAAGAGCGTCAGCTTGTCCCGCGCGATCTCCTTGCCGTTTCTCCCGGCAAAGGCAAGACATTTCATGGCTCGTCACCTCCCGCCAGCTTCACAAAGGCGTCCTCAAAGGCCGTGACGCCCGCAAGTTTACATAATTCATCCGCCGTGCCCCGCGCCGCCAATTTTCCGCCGGCCATGATGCCGATCTCGTCGGCCAGGGCCCGGGCCTCCTCCAGATAGTGGGTGGTGAGCACCAGCGTCACCTGGCCCCGCAGGCCCTCGATGACGCGCCAGAGCTCCCGCCGCGCCAGCACGTCCAGCCCCAGGGTGGGCTCGTCCAGGAAGAGCACGCGGGGCTCGGTGATCAGCGCCATGGCGATGGACAGCCGCCTCTGCCACCCGCCGGAGAGGGTGGAGGCCCTCTGTCCCGCCCGGTCCGTCAGGGATAGCTCCGCCATGAGCTCCTCCGTGCGTCGGCGCCTGTCGGGCAGGCCGTAGAGCCCGCACATGAGCTCCAGATTCTCCCGCACCGTCAGGCGCGCCGCCACGGCGGTCTCCTGGGGCGAGACGGCGGTGAGGGCCTTGGCGGCCAGGGCGTCGTGTACCACACTGCGGCCGAGGATCAGCGCGTCCCCGCCGCTGGGGGCGGTGAGGCCCGTGAGCATCCGGACGGTGGTGGTTTTCCCGGCCCCGTTGACGCCCAGAAGGGCGAAAAAGCACCCCTCCCGCACCGTCAGGTCCAGCGCGTCCACCGCCGTCACGTTCTTGTAGCGCTTGGTGAGCGCCCGCGTCTCGATGGCGTTCACGGCTCCTCCCCGGAAAGCGTTTTCCGCACCTCCCCGGCGAAGACCTCCGCGTTTTCCGGGTCCTCCGCCGGCAGGACCTCCGACGCCCGCCCGTCAAAGACGGCGTCCGCCAGCTTCGTCAGCACCGACGGCCGCTCCAGGGCGATGCCCCGCCTGGGGTGGGCCAGCAGGACCAGCGTGTCCCCGGGCTCCAGCCCGAACATCTCCCGCACCTCCTTGGGCACCACGATCTGCCCCTTCGGCCCCAGCCTCACCGTCCCCATAAACGGTGTGGGCGCGTCTTTTTTTCGTTTCATACGGATCACCTCGTGCAAGAAGTATAAAAAGTATTACTTTTCTTACTTATGATACCATGGGCTGCGCGTTTTGTCAAGAGGAAATTTGAACCGACACGAACCACCCCTGCCGCTTCGCGGCTGTCCCCACCGTAGGAGGGGCTAAAGGGAGGACGCCGGCCCCACCAAGGTCGGGGTGGCGCGAAGCGCCGGGGTGGTGCTGCAATCCGTTCATCGGAAGTGTCAGTTACGCTCAACAAGCTCGAATACCCCGCCGCTGCGGCGGCGCCCTTTTTCCGAAAAAGGGGTCAAGGGGAATAAGGATGCGGCGCTTTGCGCCGCGTTTAAAAAATTGCGCCGCAAAGCGGCGCAACCTTTTTTGGTAGGGGCGGGTTCTAAACCCGCCCGTTCCCCGTTCCTGCCCTTCGTAAAAATTTTGTGAACCCCTTGCATTTCACGGGAAAAGCATGTAAGCTTTAGGGTGGAAGGAGGTGGGAGTATGCCTTGCGCGTACGCGCACAAACGGTTTGCGGACGAGGTGCTCCGGGAGCTTCCGCGGCAGACGCGGGAGGAGATCCTGGCGTTTCGGGAGCTTTATGACATCGGCCTGCACGGGCCGGACATCCTTTTCTACCACAGCCCGCTGACGCCCAGCGCCGTCACCAGGATCGGCCACGGCACCCACCACATCAGCGGCCGGGACGTGTTCGCCCACGCTGCCAAGGTCCTGCGCGCCCATCCCGAGCCTCTTTACCGGGTCTACGTGTGGGGGTATATGTGCCACTTCGCCCTGGACTGCATGTGCCACGGGTACGTGAACCGGTTCGCCAAGGACCGGGGCGTCAGCCACAACGAGATCGAGATGGAGTTCGACCGGTTCCTCACCGTCTCGGACGGCTTCGATCCCCTGCGGTACGATACCGCCGCCCATCTGGTCCCCAGCCGCCGGAACGCCGCCGTGGCGGCGGCCTTCTTCACCGGCGTGGAGGCGAAGGACGTGATGAAGTCCCTGCGGTCCATGAAGCGCTGCCTGCGGCTGCTTTTAGCGCCGGACATGCTCAAGCGCCGGGCGCTTTTAGCGGCCTTCCGGGCCACGGGGCACTATAAGGAGCTCTCGGGCCTTGTTATGAGCCTGGAGCCCAGCCCCCTGTGCCGCGAGAGCAGCCAGCGGCTATCGGAGCTTTACAAGCTGGCCGTTCCCCTGGCCGTGAAGCTCATCACCGAGTTCGACCGCGTCACGGCAGGCAAGCTCCCCCCGGACCGCCACCTGGACATGGACTTCCTCTCCACCGTGCCGGGGAAAAAGAAATAGAGAACGCAAAAACCGCTTCCCGGTTCTGATGCCGGGAGGCGGTTTTTTGGCAAGGGGGACGGGCGGGTTTGGAACCCGCCCCTACAGCGGGAATTGGAGCAATCCGAAACAACAACACGGGCGGGCACATGGGCCCGCCCGCTTTCGCCGGCTCAGTATTTCGGCTGCCTGAAATTTACCACATTTGGGTCGGTCTTGTACCGGGCCAGGAGGGGACTGGCGGGAGGGGCGAGGGGGTGCTCGCTGGCCATGGAGACGAAGTCGAAGCCGGCCACCACCAGGTGGTCCAGGAGCGTGACGCCGTAGCCGGCCAGGAACCGGGAGAGGCTGTCGGTGGTGAGCCTGTCCTCCCGGGAGGGGAGGGCCACGCCGTTGGGGTGGTTGTGGGCGATGATGAGGGCCGCGGCGTCCCGCTCCTGGGCCTCGATGAGCAGGGCGTAGGTGTCCACCTTCAGCCGGGAGACATCGCCCTCGCAGATGGCGCGGCAGGAGAGAAGGCGCAGGTCCTCGTCCAGGCAAAGCGCGTACATCATCTCCCGCTCCAGGCCGAGCAGCCGGGGCACCAGATAGTCCCCCGCCCGGGCGGGGCCGGAAATGACCGGCAGGGCGGCCTTCTCGCTCAGCGACCGGCGCACGAGACAGCCGGCCAGCGCCGTCAGGGCGGCGGCGCTTTTGTCCAGACCCTCCAGTCCCAGAAGCTCCTCGGGACCGGCGTTGAGGACGCCGGAGAGAGAGTCAAAGTAGGTGAGCAGGCCCCTGGCGGCGGGAGTCAGGCGGTCCTCCGGCTCCACGTAGCTGAGCAGGAGCTCCAGAAGCTCCCGCGGGGGAAGCTCCGCGTGGGGCGCGCGGAGGAAGCGTTCCTTGAGAGCGGCGCGTCGGGCCGCGATGCCGCTCACGGCTTCGGCCCTCGCCCGTCGGGCAAGCGGAAGGACGGGCCGTTAGGGGAGAGGCGGCTGACGGTGGGCAGGTAATCCGTGGGGGTGACCACGATATAGTCCCGGAGAACGATGCCCGCCCGCTCCAGCTCCCGCTTAAGGCCGATGGCCAGGGACAGGTCCATATCGGGGACGCCGCCGGGGCCGCCGAGGCCCCGCCCTAAATAGAGGGCGGAGGAGCCGATGAGCCGCGCCTGGTTGGCGATGACCGCCGCCAGCCCGGCGCTGTCGGGCCTTTCCGGGACGGAGGAGGAGCGCAGGGCCGCCACGGTGCCGTCCTGCCCCAGGTAGACCGCCAGGTACTTGTCCCGCTCCGCCCCGCGCAGATTGGCCAGGAGCAGGTCCCGGATGCCGCGGCCCGTGAGGCGCGTGCCCGCAAGGCCCCGGCTTCTGGCCATGTCCCGACAGCAGCCCAGGATCCCCAGGAGCAGCGCCGAGTGCTCGCCCACGCCGGCGATCTCGCACAGCTCGGCGGCGGAGGCGTCAAAGATGGCCGTGAGACTGCCGAAGCGCCGCAAAAGGCTTTCCGCCAGCGGGCGCACGTCCCGCCGGGGGATGGAGACGAAAAGCGCCAGCTCCAAAAGCTCCGCGTCCGTCACGCCCTCCCCGCCGGAGGCGAGGAACCGCGTCCTCAACCGCTCCCGGTGCCCGTCATGCTCGCCCAACTGCCCTCGCCTCCTGTCTCTTTCGTGTCCCGCCGCCCTTTATGACCGCTCTTCGATGAGGGGCAGGTAGTGGAGATACTCGCTCTCCAGGATGCACTTCTTTTCCGTGTTCGCCATGGCCTTTTTCACCTCGCCGGTGGAGTAGGCCACATTGGCGATGGTGCCGGCGCCGGCCACACAGCCGCCGGGACAGCCCATGCCCTCCAGGAGGTAGCCGTTATACTTCCCGGCCTTGGCTAAAGTCAGCATCTTTTTGCACTCCTGAAGGCCGTTGGCGTTGGCGACCTTGATCTCCCGGTCCGGGGCCAGCTGTTTGGCGGCGTTGACCACCGCCTGCGCCACGCCGCCGGCCACGGCGAAGCCCTTGCCGTCGGCGGTGGCCTCGTCCAGGACGTCGCCGGCCAGCTCCGCCGGGTCGATCTCCTTGGCGTCGAACATACCCAGCACCTCCTCGAAGGTGAGGACGAAGTCCACGTCGGAGCGTATCTCCTTCCGGCTGGCCTCCAGCTTCTTGGCCGCGCAGGGGCCGATGAAGCAGACCTTGCATCCCGGGTGGTCCTTCTTGATCATCCGGCCCGTGAGCACCATGGGCGTCAGGGCCATGGAGATGTTGTCCGCGATGGTAGGGAAGAGCTTCTTGGCCATCATGGTCCACGCGGGACAGCAGGAGGTGGCCATGAAGGGCCGCTCCTCCGGGACCTCCCGGAGGAAGTCCTGGGCCTCCTGGAGGGTGCAGATGTCCGCGCCGATGGAGACCTCCACCACGTCCTCAAAGCCCAGGGCCTTGAAGGCGGGGCGGATCTTGTCGTATGTAAGGTGCGTGCCGAACTGTCCGCAGAAGGCCGGGGCAATAGCGGCGTAGACGGGCGTCTCGGACTTGATGGCCATGACGGTCTGGTAGATCTGGCCCTTGTCGGCGATGGCGGCGAAGGGACAGCTCACCAGGCACTGGCCGCAGGAGACGCACTTGGACTGATCGATCTCCGCCCGGCCGTAGGAGTCGGTGCGGATGGCGCCCATGCCGCAGGCGGCGGCGCAGGGGCGCTCCTGCTTGATGATGGCGTGATAGGAGCAGGCGTCGGCGCACCGGCCGCACTTGACGCACAGGTGCTCGTCGATGACGCTTTTGCCGTCCGCCATGGAGATGGCCTTCCGGGGGCAGACCTCCAGGCACGGATGCTCAAAGCACCCCTGGCAGGCGTTGGTGACGATGACCGCCTTCTCCGGGCACTTGTTGCAGGCGAATTTGATGACGTTCACCAGTGGAGGGGTGTAGTATTTCTCGGCGATGACGCTGTCGCTGACGCCGTCGTTGAGCTCCACCTGCTCGGCCACGTTGCGGATGGGAAGGCCCATGGCCAGCCTGAGCCTCTCGCCCACGATGGCCCGCTCTAAGAAGATGCTGTCCCGGTAGGTGGCCACCTCGCCGGGGATGATCTTGTAGGGAAGGCGCACGATCTCCCTGGAGATGTCCCCGCCCTCGTAGGCGACGCGGGCGATCTCCGTAAAAATCTTGTGGCGGATCTTTGTCTTGTTGGATTCCAGTCCTCGCATATCGGTGAGCCTCCTATGTAAATTTTTTGTTTTCCCTATTTTATCACAGATCCCGGGTCCGGTTCAAGAGGGTCTTTTTGGACCCAGGGGACGCGGCCGGGTACCGGCGGGCGCTCGTAGAAGCGGCATGTCTCCTCCCGGCGGGTGCCCTCCCAGTGGTCGAAGCCCAGGGGGTCGATGTGGGCCTCATAGGTACAGTTTTCAAAGACGCACATCCCATGATCCCGCCAGGGACGGGCCAGGTACACGCTCCCGTCCGCCACGCCGGGGCCTTTCGTGAAGCGGCAGTTTTGAAAGAGGAACCCCCGCTTTTGCCTTGTCTCGTGGGAGGGCGCGGCGGCGTAGCCCCGGCCCCGGGCGTCGTGAAGGGAGCGGAGCTCGCAGTCTTCGAACACCGCCTCGCCGCAGCCGAAGATGAAGTCCACCGTCCCCTCGATGAGGCAGTCCCGGAAGGTCTGGCGGCAGGGCTTGCGCAGCCGCAGCTCCTCGGGGAGGAAGCCCTCGTAGCGGTCGATGAGGTCGTCGGGCAGGGGACCGAGGAAGAGGGTGTCCTGGGTGGAGGTGAGGCGGCAGTTCTCCATGAGGAAGTTGTCGCCGTACACCGTCAGGGCCACCTCCTGGCCCTTCGTCTCCGGGGCGAGGGCGTCGTTGACCACGGCAAGGCCCCGCAGGGTCACGTTGTCGGCGCACACCGCCAGGGTGGGGGTCCGGAAGGTCACATACTCCAGGCCCTGCCCGTCCACCTTTTTGGCGTAGTCGTCCCAGACGAGGACCGTCCTGTCCGCCCCGGCGCCCTCGACGGTGATGTTTGGCGCGCGGATGACGCACTTGGCCCGAAAGGTCCCCTCCGGCAGGAAAATGTGCTCTCCCGACGGGGCGGAAGCCAGAATTTGGGCCGCGTTCTGGCCTTGTTGCACGAAAATCACGTCGATCCCCCCTTGATTTTTTGGTATATTATATACTATAATAGGGGACAGGAGACAGAGAAAACGGACAAAAAATCTGTTTTGTATATAAATTGGCGTGTTTTGTCCATATACATAAAAACCGCCAGCATGTATAATAATAGACAAATTAGAGTTCCACTTGTGAGCATTTTGCACAAAAATGACGGACTCGGCAAGATATATACCGATTTTCACAGCCCGAAATCAGCCAAAAAACGGCGATTCTGGGTTCTTTTAAGTGCGTACAGGCACTTTTTGGAGGAAAAATGGAGCGACAGAGGACCTTCGGACAGTACAAGCTTATCGATCTTGCCATCTTCGCGGTACTGACCTGCGTCTTTGAGTACCTCATCCTCAAGGCCGCCTCGACCTGGTTCTCCGACCAGCTCTACTATGTCTCCCTGGCGGCGATCATGACCGCCATCGTCTACATGCGCTGGGGCGCGTGGGGCGGCATCCACGCGGTCCTTGCCGGTTTCGTCTACTGCCTGGTCCTCGGAGGCTCCGGGGACGAGTATATCATATTCTGCGTCGGGAATCTCTTCTCCCTCCTGTCCCTGATCCTGCTCTTCCGGGTGGGGAAGGAGAAGGTGCGGACGTCCAAGCTCCTGTCCTTGGCGTTCCCGCTGCTCGTTCAGCTCCTGATGCACGGCGGTAGGGCGTTGACGGCGCTTTTACTGGGGACGCCGGCGGCGGGTGTGGCCGACTATTTTCTGGAGGACAGTCTGTCATACGTTTTTACCCTGGTGATCGCGTGGATCGTCAGAAGGCTGGATGGCGTCTACGAGGATCAAAAACATTACCTTCTTCGTCTTAACGCGGAGAAGGAAAAAAAGGAGGTTAAAAATGAAAGTTAGGGCAGCGGATTTCCTCGATTATGACCAGGAAGCTGGCGTATACAGAGAAAATCCGGAACAAGCCGTCCGGGACGACGTGGAAAAGCACTACTGGCTCCACGTGGTCCGAACGATCGTGAAAGACTGGCGCCTCTACCTGATGCTGGTCCCGATGCTCCTGGTCTTCCTGTTCTGGCGGTACTTCCCGATGTACGAGCTCCTTAGCTGCTTCAAGGTCTACGATGGCGTCCTGCCGGTGTCAAAGCAGCTCTTCTCAGGATTTTCATACTTCAAGCAGCTGCTGGTGGGCGGGACCCAGCTCTCGACGAACTTCTGGAGGGCCATGAGGAACACCTTTATCCTCAGCTTCTACGGTCTGTGCTTCGGTTTCCCGATGCCTATTATCCTGGCCCTCTTCTTCAATGAGATCAAGTCCAACGCGGCCCGGAGCGTCTATCAGGTCCTCACCTACCTTCCCAAGTTCATGTCCACTGTTATCATGACCTCTCTGGTGACCATGCTTGTGAAGCAGGGGTCCTCCATCTCCGGCATGGGCATTATCAGCCGCGCGCTTGTGGGCCTGAAGCTCATCTCAGAGAAGACAGGAACCGCCGGACTTCTCAACAACCCATCCTTCTTCCGTTCAATTTACCAGATCAGCGGCATCTGGGAGGGCGCGGGCTATGACAGCATCGTGTTCTTCGCGGCGATCATCGCCATCTCTCCCACCAGCTATGAGGCCGCGCAGATCGACGGCGCCAACAAGTGGGCCCAGATGCGGTACGTGGTCATTCCCAGTATCCTGTCCACCGTGGTCATCATGCTCATCACCCGTATCGGCTCCCTGCTGAATGTCGGCTATGAGAAGGTATTGCTCCTTTACAACACCGACACCTATGTCACCGCCGACGTGGTCTCCACACTATCCTACCGACTTGGCATGATGGGCTCGCAGACGACGCAAGGCATAGCCTCGGCGGCCGAGATGATGAACAACGTCGTCGGGATGCTGCTGGTCATCGGGGCGAACACCATAGCCCGCAAGGCGTCCAACACGTCGCTGTATTAATAGGAGGGTGCCATGAAAAGAAAGCTTGAAATCACGGAGCTGATCTTCAAAATCATAAGCTACACCCTGCTGACCGCGTTCGCGTTGGCGTGCCTTTATCCCTTCGTCTTCGCCATCTCGTCGGCCATTTCCGACCGCCACTCGGTGGAGTACAGCGAGATCATCCTGTTCCCGAAGGGGATACAGTTCCAGGCGTTCTCCCAGATGTTCCACAACAACATGTTCTGGAACTCCTACTCCAACACGCTGTTCATCACCTTGTACGGTACCATCTGGGCCATGTTCACCGCGATTTTGGGCGCTTACGCCCTTTCCAAGAAGAGGCTCCTGTTCCGGAAGGTCTTCAACTTCTTCCTGGTGTTCACCATGTGGTTCTCCGCCGGCGTCGTGCCCCAGTATCTGAACTACATAGCCACGAGAACGGTCTTCAACACCGTGGGCATCACGGACGACAAATGGCTGGTGGTCATCGCCATGGGCATGGCGGCCATGAACATCATCCTCCTCCGGAACGCCTTCGAGGGCGTCCCCTCCGAGATCGAGGAGGCGGCCATCGTGGACGGCGCCACGGAGATGCAGGTCCTGACCAACGTCTACCTGCCCATGAGCAAATCCACCATCGCGACGGTGGCGCTCTTCTTCGCCATCTCCCGCTGGAACGGCTACTTCTGGGCACGCCAGATGATCAGAAACCAGTACGAGCAGCCCCTTCAGGTGTTTATCCGCCAGACGCTGGAGCAGTACACGGAGTCCGAGTTCCTCACGTCCTGGAACGAGCCCTACGCCTCGGACTCTGTCATCTACGCCCTGGTGGTGTGCTCCATAGTTCCCATCCTTATCATCTATCCCTTCATCCAGAAATACTTCGCCAAGGGCGTGAACGTCGGCGGCGTCAAGGAGTGATTTCTGGCGTGGCGGTCGGTCGAGAGCAGAGGCCGGCTGCGTAAGCCGGTCGCGTGTAAACCGACCACGGAAGCTGTTTGACCCTTTGTGATCCACCCGGCGGATGCCGGAGGAATATAAATTTTAGGAGGATTCTTATGAAAAAGTTCAGAGCCATGATCGCTGTGCTCCTCGCTTTTGTGCTTGTGGCCGCGGCAGCCGCGTCCTGCAACAAGATCGAGGTCCCCAACAATAGCGAAAGCAACCCGAGCAGCACCCCGACCACCACCCCGGGCGGCGACAATCCGACCACCACTCCCAGCGGCGGCGAGGAGGAGGACCCCACCGCCATCAACCACGTCTATACAAACCCTAACCTTCCCTACGCGGAGGGCACCGAGCTTCGCATGGCTGTCGGCTACAACAGCAAGCAGACCGGTCTTCTCTTCGACGCCGATATCGCCGGAGACGGCATCACCCTGGCTGACGGCGTGACCTATCACACCGGCGACCTGAAGCCCACCTGGGCGGAGATGCAGAACCGCCTCCACATCAAGTTCGACGGCTCCATGTACTCCGGCGGAAAAGCTTCCGATGAGTTCAAAAACTGGGTGAATGAGCTTGGCAAGGTGGACATGGTCTCCGGTACCGTCACGCAGCTCTCTGAGAACGGCGTCGCGGGCAAGCTCGTGAACATCGCCGAGTATCTGGACAAGATGCCCAACTTCAAGGCGTATCTTGAGGCCAACCCCATCGTCCGCATGGCCATCGTCAGCGACACCGACACCGGCGCCATCTACGTCAGCCCCTACTTCGACGGTGTCAGCGACATCGAGCGTATGCCCCTTATGCGCGTGGACTGGGTCGTGAAGCTTCTTGACGGCGAGGGCAAGTTCACCGCCAGTGCCTCCGGCACCACCGCCACTCCCGCCTGGACCCCCTACATGCCCACCTCCGGCAAGTACGAAATCGACGTTGTGAAGCCTGACGGCACCGGCGTTGAGCAGGTGACCAAGGACTACGACGCCGCCGGCAACATCATCGAGAAGATGAACGCCGCCGGCCCCATGAGCGGTGTTGACGCCGTCAACATGCTCCGTGACTACATCGATACCGCGTACGCCGGATATTACGGCACCACCCGTTCCAACCTGTTCTGCGGCCAGAACGCCGCCTGGGACGCCGACGAGCTCGTCGCCCTCCTGCGCTGCGTGGTCGCCAACGCCCAGACCCTCAACGGCACCGACACGGTCGGCGGCATCATGTGCCGTGAGAACAGCAACAACAACCGCCGCATCGATATGTTCCGCTTTGCCGGCACCCTTCTGGGCGTCCGCGGACTTGAGTCCCGCAAGGATTACCTCTATGTGGGCAGCGACGGCGCCATGCACGACGCCCGCCTTGAGGCCGATACCTATGAGGCGATGGAGAGGATGAACACCCTTGTCAAGGAGGGGCTCGTCGCCGAGGACTTCGTGAACAAGGCCGATCCTCAGGCCAAAGAGCTGCTTGAGAAGGACTCCGCTTTCATGCACTATGACTACAACCAGACCCAGACCATTTACAACAAGACCGTTCTTCAGGAGGGCGAGAAGTACATGGCGGTCATGGTCCCCGTGGCCCGTTGGGATGACGGCACCGGCGAGAAGCTCATGCGGTTCACCGAGTCCTGGCGCTCCGTCAAGACCGACGGCTGGGGCATCTCCGTTGATGGTATCAACGGCGACCAGGATAAGCTCAACGCCGCCCTCGCCCTCATCGACTACGCCTACACCAAGGACGGCCAGATCCTGCTCTCCTACGGCCCCGACGCCTTCGTGAAGATGACCGACGAGAACCACTATGAGATGTTCGACTTCAACGGCGAGCAGTGGCCCGTCATCTCCGACGCCTCCTATGAGGACCTGTGGGAGTTCACCAACGGCAACTACACCGACTACGCCCGTAAGTACATCGGCTCCACCCTGAGCTTCCTCAAGAGCCAGTCCTTTGAGTATCAGTGCACGCATGAGGTGGGCAAGGAGGGCGCCGGCTATATCTCCAGGGCCATTGCCCTCGGCACCATCAAGCACCCCGAGAACGCCATTACGGATAACCGCTGGTACACCAACGTTCCCACCCAGCTGCCGCTGACCGAGCAGGAGAACTCCCTCGCCAAGAGCTACACCGAGCTCAACGACAACTTCAGCCAGGAGAAGGGCGGAGAAAACATCCTCATCCAGCAGATCGTTTCCGGCTACACCGACTCCGCCCGCACCAGCGCCGAGAAATCCGTCGATACCGTTCTGAATTCCTGGAGCGGCAAGCAGTGGCTCGCCATCCAGCAGACCGGCTGGGAGAGGGCCCTGGAGTATTACGAGACCCTTTAAGTGAACCGACCCCGATTGACCCCACGCGAAATTTTTAAGACGACCCCCGGCGAAAGCTTTGGGGAAGTCAAAACGGATGCGCCGCGCATGCCCGGGAGCTTCGGCTCCCGGGGCGGCGGCATCCCTGAGAGGAGGTCGTCATGTACAAAACGCATTTAAAGATCCAGAAACTGATCTGTCTGGCGGCTATCATTATCAGCGCGCTGGTGTTTGTCTACGCGCTGGGGATCATGACAAACATCTATGACAGCTTATACCAGGCGGTGAACATCAAGAGCGAGGAAGGTACAGGCAACAAGTACGCCGCGAGCGAGAAGGTGGCGGGCGCTGCCATTTACATGGATATGCAGAGCTTCAACCACAATCTGCTCATCGCGAGCATTGTGTTGATCGTTCTGGGCGCGCTTCTCTTTGTGACCAATACCAGCACCCGCAGGCGCTACTATATCAGCAACTACATCGCCATAGGGCTCTACTCCGTCTTCGGGCTCGCCCTGACGGTATACAGCCACATCCAGATCCAGGCGTTCAGGACCCAGTTCCTCACCACCGTGGATTTTAAGGGGCTGAAGGAGTTCGCGGACATGTGGGGCACGCTGTACACCGAGTCCACCTTTCCCTTTGACATCCATTATCTGGTGTTCGGGCTGCTGGTGCTTGTGATCGTCGCCCTCATTGGCAACATGGTGTGGAAGCTGAAGCTCATGAGCGAGGAGAAGGCGCTCCTTGCCGGAAAGGGGGCCAAGGTATGAGCATGTCCAACGAGGACCGTCTCATCAAAAGAGACAGGATGAGGTATATCAAAAATAAACCCTCAGCCAATCTGGCCTACCTTGCCATACTTTTAGACGTCATCTACTTCGTCAGCATCTACCAGTCCGACGTGGAGACCTGGTACTACAGGTGGATCATCGGCGTTTCCATCGTTTACAACCTGATCTTCATGCTGGCGGCGTTTTTGAGTTCCGAGGGCGTGAAGAATTACCAGAAGAACTACACCTACATCGAGCTGGCTCTGGGCGTCATCCAGTTCGTCAGGATCTTCATTCTTCCCGTCCCTGCCCACAATGCCTCGATCACCGTGGGGGATGTGACCATCCAGGTCATGCACGGGGGACAGTTCACGCTGTGCGTCGTGTGCCTCATAGCCTCGGGTGTGAGCCTTATAGCCTCCGGGATCATCAACTACATCAAGTGCAACGAGCTTGCCGCTCATTTGAAGAGCCTTGAAAACCAGAACGCATAAGGAGATGAAGACATGGCTACGCTGAGTTTACAGCATATCGATAAGATATATGACAACAACGTCCAAGCCGTCTTTGACTTCAATCTGGATGTAAAGGACGGCGAGCTCATCGTACTGGTCGGGCCCTCCGGCTGTGGGAAGTCCACCACCCTGCGCATGGTGGCGGGCCTGGAGGATATCTCCAACGGCAAGCTCCTGCTGGACGGGAAGGATATCACCCAGACCCCGGCCAAGGACCGCGACATGGCCATGGTGTTCCAGAGCTACGCGCTCTACGGGCACATGACCATCTACGAAAACATGGCGTTCTCCCTGACCTTGCGCAAGGAGAACCCCAACGTCATCCACAAGAAGGTGCTGGCGGCCGCCGAGATCCTCGGCCTCACCAGCCAGCTCAACAAAAAGCCGGCGCAGCTGTCCGGCGGCCAGCGCCAGCGCGTGGCCATGGGCCGGTCCATCGTCCGGAACCCCAAAGTGTTCCTGTTCGACGAGCCGCTCTCCAACCTGGACGCGAAGCTGCGCGGCGCCACCCGGCGTGAGATCCTGCTCCTCCATAAGAGGCTCCAGGCCACCATGCTCTACGTCACCCACGACCAGACCGAGGCGTTGACGCTTGCCGACCGGATCGTGTGCATGTCCATGGGCCATGTCCAGCAGGTGGGCACGCCCCTCGAGCTCTACGATTCCCCCGACAACGTGTTCGTGGCCAGCTTCATCGGCCTGCCGCCCATGAACTTCTACGACGTGAAGGTCGCGGGAGACGCGCTCCAGGGCAACGGCTTCAAGGTGTCGCTCACAGCCGAGGAGAAGGCGGTGCTTGCCGGATACGAGGGCAAGGAGATTACCCTGGGCGTCCGCCCGGAGAACTTCGCCGAAGGCAATGACATCAAGGTCACCGTCACCAACAACGAGAACCTTGGCATGAACACTTTGGTCTACGGCTCCGTAGGCAACACCGGCGTCAAGGTCACCGCCAAGCTGAAGGGGTGGCAGAATTACAAGATGGGGGACACCGCGTCCTTCTCCATCGTCAAAAAGCACTTCTTCGACAAGGAGACCACCAACGCGATAAGGGGAGGTAAGTGAACATGACCAACAAAAAAGTTCAGATCGGCAGTATCGTCATGGCCGTATTGCTGGTCGTCAGTGTCGTGGGACTTTTCCTGCCCTTCTCCGGACTTCTCGGCATCGACCTCACCGCGGCGCAGTTCCTGCAGTGGGCGGTCCAGGAGTACAGCATCGGCGGGCTCTTCTCCTTGCCCATCGTGTATATCACCATAGCGGTGCTGGTGCTCATAGCGGCGCTGGTGCTGGCGGTCCTGGGGATCGTCACCGGCAAGGTCCTGCTTCAGAACATCAGCGGCGTCTGCGCCCTGGCGGTGGCGGTCGTTATGCTCGTCTGCAAGGGCAGCTACGGCGACGTCCTGGCGGGCTTCTGGGTCATTTTTGCCGGCACGCTGGCGGCGTTTGTGTGCCTACTGCTGTGCAAGATGGACCTTAAAGAGGTGTTCCGCAAGTTCATGGTCACCATCAAACGCAGGCCCCAGCTTATCCCGCTGTGCGCCTTCGCGGTGACATTCATCTATTACTCCCTGAACCTGACCGACATTTCCAACACCACCGCCAAGATCCAGGCCACCGGGATGGGGCTGGCGGGCTTTGCCACCATGCTCCTGTCCATCCTGAGCCTTGTGTGCTGTCTCAACGCCTTCCCGTACCGGAAAAAGCCCAACATCCCCATGGTGGTGCTCCTGTTCGTCATGGCGGGCATCGTGATTTTCGCCGACGTATACTACTCCAACCTTGTGGTCACCGCCCTCAACAACAGCCCAGACGCCGCGAAAATGCTGAATGACACGCCGTCCATCGCCTTGGCGTACAATATGCTCCAGGTCCACGTCGTACTTCTGGTGGTGAGCGTGGTGCTCACGGTGTTGTTGCCTGTTTACTCCAAGCTTTTGAGGAAGGTCAAGACCTCCGTTGAGGTGGAGGGCAACGGCGACATGAAGGCCATCGACATCTCCGGCGAATAAGCTTACGCCAATGTGGATCGGGAGGCTCGAAAACGGCCTCCCAATCAGCAAAGAGGAGCATCAATGAGCAAAAAGAACGATCGTGCCCGATCCGGAAAAGACGTAGAGAAGACGACGGATTACTACAAGCTCCATACCAAGGCCGTCAAGGACCTGGCGGAGGCCAACGAGGAGAACTCGCCCCCCGTCCCGGAAAAGGAGCTCAGAAAATACAGGTCCGGCTTTAAGTTCCGTATCCCGGACCTTGTGAAGATCATGTTCATCAAATGGTGGTTCCCGGCGTCCGTCTGCTACTTCTTCTTCTGGGGTCTGGGCACGTACGTGCAGGATATGCTGGATATGCTCTTCATCACGGGGATCGCGTTGGGAGTGATCACTGATCTCCTCACCAACAACGTCCTGCGGTTCCTGGAGCCCAGCGCCGGCGCGTGGTCGAGGTGGCTCCTCTTCTATAAGAAGCGCTACGCCACCTTCCCGCTGAATATCCTCTATTCGTTCGGCCTGCTTTTCCTTGTATTCACATCCTACAACGCTATCAATGTGCTGCTTCTGAAGGCAAGCTCCTCCGCCGACGCGGCCGCGTTCCTGGGCGTGGAACCCATTGTCTTCGGGCTTCTCTACATGGGCTTTGACATGCTCGTGCTCGTGATGCGCAATACGTTCAGGAATATCCTGGCCGACGCCAGAAAACCCGGCAGATGAGGTATTTGGAATGATCGACATTTTGTACCGCGGCAGCTCCTCCGCCTGTTTTGAGTTTTCAGGCACGACCCCTCACTACGCCCCCGAGCCCTATGAGATCTTCGTGAACGGCGAGCCCCGCTTTCGCGGGGACACCAACGTCTTCTCCCTGTTCGCCCTGACGCCTGACACCGACTACCGCGTGGAGGCGGTCCATGAGGGAGGGGAGAGGGACTGCGTGACGCTCCACACCAAGGCTGAGCCCTGCGCCTTCAGCGTGCGGGATTTCGGCGCGGTGGGCGACGGCGTCCATGAGGACACCGGCTCCATCCAGGCGGCCATAAACGCCCTTCCGGAGGGCGGGCGGGTGATCTTCCCCGCGGGGACGTATCTCACCCTGCCCATCTCCCTGAAGAGCCACGTGACCCTGGAGTTTTCCGAGGGGGCCACGCTTTTGGGCTCCACGGACCGGGAGCGCTACCCCATCATCACCGGCGTCGCCCATGACGCCGTGACGGGCAAGGAGATCCCCCTGGCGGCCTTTGAGGGCCTGGAGAGGCCCTGTTACCAGTCACTCCTCTACGCCTCCCACTGCCGGGACATCGCCATCGTGGGCCCCGGGACCGTGGACGGCAACGGGCAGAACGGCGACTGGTGGCAGGATTTTGACAGCTTCCCCGCCGCCCGGCCGCGTATCCTCTTTACCAATCGGTGCGAGGACGTGGTCCTCCACGGCGTCACCGTGAAAAACGGTCCCACCTGGCACCTGCACCCGTTCTTCTGCAAGAACGTCTCGGTGCTGGACTGCTTCATCACCGCCCCTAAGGTCAGCCCCAACACGGACGGCTGCAACCCCGAGAGCTGCGACACCGTGAACATCATCGGCTGTAAGTTTTCTGTGGGCGACGACTGCATCGCCATCAAATCCGGCAAGCTGGAGATGGCCGTGAAGTACAAGGCCCCCGCCGACCGCTACACCATCCGCAACTGCCTCATGCAGTTCGGACACGGCGCGGTGACTTTGGGCAGCGAAGCCTCCGGCGGCGTTACCAATCTCTCCGTCACCCAATGCTGGTTCGAGGCCACGGACCGGGGCCTGCGCATCAAGTCCCGCCGCGGCCGGGGAAAGGACAGCGTCATCAACAACGTCCTCTTCGACAACATCCGCATGGATAAGGTCCTGACGCCCATCGTCATCAACCTCTGGTACAACTGCTGTGACCCGGACGCCCACGACGAATACGTCTGGAGCCGCGAGAAGCTGCCGGTGGACGACAGGACGCCGGTGATGGGCTCCTTCACCTTCCGCAATATGGAGTGCACCGGCGCCGAGGTCGCCGCCTGCTACATAGACGGCCTTACCGAGAAGCCCATCGAGAGCGTGACGCTGGAGAACATCAGCGTCTCCTTCGCTGAAAACGCCAAGCCCGACAGGCCCGCCATGCAGGAGTTCGCGCCGGAGCGCTGCAGGACCGGCCTCTACCTCGACAACGTCCGCAGGATCACCGTCAAAAACGTGACGCTCACGGGCGTGGAGGGGGAGAAGCTCATCGCGCCCCACTGCGAGGAGATCGAGACCTCCGGGTTTGACGCGGAACGAGTATAAACCGTTGTTTCCTGACCCCACAGCGAAAAACATGTGTAAGGAGACAAATCTATGTCATACTTGACCCTTAAGAACATCAACAAGATCTACCCCAACGGCTTCCACGCCGTCCACGACTTCAACCTGGAGATCGAAAAGGGCGAGTTCATCGTCTTCGTCGGCCCCTCCGGCTGCGGCAAGTCCACCACGCTTCGCATGGTGGCCGGCCTTGAGGACATCTCCAACGGCGAGTTCCTCATCAACGGCAAGCGCGCCAACGAGATGGGCCCCCGTGAGCGTGAGATCGCCATGGTCTTCCAGAGCTACGCCCTCTATCCCCAGATGACTGTCTTTGACAACATCGCCTTCGGCCTCACCCTCCAGGGCGTGGACGAGGATGTCATCGAGGAGAAGGTCAAGAACACCGCCCGCATCCTGGGCCTCACCGATTATCTGGACCGCTATCCCAGAGCGCTTTCCGGCGGCCAGAGACAGCGAGTGGCCATCGGCCGCGCCATCATCCGCAAGGTGGGCGTGTTCCTCATGGACGAGCCGCTTTCCAACCTGGACGCCAAGCAGCGCGTGACCATGCGCTCCGAGATCGCCCAGATCCACCGCAACACCGGCGCCACCACCATTTACGTCACCCATGACCAGACCGAGGCCATGACCCTGGCCGACCGCATCGTCGTCATGAAGGACGGCTACATCCAGCAGGTCGGCACCCCCTATGACCTCTACTACGAGCCTGTCAACGTCTTCGTGGCCGGGTTCATCGGCGAGCCGCCCATGAACTTCGTCCGCGGCGTCCTCAAGGACGGCAAGCTCACCTTCGGCGCCAATCAGCTGGACGTGACCAAGAAGCTGGGCGACAAGGCCAAGAAGTACGAGGGCAAGGAGATCGTCTTCGGCTTCCGCCCCGAGGCCATCGAGCTGGGCTCTAAGCCGGGCGCCTACGTGGTCAAGGCCGACGTGGAGCTCACCGAGATGCTGGGCGACAACACCAACGTCTACATCACCGCCGGTGAGGACAAGGCCATTTTGAAGGTCGACCCCCACGACACACCCAAGATCGACACCACCATCGAATTCTCCATCCCCATGGAGAGCGTCTACCTCTTCGACGGCGAGACGGAAATGGTCATCAAATAACATTGGGGCAATACGGAAAAGCGGTCCGGATCCAAAGATCCAGGCCGCTTTTCCGTTTTATCGGAACCGTTCCCGTCACATCACGTGGCACGGGCGGACACATAGGTCCGTCCCTACAGAAAAGTTTGGACGATCCGGGGGACCGGGCACCGCCCGTCAGCGCCTTTTCCGGCGCAGGCCGAGTACGTCGTCCGCAGAGACGCCGTAAAATCGACACAGCGTGATGAGGTGCCGGATGGGCAGCTCGTTTGCCCTGCGCTCATACCGGGCATACATGGTCTGGGAGGTCCCCAGCACCTCCGCTATCTGTTGCTGCGTCAGATCCCGGTCCTCCCGCAACGCCCGTAGCACCTCCATATATTTCTCCATACCCATCCCCTCCATAAGAAAGTATGGATACAGAGTAACAAAGTAAACATCTTTGCTATTGACTTTAGTAAATAAATTTACTATAATCAGGGTGAAAGCTGTAGAAGACAGGAAAAGGCGCGGTTGTCCGGCTGCCGGGGCGCTAGCTTGAAAAAAGAGGCGAGATGCAAAAACAGCCGGGAAATCAGCGCCAAAAAGGAAGGAGAGACATATATGAAAAAGATCACAGCATTCCTTTTAGCCGTCGCATTATGTTTTTCACTCTGCGCCTGCGGTAAGACAATGTGTTCTGTCGAGGGGTGCAAAAACAAGGCGGTGGATGACGAAACCTACGGGGAGCCCTACTGCGCACAGCACCTGAAAGTGAAAAAGGCATTTGACGCCTCCGGCGCTGTGTATGAGAATATCAATTCTGCTTATGAGTTGATAGAAGAATACGCCTCCGACATCTACGACGCATGGCTGGCGGGGATTTATGACGACGACGAGATTCTGGAGGATGGTATCGATTACTTGGCGGGAGAGCTGAGTCTGACGAAATCAGAGCTGGAGGAGGGCCTCATATACGCCATAGCCAGTGCCACCAATTCGGACGTGTCCGATATTACCGCCAGTCAGCGAAATGATTTTATACAGGACTCAAACATTATCTTCCAGGTGTTTGAGGACAGCCTTTTTTCCTTCTGCGTGTCCGTTGTTAACGGCGCTTATGAGGCAAACGGAGAGACGGAGCGTGTCCAGAGACTGCTGGACGAGGCGAAGACGCAGATGCGGGAAATGAGCGAGAAATATTCTGACTACGAGCACTATCCGGCGCTGAAAGGGTACTACACCACGTCGTCTTCCTTTTTTGACTTTTGCCAGAATCCCACCGGTTCGTTTGACCAGATGAAGACCACCGTTGAGAACTATAAAAGCACCGCAAGAGACTATAGATCGGATCTGGATTACATTTTTGGGGACTGAGCCCGACACGGTTTTTTCTAAATAAAGATAAACGGAGGTTTGTATGAAAAGAACAGTTGCGATCGTCATATCGATGATATTGGCGGTTTCCCTTGCCGGGTGCAAGAGCGAGGAGGCGAAGAATGCCGATGCAATGATCGATGCCATTGGAGAGGTGACATTGGAGAGTGAAGAGGCCATTACTGCGGCGGAGGAGGCGGTGGATGAGCTGAGCGCCGAGGACAAAGAGGACGTGAACGTCGATAAGCTTACCGAGGCCAGGGAGGCTTATGAGCAGCTTGTCCTTGAGGACAAGGCGAAAAAGGTGGAGGAGGCCATCGACGCCATCGGAGAGGTGACCCTGGAGAGTGGCCCCGCGATAGAGAGCGCCCAGGAGGCTTACGACGACGCCGACTCCGAGGTCCGGGAGCTGGTCGCCAATTACGGCAAGATCGAGGCGGCCAGAGCCGCGCTTCATCAGCTGGAGATCAAGGACGAGGCAAGCAAAATCGAGGAGGCCATCAACGTTATCGGTGAGGTCCAGTATACAGATGAGTCGCTGACAGCCATCGAGAAGGCTGAAAAGGCTTACAACAACAGCTCGGAAGAGGTACGGCAACTGGTCTCCAACGACGACGCGATCGGCGCAGCGAGAGAAAAATACCACAGCCTTGAGGTCGAGGCTAAGGCCCGGGAGATAGAGGCAAAGATCGACGCTCTGGGAGAGGTGACGCTGGAGAGCAAGCCTAAGGTCGACGAAGCCCGCAACGCCTATGCCGCCGCCTCCGAAGAGGTTAAGGCTGCGGTGGGAAATTACGATGTTCTGACGGCGGCCCAGGAAACTCTCAATCGCTTGACTGCCCAGGCTGTGGCGGATACGATTGACTCACTGGACAATATTACTGCCGAAAACGGCGCGAGCGCCATTGCCGACGCCAAGACCGCCTACAACGCCCTCCCCGATGAACTCAAGAGCCTTGTGACGAACTACGGCAAGATTGCCGAGGCGGAGCAGAAGCTCCAGAGCCTCAAGGAGCAGAGAATCGGCGCGCTGAAAGGAAAAATGAGAGCCTCCACCGATAAGGTCAGGGGAATCACATGGTATGAGCATTCCTCTATGCCAAAGTACATCGATACCCGCAGCTATGTTTTTCCCTATATAGGATATGATACGACCTACGGTTTTGTCTGGCTCAGGGTCAAGACGGATTATTATGGATCAGACTGGATATTCTATAAGACAATTATTTTCTCGGTGGACGGCAAAAATACGACTGTCACCATGGACTATTTTGACATAGACAGGGAGGTCGTCAGCGGCGACGTATGCGAAGTGGGAGACTTCAGTCCGACCGATGCCCAGCTGGATATGCTGCGGAGCATCGTCAACTCCAAGGAGACAATTATCCGTTTTATGGGTGACAGCCATTATAAGGACATCACCCTCTCTGCCTCTGACAAAAAGGCCATCGGTGAGGTCCTGGAGCTCTACGATCTGATGCTGGAGGAGTATCGTTCCTGATTTCATTAAAAGTACCTCCCATCACCCCGTTCCCGGTATCCACCGGGAACGGGGCTCGTCTATCCGAATCGTTCTGATAAAAAAACGTATCTTCTATTTGACTTTTTGTACAATTATGCTATAATCGAAAATAACAGTGGCGGGTGATTCCGCAAACTAACGAAAAAATTTACAGGGAGGGTTTCTTATGGTTGATTTCAGCTTGAAGGGCAAGGTCGCTCTGATCACCGGCGCTTCCTACGGCATCGGGTTTGCCATTGCGAAGGGCATGGCGTCCGCCGGCGCTACCATCGTCTTTAACGACATCAAGCAGGAGCTGGTGGACAAGGGGCTGGCCGCCTACAAGGAGGCCGGCATCGAGGCCCACGGGTATGTGTGCGACGTCACCGACGAGGCCGCCGTGGCGGAGCTTGTGAAGAAGGTCACCGAGGAGGTCGGCCACATCAACATCCTGGTGAACAACGCCGGCATCATCATGCGCATCCCCATGTGCGACATGACCGCCGCGCAGTTCAGGAAGGTCATCGACATCGACCTCAACGGGCCCTTCATCATGTCCAAGGCCGTCATCCCCGACATGATCGAGCAGGGCGGCGGCAAGATCATCAACATCTGCTCCATGATGAGCGAGCTGGGCCGCGAGACCGTCTCCGCCTACGCGGCGGCGAAGGGCGGCCTTAAGATGCTGACCCGCAACATCGCCTCCGAGTACGGCAAGTACAACATCCAGTGCAACGGCATCGGGCCCGGCTACATTGCCACCCCCCAGACCGCGCCGCTCAGGGAGCGTCAGCCCGACGGCAGCCGCCACCCCTTCGACCAGTTCATCATCGCCAAGACCCCCGCTGAGCGCTGGGGTGAGGCGGAGGACCTGGCCGGCCCCGCGGTGTTCCTGGCTTCCCCGGCCTCCGATTTCGTCAACGGCCACATCCTCTACGTGGACGGCGGCATTTTGGCCTACATCGGCAAGCAGCCCGGCAACGACTAAGCGTAAGGCGTATGCTTTTCCCGCCGGAAAACGGTTCAAAATGGCCCGGATCGCTGGTCCGGGCCATTTTTCCGCGATGGGGGCGGGGAAATTTTTTTCTTATTTTTTTGTGAGTTTTTGGCGTTTGTGGGCATTATTATGATAGAGCGTTCCGGCGCGTAGAAGACGTCCGGCGGCGGGCGGACAGAGAGAAAAGGTGACCTCCCATGGTTTTTTCCAGCATGATCTTCGTTTTCGCGTTTTTAGTTCTGAATCTGCTGACGCACAGCCTGTGCCGGAGCATGAGGGCGAAGAATATCTGTCTTCTCGTTTCCTCCCTCATCTTCTACAGCTGGGCGTCGCTGACGTTTACGGCGATTTTACTCTTTGATACGGCGGTCTGCTGGTTTTTTGGGCTCTTCGTCGAGGTAAGCTCCGGGAAGGCGCGCAAGAGACTGCTGGCGCTGTGTGTCACCATACTGCTGCTGGTGCTGGGGACCTTCAAATATACCGGGTTCCTTTTGGAGAACGTGCGGCTCCTCTTTGGCGTGCCGGAGAAGGTGCCGGAGATCGTTCTGCCGCTGGGGATATCCTTTTACACCTTCCAGCTCATCTCCTACGTGGCGGATGTGTACCGGGGGCGCGTGAAGGCACAGAGAAAATTCTGGAAGCTCCTTTTGTACGCCAGCCTCTTCCACCAGTGCGTGGCCGGGCCCATCGTCCGCTACGGCGAGGTGGCCGAGGCCATCGAGGAGCGGCACGTCACCACCGCCCAGATGTCCCGGGGCATCAGCCGCTTCACCGTGGGGCTTGCCAAGAAGGCCGTGCTGGCCAACGCCTGCGCCGCCGTGGCCGACATCTTTTTCAGCGGGGACGCCGCCGCGCTGGCCGCGCAGAGCACGGCGGGGCTGTGGCTGTCCGGGGCGGCGTGGATGTTGCAGATCTACCTCGATTTCTCCGCCTACTCCGACATGGCGGTGGGGATGGGGCTCATGTGCGGGTTCCACTACCCGGAGAACTTCGACTATCCGTACCTGTCCGGGTCCATTACGGACTTCTGGCGCAGCTGGCACATGACGCTGGGGAATTTCTTCCGGGACTACGTGTACATCCCCCTGGGCGGCAACCGGCGGGGCAGGGGGCGGCAGGTGCTGAACCTCCTTATCGTCTGGAGCCTCACGGGGCTTTGGCACGGGGCGTCCTGGAACTATGTGCTGTGGGGGCTTTACTACTTCGTTTTCCTGGTGTTTGAAAAGTTCGCGCTGGGGAAGAGGCTGGAGAAGATCCCCGGCCTTCTGCGCCACGCGGCGGTGCTGGTCATCGTTTTCTTCGGGTGGATACTCTTCCGGTTCGAGGACATGGCCTCCCTGGGAGCGGTGCTCCGTGGGCTTTTCGGGCTCAACGCCAACGCCGCGGCGCCTTTGACGGCGCGGATCACCTTCACGTCCAACTGGGCGCTGCTGCTGGTGTCGGCGGTGGCGTGTACGCCGCTGGTCACGAATCTGCGCCTGCTCCTCAAAAAGCGCTCCGTCAGGAGCGGCGGGGCGATGACCGCCTACGCGGTGGTGGAGGCGGTCCATCCGGTGCTTCTGCTGGTGGTGTCCGCCATGGCGCTGGTGGGAAACAGCTACAATCCGTTCCTCTATTGGATGTTCTGACAGGGTCGGGGGAGAATTGATGAGAGAGACTATGGATAAAGAGAAAGCGAAAGAAAAGCTCAGGACCATATACCGGCTGAAAAACGGCCTCTTCTTTACCGCCCTCGGCGTTTTCGCGATCATCGGCGGGCTGTGGTTCCTGCGGCCGGAGGTGTCCGAGATCGAAAAGCGGGAGCTGACGGCCTTTCCGAAGCTGACGGCGAAGGGCGTGCTGGACGGGAGCTTCGGCACCGGGCTCGACCTGTGGTACGCGGACACATACCCCCTGCGGGAGAGCCTGATCGCCGCCAACCACCGGCTCCAGGCGCTCTACGGCAGCCAGAGCGAGCAGATCATCATCAAGGGCGACGGGAATAAGGCCGACGAGATCCCGGACATCACGGGACCCGGGGACTCCAAGCCCACCACCACGCCTGTGGAGACGCCCTCCACCGACCCGGAAGGGACACAGGGCGGGGAGACGGCCCCGCCGGAGACCACGCCGTCTACGACGGAGACCGAGGCCGCTACGACGCCGGCCACCGAACCGGAGGAGTCGCTGCCGGACGGCACCGTGGATCAGCAGGGCGAGGTGAATGGGGATATCTACACCACCGGGGACAGCGCCTACAGCCTTTACTACTTCAACAGGAGCGGCACCGAGCGGTACGCCAAGGCGGTGAGCCGCGCCCATGAGCTGCTGGGGGACAACGTGCGGGTCTTCTCCATGCCCATCCCGTTAAGCTCCGGGGTGATGCTGGACCCGGCGTTGCTCAAGGGCGTGGGGGCCAGCGACCAGCGGGCGGCCATCGAGTATATCAACAGCCAGACAGACCCCGGAGTCTACGCCGTCAACATCTACGACATCCTGAAAAAGCACAATGCGGAGTATATCTACTTCCGCACCGACCACCACTGGACGGCCCGCGGGGCGTACTACGGCTACGTGGAGCTGTGCGGGGCCATGGGCGTGGAGCCCCACGCCCTGGAGGACTTTGAAAAGCGGGAGTTCCCGGGATTCCTGGGGTCATTCTACGCGGATACCCAGTCCAAGGGCATGAAAAATAACCCCGACACGGTGGAGGCCTTCGTCCCCATGGGCACCAACAGCATGACCTATGTGGACAACAAGGGCAAGGAGATCAAGTGGAACATCATCATGAACGCGGAGAAGTACGCCACCGGCAATAAGTACTACTGCTTCTCCGGGTCCGACCAGTCTCTGGCCTGGGTCCACAACCCCGCCATCACCGACGGCAGCGCCTGCGTCATCGTCAAGGACTCCTTCGGGAACGCCTTCGTGCCGTTTATGGTGGACCACTACGAGTATGTGTACTGGATCGACTTCCGGTATTTCAAGCAAAAGCTCCCGGATTTCGTGGCGGAGAAGGGCATCCGGGACGTGATCTTCTGCCTCAACATCTACAACACCACCAGCTCCGGCGCCGTGGGATTGGTGGAAAAGCTTATAGGGTAAAATATCTCCAAAGAAACAAAAAAGCCCGGGAAAAGGACCAGCCTTTTCCCGGGCTTATGTATAGGGGGGACGATCAGTCCTCCTCGTCCTTTTTCCCGGACTTTTTGGCCTTCATGCCGCGGACGACGCTGTCCTCCACGGCCTTTTCCAGGGCCTCGGTGGTGATCTGAAGGGTGCGGATGCGGGCGTATTTCTTGTCCACGGACTCGATGATGTGCCAGGGGGCGTACTCGGTGCTGGTCTTCTGGAGCATATCCTCCACCGCCTTTTCGTACTGGGGCCACTTATCCCGGTTGCGCCAGTCCTCGTCGGTGATCTTCCACTGCTTCTCCGGGGTGTTCTGGCGGGCGGTGAAGCGCTCCAGTTGGGTGTCCGGGTCGATGTGGATCCAGAATTTCAGGACCACGGTGCCCCAGTCGGTGAGCTCACGCTCGAACTCGTTGATCTCGCCGTAGGCGCGCTTCCAGTCGTTCTCCGAGCAGAAGCCCTCGATGCGCTCCACCATGACGCGGCCGTACCAGGTGCGGTCGAAGATGGCAATGTGGCCGCTGCGGGGGAGCTTCGTCCAGAAGCGCCAGAGGAAGTGGCGGTTTTTCTCCCCCGGCGTGGGGCTGGCGATGGGGATGACGTCAAAGCCGCGGGGGTCCAGGGGGTAGGTGAGACGGCGGATGTTTCCTCCCTTGCCGGCGGCGTCCCAGCCCTCGTAGCAGATGACCACGGGGATGCGCTTGCGGTAGATCTGGTTGTGGAGCTTGCCCAGCTTCTTCTGAAGGCGCTTGAGCTCCGCCTTGTAGTCCTCCTCGCTGATGGCGGCGGAGAGGTCCGCGTCCTTCTGGGAGGGGCCGCCCAGGAGCGGGAACTTTTTGCCGGTGGGCTGGCCCTCATAGCGGCCGGCCTCCACGGCGGCCTCCACCGTGTCCGTGATGGCCTTCAGGGCGTCGTAGAGGGCGCGGCTGCGGCCCTCGCCGTCTAAGACGAACCAGGGGGCGGCGTCGTCCGTGGCCTCCATGAAGTCGTCGTAGGTGGAGAGGAACTTGTCGTACTCCTGCTGCTGCCAGAGGTCGTCGCCGGAGACGCGCCACTGGGTGTCCCGGTCCTCGTGGAGCGCGGTGATGCGCTTGAGCTGCTCGTCCCGGGAGATGTGGAGGAAGAGCTTCACCACCACGTAGCCGTTGTCCCGCAGCTGGCGCTCGAAGGTGTTGCAGGACTCCACCCGGCGCTTATACTCCTGGGCGGTGATCTCCCGGCGCAGGTGCTTGCCCACCACATCCTCCATCCAGCCGGTGTCCATAAAGAGGAACTTGCCGTTTTCCGGGAGGACGTCGAAGAATTTCTTGAGGAAGGGGTAGCGCTCGGCGCTCTCCGGCGTGCGCTCGAAGCTCTTCACCGAGTAAAACCGGGGGTCCAGCTCGCAGATGAGGGAGCGGATGAGGTTGCCCTTCCCGGCGCAGTCCCAGCCCTCCACCAGCACCACCACCGGGAGCTTGGCGGCCTGGATCTTCTGGGGCTCGTTCACCAGAAGGTCCCGGAGCCGCTTGATCTCCGCCTTCCGGGCGGATTTGTCCAGCTTGTCTTCCTTGCGCTTGTATTCCTTGATCATGGTCACACCTCCATGAGTTTTAATTATGACTAGGAATAAAATAGCACATTTTCGCGGATTTGTCAAAAAGAACAGAAAAAATTCGAAAAATTTTGGCGTTTTGGTGAAAATTCACACAAATCTCTCTCGACTTTTTCGAAGTAAACG
Organism: uncultured Oscillospiraceae bacterium; assembly: GCA_947588605.1. Lineage (GTDB taxonomy): Bacteria > Bacillota > Clostridia > Oscillospirales > Oscillospiraceae > RUG626. Next base: position 72,438 of record CANPYK010000002.1, read on the forward strand.
TGTAAAATAGAGGGAAAAGGAACCGGGAGGCGGCCAAATGGACCTGTTTGAGGATATTTTTCTGGAGGACTGCCCCTGCTGCGGCGGGGCGGGGCTCATCGAGGAGGAGGGGGGCTGGTGCGTGTATGTCCAGTGCCTGGACTGCGGCGCGCACACCTCCGCCATCGGCTTTGAGGACGATGGGGACAAGCACGGCGCCGCCCAGCGGGCCGCGGACAACTGGAACATGCGTAAGGTCATCGCCCCGGGCCCGGGGGAGTGAGACCTCCGGGACGAGCCACGGGATTTGACGGAATCATTTTAAGCGGGAGGCTTTTTGGATATGGAACCTAAATTTTTTCCTCTTGTGCAGATCGGCGGGACGCAGCTTTTAGCGGCGAAGGGGCATTTTGCCACGTCGAACAGCCACATCAACTACTTCATCGACGTGACCGCCCAGAAGTACAGCCTCAACGGCGCGGACGCCGTGGCGCACAGGCTGGCGGAGAAGATCAAGGGCCGGTTCATGGTGGACTCCATCCTCTGCATGGACGGCACCAGCGTCATCGGCACCTGCCTTGCCAGGGAGCTTGCCAAGCACGGCGGGCGGTCCCTGAGCGAGGGGAGCAACATCTACGTGGTCAAGGGCGAGCTCAACAGCTCCGGCAAGCTCATCTTCCGGGACAACGCCCGGTTCATGCTGGAGGGGAAGCACGTGCTGATCCTGGCCTGCTCCCTGACCACCGGCAAAACGGCGCTCCTGGGGCGGGAGAGCGTGGAGTATTACGGCGGGCGCGTGGTGGGCGCAGCCGCCGTCTACGCCGCCACCCACGACCTTGACGGGATGCCGGTGCTGTCCCTCTTCGACACCAACACCATCCCCGACTACGCCTCCTACGCCCCCTCCGAGTGCCCCATGTGCAAGCACGGCGAGCCCATCGACGCGGTGGTGAACACGTTCGGGTATTCGAAGATCTGAAAACGGCTGAACATGAACCCCCTGCCCGGCAACGGGCAGGGGGTTTTCAGCCTGTCGAAAAAGGCCTGCGGCCTTTTCCGACAAAGGGGAACGTGCGAAACTCCCGTCCTGAATTCTGCGGAATTCAGGACGGGAGTTTCTGCCGTTTTGCTCCGCGCACGGCCCCGATGGGGCCGCACACTCCGCAAAACAAAAGGAATTTTTTCCGACGTACATGCCGCCGGAAAAAATGCTCGATTTGAGTTTTTTGACAACCTGGAAAATCCCTGCCCGGTCTAGCGGGCAGGAATTTTTTGCATATAGGGGATCACACGCACGCCAGGGTGTCCTTGTAGAACTGGTCCAGCTCCTCACGGGTAGGGAAGACGGCGATGTACATCTGGTTGCCCATGGCGCCGGAGAGGACCTGGGGGATGCGGCCCATGAGCTTCATGCGGGGGCCGTATTTGCGCATGATGTCCTCGTGGGTCATGGCGAACTTTTTGCCGTCCCGGCGGCCCAGGTAGGCGCAGAAATACCGGTCCTTCTCCGGGATGTCGGACTTGTCGAAGGCCACCATGTCCGCCCAGACCTTGTAGACGTTGGTGCCGTGGGCGTAGTCGATCATGTCCGGGGTGTAGCCGCCGCTGGGGCGCATGTTCACCTCCAGGCCCACGAGATCCCCCTTCTTGCCCAGGCCCTCCTGGTCCTGGGTGAGGCGGAAGAACTCAAAGTGGATGAAGCGGCTCTTGACGCCGAAGGCTTTCGCCGTGGCCCGACCGGCGGCGCGGGTGTCCTCCGGCAGGTCCCGGAGGATGTAGTAGACAGAGTTGTCCGCGTCGTTGACGATGTCCATGATGGAGACGGGGGTGACGTTCCCGGCCTCGAACATGGGCTCGCCTTTGGAATCGTAAATGGCGTCGTAGGAGTTGACCTCCGCGTGGACGAATTCCTCCATGATGTAGCTGACCTTGGGATCGCGCTTTTCCAAAAACTTCTCCAGGTCCGCCTCGGACATCAGCGCGTGGGTGTCGGAGGCACCCACGCCGTTGTCGGGCTTCACCACCACGGGGAAGCCGACCTTGGCGATGAAGTCCCGGCAGTCGTCAGCGCCCTCCACGATGTGGTACCGGGCGGTGGGGATGCCGGCCTTTTCGTAGTAAGCCTTCATGTGGGACTTGAGCTTGATGGCGGGCATGTCGGACTCCTGAAAGCCGGTGGTGATGTGGAAGGCCGTGCGCAGCTTAGCGTCCCGCTCCAGCCAATACTCGTTGTTGGACTCCAGCCAGTCGATGGGGCCGTGCTTGAAGATGAGGAAGGCCACGGCGCGATAGACGGAGTCGTAATTTTCCAGGCTGTCCACCTTGTAATACTCCGTCAGGTTCTCCTTGAGGCCGGCGCTCAGGCGGTCGTATGGCTCGTCGCCGATGCCCAGGACGTTCATGCCGTTGGCCTTGAGCTCCCGGCAAAAGAGCCAGTAGTTGGCGGGGAAGTTGGGGGAGATAAAGATCACGTTTTTCACTTTCTGTCACCTCTCATAGAGTAGTGTGCCCAAAAAGAAGGGGATTTGTTTTTCCCAGCTGGCCTCGCAGTGCTCGCCGCCGGGGACGATCCGGGCGGTGACGTGGACGCCCCGCTCCATGAGCGCGCCGGCGACGGCGGCGAAGCGCTTCGTCACGGCGGGGTGCCGCGCAAGCTCCTGCGAGCCGTAGTCCATGTAGACCACCGTGTCCCGCTCCAAGGGGACCTCGACCAAAAGCCGCTTCATCCGGTCCGGGGCCACCATGACCGAGGGGGACAGGGCTGCGGCCCGGGAGAAGACCCGGTTATAGGCCGTCACGGCGTAGAGGGCCATGAGGCCGCCCATGGAGCTGCCGGCGATGAAGGTGTGCTCCCGGTCCGGGAGGGTAGGGAAGCGGGCGTCCACCGTTGGCTTGAAGGCGCGGACGAACCAGTCCATCGTCTCCTGCCCCCGGCCCGGAAGCGGCCCGAACTCCGGGGCGCGGAAGTCGAAGGGGGAGTACTCCGAAAGGCGCTCCCCGTGGGCGCCGTGGTTACACTCCACCGCGGCCACGATAAGCGGCGTCCCCGTGCGCTCCAGATACTCCTTCATGCCCCAGCTCTTGCCGTAGGTGGCGTCCGTGTCGAAAAAGACGTTGTGGCCGTCGAACATATAGAGCACCGGATACCGGGCCCAGGGGTTCTGCCGGGCCTCGTCGGGGACATAGACATAAGCCCCGCGGGGCGCGTCGCCCGACAGCTCGGGCACCGTGACGGGCCATTTTTCAACCATGGAAATCACTCCTTTGCGGGATTTTTCCAAGAAATCGGGCGGGGCATGAGCCCCGCCCGAGAGGGATAGGAGGTAGGTTATTTCACCATGAGGGTGATGAGGCGCTGGAGGACGGTGGCGACCTGGGCGCGGGTGGCGTCGCCGTGGGGATCCAGGACGCCGATGTCGCCGCCCTGAAGGAGGCCCGTGCCCACGGCCCAGACCATGGCGTCCTCGGCGTAGTCGGAGACGTCCGTGCCGTCCGCAAAGTCGGAAAGCTTGCCGGTGACGGTCAGGTCGAGGCCCATGAGCTTGGCGTAGCGGTGGAGCATGGTAGCCAGCTGCTCCCGGGTGACGCTGTCCTCGGGGCCGCACAGGCCGTTGCCGTAGCCGGTGACGATGCCCTCATGGGTGGCCCAGAGGATGCCGTCGGCGTACCAGCTGCCGTCCTTCACGTCGGTGAAGACGCCGGCGGCGGTGACGTCCTGCTCGTTCTCAAGACGCCAGAGGACGGTGGCGACCATGCCGCGGGTCATGGGCTCCTGGGGAGCGAAGGTGGTGGGGGCAGTGCCGTTGAAGAGCTCGTGGCCGGAGGCGAAGTCCACCGCGCCGGCGTACCAGCTGCCCGCCGTCACGTCCTCAAAGTCGACGGCGCGGTCGGCGACCTTCACGGTGCAGGAGCCCTCCAGAAGGGCGTCCACGGTCCCGTCCTCCACCACGGATTTCTTAATGACCGTCTCGGTCCCGTCGGGGCCTACGGCCACCAGGACCTGGCCCTCCCCGGCGGCGGGGAGCTGGGCCTTGACGCCGCCCTTGACGGCGGTAACGCTCTTGCCGTCCACGGCCACGTCAATGGCGGTGGAGCCGTTGTCCTTCGTCTCCACGGTGACGCTGACGGTGCTGCCGCCGGCGGCGTTCAGGTCCGCCAGGGCGTCGGGGGAGAGGGTGAGGCTGGTATCCTCGGTCTTGACCGTAAGGCCAAGCTCGGCGTCCGCCAGGGCGTCCACGCTGGCCTGGGGGAGCTCCACGGTGACCTTGTCGGCCTTGTCGGAGAGCTTCGGCTCCACGGTGACGGTGTCGTCGCCGGCCTTCTGGGCGTCGGCGATGCCGTCGGTGACGGCCTCGGGGGCGATCTGCGCCGTGGCCTCGCCGTTCTCCACGGGGGTATCCGGCGTCAGGCTGGGTTCGGGCTCGGGCTCGACGGGCGTGGGATTGGAGGGCTTGCTCGGAGCCTTCGCGTTCACCGTGACGGTGACGGTCTTGGTGACGGTGACGGTCTCGGCGGTCTTGGTTTTGTCGGGGTGGGCGTAGGTGGCGGTGACGGTGACGGTGGCCGTGCCCACGGCGGCGGCGGTCAGGGTGAGGGTGTCGCCGCTCAAATTCTCAGGGACGGTGACGGCTTCGCTTGCCGACACGGTCCAGGCGACGCTCTCGGCGCCCTCAACGGTGAGCGTCACCGTGCCGCCCACGGTGGCGGTCTGGTCGGTGATGTTCGGGCCCACGGCGGCGACATAGGAGAGGGGAGCGGCCGTCGTCTTCTGGCCGGCGATCTTGGCGTAAATGGTGCCCGCCTTGGAGTCCAGGGCGTCCTGGGCGAAGTGGACCTCCACGGACGTAACGTCGGCGGGAACGACAAGGGTGCCCAGGGGGGACGTCTTGCAGGCTGCGTCGGAATAGAAGTTCACGGTCTCGCCGGGGAGCAGCTCATGCTTGGAAAGGTCGACGGTGACGTAATCCACGTAGCCGGCGGGGAGGTTGTACACCGTGCCGGTGACGGTGCGGTCATCGTCCGCCATGGTGACGGTGGCCTGACCGGTCACGGCCTTGTAGTTGGCGTTCTCGGGGATGAAGGACCAGCCGAACTCGGCGGTCACCGCTGTGATTGTGGCCTCCGGCGATGTCCAGGCAAAAGCGCCGGGGACTTTCTCCTCTTTGATGCCGGGAAGCTCGGTGGGAAGGTTTTCGAGATCGGAAAGCTTCGTGCCCTCGCGGCCGGAGAAGGGGCCAATGTTTTCGGTTTTCAAGTCGGCTTGCTCGATGATCAGGTGGACGATGACGGAGTTTTCTTTAAATTCTCCTTTTTCGTTCTCCGTAGGCTTGGCCAGGACCAGCACGTCATAGGTCCCGGCGTTCGTGGGAGGCTCGAGGTTGAAGGACTCGGTGTTTTCGTGATCGGCGTCCGTGTCCATGTGGAGACGGTAGCGCAGGGAGATCTCGGCATCGGCGGGTGTGGTAGTGATCTCAACCGAGTAAGGCTGAGGCGTGCCGTTGTAGGTCACGGTCTGGGGAACCACGCCGTTGAGAGTGATGGGCTTGGATTTGCTGACGGTGACATTAACTTTGCCGGTCAGTTCGGTCCCATCGTAGTTATTGGTGTCCTCGGGCTTAAATTTCCACGATGCCTCGATTGTTCCGTCCACGGCACTGACGAGAGACGTTGTCGGGTCAGCCCATTCCAGCTTACCTTTCACGATCATGCTCTCGTTGCTGGCGTTGACAAACTCGCCGGTGAGGGTGACCGTTTCCAGAGTTCCCCCTGTCCAGCCGGTGGAGGTCTGGATGGTGCCGTCATGGAGCTTGGGCGTGGCCTTGGTGACGGTCAGCTTGGTTTCGGCAAGGGTGACTTCATAGTTGCCCTCGTCGGCGGCGAAGGTGACCTCATAGCCGCCGTCCTTGACCACGGCGGTCTCTCCCACACCTTCGCAGGAAAGCGTGCCGGTGACGGCGGTGCCCAGCAGTTCCCCGGCGACCAGGCCGTCGGCCTCAAACTGTTCCGTGAGGTTCAGGACAAAGAGCTCGCCGTAGGTCTTAGTGAGGGTCGTGCCATCCTTGAGCTTCAGGGTGACGGCCTTCTTGGTGATGGAGGCCGTGGCGGTGACGGTGCCGCCGGTGGGAAGCGTGTAGTTGCCGGCCTTCGCGCCGGTGAGCGTGCCAAGGGTGACGGTGACGGTCTTGTCCGTGCCGGCGTTGGCGTTGTCAAAGGCGGCGGAGGCGGGCGTAACATTGACCTCGTCCGTTCCAACCTTACCGGTGACGTTGACGGTGACTTTGCTAACGTCGACGGTGGTGGTGCCATCGTAGGTCTTGCCCTCGACCGTGGCGGTGACCGTGAGCTCCTGGGGGTGGATGGTCAGCGTGGCGGTGGAGGTATCGGCGGCGAAGTTGTGGCTGTCCTTCGTCGAGGCGGTGACGGTGTAGACGCCGGCGTCCGTGGGAGGCTGTTCGGTGGGTTCGCCCTCCTCGCCCTGCTTTTGATAGGTGACGGTGATGCCCTGAATCTCGGAGATGTCGGCATCGTCGTAATCGTGGTCCGGCACGATCTGGAACGTCAGCTCATGGGTCTGGCCGTCGTAGGTGACGCTGTGCGCCTCGCCCTCTTTGGGGACCAGGTTGACGGTGTGTTTTTCGGAGACATGTACCTTAGCGGTACCGGTGTAGGTTTCGTAGTTTGCGTTATCCGGGGTGAAGGTAAATTGGGCGGTATAATTCTCCCCAGGATTCGCCCATGAAGTAGTGTCATCCGTCCATTTAATAGTGCCGGTGATCGGATCGCCGGTGGTGGGGTCTGTGAACTCCACAGCGGGCGTCACGTCTTTAAGCGGGTGCCCTTGCATAAGGGACACCTCCGGATCGTTTGTGCTCGGTTTCGGCTTGGCCTTACTGACGATGACCTTGGGGGCATTGTCCTTCCAGCTCACGGAGTAGTTGCCGGTGACGGCGTTCTGGATGGTGATGTCGTAGCCGTTCTCTTTGGCGTTGGCCTTTGCCTCAAAGCCGTCGCTGGTGAAGGAGATGCCGTTTTGCAGGGCCTTCTGAATCGTCTTGGCATCAGAGCGGTCGACAACTTGCCACTTCACATCGGCCGAGGACTTTGTCTCGCCGTAGGTCTTGGTGATATTTTCGGCGGTGATCTCCACCTTGATAGGCGTCACCTCGAGCGTGATCTCGATATAGCGGATCATGTGGTCGGTGTCGTTGTGGAGGGTCACCCGGTCGGTGTATGTGCCCTGAGGCAGATTTTCCTTGGGGGTGAACTGGACTTTCAGGGCCTTGCCGGCTTCAATGTTATAGCATTTGCGGCCGGCGTCTAATACTTCTGTTACGCCATCTTGCTGCTCAGCAACATATGTCAGATCCATATGGTTGGTCGAGGAGGTATAGACCTTCTCAAATTTGACGTTGCCCTCGTTGCGGATGTAGAGGTCCAGCGTCGTCTGTGTGCCATACTCGGTGTTGTGCGTCACGGGATTGCCGTACGAGACCTCGACGCCTGTTTCAGCGTTGTCCTCAGTCCGCACCGTGAGGACGCGCCTGGCGCGCTCGCCGAAGACGGCGTAAAGGGTGGTGTCTTGTTTTATGTTCGCGATCAGCTTGCTTGTCGTCTCGCCGTTCTGTTCTGCCCAGCCGATAAACTCCTTTTTATTTCCGTCCGTTTTGTCGTTCAGCGTGGGGAAGGCGGGGTAGCTGTCGGAGGGGGAGACGAGGATGCAGGGGTTGCCGTCTGTATCCGTCAAGAGGCGGCCCTCATCACCATCAATCCAAGAACCGGTAATCTTGGTGTCGTCATTGGCCTTAAAGGTCACCTTATAGAGCGTGATGGTTTTCTCATCATAGTTGCCCTCTCCATCGGTGATGCGGATGGTGTACGTCTTTTGGTCGGCGGAAATAACATCTTTCGGCGCCTCAAAATACGCCACGGAATACTTGCCGTCGTTCAGAATGGGTTCGCTGATAAAGACTTTTTCGACATCGTGATAGGTATTAGCGGAATCGCCGGCGGTCCCCGCCTTGACGGCAAAGCTGTATGTACCCATGGTCTCTTTCGACGTGGTTGTCAACAGCTTCACGGAGAAGACGTTCCGCAGGGTGTTGCGGCTTTCCCAATTGTTCCCCTCCGGGGACACATCCGGGCTGCGGTAATAGTAATTGACCGAGGAGATCAATTCCTTTGGGGTCTTGGGCTCCGCCGCCACGGCCGCCGCGGGCAGCAGCGCCAGGACCATGGTCAGCGCCAGGAGGGCCGCTGTCAGTTTCTTTTTCATAATGTTTCTCCCTTCAACTTTTTGGAAAGCTGGCGCTAACGCACCGCCTATGCGTTCATTGTATCATAAAGCCCGCCGCTTTGCAAGGCGGCGGGCGAAAATGTTCAAGAGAAAACTTTCCCGGCTCAGGCTCACTTTTTCCCTTCGTGGAGCTCCCGCTTTTCCTTCAGGTACTGGGAAAGGGGCACGTCGGTGCGGAAGGGGACGAAGAAGTTATATTTGAGCTTGCGCTCCTCCAGGGAGCTTTTGATCTGGAGCTTCAGGGTCTCAAAGCGGACGACCACGTCGTTCTCCTCGGCCAGCTTCTTAAGGCGGGCGGTGAGGTGGAGGGAGTGGGCGAGGTCAATGAGGAACACGCCGAAAAACATCCCCACGAAGAAGGAGAAGGCCAGGTTGTTGGAAAACCAGGCCAGCGTTTTGAGGATCCGGGGGTGGATGAGGAAGTAGTACCCCGCGCCGGCCAGAGCCCAGATGAGGGAGAATTTCGGGCAGATGAGGCCCTGGATGTTCCCCCATACGTTGCTGTAGTCCCACAGGCGCACGTGGGCGACCTTCAGCATGAGAAGGCCGGCGATGTACTCGATGGCCGTCATGGCCACGGCCATGACGAGAAAGAGGACCAGCTTTTTATAGCGCAGCGCGGCGATCCAGGGGATGTTCTCCGCCAGGGCCACGAGGAAGAGGATACACAGCCCGAAGCCGTAGAGCGGCACATAGGGCCCGGTGCAAAAGCCGGGATTGATCCATTTCCGCTCGGGATTGGCGGAGGAGAGGAACCGTCGGAAGAGAAGCTCCACGACCCACCCGGCCACCGAGCCGATAAAAAAGAGAAACGCCAAAGCCAACGCAAGATCCATACGACCGCCCCCAACGAATCGTGAAATTGTCCGCCGCGCAAGCCGCGGCATGGGACAGTATAAACCCTTTGACGGGATTTGTCAAACGCCGGGGGCGGCCCTTGCGGGGAAACGCAAGGAAATGTAAAGACAAGCTTGATATTTTGCCGGTTTGCGGTATAATCAGCATAGAAGACCCGACTTTTCGACGGTAAAGGGGCGAACGAGGTGAGAATATGGAGATAACGCTTACCGGCGCGGACAGCGTTGCATGGGGCGGCTGGGCGCCGGAGAAGGCGGCGGAGTTTTTGCGCGAGGAGCGCATCTCCCTGCGGACCTTTTCCGAGACGCTCCGCACCCTCTACCCCCTGCCGGACCTGCAGGAGAGGCTGATCCGGGAGCTTTCCGCCTATCAAGACCCGCCCAGCCCCGAATCCACGCTGAGGAAGGTGCGCAACTGGCTCACGGACCGGCATATTCCCACCGACCGGGAGGAGCTTTTCCGCATCGGCTTTGCCCTGAAGCTCCCCGAGAGCGGCGTCAACCGCCTGCTGGGCCAATGCACCGGCTGCGGCATCCATTACCGGGACGGGCGGGACGCGGTCTACGCCTGGTTCCTCCGGGCCATGAGGCCCTACCCGGAGGCGAGGGATTTCTTCGCCGCCCTGCCGCCCATACCGCTGCCGGACGCGCCGCTGCCGCCGGGGGCGGGGACCGATGTGACCCACGATCTGCAAAGGCTCTTTTTGGCCCCCGCGTCTCCCGAGGAGCTTCGGACGCTCTACCTTGCCAAGCGGGAGCTCTTCGGGAGCCTCCACATGAGGGCGTACAGGTACCTGGACCAGTACATGAAGGTCCTGCAAAAGCCCGTCACCGCCACCGGGGGCAGCGGGGAGACGCCCTATTCGGTGGAGGAGGTCACGGACCTCTATCTGAAAATGGGGATGCCCAGGTCCCGCCCGCGGAGGGAGCTCACCGTCACCCAAAAGCTCATCAAGCACAATTGGCCCAACCCCACCTACCTGAAAAACATCTGCGCCCGGAAGGAGGACGTGCCGCGTAAGCTCCTGCTTTTGCTGTACGTGGTGACGGAGAACGTGGTGGACTCCGGGTACAGCGAGCTGGACGAGCCGTATATCTCGGCGTCCGAGCGGTTTGAGGAGCACTGGTGGACGCTCAACGCCATCCTCAACGACTGCGGTATGCCCGCCCTCGACCCGCGGGACCCCACCGACTGGCTGACGCTCTACGCCCTCTCCTCCGACGACCAGCCCATGAGCGAGCGCATGGCGAAGGTCATCGAGAAGCTCTTTTCCCGCTGATCCCCTATGCCGCCTATGCCGCCGGAAGGCCTACAGCCTTCCGGCTTTTTTGGTTTTCCGGGGCTTGGAAACGATATGGACCGAGAAAAAATCGATTGTGCTAAAATGAACGCGGAAATGGCCAAAAACCGCCAAAAAAAACTTTTTTCAGGAGGGCAAAAAAATGGAAGCCAATACCACTATGACTTATTGCGTGAACGGACACCCCTTTGATACCGCGAAATTCCCGACCTGCCCCAAGTGCGGCGCGCGCCCCGCTTACAGCGGCTTTTCGGCGACGGAGCCGGTAGTCGGCGGCCAGGCCGTCGGCGGCAATATACCCGGCGCCACCGAGTCGGTGGGCGGCGGCCAGGCCGGCGGCGTCACGCCCAACAACAGCGACAGCTTTATCGAGACCGTCACCGCCGGCAGCAACGGGACCAACCGCGACCCCGTGGTGGGCTGGCTCGTCTGCATCAAGGGCCCCAACTACGGCGAGGATTTCCGCATCCACGCCGGATACAACTACATAGGCCGCGCCACCGGCGACATCTGCATCCACGGCGACGACAAGATCTCCCGGGAGGGCCACGCCATGATCGCCTACGACAGCGGCGAGGTGGCGTATTACTTCGGGCCCGCCGGCGGGCGCAACCTGGTGAAGGTCAACAACAAGACGGTGCTCAACGCCGTGGAGATCCACGCCTACGACACCATCTCCATCGGGCCGAACACCACGCTCCTCTTCATTCCGCTGTGCGGTGAGAGATTCAACTGGGAGATGGGGGAAGAGAAGAATGGCTGACCTCTTGGCAGGACCCGTGTTCTTCGCTCGGCATAATGACCCCACCATCCCGTCCGGCAGCCTTCCGTTGGAGCCCCCCGCAAGCGTTCCCCCCACGGAGCCTCCCGCAAACGTTCCCCCGTTGGAGCCTCCCGTAAGCATCCCCCCGACGGAGCCTCCCGTAAGCATCCCCCCGACGGAGCCTCCCGTGAGCGCCGCCCCGTTGGAGCCTCCCGTAAGCGGCGCCACCGTGCCCGGCGATACGGGGAACGACAAGACCGGGAACGACACGCCCGAGGACAGCAAGCCGGAGGAGGGCACAGACGAGGAGCCCGAGGATCCTGAGGAGCCAAAGACCTCCACGGTCCTGGAACAGATCCGGAGCTTTGCCACTGAGAAGCCCCTGGCCTTCGGCGGCATTTGCGCCGCGGCCGGGGTGACGCTGGCGCTGCTCGCGGCGCTGGTCGTGGCGCTCATCGTCAAGGGCGTCCGGCGCGGACGCGGGAAAAAGAGCGGACCCGAGACGGAGAAGGGCGCGCTGCGGGTGCAGGTCGCCAAGCTCCACGAGCAGGGCGCCCGCCGGAACCAGCAGGACTGCTTTGCCGTCTCGCCCACGGAGTTTGCCGACAGGCAGGGGCTCCTGGCCATTGTCGCGGACGGCATGGGGGGCCTGGAGCACGGCGAGCGGGTGAGCCAGGCGGCGGTCTCCGCCGCGCTGAACGGCTTCTTCACCGCCTCCGGCTCCCACGAGCAGGTGCTTCTCGACCTTCTGGGGCGCGCCGTGAACGATGTGGACGCGCTTCTGGGGCCGGAGGGACTGACGCGCGGCGGCTCGACCATGGTGATGGGCCTTCTGCGGGACGGGCTCTTTGATTTCATCAGCGTGGGGGACAGCAGGATCTGCCTCCTGCGGGACGGAGCGCTCTACGAGCTCAACCGGGAGCACACCTATAAGGCCGAGCTGGCGGCCAAAGCCGCCAGCGGCGCCATCGAGCTGCGGGAGGTCTATGAGCACCCCAAGAGGGGGGGCCTGACAAGCTATCTGGGCATGGGAGACATCAAGTATGTGGATATGCCCACCAAGGCCCTGCCGGTGCGGGACGGAGACAAGCTCGTCCTGATGACGGACGGCGTTTACAACGCGGTGTCCGACCGGGAGCTGGTGACGGCGCTGTCCGGGGCCAACCCGGCCGACGAGCTGCGCGCGATCATCTCCTCCAAGGGGTATACGAATCAGGATAACTATACGGCCGTGGTCCTCTCCATCGGCCGGACGTTGGAGCAGAAGGCCGATGCCAAGGCCAAAAGGAGAAAGTGATGTTCAAGATCGCCACTTATACGAATATCGGCGGACGGCCCCGCAACGAAGATACCGTGATGTGGAAAAAGCACGAGGAAAAGAGGCTCTGCGTTGTGGTGGCCGACGGCCTGGGCGGTCACGGGGGCGGGGAGCTGGCCTCGGCCAGGGCCTCGGAGCTCATCTGCGGCCGCTGGTCCGGGCAGGTGGACGAGGAGGTCCTGAGAAATCTGGTGAAAGCCGCCAATGAGGCGGTCCTCGCCATCCAGACGCCCCAGTGCAGCATGAAGACCACGGTGGTGGCGCTGAATCTGATGGCCAGCCGCGCCGTCTGGGCCCACGCCGGGGATTCCAGGCTCTACCGCTTCCTGGACGGGAAGCTCCAATTTCAGACCAGGGACCATTCCGCCGCCCAGATCGGCGTCATGCTGGGGCAGATCACCCCGGACCAGATCCGGCACCACCCGGACCGCAACCGGGTCCTCCGGGCGCTGGGACAGGACGAGGAGCTCCAGGTGGAGACCGGCTCCTGCCCCATCGGGCCGGGGCGGACGGCCTTCCTGCTGTGCTCCGACGGGTTCTGGGAGTATGTCCTGGAGGAGGAGATGGAGCGGGACCTGAAGGCCGCCTCCGACCCGGAGGATTGGATCCGGCTCATGAGAGAGCGCCTGGCGGAGCGCGTGCCGGCGGACAACGACAACAACACCGCCGCCGCCGTGTGGATAGAAGAACCATAAAGGGAGGGGAAAAGTATGAAAAAGAAAATCGTCGCTTTATTTTTAGCCGTTTATCTCATCGCGCTGTCCCTGACAGGGTGCGTCTCCGGCGGGGACGCCGCGAGAAACAGCCGGGACGGCGTCGTGAGGGTGCTCGCCGTGGACGGTAACGGGAATGTGCGCTACGGCTCCGCCTTCGGCATAGGCAAGGCGGGGAAGGAGACGGATATTTTCGTCACCAACTTCCACGTCGTGAATGTCTACTACGAATATAACGGGGGCATCGCGACCCTTCCCGTGGCGGAGGTCTATCTTCTCAAAAACAACAACGCCTATAACCCCGTGACGGGCTTCAATTTCACGGAGATGATCTCCTGCGACGTCATTTACAGCAGCGATACCGGATATCCCGATATCGCCGTCCTCAAGGCCAGCACGAAAAATACGGGCCGGGTGGCCCTGCCGCTCCTGCCCGAGGGCAAGACCCTGAAGGAGGGCGACACCGTCTACGCCCTGGGCTATCCGGGGACCAGCGATTCCTTTGAGGAGGGACTTTACGGCGGTAAGCTCCTCGGGCTTCCCGAGGACGTGACCATCACCTCCGGGGTCGTGTCAAGATTTACCACCTCCGCCACATACGGCAACACGCGTCTCATCCAGCACGACGCCCAGATCAACCACGGCAACTCCGGCGGGCCGCTCCTGGATAAACACGGGGAGGTCGTCGGGATCAATACATACGGCCAGGGCCAGGATACCTCCACCGGGGACGAGAACACCTTCGCGTCCGTGGAGATCAGCTATCTCTGGGACATCCTGGACGAACTGCACATCGATGCCGAGCCCTACAGCTCCAACACCTGGATCATCGTCCTCCTCATCGCCATGGGCGTGCTCGTGGTCCTGGGCGGGGGCGCGGCGATCCTGATCGTGGTCCTGAAGAAGAAGAAAGAGGAAGAGGGCCCCGGCGTCCCCCCGCAGATCACCGACCCGGAGATCATCACCGTTCCGGTGCGCCTCCAGTTCACCGCCGGCGTCTACGCCGGACGGCGCTTCGCCGTGGAGGAGGGGAGCCCCGTGAGGATCGGTATCGGTCCCGGCATCGGGATCCCGTTTCCGGAGCGCACGCCGGGCGTCAGCCACAACCACGCCACGGTCATGCTGAGCGCCGGGAGGCTCACGATCCAGGACATGGGTTCTACCTACGGGACCTGGGTCAACGGACAGAGACTGGCGCCCAACACCTCCGTGACGCTCCATCTGGGCGACCGGGTGTGGCTGGGCTCGGACCAGCAGATCTTTGTGATCGCCGGCAAAGGAGGCGTGTGACGCCATGACGGGATCCGAGAGAATCTGCCCGGGCTGCCAACAGCCGGTGGACCTGGGGGCGGTCATCTGCCCACGCTGCGGGGAGAACCTGCCCCCGGCCCTGCGCCGCGGGACGATCCTCCAAAAGGAGGGAGCGGCCTATGAGGTGAGCGCCGTCCTGGGCCAGGGAGGCTTCGGGATCACCTACCGGGGCGTGGATAAGCGGACGGGCCGCGCCGTAGCCGTCAAGGAGTTCTTCCCGGCGCGGGAGACCCGCTGGGCCGAGCGCGCGCCGGACGGCGTGAGCGTCGTCCCGTGCAAGGGCAGGATGGATGAGTTCACCCGGGGCCGCATGAGCTTTTTGAAGGAGGCGCAGGTCGTCTCAAAGCTGGACGACAGCCCCTCCAGCGTCGTCAAGGGCATCGACTACCTGGAGACGAACGGCACGGCCTATCTCATCCTGGAATTTCTGCCGGGCAAGCCGCTCTTCAAGGAGGTCCGTTCCCGTCCGGACGGAAAGCTCACACCCCAGGAGCTCTTTCCCAAGCTCCTGCCCGTGATGGACGGGATCAGCTGGATCCACGCCAAAAACATCATCCACCGGGACATCTGCCCGGACAACATCATGTGGAAGCCGGACGGCACGCTGACGCTCACCGATTTTGGGTCCGCGCGCCAGCTTGGCGGGCAGATGACCGAGCTTTTCAAGCCGCGCTACGCCCCCGTAGAGCAGGAGACCACCACCGCCGGCGAGCCGGGGCGGTATTCCGACGTCTACACCCTGGCGATGACGGTCCTCTACTGCCTGACGGGCGCCAACCCCATACAGAGCACTGAGCGCGTCTCCCGTGTCATCGGGAACGGCCAGCCGGACCCTCTGTATGTCCCTGACTGCCTGACCCCGGAGCAGAAGGCCGTCCTGCGAAAGGCCGCGGCGATCCTCCCGAAGGACAGATACCAGACCATGGAGGAGTTCAAGGACGCGCTGGTCGCCGCCACCCCGTGGCTCAAGCAGAAACCTAAGCCCGATCCCCCCAAGCCCGATCCGGACCCGGGCCCCAAGCCCAATCCGGACCCCAACTCCTTCGCGGAGTTTGTGAAAACGCATTTTGTGGGCGCGGTCCTCGTCGGCATGGCGGTGGTGCTGGTCTTCATACTGCTTTTGGCGGTCATTGTCTCCCGCAGCGAGCGGGTGACGGCGCCGGAGCTCCCGGCGGCGGCCGCCGTCGCGCAGCAGGAAGAGACGGATGAGCTGCGGTCCGGCGATCCATCGGAATCGATCACAATGAACGGAGGAGGTCCATGGATCCGTTAAACAGCGAGAAAGGCGGACAGCCGCGTGCGGACTACTGCCCCTACTGCATGGCGCGGGTGGAGCCGGATAATCCGTGCCCCAGCTGCGGACTGACCGCGGGGAGCTACAAGCCCCAGCCGAAGCATTTGCCGGCGGGCACGGTCCTGCGGGAGCGGTATCTCGTGGGCCGGGTCCTGGGGGAGGGAGGCTTCGGCATCACCTACATCGGCCGGGACCTGGTCCTGGGGATGAAGGTGGCCATCAAGGAGTATTTCCCCACGGACAAGGCCACCCGCAACTGCGCCGTCTCCGTCTCGGTGGAGAGCTTCCTGGGCAGTCAGAACGACGCCTTTGAGAAGGGGAAGCGGCGGTTCCTGGAGGAGGCCCGGACCATGGGCCGCCTGGACCGCCTGCCCAATATCGTGGGGGTGCGCGACTTCTTCGAGGAGAACGCCACGGCGTATATCGTCATGGAGTTCATCGACGGCACCACCCTCACGGAGCTGACTGGCCAGCGGGGCGGCGTTATGCCGGCCTGGGAGCTTTTGCATCTCATCGAGCCGCTCTTTGACTCCCTGTCGGCCATGCACGAGCTGGGCCTCATCCACCGGGATATAAGCCCCGACAACCTGATGCTGGAGCACGGCATCATCAAGCTTTTGGACTTCGGCTGCGCCAGAGAGGCGGCGGACGGAGCGGCCACCATGACCATCATGCTGCGCCACGGCTACGCCCCTCTGGAGCAGTACCAGACCTCCAGCGGCGCCCAGGGCCCCTGGACGGACGTGTACGCCCTGGCGGCCACCATCTATTTCTGCGTCACCGGGAAGAGACCGCCCCAGTCCATGGACCGGATCTTCCAGGATGAGCTCGTCCCGCCCAGAAAGCTGGGCGCGGACCTCTCCGCCTCCCAGGAGGCGGCGCTTCTGAAGGCGCTCAGCGTCAGGCCGAGGGAGCGTTTCCAGTCGGCGCGGGAATTCCACACCGCCCTCTACGAGGGCTCTGTCGCCGTACACTTCGACAACGGCTTCGGCGAGATCACCGACGTGTTCGTGGCGCGGGGCGACAAGCTGACGCCCGCCGATATGCCCAAGCCGGAGCGGGAGGGGTACAGCTTCCTCGGCTGGTTCCTGGACGAGGCGCGCAAAAAGCCCGTCCGGGACGTGGAGGTCGTGGGCGAGTGTACGCTTTACGGCGGCTGGGAGAAGAAGGAAGTCCCGGTAGTCGTCCCCTTCTGGAGGAAACGCCTTTTCCAGATCGGCGCGGCGGCGCTGGTGGGGCTGGCCATCCTGGGCGGCGTGCTGGGGATCGTCCTCGGCGGCGGCAGGGACCGGCCCGCGCCCAGCGAGCCCGTTTCCGGCGGGCAAAAGGAGCCCCACGAGAGCCAGGAGACCGACCCGCGGGAGAGCGGCGCCGCCCGGCCCCCTCAGGAGCCCGAGCCCACCGGTTCCCAACCCCCTGAGACAGGGCCGACCGACTCCGAACCCTCTCAGCAGACCGACCCTCCTGAGACACAGCCTTCCGGGACGAATCCTCCCGGGACGAATCCTTCCGGGACCGATCCTTCCGGGACCGATCCTTCCGGGACGAATCCTCCCGAGACGAATCCCCCCGAGACCAAACCTCCCGAGACCAAACCTCCCGAGACCAAGCCCCCCGAGACCAGGCCCCCTGAGACGCAGCCTCCTGAAACGCGACCCCCTGTGACGCAGCCCCCCGAGACCACACCGCCGCCGGCGGATACGTCTGTGCGGACGGTCTACGGGGTGGAGGAGCTTTTGGCGGCGCTGGCGGACAAGGGCGTGCGGTCCGTCATTTACTGCGGCGACGCCATTGCCTATGACGGGACCCTCAACATCACCAAGCCTGTGCAGGTGACCACCGACTATGTCAGCGTCACCTCGCCCGTCACGGTGAGCGCCGAGCTGCGCGTGGACGGCGAGCTCAGCAACCTGGGATTCATCGAAGTGAGCGGTAAGAACGGCGTCCTCCTCCTGAACGGCAAATACAGCGGCGACGGCATGGTCCGCGCCCGCCAGGGCGGCAAGGTCCGCTGCCGCGGCGGCCACGCCTACGCCTTCAACGCGCTGTGGCTGGCCGGCGGCTCCGACCTCGTCATGGAAAACGGCTCCTCAGCCGGGGAGATCCGCTCTCTGGTCTACGACGAGGAAGGAAGCTTTTCCGGCGCCGTCCACGTCAATGACCTCCAGGGCCTCCGGGTCGAGGGCGCGAACGGCGTCCCCATCATCCTGGACTCCGACGTGACGCTGGACGGCGGCGCCGTCACCGTGAACGGGCCCCTGCTCATATCCGACGGCGTGACCGTCGCGGGCGAGGGGCATCTGGAGCTCCTCAGCTCCTTTGTGAACAACGGGACCGTGGGCGGCGGCGTGGAAGTGACCGTGGCGCCCGAGGCGGTGCTCGTCAACAACGGGACCTGCGCCCTGGGCAAGGTCGGCTTCCTGTCCGGCTCACAGATCATGAATCTGGGCAGCTTCTCCGTCCTGGAGGGCGACTTTGACGGTCTGACCGTTCTGAATCTGGGGCGGCTGGCCGTGGGTCCCGGCAAGGACACGGCGGGCTTCTACACCATGAACTGCGCAAACACCGTCATTGTCAACCTGAGAGGCTCCAACCGGGACATCAACCTGGTGGGCGAGACGCTTCCGCTCCTGCAGGACATCCGGTATGACGACGGCTGTACCCTTTACGCCAACGGTTCCCTGAGGATGAGCAACGCCACCATCGTCCTGGAGGGACTGCTTTACGCCAACAAATAACGGAAACGGGGCGTGAGTCCGCCCCATCCGCGCGGCCGAAGGAACCGGACGAACTACGGTTGAACGATCCATCGAAATCGATTACAATGAACGGAGGATATGTATGGATCCTATAAGCGGGGAGAGAGGAGGTCCTTTACGGGTGGACTACTGTCCCTATTGCATGGCGCGGGTGGAGCCGGATAAGCCGTGCCCCAGCTGCGGGCTCACCGTGGGGAGCTACAGATCCCAGCCGAAGCACCTGCCGGCGGGCACGGTCCTGCGGGAGCGGTATCTTGTGGGCCGCGTCCTGGGGGAGGGAGGCTTCGGCATCACTTACATCGGCCGGGATCTGGTCCTGGGGCTGAAGGTGGCCATCAAGGAATACTTCCCCACGGACAGGGCCTCCCGGAACTGTGCCGTCTCCGTCTCGGTGGAGAGCTTCCTGGGCAACCAAAGCGCCGCCTTTGAGAAGGGGAAGCAGCGGTTCCTGGAGGAGGCCCGGAACATGGCGCGCCTGGACCGCCTGCCCAACATCGTGGGCGTGCGGGACTTCTTTGAGGAGAATTCCACGGCGTATATTGTCATGGAGTTCATCGACGGCACCACTCTCAGCGCGCTGGTGGAACAGCGGGGCGGCGCCATGCCGGCCTGGGAGCTTCTGCACCTCATCGAGCCGCTGTTCGACTCCCTCGGCGCGATGCACGAGCTGGGCCTCATCCACCGGGATATAAGCCCTGATAACCTGATGTTGGAGCACGGCATCATCAAGCTTTTGGACTTCGGCTGTGCCAGGGAGGCGGCGGACGGGGACGCGACCATGACCATCATGCTGCGCCACGGATACGCCCCTCTGGAGCAGTACCAGTCCTCCAGCGGCGCCCAGGGGGCGTGGACGGACGTGTACGCCCTGGCGGCGACGATCTACTTCTGCATCACCGGGAAGAAGCCGCCCCAGTCCATGGACCGGATCTTCCTGGACGACCTGATCCCGCCCAGGAAGCTGGGCGCGGACCTGACGGCGAGCCAGGAGGAGGCGCTGCTGCGGGCGCTGAAGGTGAAGCCGAAGGCCCGTTTCCAGTCGGTGAAGGAATTCCACACCGCCCTTTATGAGGGGGCGGTCACGGTGCATTTCGACGCCGGAGAGGAAGAGGTCACGGACGTCTGCGTGGTCCGCGGTGACAAGCTGAAGGCCGCGGATATGCCCGTCCCGGAGCGGGAGGGGTTCGTCTTCACCGGCTGGTACATGGACGAGGGGCATAAAAAGCCGGTCCGGGACGTGGAGGTCATGGGCGAGTGCACGCTGTACGGCGGCTGGCAGGAGAAGAAGCCCCCGAAGAAGCAGGAGAAGAAGGAGAAGGACCGGGAGAAGGACCGGGAGGCCCCGGCGAAGGTCCCCTTCTGGAAGAACCGCGTTTTCCAGATCGGCGCCGCCGCCGCGGCGGTGATCGCCATCATCCTTGCCGTCGCCATCCCCCTCGGGAGAAAGGCGGCCGGACCCGCTGGCGACACGCAGGCCGGTACCGGCGCCGCCGAGAGCGAGCCCGTGGAAACGGGGAGCGGCTCCACCCAACCGTCGCGGCCCGGGTCGGTGACGGTGACCGTCAAAACGCTCCAAGACCTGAAGGCCCGCCTGGCCGACGACAGCGTGGACGAGATCGTCGTTTCGTCGGACAGCAGCATCACCGTGGATGAGCCGCTGGAGATCACAAAGCCCGTCACCGTGGATTGCTGGGACGTGCATATCGCCTCGGAGGTCACCGTTACCTCTGAGCTGTTCTTTGCCCGGGACGTCAACAGCCACGGCGGCATCATCACCGTTTCGGGCGAGGGCGCGTGCCTGACGCTGAGGGGGCAATACTACGGAGACGGCGTCGTCCACACGGAAAAAGGCGGTAAGGTGCGCCGTGAGAAGACCCAGGACAAGATTTACTTCGACTTTTTGTGGCTGGCCGACCGCTCGGACATGGACGTGGGTGACTTTTCCTGGAACAAGATCCTGATCTTTGACGAGGAGAAGACCTTCGCCAACGCCGCCCATGTGAACAACATCGATGAGCTCAACGCCGCCATGGGCGACCCCCTGGTGGCGGCCATCGTACTGGACAAGGACATGAGCGGCATAGACTTCGGCGTGAGCAAGCCCCTTCTTGTTCCCAAGGGCGTCACCCTCGCCGACGGCGGCTATAAGTACATCACGGGCACCTTGGTGAACCGGGGCGTCATGACCGGAGACATCGACATTGAGATGGACAGGGACGCGCTGTTCCTCAACGAGGGCGCCTGCGACATCCTCGCTGTCAACCTCACCGGCAGGACGGAGGCCATGGTCGTCAACGCGGGCGAGTTCACGACGGCGAGAGGCAATATACTTATGGGTACCGCGCTCGTCAACCTGGGGAAATTCCGCCTGGAGTCCGAGAACGAAGACATGATGGCCGTCAACGGTTTTATCTACAACTACCGGGATTTCGAGCAGACCGGGCAGACGGCCCTGGAGCTGCAGCCGTCCGCGCAGTTCAACAACAACGGCGGCTCAGTGCGCTTGGGCGGCAGGTTCTCCAACGACGGCATGATCTTCAACCGGGGCCGGGAATTTATCCTCTCTGGGGAGTATCAATACGGCGTCGGTTTCATTGAGGTGGGTACGGGCTTCGCCACAACGGACGGCGTCCGGATCAAGGACTCCACCCTCTACGGCGACCCCGAGCTCATCGCGGGGCTGTCTCTCGCCGAGGACTGCCGGGTCCTGCCCGGCGGGAGGGGCGCGGGTGAGCTTCCCACCGTGACCGGCGCCGATGCGCTCCGCAAGGCCGTCGCCACCGGCGGCGCCAAGATCCCCTACGGCATAGACATCCGGATCGACGGCGATCTGACGGTGGGGGGCGATCTTGTGCTGGAGACCGGCAGTACGCTCACCGTCACGGGCACGCTGACGGCGGAGAACGGAGCCCTGCTGGAGCTCGACGACACGGCCCACGTCCATGCCCTGGTGCTGAGGGACGGCGCCATGCTCACCACAGGCGCGCCGGATGTGGCGCTGGAGCTGGACCCGGACGGGGAACTGGCCCTCCTGGGCGGCTCCTCCGCCGTGATCTACTCCAAGATAGAGATGAACGGCGCGGCGCTGAGGCTTGAGGACAGTTGTATGTTCCATTGGTATACAATCAACGGATGCGGCGGCGTCACGCTCAGGGGAGGCTCTGTGCTCTTCGATGTCTTCGGCATCAGACCCACCGGCGACATCACCCTGGAGACCGGGTCCTATTACGAGTGCCGGTCCCTCGATGCCTACACGAACATCACCGTGGAGGAAGAAGCGCGTTTACGCGTCGGCGGCGAAGCCTGGTTCCACAGCGGCTGCGTCGTCACCAACCACGGGTATCTGGAGATCTATGCCTCCGCCTACGAGATCCAGGAGGGCGCGCGTTTCTTCAATGATGGCTTCCTTTCCTTAGGCATGGATTCCGGCTCCATCTCCGGTACGGTGGAGAACAGAGACAGGCTGTACAGCAACGGAGATCTGCAGCTGGGGCCCAGCGGCGTCATCGAGAACTGGCACAGCTGGGAGCTGGAGTGGTGCGGCGTCACGAGCCTGGGCCGGATCGATAACCACGGCGAGGTCGTGGCCTACCGGAGCGACTTTGTCTACAACACCTCGTATATCACCAACCAGGGGACCTGGACCGGCGCCGAACCGGTCTACCGCACCCGTTGAGCCCTCCGCCGATCCCGCATTATGACTTGCCAAACAGGCCCGGATATGTTAAAATAAACCTGTTGGCTCGTCCCGACAAAAAATCGATCGATGGCGGCTTATACTAATATCTAATTAAAATAAGCCATTCGCGACGGTCTTTTTCGCGTCATGCCGCGTCAGCCGCCTTGGGAATACATACAGTATTCCCTGCGGCGTCTTCCTTGCCTGACGCGAAAAATCCTCGCCGCTCGGTGTCTTCTTTTAAATAGATATTAGTATTACAAATGAAAAAGTACATTGCTGAGTTCATCGGTACGGCTGTCCTCGTCATCATGGGCTGCGGTACGGCGATGCTGGTGGGGTGCGACGCCGCCGCCGGCGGCGGGTACATCCTCACCGCCCTGGCCTTCGGCCTTGTGATCGTGGGCATGGCCTACTGCGTGGGCAACATCTCCGGCTGTCACATCAACCCCGCCGTCAGCCTTGGCGTGCTCCTCTCCGGCGGCATGAGCGTGAAGGATTTCGTGGGCTACGTGGTGTCCCAGTGCCTGGGCGCCCTGGCCGGCGCGGGGGTCCTCGCCGCCATCTTCAAGCTGGGCAACGTCACGGACATGACCGGCGGCTACGGCTCCAACGGTCTTGCCGGCGTGAACGGCAGCATCGTCGCCGGGCTTTTGGTGGAGGTCGTCCTGACCTGCATCTTCGTCTTCACCATCCTGGGCGTCACCGATAAGGACGCCGGCCACGGCTCCTTCGCCGGCGTGGTCATCGGCTTCACCCTGACGCTGGTCCACATCCTGGGCATCGGCCTCACCGGCACCTCCGTCAACCCCGCCCGGAGCATCGGCCCGGCCATCGTCGCCGCCATCGCCGGCAACACCGAGCCCCTGTCCCAGGTCTGGGTCTTCATCGTCGCCCCCCTTGCCGGCGCCGCCCTCGCCGCCGTCCTCTACAAGTCCCTCCGCCCCAAAAAGGCGTAACACCCCTCCGATTTTTTCCAAACCGCACCCCCTCGCCGCATCCCCGGCGAGGGGGCTTTTTCGCTTGTCAGGACGCCGCCGCGTCACCGGCTAGCGATATCCGCCGTAGGGGTCGCCCTCCCGGGCGACCCGCCTGTCGACCATTGACACACCACAAACAGCGCCTGTTCCCGTCCCGCTACGTGGGCACGGGCGGATACATGGATCCGCCCCTACGGGGGATGTGGAAGGTTATCCCATTCAGCCAACGCCGGAAATCATCGAAACGCGGGCCGCCGTAGGCGGCGGCCCGTACGGCGTTGATTGAAAACGGTCAGGAAACTGTAGGGGCGGGTTCCAAACCCGCCCGTTTTGCCTCCCCCCTTGGGGGAGGTGGCGCGAAGCGCCGGAAGGGCCGTCCTCGCCGCAGCGGATAATCAAATCTGCGCCGCAGGCGCAACCTTTTTCGCCCCCTCCTCGCAGGAGGGGGGGCAGGGGGGAAGCGAGGGTTGGGGTACTGATACTAATATCTAATTAAAACAAGCCATTCGCGACGGTCTTTTTCGCGCCAGGCTGCGTCAGCCGCCTTGGGAATACATACAGTATTCCCTGCGGCGTCTTCCTTGTCTGACGCGAAAAATCCTCGCCGCTCGGTGTCTTCTTTTAAATAGATATTAGTATGAGCGGCCTTGATCGTCACATCAAAATACCGGAATCCGGCCTATTTTCGCCCGGAAGATTGCCATTCCCACCGTTGACTTTACGTGTGTATAATGGTATTCTATATCATTGGAGTATTAGGAAAGTACGGGGAATCGCTATGTGGGCTGCGGAAAAATGGAAGGACTATGAGCTCATCGACTGCTCGAAGGGCGAGCGGCTGGAGCGCTGGGGGGACCAGATCCTGATCCGCCCGGACCCCCAGGTCATCTGGGACACCCCCAGGACCGACCCGCGCTGGCGTCGGGCGGACGCCCGGTATCAGCGCTCCTCCGCCGGCGGCGGGGCCTGGGACAAGCGGGATGTGCCGGAGAGCTGGCAGGTGCGCTACCGGGACCTCACCTTCAACGTCAAGCCCATGAACTTCAAGCACACCGGCCTCTTCCCCGAGCAGGCCGCCAACTGGGACTGGTGCGCGGAGAAGATAAGGCGCGCCGGAAGGCCTGTCTCGGTGCTGAACCTCTTCGCTTACACCGGCGCCGCCACCGTGGCGGCGCTGAAGGCCGGAGCCTCCGTCTGCCACGTGGACGCGGCGAAGGGCATGGTGGCGTGGGCCAAGGAGAACGCCGTTTCCTCCGGCGTGGCGGATCAGAACGTGCGCTGGATCGTGGACGACTGCGCCAAATTCGTGGAGCGGGAGATACGCCGCGGACACCGCTACGACGCCCTCATCATGGACCCGCCCAGCTATGGCCGGGGCCCCGGCGGCGAGGTCTGGAAGCTGGAGACGAGCCTTGCCCCCTTCGTGCGCCTGTGCGCCGGGGTGCTCTCGCCCGACCCGCTCTTCGTCCTCATCAGCTCCTACACCACCGGCCTTTCGGCCTCCACCATCGGCTACGTGGCCGAGACGAGCTTCCCCGGCGGCAAAGCCGCCTCCGACGAGCTGGGCCTCCCCGTCACCGCCACCGGCCTGCCCTTACCCTGCGGCGCGGCGTGTCGGGTGGAATTTTAAGCGGAAGGGAAGCGTCAACCATGGAGAGAAAAACGCGGGACCGCGATGGATCGTACGTCCCCTGGACGTGGGAAACCCCGTTGGGCGACGCGCTGATCACAGACGCCGTACTTGACGGCGACTGCCTCACGCTGGAGCTGGACTGCTCCGCCGTATGCGTCCACCCCAGCCGGCGTCTTCGGAGGCTGCGCTTTGAGGGCTGCGAGGTCCGGGGTGAACCGGACCTCAAGGGGAGGTACTGGCTGCGCGAGACCCTTTCGCCGGCGGGGAACAGAAATCGCCTCCTCCTGACCACAGAAGACGGCAAGGGACGGCACAAGCGGACAACGGAGATCATTTACTCTACCGTGTCCTGCCTTTTGTGAAAAAACCCGCCGCGTGCCGGGTGGAGTTTTAAGGAGAACTATGGATAATTCACCCATTCAAATCGATAACCTCACCTTTTTCTACACCCCCGACGAGGGGGAGGCGGCGGAGGACGTGCTGGCGGGGGTGAGCCTGCGGATCGAAAAGGGCTCCTTTGTGGCGATCTTAGGCCACAACGGGTCCGGAAAGTCCACACTGGCGCGGCATTTGAATGCCCTCCTTTTACCCAAGGGCGGCAGCGTCACCGTCTTCGGCATGGACACCAAGGCCGAGGACCTGACGCTGGAGATCCGCCGCCGCGTGGGGATGGTCTTCCAGAACCCGGACAACCAGATCGTCTCCAACGTGGTGGAGGAGGACGTGGCCTTCGCCCCGGAAAATCTGGGCGTGCCCACGCCGGAGATCCGCCGCCGCGTGGACGAGGCTCTCAAAATGGTGGGGATGTACGGCTTTCGCGACCACGCCCCGCACCTTCTCTCCGGCGGGCAGAAGCAGCGGGTGGCCATCGCCGGCGTGCTGGCCATGCGGCCTGAGTGCGTGGTCTTCGACGAGCCCACCGCCATGCTGGACCCCCAGGGGCGGCGGGACGTGATGGATATCATCGAAAAGCTCCGCCGGGAATACGGCTCCACCGTCATCCTCATCACCCACCACATGGAGGAGGCCGTCCGGGCCGACCGGGTGGTGGTGATGTCCGACGGGAAGGTGGTCATGGACGGCACGCCCCGGGAGGTCTTCCCCCGGGTGGAGGAGTTGGAGGCCCTGGGCCTCTCCGTCCCCGAGACGGTGCGCCTCATGTGGGAGATGCGCAAGCGGGGCGTGGACCTGCCCCTCACCGCCCTCACCGTGGAGGAGTGCGCGAAGGTCCTGGCGGACAGATACAAATAACCGGGCGGCATTCGGGAGACCCGAAGCCACACCGAAAGGAACAGCGAATGAACGAACCCATCCTGAAAATCGAACACTTGACCCACGTCTACTCCCAGGGCACGCCCTTTGAGCTGACGGCGGTGCGGGACGTGGACCTGGAGATCCATAAGGGCGAGATCCTGGCCCTCATCGGCCACACCGGATCGGGGAAGAGCACCCTCATCCAGCACCTGAACGCCCTCATCAAGCCCACCTCCGGCCGGGTCCTGCTGGGCGGCCAGGATATTTTCGAGTCCAAAAAGTCCGTGAAGGCCGCCAGAGCCGCCGTGGGCCTTGTCTTCCAGTACCCGGAATACCAGCTTTTCGAGGAGACGGTCTACAAGGACATCGCCTTCGGCCCCAAGAACATGAAGCTCCCCTCCAACGAGATTGACGACCGCGTCCGCCTCGCCGCCCGGTTCGTGGGCCTGGAGGAGGACGTGCTAGAGCGCGCGCCCTTCGACCTCTCCGGCGGACAGAAGCGCCGCGCGGCCATCGCCGGCGTGATTGCCATGCTCCCGGAGGTTTTGGTGCTGGATGAGCCCATGGCGGGCCTGGACCCGGCGGGGCGGGAGAGCATCATGGAGAACATCCTGACCTACCACGACGAAACAAACGCCGCCATCGTCATCGTCACCCACTCCATGGACGAGGCCGCCCGCTACGCCCACCGCATGGTGGTGCTGGACCACGGCCGCGTGGCCATGACCGGCACGCCGGAGGAGGTCTTCTCCCACGGAGAGGAGCTGCGGGCCATGGGCCTGGCCACGCCGGTGATGACCGACCTTGCCCTGCGCCTTCGTGCCCTGGGCGTGGCCGTCCCCGGCAATGTCTACACCGTGGAGCGCATGGCGGACGCCCTCATGGCGCTGGAGAGGGGGCGGGACCGTGCTTAAGGACGTGACTTTGGGACAGTATTTCCCCGGCACCACCGTGGTCCACCGCCTGGACCCCCGGACGAAGATCCTCCTGGTGGTCCTCTATATCGTGGCCCTCTTCTGCGCCAAGACGTGGCTGTCCTACGTCCTCGTGGGGGTATGCCTCGCCGCCGCCATCGCCGCGGCGCGCATACGCCTCTCCGCCATGCTGAAGGGCCTGAAGCCTCTCATCTTCATCGTCCTCCTCACGGGCCTTCTGAACCTCTTTTACGGCCGGGGAGAGCCCATCGCCCAGTTCTGGATCTTCAAGATCACCCGGAAGGGCATCGAAAACGCCATTTTCATGGTCCTGCGGATCGTCATGCTGGTGATGGGCACCTTCATGCTGACCTACACCACCTCGCCCATCATGCTCACCTACGGGCTGGAGCTTCTGATGAAGCCGCTGAAGGCGCTGAAGGTCCCCGTCCACGAGCTTGCCATGATGATGAGCATGGCCCTGCGGCTCATCCCCACCCTCATCGAGGAGACGGACAAGATCATCTCCGCCCAGAAGGCCCGCGGGGCCGAGTTCGACACCGGGAACCTCATCCAGAAGGCCAAGGCCATGCTGCCCATCCTCATCCCGCTTTTCCTCTCCTCCTTCCGCCGCGCCGACGAGCTGGCCACGGCCATGGAGGCCCGCTGTTACCACGGCGGGGAGGGGCGCACGCGCCTCAACGTCCTCCACATGGCCGCCCGGGACGTGCTGGCGCTGTGCCTGGGCGCGGCGCTGGTGGCGGCGGTCGTCGTCCTGTCAAAATTCGGCCTGTGAGCCTGAGCCTCTGACGGCGGAAGGAGTTTGCCATGAGAAATATCGCCTTAAAGCTCCGCTACGCCGGCACCGCCTACCACGGCTGGCAGGTGCAGAAAAACGACGTGACGGTGGCCGAGACGGTGGAGACGGCGCTTTTTAAGCTCACCGGTGAGCGCGCGCGCGTCACCGGCTGCGGGCGGACGGACGCCGGCGTCCACGCCCTTAACTATTGCGCCAATTTCCGGTCCGACACCACCATCCCGGCGGCGAAATTCCCCCTGGCGCTGAACGCCCGCCTGCCGCGGGACATCGCGTGCCTTGCCTGTGTGGACGCGCCGGAGGACTTCAACGCCATTTTGTCCTGCAAGAAAAAGGAATACATCTACCGCATCCGCAACACCCGGATCCCCGACCCCTTTGAGCGCGACCGGGCCTGGTTCTACCCCTCGCCCCTGAAGCCGGAGGTGATGCGCGCCGCCGCCGCCCAGTTTGTGGGTACCCACGACTTTGCCGCCGTGCGATCCGTGGGCACGGAGACGAAGACCACCGTCCGCACCGTCTACTGGTGCGACATCGAACAAGACGATAGTCTCATCACCATGCGGGTGTGCGCCGACGGCTTTCTCTACAACATGGTCCGGGCCATCATGGGCACCGTTGTCTACTGCTCGGAGGGGAAGCTTCGCCCCAAGGACATCCCGGCGCTTTTGGAGTCCCGCGACCGCCGCCTCGCCGGTCCCACGGTCCCGTCCCAGGGCCTCTACCTCAATCGCGTCTGGTACGACGGGCCGGTGGGGGAGATGATGGGCGCGGATTGTGAATGAATTGTAATTTGCAAAATCTTCACAGATGTGCTATACTGATGTGTTAGAATAAAACGCGAGGTCGTGTCATGAAAGAGAAGCACGGAAAAAACAGGGGCCTCTGGCGGGCCGTCCTCATACTGCTTCTCGTGGCGGCGGCCATCCTCGCCGTGGCCTTGGCGGTGAAGAGCCAGCAGGAGGGGGGCTTACGCGCCTGGTGGCGCAAGCTCACGGGCCGCACGGGCGTCAGCGAGTTTTTCTACGACAACGCCGACGGCGGCGCTTTTACGCAGCTCGACGGCGGCATGGCCGTGGCCTCCAACGCCGGCCTTTTCGTCTACGACGAGGCGGGGGAGCTGAGCTGGTCGCGCCTCTTCGCCTGGACCTCCCCGGCGCTCACCGGCACGGCGGACTACCGCGCGGCCTTTGACGTCGGCGGCAATCTTGTCATCTTCTTCGACACCGACGGCTCCATCGCCGAGATCGCCACGGAATTTCCCATCGTCTCGGCGGATGTGAACGAGCTGGGCTACCTCACCGTCTGCACCGAGGCGGACGGGTATTACGGCATCGTCACCGTCTACAACTCCCTGGGCAAGGCCATCTACCGCTGGTCCGCCGGCACGGCGCGGATCCTCCGGGCCCACGTCTCCGGGCGGACGGACCTGGCGGTGCTCACCGTCGGGTCAGGCGGCTGCCGCCTTGTCTCCATGCGCTTAGACAGCACCGACCTTGCGGGGCAGTATACCTATCCCGGCCTCATCATCGATTTCGCCTACACCGAAGAGGGCCTTGTCTGCGTGACGCCGGAGCGCGTCCTGGGCCTGAGCCCGGAGCTTGCGGAGACCTGGCGCTATGAATTCGCCGGCAGGTACCTGCGCGCTTACGCCCTGGGGCAGGACTTCACGGCCCTGGCGCTTTCGGATTTCCAGGTGGGCGACGGCTTCACCGCCGTCACCCTCTCGCCCTCCGGCGGGGAGCTGGGGAGCCTTGAGCTTGCCGCCGCCCCCGGTCCCATGGCGGCGGGGACGGGGCGCCTCGCCATGAGCCTGGAGGGGCATATCGAGGTCTACGATACCTACTTTACCCTCCAGGAGCGCTTTGAGTGCGACCCTGCCGTCCGCAAGCTTATCTTCCGGGAGGACGGCGCCATTCTGGCCGCCGGGACCTTCTCGGCCTACGTCTACGGGAAAAAGGATTGACTTTCCTTACCATAAAGGAGACAGCTTATGAGCCTGATTCTTGACCTGGCCCTGGTGGGCATCGTGGCGCTGTGCGCCTGGCGCGGGTTCCGCTCCGGGATCATCAACGGCGTCATGTGGATCGTCGCCATCGCCATCTGCCTCTACGGGGCCAATCTGGTGGCCACGGCCTACGAGGACGACCTGAGCGAGGTGGTGGAGCCCTTCGCCGTCAGCGTGGTGGAGAGCGCCATGACCGGCGGCGACAGCGCGGACGAGGACTCCGGCGCCGTCATCGACCCTGGCCTGTCCGTAGACGAGCGGGAGAATCTGGACGTCTTCGCCGTGTCCCTGGCGGTCCTTCGAAAGCTGGGCATCGCCGACCCCGCCGCCCGGACCCTGGCCCAGGACACCGCCGACCGGTACGACAAGGTGGACACCCAGATGACCCAGCACCTGACGGGCCTTCTGTGCGGACGGCTTTCTTACGTCCTCCTCTTTGCCGTGGGCTTCATCGTCCTCATCTGTATCTTCACCGTGGCGGCCAACATCCTGGACCTCCACTTCGGCATCCCTGGCCACGAGAACCTGAACCACATCACCGGCGCGGCCCTGGGCGTCATCCGGGGCATCCTCATCATCTTCATCATCGGCTGCTTCTGCCGGTACCTGGGCATCCTTTTAAAGCCCGCCATGGAGGAGAAGACCTTGATCTACAAGGCGGTGGTGGAGTCCAATAAGCTTGCCGAGCTTTTACATCTCTAAAATTAGTTCTGAAAGGGATATGAATAGAGATGAAGAACATTCCCAACCTCCTCTCCGGGGCGCGTATCCTGATGGTGCCCGCCTTTGTGTGGGCCTTTTTCTCCGGCGGGGAGCACGCCATGACCTGGGCGGCGGCCATCTTTCTTCTGGCGGCTGTCACCGACTTCCTGGACGGGTACATCGCCCGGAAGTATAACTTCATCACGAATCTGGGGAAAATACTGGACCCCGCCGGCGATAAGCTGATGACCGTCGCCATGGTCACCTGCCTCGCCCTCAAGGACATGATCCCCGGCTGGATCCCCTGGTTTTTCCTGGCCAAGGAGCTCCTGATGACCGCCGGCGGCGCCCTCGTCTCCGGCTATATGAGCGGGGAGATGCCCGCCTCCAACATGATCGGCAAGACCGCCACCGCCGTCCTCTTCGCCGTGGGCGTGGCGCTCATGCTTTTCCCTGTTCCGGCGTCCGCCGCCCAGGCGCTCATGATCTGCGCGGCCGCCCTGGCGCTCGCCGCCTTTGTCAGCTATATCGCCACGTTCGCCGGCCTTATGCGCAAGCGCAAGGCCCGCTGAAAGGAAGTTTGCCATGCAACCAACCCTTTGTTCACGCTGCCACAAGAAGCCGGCAGTCATCTTCGTCACCAAGATCGAGGGCTCCAAGACCACCAGCGAGGGCCTGTGCCTCAAGTGTGCCCGTGAGCTGGGCTTAAAGCCCGTGGACGATATCATGAAGAAAATGGGCATCAATGAGGACGAGGTCGAGCAGCTGGCCGACGAGATGATGGAGGCCTTCGGCGGCGCCGAGGAGCTCCCCGCCGAGGTAGACGGCGGCGAGGATGACTCCGGCAAGACCGCCACCTTCCCCTTCCTCAACAAGCTCTTCGGCGCGCAGCCCCCTCAGAGCGAGGAGCCGCCCCACAGCGAGCCCGACAAGCGCCAGACCCGTGAAAACCGGGACAAAAAGCGCAAGTATCTGGACACCTACTGCATCTCCCTCACCGCCAAGGCCCGGGAGGGGAAGCTGGACCGCCTCATCGGCCGGGACGAGGAGATGGAGCGGGTCATCCAGATCCTCAACCGCCGCCAGAAGAATAACCCCTGCCTCATCGGTGAACCCGGCGTGGGCAAGACTGCCATTGCCGAGGGCCTCGCCCAGCGCATCGAGGCCGGGGACGTGCCCTACAAGCTGCGGGACAAGGAGGTCTACCTCCTGGACCTCACAAGCCTTGTGGCCGGCACCCAGTTCCGGGGCCAGTTTGAGTCCCGCATGAAGGGCCTCATCGAGGAGATCCGCAAGATCGGCAACATCATCCTGGTCATCGACGAGGTCCACACCCTGGTGGGCGCCGGCGACGCCGAGGGGTCCATGAACGCCGCCAACATCTTAAAGCCCGCCCTCTCCCGGGGCGAGATCCAGGTCATCGGCGCCACCACCTTCGCCGAGTACCGCAAGCACATCGAAAAGGACTCCGCCCTGGAGCGGCGCTTCCAGCCCGTCACCGTCTCGGAGCCCAGCGTGGAGGACTCCATCAACATCATCAAGGGTATCGCCCCCTACTACGAGCAGTTCCACGGCGTGCGCATCTCGGAGGCCATGTGCCGTCAGGCGGTGCTCCTCTCCGAGCGGTATATCACCGACCGCTTCCTGCCCGACAAGGCCATCGACCTCATCGACGAGGCCTGCTCGGACGTGAACCTCAAGAGCAAAAACTACGCGCGTTTAGCCGAGATCGACAAGGAGCTTGCGGACATCTCCAAGGAGCGGGAGCTCTTGCTGGAGCGCCCGGAGACGGACCAGAGCCCCTACGCCGAGGAGGACTACGCCCGCCTTGCCAAGCTGAGAGGCCGGGAGATCGCCATCTCCGACGAGAAGCTGAAGCTCCAAAGCGAGGGCGTCCCGGAGCTGGGCATGGACAACTTCGCCCGCATCATCGAGCTCTGGACCAAGATCCCCGCCTCCACCATCCGCGAGGACGAGCACAAGAAGCTCGCGGAGCTGGACAAACGCCTCAAGGCCCACATCGTGGGCCAGGACGAGGCCGTGGACACCGTCTGCGCCGCCATCAAGCGCAACCGGGTGGGCATCTCCGCCAAGCATAAGCCCGTGAGCTTCATCTTCGTGGGCTCTACGGGCGTTGGCAAGACGGAGCTTGTCAAGCGCCTTGCCGAGGACATGTTCCACGCGCCGGAATCTCTTATTCGCCTGGATATGTCGGAGTTTATGGAAAAATTCTCCGTCTCCCGCCTCATCGGCTCGCCCCCGGGCTACGTGGGCTACGACGCGGCCGGCCAGCTCACCGAGAAGATCCGCCGCCGCCCCTACAGCGTGGTGCTCTTTGACGAGATCGAGAAGGCCCACCCGGACGTGATGAACATCCTCCTGCAGATCCTGGACGACGGCCGCGTCACCGACGCCCAGGGCCGCACGGTGAACTTTGAGAACACCGTCATCATCATGACCACCAATGCCGGGTCCGACCGGCGGGGCGCGGGGTCCGTGGGCTTCGGCGGTTCCGCCCGGGACCAGGACCGGGAGCGGGTCATGAAGGCCCTCCGGGACTTCCTGCGGCCTGAGTTTTTAAACCGCGTGGACGAGATTGTCTACTTCAACCGCCTGACGGAGGAAAATTTCCGCGCTATCGCCCAGCTCATGCTCACGGAGCTCAAGGACAACATGGCCGAGCGGGCCATGACCCTCACCTGGGACGACACCGTCATCGACTACCTGGTAAAGAAGTCCTACTCCGCCGAGTTCGGCGCCCGGAATCTCCGCCGCACCATCCAGAAGGACATCGAGGACAAGATCGCCGCGGAGCTCATCTCCAAGTACGACCGCGCCCTCACCACCGTCGCCCTCACCGCCGCGCAGGACGCTATTACCGTTATTGTTGCGTAAATCGAGAAAAGGACAAAGCCGAGGTGAAAGCCCCGGCTTTGGTTGAATCTATGGCTGATTTGAAGAAAAACGAGCTTGTGGACCTGACCTGTGACGCCTACGCCTCCGACGGCATGGGCGTGGCGCGCCTGGACGGTCTGGCCGTCTTCGTCTCCGGAGCCGTCGCCGGGGAGCCGTGCCGCGCCAGAATTTTGAAGGTCCTGAAAAACGCCGCCTTCGCCAAGGTGGAGGAGGTTTTGGAGCCCTCGCCGGAGCGCGTCGCCCCAGACTGCCCCCACTATCCCGCCTGCGGCGGCTGCCGCGTCCGGCACATGAGCTACGCCGAGGAGCTGCGCTTTAAAAAGCGCAAGGTGGAGGACGCCCTTCGGCGCATCGGCGGCGTGGACCTGCCGGTTGACATCATCCACGGCGCGGCCTCGGTGGACCGCTACCGCAACAAGGCCCAGCTGCCCGTCGCCGACGGGAAGATCGGCTTCTACCGGGGCCGCAGCCACGATGTCCTGGACGTCCCGGACTGCCGCCTCCAGCCGGAGGCCGTGGCGGCGATCCGGGCGGCGGCGGGGGAGTGGATGCGGGCCTTTTCCGTCCCCTCCTACGACGAGCGCGCCCACGCCGGCCTTGTGCGCCACCTCTACGTCCGCACAAACGCCGCCGGGGAGGCCCTGGCGTGTCTGGTGGTCAACGCCCCGGCCGGGTGCAAGCTTCCCCACGAGGAGGACCTTGTCCGCCGCCTGCGCGCATCCGTCCCCGGCCTTGCCGGCGTCGTCCTCTCGTCCAACACCGCCAGGACCAACGTGGTCCTGGGGAATGTTTACCGCACCCTCTGGGGCCGGGACACCTTGGAGGAGACGCTGTGCGGCCTCACCTTCCGCCTGTCCGTCCCGTCTTTCTTCCAGGTCAACCGGGACCAGTGCGAGGTCCTCTACGCCCGCGCTTTAGACATGGCCGGCCTCACCGGGACGGAGACGGTCCTGGACCTCTACTGCGGCATCGGCACCATCTCTCTGTGCCTGGCCCGGCACGCAAAGCGCGTCATTGGCGCGGAGATCGTTCCCGAGGCCATTGAGGACGCCAGACAAAACGCCCTGCGCAACCATATCGCCAACGCCGACTTCCTCTGCGGCGACGCCTCCCAAATCGCCGCCCAACTCGCCGCCGAGGGCATCCGCCCCGACGTCATCGTCGTCGACCCGCCCCGCCGCGGCCTCGCCCCGGAGGTCATCGACACCGTCGCCCAAATGTCCCCCCGCCGCGTCGTCTACGTTTCCTGCGACCCCGCCACCCTCTCCCGCGACCTCAAGCTCTTCACCCACCACGCCTACACCCCCCTCCGCGCCGAAGCCGTCGATATGTTCCCGAGAACCGAGCATGTGGAGACGGTGGTATTGATGTTAAAAACCGATGCCGGAAGGACCTGAAATGTACTGAGATAAAGGGATCCCGATTAATATCACCATAATGGAGGCTTATTATCTATGATTTCGGAAGAACTAAAAAGCATAGTTGATACGCTTAGTGAGCAGGGAAAAATGTCCTTTTTCGATGGAATTACTGAGGAAGAGATTAACCGATTTGAGACTGAAAACAACGTAAAACTCCCGGCGCAATATAGAGAGTGGTTAATGTTTTCGGATGGCGGTGAGTGTTTTTTGCCCGCCGGTGTTCAGTTTTATGGAATTGAACACAAGCCGATAATAAATGCTAATAGTACTGACAGACCTGATAAAAAGTATGTTGTAATCGGTGCATTGTCGACAGGCGATCCCGTCCTTTGCGAGAGGAATGGGGAAAAAATTTCAATATACGATCTTGAAGGCGGACGGATTGAGGAAGATGAAGTATATGAAGATTTCTATTCATTCCTGAAAGATCTTTATGACTTGCTCGGGATAGGAGTGTGATCCTATGTCGAGAAGAACAGCTGATGCGAGTAAAGCAATCAGACTTGCTTGGGAAAAGGAACAGCGACGCGTATTAGAGGGTGAAGGAACACGTGATTGGACTGAAAAACAACAGCAGGATATTATCGACCGAGGTAAAGCCTATGATGAAGACGGTAAAGCCTTTGAAGGACAGCATATGAAAAGCGCGGCGGAGTATCCTGAATTCCAAGGTGAACCAGATAATATACAATTTCTTACTCATCAAGAACATTTTGAAGCTCACCGTGGGAACTGGCAGAATCCTACTAATTGGTATTATGATCCCGCAAACAAACAGTTCCTTGATTTTGGGGAAGGAAAATATATTTCGTGCGAGGTAATAAAACTTAGCACCCCAATCTGTACCCAAAACTCAGAGGTGCTAAATGAAAATGATTTCACCCATGAGAATAAAGCTGTTGAGAATGAGACTGGCACCGTTGATAAAATAAAAGCCGAGACAGTTAACACTGAGAAAAAAGCTGTTACCGCGAAAAGTGATAGCCCAAGAGCTGATTCGGTATCAATCACAAAACAATTCGAATTATTTATTGCTCGTGGATTCCACAAAGTTACAGACGGATGGAGACATTTTAGATCCAGTCACCCTGGATTGTCTTTTATAGTCAAAGGAACGAAAATTGCAGCTGAAGTTGCCTTATCTTATGGTGTTTCAAGAGTTTTGGGAGGATCACATAGTGACTTTCATAATCCTGGGTCAAGAATTAATAGGCCTATCGTAAACTATTCCGGAACGGGTAAAGCCGCAGAAACGATAGATTCTGCTATTTCGGACAGCTTAGAACACGGCACACATGCTTCACCTATTAAACATAATGTTTCCGGATATACGCGTTATTGGAATGGTAAAGAAATCCAAGTTGCTCCCTATACGCGTGGAGGAAAAAAGTAACTAAACGATTTTACATAGGAAGGGATATTGATATGCTTTTATTCTCTACTGTCTTATCGATTAATGATACTATGAGTAAAGACGATTATATTCGCCTTGCCATTGAATGGAATCAAGGCAGCCCTCACAAAGATAATGTTATTCCAGGTATAGTCTGGAACGGGGAGAGAAATATTCGATATGGAGACGATTCTTTGTGGCTTGCCATAGAGGAATACCGCAATAAGAATATTATCGCAGTGCGCTACGAAAAAACGGAAGCTGACGGTGTGATTTGGGATACTGACTATGTCATGAACTTTAATGATATGAAGATGTCGGTTCGCCTTGATAGAAGTTATCTTGAATCCGCATTGACTGTTGAATCGGGATTTTCCACGCCTCACTTTATTTCACTCCTGATGGAAAAGGGGTACATAAAGGACGATTACAATCTGCCAGTATCCAACAGGCCTGTCATTATCGATAAGGACAATTTAGAGATTCTTGCGGACGTTATTAACGGAGTTACCCATTATCACCTGCCTGTGGTTTATATTTCTAAGACATTTCTTGGAGAAGACCCGGTTAATGTAAAGCGGATTGCAAGCCGCCTCAAGGGTGTGGCTCACGTGCTCGTTCAAAAAGATACATGGCTGAACACCTGGTTGCGCCGCGAATGCAATGAAAAAAACGAATACAATGGAGCAATCGGGATCTATTACCCTAACCAAGCAGTAGGACATAAGAGATTCCTTTATCGTGCCTATGAAGGCAGTGATGATTTCTTGATGGAGAGGGTTATACGAAGTGTGATACAGTATAGCAACTCTCAGTTGGTGGATACGCTTTATACATGGTCTGGAGTTAATAATGCGCTATTACGCGACAGATACAGTAGCCAAAAAGAGGAACGGCTTGCCGCAGAACTTGAAAAGGCCAAGGCGCTCAAAGATGCAGACGAACTGATTGCGTATTTTGATGATGATATAAAGAAACTTCAGAAACAGGTTGAGCAATTAACAAAAGCAAACGATGCGTTATCTTATGAGAATCAGGGTCTAAAGGCAAAACTTGACTCGACAGAAGACGTTGCTATTATTTACCTCGGTGTTGAGGACGAGTTTTTTCCAGGGGAAATAAAAGAGATGGTATTAGAGGCAGTTGATGAAAAGCTGAAAAATACAGCTGCCAAAACAAGAAAATATGATGTTCTGGCAGATGTCATTCAAAAGAATGGATTTGAAAGGACATTTGAAAAAAGAGCAAACACAATTAAAATCCTTCTTAAGGACTACAGGACGATGAGCGGGACTTTACGGCAGGAGCTAATAGATTTGGGCTTCTCCATTACTGAAGATGGCAAACACTATCGACTTACTTACTATGGAGACGATAGATACAAAACCACGGTTTCTAAAACGGCAAGTGACTATCGAGAGGGAAAAAACATCGCATCGACCATCATAAAAAACATGTTCTAAAGTACCTCAATTTGACAAGACAAAGGCATCGATTGGAGTGCCCTGGTTCAATCGGTCACGGTATATTCTAGACATGAGGGGTCGTGACAACAGCATGAATATGTATTTTATTCAAGTTGTTGACCTAAGACACTTAAAGACGGCGGTATCGCTGTCGCGGGAAAAAGTCTCACCGGAGGGACCGTCTATGCCGAAAATCGTTTGGGAGGGGAACAAAAGGGAATTTGGCACATCCCATCAAAGCCCGCCGGTCCCGCAGGACGCGGTCAAGCTTCGTGACGGAGAAGGCTTACTCAAAAGGGCAATTCCTTTCGGCATTTGCCCGATGGCCATATGCTTTGCGGCGGTGGCCGTGAAGGCTTATTTGAACAGGGAACCGCCCGTCTCGCCCTTATTTCTCTTGCCGGCAATCGCCATCGGCCTGGTCGCCGCCCTCCCGCTGCATGAGCTTACGCACGCCGTTTGCTACCCCAAAGGGGCTGTCGTCTGGGTCGGACTTTGTCTTCGCAAACTGGCGGCCTACGCCATATCGTACGAGCCCCTGACGAAGCGCCGCTTTATCGCCATGTCCCTCGCCCCCGCCGTATGGGGGATCGTCCCGCTGGTCGGCTTTTTCCTGATCCCCATCACGATGAAGCCGCTACTTACCGTCTGTATGGTGTCGGCCTTTATGGGCCTGATCTCCCCGGCGCCTGATTATATGGATGTCGTAAGCGTTCTGAAAAAGGCCCCGCCGCGCGCGCTGATACGCGATTCTCGGGACGGTTTGTACGCGTATCTTTTAAAGGAGTGACCCATGACCCACACCGCCTTCACCTGCCTCCACGCCTACATGCTCTCCCAGATGGACGACGCGGCCCATGACCGGGAGCACATCACCCGCGTCCTCTATAACGCCCTGGACATCGCGGCCACGGAGGAGAATGTGGATACCGACGTCCTCATCGCCGCGTGCCTTCTCCACGACGTGGGCCGGCGGGAGCAGTTTGCCGACCCCGCGGTCTGCCACGCCCGCGTGGGGGCGGGGAAGGCGTACCGCTTTTTGCGGGAAAACGGCTTTCCGGAGGACTTCGCCGCCCGTGTCCGGGACGCCGTCCGCACCCACCGCTTCCGCGCCGACGACCCGCCGCGGACATTAGAGGCGAAGATCCTCTTTGACGCGGACAAGCTGGACGCCGTGGGCCTCATGGGCATCGCCCGGACCCTCAGCTACAAGGGCCAGGTGGGCGACGCCCTCTACGAGCCGGGGCCCGACGGCCTGCCCTCCGACGGGGCGGGGGACCGGACGAATACCTTCTTCAACGAGTACAAGATCAAGCTCGAAAAGCTCTACGACCGCTTTTACACCCAAAGGGGCCGAGAGCTGGCGGAGCGTTACCGCCGGTCGGCGCGAGCCTTCTACGAGGCCCTTTTGGCCCAGTGCCGCGCCCCCTACGAGCGGGGGAAGCGGCTTTTGGAGGAGCTCATCCATGACGAATGAGGAAATATTGCAAACCGCCCTTGCCCAATCGGCCATAGACTGCGCCTGCGCCCCCGGGGACTTTCTGAAGCCCGGCCACACCCTGACCCTCTCTCGCCCAAACCGGTTGGCCAGACGCTATCTCGTCCTGCCCCACGTCTGCAGCTTCGTGACCTACGGCAGCGCCGTCGTGGCCACGGCGGGGGAGGCGTACCTGGACGCGGCGAAAAGGTGCCTCGCCCTGTTCCCGCCGGAGGCTGGGGCGTACAGGCTTTTTGAGACGCCGGGCCTGCACGAAGTGGAGCGCATCTTCGCGCCCCTGGGCGGGACGATCCGGCACATGGCGGAATATTTCCTGCCTGATTTGG
The DNA here is from genome assembly GCA_947588605.1 of uncultured Oscillospiraceae bacterium. GTDB lineage: Bacteria > Bacillota > Clostridia > Oscillospirales > Oscillospiraceae > RUG626. The sequence goes on from CANPYK010000002.1 coordinate 112,033, forward strand.
ACCTCATGAAGCCCCAAAAATGCCCGTTCGAGACGAAGATCCTGACCCAAAAGGACTTTTCTGCCCTCTACACCCCCACATGGTCCAACGCCCTGTGCGAACAGCGCCGGGAGCTGGACAAAATGGGCGTGGGGGCATACAATAACGGCGCTTTGGTGGGCCTGGCCGGCTGTTCCGCCGACTGCGAGAGCATGTGGCAGATCGGTATCGACGTCCTGCCGACCTACCGCCGCCGTGGCGTCGCCGCAGCGCTGGTGACGGCCTTGGCGCTGGAGGTCATCGAGCGCGGCAAGGTCCCCTTCTACTGCGCCGCCTGGTCCAACCTCCCCTCCGTCCGCACCGCCCTCCGTTCCGGCTTTCGCCCCGCCTGGGCGGAGCTGACGGTCAAGAAGAAGGAGATAAACCTATGAATCCCGAATGGAAGTGCTTCTGGCTCAACTTGGCCGCCTGGGCGCTGATGCTCGCCGGGATTCCGGTGGTCGTGCTGTTCCGTGGCTTGGGCGGGAAAATTTCAGCCGCCGCGATTTTTGCGTCTGCCTGGGTGCTGTCGCTTTTCGGGCTCATCCAGTGGGAACACATCCCCGAGAAGGAGCGGGAAAAGCAGGAACGGGCGTCCCGTTTTCTGCGCGTCAAGCATACTATCATCTGGCAGCTCCCGCTTGTTTTGCCGATTTTTATTCTGCTTGTGTTTGTCTTGGACTGACAGAATCAAACGGTCCTATAGAAAACGAGGGAGAGACATGAAAAAAATCTTACTTATCGCCACCGGCGGGACCATCGCCTCGGAGGAGACAGGGGAGGGGCTGGCGCCGGGGATCACGGCGGCGGGGCTCCTGTCGCGCCTTTCCGGCGTGGACCCGACTGTTGCCGTGGAGACCTGGGAGCTCCTGGCCCTGGACAGCACCAACATCCGCCCGGAGCACTGGCTGATGATCGCCAACTGCGTCCGGGAGACGTTTGAGGCCTACGACGGTTTCGTCGTCACCCACGGCACGGACACCCTGGCCTACACCGCCGCGGCCCTCAGCTACCTCATCCAGGGCAGCCCCAAGCCCATCGTCCTCACCGGCGCACAGCGCCCCATCGGCTTCGACTCCACGGATTCCAAGGAGAATCTGCGGGACGCCTTTCTGTGCGCCGCCTCCGATATGCCGGGGGTGTCCATCGTCTTCGACCACAAGGTGATCCTCGGCACCCGCGCCAAGAAGACCCGCTCCAAGAGCTTCTCCGCCTTCGAGAGCATCAACTACCCGGACCTCGGCGTCATCCGGGACGGCAAGGTCCACCGGTTCATCCGTCAGGACTGCGCCGAACGCCCCGTCTTTGCCGGCGGCCTAGACACCGCCGTCTCCCTCATGAAGCTCATCCCCGGCGCGGACCGGGGCGCGCTGGACTACCTCTTCGAGCACAGCGACGCGGTGGTCATCGAGAGCTTCGGCGTGGGGGGCCTTCCCGAGGCCGGCGGCTACTTTGACTGCGTCCGCCACTGGCTGGAGCGGGGCAAGATCGCCGTCCTCACCACCCAGGTGGAGAACGAGGGCTCGGACCTCGCCGTCTACCACGTAGGCAGCCGCCTCAAGCGGGAGCTGGGCGTTCTGGAGGCATACGACATGACCACCGAGGCCGTGGTCGCCAAGCTCATGTGGATCCTCGCCCAAACAAAAACCGCCCCGGAGGTGGAACGCCTGTTCTACACCCCCGTGGCGATGGATATGTTCCCGAGATAGGGCTATTTTGAAATCAGGATAACTTCCCCTGTGGTGGTATTGTACCCCACGGTGACCTTTTTGCGGAAAAAGTCCTCGTAGCGCGGCCTTTTCCAATCCGTACAGTAGACGGCCCTCGTCCGGACCTTGATGGGGTTCCCGCCGGCGTCCCGGACAGCGACACGAAACGTCACGCGGTTCCCCAAAAAGCCCGCGTGCTCAAGCTCCTCCAACACCTGGTTGGAAAAGACATAGCTTTCCGGCGATTTGAAAAGGGCCGCGTACCGCACCCCGTAATAGACGGCGAAGGGGACATACCACACCGTAAGGACCCCGAGGGAGATGAAAAGAACGGTATTCCTGTAGCCGGGAAACCCCGCCATGCAGACGCAGATCAAAACGGCGGCAAAAACGAGCAGGAAGCCATACGCCGCCGTCAGGATCTTGAGGTCGCCGCTGTACGCCCCGGCCTCGGCGGAGCATTTGATCCTTTGCCGTGTGTCCATACATGTCACCTCGGAAAACATCGTATCACAAGGCATCGAATTTTGCAAGTTCTTTACTTTATTTGAGAATCTCCGCCACTTCCCCGATATACATCGTGTGCGGCGCCTCGGTCTTATAGAAGGCGTTGACGACCTTCTCCGGCATGGCGCCGACATCCAGGTCCTGACGGTAGATCTTCCGGCACAGAAGCGTGGTGTGGGCCTCCTCGAAGGTCACGGCGTTTTCAAGAAACTTGGGGGTCAGGCCGGCCTTCGCCACCTTGTCTCCGTCCCGGCCCGACTCGGAGCCCAGGAGCAGCAGGGCCTTCCGGCACGCCTCGGGGAAAAAGCTCACGGTGAAGAAGTCGTTCTCCTCCAAAAATCCGTGGGTGTAGCGCACGGGCTTGACATAGACGGTGACGACGGGCTTTCCCCACAACGTCCCGGCCCCGCCCCAGCTGACGGTCATGGTGTTGTACCGCTCCCGCGTCCCGGCGGTGACCAGCGCCCATTCCCGGTCGAACAGGCCAAAAATATCGGTTTTGAGTTCCATAATGCTCCTCCTTATCAAATTGGATGACAATAGTATACTTCAATCCGGAGGTGTTTTCAATGAAAATCACATTTATCGGCGCGGTCCACGACGTGACGGGCAGCTGTACGCTCCTGGAGGCCGGCGGCCACAAGATCCTGGTGGACTGCGGGATGCGCCAGGGCGTCACGGCCTTTGAGAATGTCCCCCTGCCCGTGGCGGAGCGGGACATCGAGTGCGTCCTGCTGACCCATGCCCACGTGGACCACTCCGGCAACCTACCGCTTCTCTACAAGCACGGCTTCCGGGGGGCTGTCTACGCCACGGAGGCTACGCGCAGCCTCTGCGAGATCATGCTGCGCGACTGCGCCAACATCCAAATGTCCGACGCCGAGTACAAGACCCGCAAGGCCCGCCGCGCCGGCGAGCCGGACGTGGAGCCGCTTTTCGACCTCAACGACGCTGAGGGCGTTTTGAAGCTCTTTCGCGGCTGCGCCTACGACCGGCCCATCCAGGTTAACGAGTGCCTGACCGTCCGCTTCACGGACATCGGCCATCTCCTGGGCTCGGCGTGCATCGAGACGTGGCTTCACGAGGGCGGGTTGACCCGCAAAATGGTCTTCTCCGGCGACGTGGGCAACACCGACCAGCCCATCATCTGCGACCCTAAGCCCGTGGCGGACGCCGACTTCCTCATGCTCGAGTCCACCTACGGCGACCGGTCCCACGGGGCGAGAGGGGAGTACATCAACACGCTTGCCGGCTTTCTCCAGCGCACCCTGGACCGTGGCGGCAACGTGATCGTCCCCTCCTTCGCCGTGGGCCGGACGCAGGAGATCCTCTATTTCATCCGGGAGATCAAGAATGCCGGTCTCGTCCACGGACACGACGGCTTCCCCGTGTACGTGGACAGCCCCCTGGCCAACGAGGCGACCTCCGTTTTCATGCAGTGCGACACGGAGTACCTGGACGAGGAGACCCGCGCCGTCATGGCCGCCGGCGAGAACCCGCTGGTCTTCGACGGCCTGCGCCTCACCACCTCCACCGACGAATCCAAGGCCCTGAACACCGACGCCGAGCCCAAGGTCATCCTCTCCGCCTCCGGCATGTGCGACGCCGGCCGCATCCGCCACCACCTCAAATATAACCTCTGGCGGCCGGAGTGCCTCATCCTCTTCGTGGGCTACCAGGCCGCCGGCACCCTGGGCCGCATGATCTACGACGGGGCCAAGTCCGTGAAGCTCTTCGGCGACGACGTGGCGGTGAACGCCGAGATCGCCTACCTCCCCGGCGTCTCGGGCCACGCCGACAGGGAGGGCCTCCTTGCCTGGGTGGACGCCTTTACCCAAAAGCCCCGGAAGATCTTCGTCAACCACGGCGACGAGACCGCCTGCGAGGAGCTGGCCCGCTCTCTCCGGGAGGAGCGGGGCCTCGACGCCTACGCCCCCTACTCCGGCACGGAGTTTGACTTAGCCGCGGGCGAGTTCGTCCGCATCGCCGAGGGCGTGCGCCTCAAGAAGGAGAAGCCCGCCACCCCCGCCCGCCGCCGCGCCGACGACGCCTACAAAAAGCTCCTGGACGCCGTCTCCCGCCTCACCGCCGCCGCCCAGGCCGCCCAGGGCCTTGCCACCAAGGACCTGGCCAAATACACCGCTATGGTCAACTCCCTCATCGACAAGCTCCAGAAATGACCCCGCCGGCCAAACGAAAAAATTTCCGTTTCCCCCTTGACAGGATAGCGCCATGGTGGTATGATTCCACTAACCTATCGAGTAGATAGGAATTAGGAAAGGACTCTGACCGCCATGACCTTCTTCCTGGAGCCCCAGCTGCGGGCCAACTTCCGCTTTGGACGAATGTGCCGTACCTCCCGCTGTTTTTCCCCAAAAATCATGATAAAAAAGAGAGGTACGTGTTATGTCCAACTACAAATTTGAAACGCTCCAGCTCCACGTGGGCCAGGAGCAGGCCGACCCCGCTTCTGATGCCCGCGCCGTTCCCATCTACCAGACCACATCTTACGTCTTCCACAACTGCCAACACGCCGCCGACCGCTTCGGCCTTGCCGACCCCGGCAACATCTACGGGCGGCTCACCAACTCCACCCAGGACGTGCTGGAAAAGCGCGTGGCGGCGCTGGAGGGCGGCGTCGCGGCTCTCGCCGTGGCCTCCGGCGCGGCGGCCATTACCTACGCCATCGAGGCATTGACGCAAAAGGGCGACCACATCGTGGCCCAGAAGACCATCTACGGCGGGAGCTACAACCTCCTGGCCCACACCCTGCCCCTCTACGGCGTCACCGCCACCTTCGTGGACATCCACGACTTGAATGAAGTCACCGCCGCCATTCAGCCCAACACCAAGGCCATTTTCATCGAGACGCTGGGCAACCCCAACTCCGACATCCCGGACATCGACGCCCTTGCCAAGATCGCCCACGCCCACGACATCCCCCTGGTCATCGACAACACCTTCGGCACGCCCTACCTCATCCGGCCCATCGAGCACGGCGCGGACATCGTGGTCCACTCCGCCACCAAGTTCCTGGGCGGTCACGGCACCACCCTGGGCGGTATCATCGTGGACAGCGGCAAGTTCGACTGGAAAGCCAGCGGCAAGTACGCCCCCATCGCCTCTCCCAACCCCAGCTACCACGGCATCAGCTTCGTGGACGCCGTTGGCCCCGCCGCCTTCGTCACCTACATCCGCGCCATTCTCCTCCGGGACACCGGCGCGACGATCTCCCCCTTCAATGCCTTCCTGCTTCTCCAGGGTATCGAGACGCTGTCCCTGCGCCTGGAGCGGCACGCGGAGAACACCAAGAAGGTGGTGGAGTACCTGGCCAATCACCCCCAGGTCCTCAAGGTCAACCACCCCAGCCTGCCGGACCACCCCCAGCACGCGCTCTACGAGAAATACTTCCCCAACGGCGGCGGGCCCATCTTCACCTTCGAGATCAAGGGAGGGAAGGAGGCGGCCTACAAGTTCATCGACAGCCTGGAGATATTCTCACTTCTTGCCAACGTGGCGGACGTGAAGTCCTTAGTCATCCATCCGGCCACCACCACCCACAGCCAGCTGAGCCCGGAGGAGCTTGCCGACCAGGGCATCACCCCCGGCACCATCCGCCTTTCTATCGGCACCGAGCACATCGACGACATCATAGCCGATCTGGAGAAGGGCTTCGCGGCGGCGCTGTAACAATTTTTTGAAGAAATGAGGTCATCCCATGAACATCTATACCTCCGCCTCCCAGCTCATCGGCAAAACGCCCCTTCTGGAGCTGACGCACATTGAGAAAAACCTGGGCCTTCAGGCCCGGATCGTCGCCAAGCTTGAGTATTTTAATCCCGCCGGCTCCGTGAAGGACCGCGTGGCCCTGGCGATGATTGAGGACGCCGAGGCCCGGGGCGTCCTCAAGCCCGACAGCGTGATCATCGAGCCCACCTCCGGCAACACCGGCATCGGCCTTGCCGCCGTGGCGGCGGCCAAGGGCTACCGCACCGTCATCGTCATGCCGGAGACCATGTCCGTGGAGCGCCGTCAGATCATGAAGGCTTACGGGGCCGAGCTCGTGCTCACCGAGGGCGCCAAGGGCATGCCCGGCGCCATCGCCAAGGCCGAGGAGCTGGCCGCCCAGACGCCCCACAGCTTCATCCCCGGCCAGTTCGTGAACCCCGCCAACCCCGCCGTCCACCGCGCCACCACCGGCCCCGAGATCTGGGAGGACACGGACGGGACCGTGGACATCTTCGTCGCCGGCGTCGGCACCGGCGGCACCATCACCGGGGTAGGGGAGTACCTCAAGAGCCAAAAGCCCTCCGTGAAGGTCGTAGCCGTGGAGCCCGCCGCCTCCCCGGTGCTGAGTAAGGGTACCTCCGGCCCCCACAAGATCCAGGGCATCGGCGCGGGCTTCGTCCCGGAAATTTTGAATACCTCCGTCTACGACGAGATCATCCCCGTGGAGAACGACGATGCCTTCAAGACCGGCAAGCTCCTGGGCCGCTCCGAGGGCGTCCTCGTAGGCATCTCCTCCGGCGCCGCCCTCTGGGCCGCCATCGAGCTTGCCAAGCGCCCCGAAAACGCCGGCAAGACCATCGTGACCCTCCTCCCCGACACCGGCGACCGGTATCTGTCCACACCGATGTTTGAGTAAACTGGCTTTGAAGCCCTGACGGGCTTCAAATGCCAAGGGGAACGACTCTGGCGAAAAAGGCCTGCGGCCTTTCCCGCCAGAGGGAACGTGCGAAAAAAGATTCGGAAATGTCTGCGGACATTTCCGAATCTTTTTTCTGCCGTTTTGCTCCGCGCACGGCCCCTTCGGGGCCGCACACTACGCAAAACAAAAGGAATTTTTTCCGACGTACATGCCGCCGGAAAAAATGGCTCGATGAGGGGCTGTAGGGGTCGCCCATCGACAATTGACACGCCCCAAACAACGCCGTACGGGCCGCCGCCCACGGCGGCCCATGCCCCCGTTGACCACCAATCCCCGCTTAATCGGAACCGTTCCGTCCTGCAACCCTGCACGGGCGGGTTTGGAACCCGCCCCTACAGGCGAAATGGAAGGCAATCCCATATAAACGACCTCGGAGGTCATCGTAGGATGGGCCGCCGTGGGCGGCGGCCCGTACAGCGTTGACTGAAGACAATTCCAAAACTGTAGGGGCGGGTTCTAAACCCGCCCGTTAGCCTCCCCCTTGGGGGAGGTGGCGCGAAGCGCCGGAAGGGTTGTCCCCGCCGCGCGGGCAAATCAAAACCGCGCCGCTTCGCGGCGCAACCTTTTTCGCCCCCTCCTCGTAGGAGGGGGCAGGGGGGAAGCGAGCGTGAGATGACGCACCGGTCCCGAAAAACGCGGTCAGCTTCCCCCTCTTCACCCCACGTTCTCCCGGATCCTTCCCGTCCTGTATGCCGCCACCAGCAACTTCAGATCCTCAATGAGCGCCCGTTTCTCGATCCCCTCGTCTGTGTCCTCCACCAGCAGGCGGTGGGGGGCGGTGTAGATGTACTCGCTGGAGGAGGCGATGTCCTCGTCGGCGCTCACGGCCTTTTCGGCGCTCTCGAAGGGCTGGTGGGTGCGCAGGGTGAGGCCCCGGGAGTTGTAGACCAGGGTGTACCCGGCGATGCCCGTCTTCTCGTGGTAGGCCCTGCAGAAGCCGCCGTCTATCACGATGAGCTTCCCGCCGCCCTTCACCGGGCTTTCGCCCTCCACAGCCCGGACGGGAACGTGGCCGTTGATGATGTGGGTGCCCTCGCCCTCCAGCCCGAACTCCCGGAGGATGCGCTCGGCTGTCTCCGGACGCGCGATCAGCGTATAATAGGGATTTTTGACCTCCTTATGGGTCTCCGGCTCGGCGATATAGAGCCGCTCAAAGGTGGTCATGGCGCTGCGCCCGTAGATGGGGCTCAGCCGCCCGCACCAGAGGTACCACAGAAAATCCTGCCCCGCGACCCGCTCGGGACTTCCCTCCGGGGCGAAGTACCCCTGCCGCGCCCTTTTGTCGCAGTAGTCAAAGAGCGCCCTCCCGGCGTACTCCCGGCCCTCGAAGGTCTCCCTGGCGAACGATCCGTCCTCGGTCATGGGCACCGCCCCGTGGTAGAGGAGGTTCCCGTTGGTCACCTTGTAGACCGACCCCACGGAATAGAGGAATTGCACGTGCTTTTGCAAAAGCTTGCTGTGCCGGAACCCCCGGACCAGGTCCCGCAGGACCTCGCGCTCCCCCTCGGTGAAGGCCGAAGGGCAAGAGGGGTCCACCGTGGGAAAATCCCGGTCCAGCAGGGGATAGACCGCCCCGCCGCACCGCACCATGCCGGCTTGGAAGTCGATTTGGTTAACATAATCTCTGCCCCGCATCTGAAAATCCGGGTTCCGGGCGATGACCTCCGCCTCCGCCTTCAGGAGCATGACGGTGACGGCCTTATGCATCCGCGCCACCCGCCGGAGCTTCTCCTGCGTGGTGGGCCTCCGTCCGTCCTCCTTGGGCATCCAGCGGGTGACGTCGGACCCGCCGTAGACCTCCTGTGCCAGGTGGTCCAGCTCCCGGAGGGTGATGCCGTAGCCGTGCTCCAGGGTGTCCGTGTTGTTGTAGGCAAAGGTGGTCTTCAGCACCGTCAGCACGCACACGGGACTTCCGGCGGCGGCGCCCATCCAGACCACGTCGTGGTTGCCCCACTGGATGTCCACGTCGTGGTGCTCGATGAGCCGTTCTAAAATGAGGTCCGGGCGCGGCCCCCGGTCGAAGAGGTCCCCCACGATGTGCAAGCGGTCCACCGCCAGCCGCTTGATGAGCTCGCAGAAGCGCAGGATATAGGCGTCCGCCCGGCGGTAGGCGATGATGGAGTCCACGATCGTCTCATAGTAGAGCTTTTTGTTGTGGTCCTCAAAATGGGCGTGGAGGAGCTCGTCCAGCACGTAGGCACAGCTTTGGGGCAGGCATTTGCGCACATGGGCGCGGGTGTGCTTGGAGGAGACGAACCGGCAGAGCGTCATGAGCTCCATAAGCGTCCGCTGATACCAACCCTTCAAATCCGTCTGGGCCAGCTTCAGGGCGGGGAGCTTCTTTTCCGGGTAGTAGATGAGGGTGGCAAGGTCCGCCCGCTCGTTGGCCGGCAGCTCCTCCCCGAACACCGTGTCGATCTTCTCCCGGATGTACCCGGAGGCGTTATTGAGGATGTGGATGAACGCCTCGTTCTCCCCGTGGAGGTCGGACATGAAGTGCTCCGTCCCCTTGGGGAGCTTCAGCACCGCCTCGATGCGGATGATCTCGCTGGCGGCGGAGGCGATGGTGGGGAAGCGCTGGGCGAGGCTCTGGAGATAGCGAAGCTCCTGACTTGTTTCCGGCATACGATCCGCTCCTTTTTCCCATTTTATGACCATTATACATGTTTCTTTCCAAAAACACAACCGCTTGACAGCCCCTTTGCGCCGGATTACAATGGAGAAAATGGAAAAGGGGGCGCTTTGATGCAGAGATTTGATTTCAACACCGGCTGGACCTTCCGAAAGGAGGGCGCCGCGCCTATGCATGTCCTCCTGCCCCACGACGCTATGCAGACGGAGGCCCGCCGTCCCGACGGCCCCGGCGGCCCCGGCAACGCCTGGTTCGAGGGCGGCGTCTACCTCTACGAAAAGACCTTCACGGCCCCGGAAAGCTGGCGGCACAAGTCCGTGCTCTTCGAGTTCGAGGCCGCCTGCCCCATGGCGGAGGTCTTCTTGAACGGCGCGCGTGTGGGCGGGTGCGCTTACGGATACAGCCAGTTCCTCGTCCCCGGCGACGGCGTGCGGCCGGGGGAGGAGAACACTATTCTCGTCCGGGTGGACGGCACGGGCCTTCCCAACTCCCGCTTTTACTCCGGCGCGGGCCTCCACCGCCCCGCCTTCCTCTGGGTGGGGGAACGGGAGCACATCGGGCCCTATGATTTAAAAGTCAGGACCCTCTCCCACGACCCCGCCGTCATCGAGGTCAGCGCGGGGCAGTGGGCCCACATCGACATCCTGGACGGCGACACCCCCGTGGCCTCCGGGGAGGGGGAGCGGGTGACCGTCACCGTCCCCGATGCCAAGCTCTGGAGCGACGAGACACCGTACCTATACACCTGCCGCGCCGTCCTCCCAAGCGGCGACACCGCCGCCGTCCCCTTCGGCATCCGCACCCTCGCCTGGGACAGTACCGGCTTTCGCGTCAACGGCCGGACCGTCAAGCTACGGGGCGGGTGCGTCCACCACGACAACGGCATCCTGGGCGCGCGCAGCTTTCCGGAGGCGGAATGGCGGCGGGTCCGGCGTCTCAAGGCCGCCGGCTTCAACGCCATCCGCTCCACCCACTACCCGGCGTCGAAAACCATGCTGGACGCCTGCGACGCCCTGGGCGTCTACGTCATGGACGAGGCGTGGGACATGTGGTACCGCCATAAGACGCCCTTTGACTACGCCGGCCGGTTCGAGGAAAACTGGCGGCGGGACCTGGCGGCTATGGTCGACAAGGACTACGACCACCCCAGCGTGGTGATGTGGTCCATCGGCAACGAGGTCTCCGAGCCGGGGGAGGAGCGGGGCCTTCGGCTGGCCCGCGCCCTCACGGACACCCTCCACGAGCTGGACCCCACCCGTCCCGTCACCACCGGGGCCAACTACCCCATCCTCCTGGGCTCCTGGCGGCGCGCCCACGGTGTGCCCGACCCCTGGGAGGAGACGCCCGTCACCGACAGCGCCTCCTTCAACGCCCTGATGGCCCGGCAGTTCCATGGGATGCTGGACGTGTCCAAAAGCGACGAGGCCGACCGGGCCGTATCGCCCTACCTCGACCTCGTGGACATCGCCGGCTACAACTACGCCTCCCCCCGTTACGCCCCGGACGGGGCGCTCCACCCCGGCCGCGTCATCGTGGGCAGCGAGACCTTCCCCTGGATGCTGGCGGAGAACTGGGCGGCGGTGGAGAAGACCCCCTACCTCATCGGCGACTTCATGTGGACGGCCTGGGACTACCTGGGGGAGACGGGCCTGGGGGCCTGGAGCGATTCCCCGGACGCCATGGCCTTCGCTAAACCCTACCCCTGGCTCCTGGCGGACGCCGGGGCCTTCGACATCCTGGGCGACGACAATGCCGAGGGCGGCCTTGCTATGACGGTTTGGGGCGTTCGCGAGACGCCCTACATCGCCTCCACCCCTCCGAGGCCCGAAAATACCCCTCTCTATAAGGGTCCCTGGCGGGGGTCGGAGGGGGTTCCGACATGGTCCTGGCGGGGGTCGGAGGGGGTTCCCACAAGGGTCGAAGTGGTCTCCCAGGCCCCTCGGATCGCCCTCTATTTGAACGGTGAGCTGGTTGGCTCCGCCCCCACCAAAAACTGCGTGGCCGCCTTTGAACTCCCCTACACCCCCGGAACCCTCCGGGCCGTGGCGGAGGACGAGGCGGGGAACAAGATCGCCGAATCGTCCATCACCTCCGCCGCCGGCAAGCTCCACATCGCCCTGCGCCCGGAGGACGATGCCGTGGCCGGCAAGCTCCAATTCATCCGTGTGGACCTGGTGGGCGAAAACGGCGTCACAGAGGCCGGCGCGGACCGGCTCCTGCGCGTCGCCGTCACCGGCGGGACGCTCCTGGCCTTCGGCAGCGCCGCCCCAAGAACTTCCTCAAATTTCCTCTCCGGGACCTATGAGACTTACCGCGGCAGGGCCCTGGCGGCGGTGCTCCCCGACGGGGGAGAGATGATTCTCCGCGTCGAGGGCGAGGGCCTGGAGACGTCGGAAGTGCGCGTAAAATGCCGGATATGACAAAACTGTAGCCAAAAATGGATTCCAATTGTAAAAAATTTCTGCTATACTGTACGCACAGAGAGGGGGGCGCGGTGTGAACGGAGAGCTTTTTGGACTGGCCGTCCAGGGCCTGAGGCGGAAAAAGCGCAGCAGCCTGCTGCTGTTTCTGGTGCTGTTTTTGTCCTTCGCCTTCGCCATCGTATCGCTGAATGTGACGGGGAGCATCCGGGCCACCAACGAGGAGTACCTGCGGGAAACCTACGGCGATTGGTACGCCGCCATCCCCGCCGGCATGGACGGTGACGAGGATTGGCTGCGGGAGCGGGAATGGCTGGACGCGCTGGGCGTCTGCCGGAGCTTCGGGGAGATCGCCGCCGGCGCCGGCGGGAGCCGGAGCATCGGTACCATGGACGAGGCGTTCCTGGAGATGGGGCGGATCGGCCTCCGGGCCGGCCGGTTCCCGGAGAAGGCCGGGGAGATCGCCATGGAGGCCGACCTGCTCAGCGCCCTGGGATACGACTACACCCTGGGCCAGGAGCTGACCTTCACCGTCTCCGTCCCCGCCGTCGGGTACATGACACGGGCCGGGGTGAACGGGACGGAGGCCGTAGACTTCTCCGTCCCGACGGAGCGGACCTATACGCTGGTGGGAGTCCTGCGGGAGTATGCCGACCTGTGGGTGCGCGACCGCAACGCCGGCGGCCTGCCCCTGAACAGCGCCATGATCCTCCCGGAGGACGCGCAGGCCCTGCGCCAGGCGGCGCGGGAGAGCATCCCGGAGCTTCTGGAGGAGGGGGCGGAGACGGGCTTGAGCGCGCTGGAGTTGAAGCCCGCCGTGCCTCAATACCACCTGACGGTCCTGCCCGGCGCGGAGGAGCGGGCGCGGCGGGAGCTGACCGCCTGGCTGTCCGGCGAGCGGGGGACCGCCGCCGCTGACCGCGCCCCCTGCGTCAACTCGCCGGTCTACGACGGCGGGGAGGAGCCGGGGCGGACCGGCGACACCTTTTACGCCGGGGTGATCCTGGCCATGACGGTGCTGGCGGTGATCTGTATCTATGCCGTCCGGCTCCGGGACGAGGCCCGGCAGCTGGCCATTTTCCGCTCCGTCGGTATCACCAAAGGGCAGCTGTGCCTGATGCTGCTGTACGAGACGCTGTGCCTGGGCGTGCCTGCCCTGGTGTTGGGGACAGCCGGAGGGCTGGCGGGTACATGGCTGGTGCTCCGGCTGGCGGTTGCCTCCGGCTCGGCCCCCATCCGGGTGGCGTTTCCGGCGGGACCTCTGGCCGCGGCGGCGGGGCTGTGGCTGCTGGGCGTTGCCGCGGCGCGGCTGGCGGTGTTTTTGGCGGCCTTGCGGACGCCCCTCACCGGGCGGCTCGCCATGGGCCGAAAGCAGGCCCGGCGGAACCGCCTTTTGCGGCGGGGCCTGACTGTCGTCCTGGCCGCCCTTTTGGGCGCGGCGGTGATCTTTACCGCGCTGGAAGCCCTTGCCCCGCGCTCTATGATGGACACCTGGGACAGCTACCCGGACTACACGGTATCCGGCGGCCCCGAGACGATCCGGGAAGCCGGCTTCAGGGAAAAGCTGGAGCGGGCCGCCGGTACCGTTCGGCAGATCCCCGGCGTGAAGGCTGCCTGGGTGTACGAAGAGCTTGAGATGGAGCTGACCTTTGACGGCATGGAGGATGTGGGGCTCGCCAACGACTATAGGGACGGGAAAAAGGGCATGGTCTGGAGCTTTGCGCATCCGAAGGGATCGACGGTGGTCCATCTCCTTGTGATCCGCCCGGGAGACTGGACGGGCACCGTCGACCTTGAGGCCGCCGGTGTGGATGAGGACCGCTTTGACGCGGGGGAGGCGGTGCTAGTCAGCTTTCCCGTGACGGGCGGTCGAGACGGATTTCTCGTGAGCGCGAGGCAGACCGCCAGGACATACAGGACCTGCGGCATTTCGGCGGGCGATACGATCCATGTGGCCCTGGCCCGCGCCGGCGTGGAGGCCGACGCGGAGGTGGGCGGCATCCAAATGATGACGCCGTCCATGCCCAACAGGATGCTGTCGTCCATGGTCTCCCCCTACACCGTCATCTGCTCCGAGGCGTTCCTTGAGAAGCTGGAGGATCAGCTGGCGCCCGGAGAGACGTTTGCCCAATATTACCGGGCCGACGATACCAACAGCGTCTATTATGGCAATGACGGGCCCTATGGCTATGAGCGGATCTATGTGGACGCGGACCGGAACGCGGACCATCTCTCCACCGACGCGGCGCTGGCGGGGCTTTGCGTCCGGGAGGGCTTCCGCCTCTCCAACGACCGGGAGGAATACCACGCCCATGTCCAGGAGTATCTGCAAAGGCTGATCCTGCTGTTCACCGGCGGCGGCTGCGCCGTGCTGGTGCTGCTGCTGATTTTGTGGAATTCCCTGGCTATGGAGGCGGAGGAGCGGCGGCACGACTGCGGCGTATTGCAGGCCATCGGCCTGTCCCGGCGACAGCTGAGCCTGCGGCTGACAGGGACCGCGCTGGGCCGGGGACTTCTGGCGGCGGCGCTGGGGTGGCTCGGCTGGCTGGGCGCGGCGGCGTACAGCGCGGCCTCCAGGCACGCCAAGCTCCTTCTTCAGTACGCGGACGCGCCGGAGGACCGGCCCAACGGCGTGCCGTCCGTGTGGGAGCTGTTCCGGGAGGACGTGCTCGGGGCGCTGACCATATACGGCCGCCCCGCCATGATCGCGCTGTTGACCGGGGGCATCCTGGCGGCGGTGCTGGCGCTTTCCTGGCTTGCCCAGCGGCGGCTGTTCCGGGACGATCTGATGGCAAAGCTGAGAGACGAACACTGAGGAGGGCCTTACTATGGAGATCATTTTGTCGGCAAAGGACATCTATAAGACCTACAAAACCGCCTCCGGGGAGGTCCACGCCCTCAACGGGGTGAGCGCGGATTTCGAAAAAGGGCTGTTCTACGCTGTCATCGGGCGCAGCGGGTCGGGCAAGTCCACCCTGCTCCACATCCTCAGCGGTCTGGACCGGCCCACCGGCGGTTCCGTCACCGTGGCGGGGACCGACCTCGGCTCCTACTCCGACGGGAGGATGGCCGTTTTCCGCCGGCGGCACATGGGCTTCGTGTTCCAGCAGTTCAACCTGCTGGACGACTACAATTTGCTCGCCAATATCACCATGCCGCTGAAGCTGGACGGGCGGAAGGCCGACCCACAGTTCCTGAAGGAGGTGACGGACCTGCTGGGGCTGGCGGATAAGCTGAAAAAGTACCCCTCGGAGCTGTCCGGCGGGGAACAGCAGCGGTGCGCCATCGCCCGGTCGGTGCTGGCCAAGCCCCAACTGATCTTTGCCGACGAGCCCACCGGCAACCTGGACAAACGGGTGGGGGAGGAGACCGTGGCCCTTCTCCGTGACTCCGCCCGGCGGTTCGGCCAGACGCTGGTCGTAGTGACCCATGATCCGGACATCGCCCGACAGGCGGACCACGTCATCCACATCGAGGACGGGAGGATCGTCTGAGTTTCACTCGACTGTGCGGCGCATGATTTGATTATCCGCCGCGGCGGGGACGAGCGGACACATGGGTCCGCCCGTGCGCGGTTGCGAGACGGGAACGGTTTCGAAAATTCGTACCTGCCTCTGATACGGCTGCCCCTCCCTTGGGGAGGGGGCAGGGGGTGGGTGCGATTATCTACGCGGTTCGATAAACGCCCCCACCCTGCCCGTCGCTTCGCTCGGGCACCCCTCCCGGAGGGAGGGGCTTTGGCGGGTGAGGGTTGTCGATACCGCCCTATCATCCAACGTTCGCTTCCCCCCTGCCCCCCTCCTACGAGGAGGGGGCGAAAAAGGTTGCGGCTTCGCCGCGGTTTTTATTATCCGCGCGGCGGGGACGGGGGCTCGAATCCCCCCTGCCCCCCTTTCCCGGAAAGGGGGTCAAAAAGGATGCGCCGCTATGCGGCGCAATTTTTTATAAAGGCGGCGCGAAGCGCCGCATCCTTGTTCCCCCGACCCCTTTTTCGGAAAAAGGGATGCCGCCGCGGCGGCGGGGTATT
The DNA here is from genome assembly GCA_947588605.1 of uncultured Oscillospiraceae bacterium. Classification (GTDB taxonomy): domain Bacteria; phylum Bacillota; class Clostridia; order Oscillospirales; family Oscillospiraceae; genus RUG626. The sequence continues at coordinate 128,054 of CANPYK010000002.1, forward strand.
CGAGCCCTCGTCCCCTGTCCCCCGTCCTAGCCTTCCCCACAAAGTGGGGAAGGTGGCGCCCGCAGGCGCCGGATGAGGTGGGCGCGTTCATCGAAACCGCTCAAAGTCCTTCGGCTCCCACCTCACCCCTGCCCCTCCCCGCCCCGCGGGGAGGGCTCTGAGACGGTGGCGAGTGCGATTATTTGGGCGGTGGGATAGACGGAACCACACCGGTCTCGCTGCGCTCGGCCACCCCTCCGTAGGAGGGGCAAGATTACCTGCGCGCTCCTTTTAGCCCCTCCTATGGAGGGGACAGCCGCGAAGCGGCCGGGGTGGTTCCGTGGCGGCGGGGGCGGGTGGGTGGGAATCAAAATCTGCGCCGAAGGCGCAAACCTTTTCCCGCCGCGGGTGTAAAAGAATTGTGAATTGCTCCGTTTTCAGGTTCATTTCAGTTTTCGGGAGTAGTATAATAGGCGGGAGGTGACGGGTGTGAAGATCTTGATCATTGAAGACGAGAAGCTGCTGGCCGATTCCCTTGTGGCGCTGTTGAAGGACCGGGGATTTGAGGCGGAGGCGGTGTATGACGGGGAGACGGGGGCGGAGTACGCGCTTTTAGGGGTGTACGACCTTCTCATTCTCGATGTGATGATGCCCGGGATGAACGGGCTGGAGGTGGCGCGGGCGGTGCGGGCGCGGAGGAACGCCACGCCCATTTTGATGCTCACGGCGCGAAGCGGCCTGGAGGACCGGATCGCGGGGCTCAACGCCGGGGCGGACTACTATTTGACCAAGCCTTTTGACAGCCGGGAGCTGCTGGCGTGCGTCAACGCCCTTTTGCGGCGGCAGGGGAACGAGGTGGACGAGCTGCGGGCCGGGAACACGGTGCTGGACCTGGATTCGGCCACGCTCATCTGCGGGGAGCGCCAGATGCGCCTCTCGGCGCGGGAATTTGACGTGATGCGGGCCCTCATGCAGGCGGGGGAGCGGAATCTATCCAAGGAGACGATTTTAGCCCGGGTATGGGGGTACGACTCCAACGCCGTGGAGAACCATGTGGAGGTCTACGTGGGCTTTCTCCGGAAGAAGCTGGCGGCCATCGGGTCCGATGTGGAGATCGTCTCCGCGCGGCGGCTGGGGTATCACCTGGAGGTGAGGGCATGATCCGTAGGCTGAAGCTCACCTTTATCGGCATCAACATGGGGCTGGTGCTGGTGGTGCTCCTTTTGATGTTCGCGCTGGTGTACGGCATCACCGGGCGGGATCTCCGGCGGGAGAGCATGAGGGTGCTGGAGACGGTGGCGAAGGACCCCTCTCAGATGTTCCGCCCCGGCGAGGCGGACAGCGAGGTCCAGATCCCCTACTTCGTGATCCAGATGGACGCCGCCGGGGAGCCGGTGGCGGCGGGGGGATACTTTGACCTCTCCGACGAGGACAAGCTTCTGGAGATTTTGGAGGACGCCCTTGAGGACGGGCAGGAGACGGGGGAATTGGAGGCATACGGCCTCCGGTATCTGGTCTCCGAGAGCCGCCTGGGGCCCTGCGTGGTGTTCGCGGACATGTCCAGCGAGCGGGCGACGCTCCAGAATCTGGTGCGGGCGTGTCTGGGCATCGGGCTCGTGAGTCTGGCGGCGTTTTTCCTCATCAGCGTCTATCTGGCCCGGTGGGCCGTGCGGCCGGTGGAGCGGGCCTGGGAGCAGCAGCGCCGGTTCGTGGCGGACGCCTCCCACGAGCTCAAGACGCCGCTGACGGTGATCACCACCAACGCCGAGCTCCTGGCCGCCGCCCCGGAGGACGATGCCGCGCGGGCCCGGTACGCCGGCAACATCCTCACCATGGCCCGCCAGATGCGGGGGCTGGTGGGGGGGCTTCTGGAGCTGGCCAGGGTGGAAAACGGCGCGGCGGGGAAAAATATGGAGCGGCTGAACCTCACCGCCCTTGTGGAGGACGCGGCATTGCCCTTCGAGCCCGTGTTTTATGAGCGGGGGCTGGCGCTCAATAGTTACGCTGAGCCGGAGCTTTTTGTCCGGGGGAGCGCCGACCACCTCCGGCAGGTGCCGGAGGTCCTGCTGGACAACGCCCTCAAGTATTCCGTCTCCCCCGGGAGAGTCTCGCTGACCCTGCGCCGCCGGGGGCGGCACGCGCTCCTTTCCGTGGCCTCGCCGGGGGAGGAGCTGAGCCGGGAGGAGCTCACGGACATCTTCAAGCGCTTCTACCGCGCCGACAAGGCGAGGAAGATGAACGAGAGCTACGGCCTGGGCCTGTCCATCGCCGCCGGTATCGTGGAGGCCCACGGCGGGCGCATCTGGGCCCAGTCCCAGGGCGGGTACAACACCTTCTTCGTGGAGCTGCCCCTGGTCAAGTAAGGACGCGCGGTTCATCAAAATAGCACAAATCGTTCAAAAAATGTTCACGGGTCTTTCAGGGTCCTTTCAGGTTGGGAGGGTATAGTAAGAGCATCAAGAGGCCAAGACCTGAAAGGAGACTTTCCCATGGATGACATGAACAATTTTCATGAGATGAACGAGATGAGCGGGCCCGTTGCCCCCACGCCGGCAAAGCCCCGGAGGAAGGGCAAAAAGGCTCTCAAATGGACGGCTCTGGTGCTGGCGCTGGCCATCGTCGCCGGCTCGGCGGGCTTCGGCGGGGCGGCGCTCTACCGGGTCGCCTTCCCGGTCGCGGCGCCGGAGGCCCAGGTCCCCGACAGGAGCGGGACGCCCGGTGAGGCCGACAAGACGGACAAATCGGACGAGCCCGACGAGACGGAGGACAGGGACGACGAGGGCGGACGCCATACGCTCCTCACCTCCGGCACGCCCCTCGGCGCCGCCGGCGCGGCGGTGAACCCCGAGGAGCTCTATGAGGCGGTGCTGCCCTCCTGCGTGGGCATCACGGTGTCCACCACGGTGAACATCTGGGGCCAGACCACCACCTCCGCCGCCTCCGGATCCGGCTTCATCCTCACCGCCGACGGGTACATCGCCACCAACTACCACGTCATCGAGGAGGCCAGGAGCGGCGCGGACATCGCCGTCACCCTCTCCGACGGCACTAAGTATACCGCCAAGCTGGTGGGCGGCGACGAGGGGCACGACGTGGCCGTGGTCAAGATCGACGCCGAGGGCCTGACCCCCGCCGTCATCGGCGACAGCGGCTCCCTGCGGGTGGCCCAGTGGGTCTGCACCGTGGGCAATCCCCTGGGCGAGCTGACCTTCTCCTTCTCCGACGGGCGCGTCTCGGCGCTGGACCGGATCATCTCCACCGACAGCTCCGAGAGCATGAACATGCTCCAGACCAACTGCGCCATCAACCCCGGCAACTCCGGCGGGCCGCTCTTTGACGAGCAGGGGCGCGTGGTGGGCATCGTCACTGCCAAATATACCAGGGCGTCCACCAACGTCAGCGCCGAGGGATTGGGCTTCGCCATCCCCATCGACGACGTGAAAAGCATTCTCACCGACCTTATGGACCACGGCGGATTTGCCGGAAAGGCGCTCCTCGGCGTCACCGCCAGCACGGTCACCGAGACCATGCAGCGCTACGGCCTGCCCGCCGGCGCGGCGGTGGAGTCGGTGAACGACGGCTCCTGCGCCGAGAAGGCGGGGCTTCAGGAGGGGGACATTATCACCGCCCTGGATGGCAAGGCCGTCGCCTCCCACACGCAGCTCGCCGCCGCCATCGCCGCCCACCGCGCCGGGGACACCGTCACCCTCACCGTCTACCGTCAGGGCCGGACCATCACTCTCACCGCCACTTTGGACGAGCAGACGGACGCCGCCGAGACGCCCCAGCAGCAGACCCCGGAGGTCCAGATCCCGTCCGGCTGGCCGTTCGGGAACGGAAACTGGGCGTAAAGAGCGGGAATGAATGGAAAAAGCACCGAAAAGGGAAACCTTTTCGGTGCTTTTTGGGTGTTAAAGCAGGACCTGCATGGCCTGAAAGGAGACTTTGGCGGGTACGTTTTATCGGGACCGCCCTGTCATCCAACGTTCGCTGCCCCCCTGCCCCCCCTCCTACGAGGAGGGGGCTTAAAAAGGTTGCGGCTTCGCCGCAGATTTGATTTGCCCGCGCGGCGGGGACGGGGGACGAGGGACGGGGGCTCGAATCCCCCTTGCCCCCTTTGCCCCAAAGGGGGTCAAAAAGGAGCGGCTTAGCCGCAGCTCGATTTTATGCGCCGCTTTGCGGCGCATTTATTCAAACGGGGCTGTGAAAAAAGAGCAGATATAAGCTCGGCTTTTCACAGCCCCTGTTTTTGTGTGGAAAAATAACCACATTTC
>CANPYK010000003.1 GCA_947588605.1 uncultured Oscillospiraceae bacterium
GACGTCCTGGGCCTCATCGACGAGGACCTGCTGGACGCCGAGCTTCCAAAGAGAAGTCGGCGGGGCCGGACCGTCAGGGTCCTGCTGGCCGCCTGTGTGTGCCTCATTGTGGGGACGATCACCGCTCTGGCCGCCGGGGCGGGGACCACGCTTTTGGCGAAGTTCCGAAAGGGGGAGGACGGCGGCTTTGAGTCCGGCTACGACATGGCTGCCCAGCTGACGCCCTTCCCGGAGGAGGCCCTGACTGGGGACATCCGGGAGGTCCCGGCGCTCATCCGCCGGCAGATTGAGGAGGCCACCCCCTGGTCAAACCAGTTCCCCAACGTCTATATCCGTGAGTTCGACACCTCCGCCAAGGCCATTGAGTACGTGGGCCTTGAGGAGCTCCGGCCCATCCGCTGGGATATGGAGGAGACGGGGACAACTCTCTCCGTCTTTGGGGGACAGCGGGGGGAGATCGCCAGTGTGAGCATTATGACCTACTGCCGGAGGGGGGAAGTACGCCTTCAGTCCCAGGCGTGGCTACGCACGGAGAAAGGCGGCGCGGACGCCGCCCTTGGCGTTCGCACCACGGAGGATGTAGACTATACGGAGGAGAGCTTCACCGCCGCTGGGGGCTACACCTGCCATGTGATCCGCTCCACCGCCCTGGAGAGCGGCAATGTCACCTATGACGGCTATATCGTCCGGGCCGGCATCCTCTACACCCTCCACGCCGCCTACCCGCCCTCCGCCGAGGCCCAGGCCGACGGGCTTCTCCACACCTGGGCCGACCAGTTTGAGCCGGAAACGAGGTGAAAAAGGTCTGATGAGGAAACGACTTTTAACGGCCTTCCTGGCCGCGCTTCTCCTTTTTTCCCTCCCCGCCTGCGGGGAAACGGCATCGGAAAAGGACATTGAATTGGATTTGGACGCCATCGCCCAGGCCCTGTGCGCCAGCGGGTATTTTTCCGGAGAAATGGCTATGGTGGACCCCGAATCGGTGCCTGAGCTTTTGCTCCTGGATGGGGACAGGGTGGAGGCATCGACAGAGGATCTGGCGGACGCCAGATATTACGGCGTGACAATGGGTATTTCCGCCAATCAGTTTATTCTGCTTGAGGGAGCCGATTCAAAGGCGGCGGAGCGATTGGAAAAGGCGCTGAGAACCTACGCCGAGGACCAGAGGACGGGGTTTGAGCTCTATCTTCCGGAGCAGGCGGCGCGGTTTGAGGACTTCATCCTGGAGCGCCGGGGCAGATATCTCCTCTTCGCCATAGGGGAGGACCGTGAGGCGCTGTCCAACCTTTGCCGCCAGCTTATGAGCGGTGAGACATAAAAATTAATCCTTTTGATACCTCCTGGTTTTCACCAAAATATATTTTCTGAGCGTAACAGCTCCCCTTAACCCAATGGTCATTTCCCCATCGGTAATTATGCTGATGGGGAAATTTTTATGTGTATCCTTTATGGTATCAAATAGCTCTCTCCTGCTCATTAGGGGTTGCCGTAGCTTTTCCTCATTTTCGTGTATCCGCTTCAGAATTTCCCTTTCCACCGGCATTGGCCGGCCCATTTGCTCAATGGGGCGGATGTTCAAAACCCGCCGGATTTCCCGTGAAAATCGGGAGATCCGGTACTTTTTGGGCATTTTACTCGGCGCCGCTGTTTTCCTGACCCACTTCTGACCTCAACGGGGATTTGGAGCGGAAAGGGCGGGAGAGCATAAGGCCGTGGGATTTTGCCTCCCACGGCCTTGCGTTTTGAAAATAACTCATTTTATCCCGTACTCGGCGCATTTGGAAAGGACGATGTCGCGGAGCTTGACGCTCTCGAAGCCGTTCCTCACGTCCGTGGGGTCCAGATAGGCGCCGGCCATGAGACCTTGGATGGCGGCCTCGGCGACGAAGACCTCGAAAATGTGCCTGTCGGAGAAGGCGTCCCGGATCTCGCTGTTCATGCGCGTGTTGATGCCCTCCACGGCGGCGAGATAGATGGGGTTATCCCGGCCCATGAGGCGGCCCATGTCGTCCAGGCACCGAATGGCGCGCTTGAGGTCCTCCACCGTGAGCTTTTTCGTGTACGCCACCGTCCGCTGGCCGCCCCGCAGGAGATTGTCCACCGTCGTTTCCAACACCTCCGCCAGCTCCGGCAATATCGCCGTGTCCGGAAGCGTTTCGGCCCGTTCCCACTTGCTCACGGCCTGATAGGTGACGCCCAGACGATCGCCCAGCTCGGCCTGCGTCAGCCCCTTGGCCCGGCGCAGATCAGAGATCTGACGGCCAACTGCCTGTGTATCCATATTATCCCTCCCAAAAAATTTCAAATGGCCATCTGTGAGTTTACTATACAGGCGTTTCGGAGGATTTTCAATAACCGGGACGGTTATTTTTTCGCGATCCACTCAACTTGCGCTTGAGAGGGAAGGCTTCTTTATGACCGACCATAACGGCGTTCGGAACAAGCGGCGTGGAGGGCCGCGGCCTTCGTGCGGCGAGGGTTGACAGGAAGAGGGGGGAGGGGGTATAATTTTGGAAAAAAGGAGGTCGAACGGGCGGTGGTGTACTCGATCGGGTACTCAGGCTTTGCGCCGGAGGAATTTGTTCATGTACTTCTGGAAAACGGCGTGACGGCGCTGGTGGATGTGCGGTCATCGCCTTATTCGGCTTATCACACGGAGTATGACCGGGAGGCGCTGGCCCGGATGCTGAAGGAGAGCGGGATACTTTACCGCAACTACGCCAGGGAGTTTGGGGCCAGGCAGGAGAACAGGAGCTTTTTAAGCCCCGGAGGGTATCTGGATTTTGAAAAATTCGCGGCATCGGAGCAGTTCAGGGAGGGCGTGAGCAAGATCGAGGCGGGTATGGAGCGGGGGTATGTTTTCTGCTTCATGTGCGCGGAGACGGACCCCATGACCTGCCACCGGGCCATACTTGTGACCAGGGCCTTCTCAAGGCTCGGATATGAGGTCATCCACCTCATGCCGGGGAACGTCCGGGAGACGCAGCGGGAAATGGAAAGGCGGATGGTGGAGAAGCTCTTTCCTGACAGAGAGCAGATGTCGCTTTTCGGAGACAAGTCGGAGGAGGACTGGGTGGAGGAGGCTTACGCCCGGCAAAACAGGGCCATCGGATTCAGACCGGGGGAGGGCATGTGATGGAGCTTTACACCATGGGTTTTACGCAAAAATCGGCGGAGAGATTTTTCGGGCTCATAAGCGAAAACAAGATAGAGCTGCTGGTCGACGTCAGGCTCAATAACCGCTCGCAGCTGGCGGGCTTTACGAAGGGAGAGGATCTGGCCTTCTTCCTTGACAAGCTCTGCGGGTGCGCGTATTGCCACCGGGAGGATATGGCCCCGACGAAGGATATCCTGGACGCCTATAAAAAGGGGACCATCGGCTGGGAGGAGTACGAGGAGCTGTTCATTCCCCTTATGAAAAGCCGCGGGAGCGTGGAGAGATTTTTGGAGGAGCTGGGGCAGTATGACCGGGTGCTCCTTTTGTGCAGTGAGCCCACGCCGGAAAAATGCCACCGGAGGCTCCTGGCGGAGCTCATCGCCGAGGCGGAGGAGAATATCGGGATAAAACACATCTGAGAGAAGGAATGGGCGTATGGAGGGCAGGACGGTAGAGGCGCTGCTGCTGTCGAGCTCGGTAAAGCACGGCGGAAAGTGCGTAGCCGGAGTGAGCCTTGACACGGGGGAGCTTATAAGATTTGTCTCCGAGGACCGGGGGACCATGGGGGCGCTGACTTCCGGGGACATGAGGTGCGCCGACGGGACCATCTGCGGGCCCTGCGATGTTGTGACAGCGCCGGTGATCGGGCCCGTGCCCACGGCCCACCAGCCGGAAAACTGGCTCATCGACAGGCGGCGCTATTGGAAACGGTCAAGGACCCTGACGCCGAGGGAGACGGCTGAGTGCATACCGGTGACGAGGCCCCGCATGATATTCGACACGTGGGACATTTGCCTTACGGAGGAGCTTTACCCCAACAGGTCCCTGGAGCTTGTGGAGGCGGAAAACCTTGTCTTCGCGAAGGAGCCGGGGAAGAAGTCCAAGGTCACGTTTACATACAACGGGCGTGAGTACAGGAAAATGTCCATGACCGACAGAGAGTATTACTCCGCTTCGGACGGCGACAGGATAGGCAGGGCGGTACTGCTCCTGAGCCTTCCGGAGGACGATTACAACGGGAAGTATTTTAAGTTCGTGGCGAAGATATTTGAGATGGGAGAGTAAAGCAAGCGGCGGAGCCCGACGATGTCAGGCCTGGAAAAATCAGAAAGCGGACGCCTTGGCGTCCGCTTTTTCAGTTTGTCAAAAAACTCTCATCGAGCATTTTTTCCGGCGGCATGTACGTCGGAAAAAATACCTTTTGTCACGCAAGTGTGCCGCTTGCGGCGCGCGCAGCGTGACAGCAGAAACCCCTGGCCTGAATTCCGCAGAATTCAGGCCAGGGGTTTCGCACGTTTCCCTTTGTCGGAAAAGGCCGCAGGCCTTTTTCGACAGGCTGAGAAAGCGGACGCCTTGGCGTCCGCTTTTTTCTTTGCCTATTTTACCGCGTGGTGGAGGCGCGCAGGAGGGGGGTGGTGTTGACGTAGGTGGTGCGGTAGGGGCGGTCGGGGTTTTCGATGCGGTCCAGAAGGATGTCGGCGGCCAGCTTGCCGATCTCGGCGCCGGGGATCTGGGCGGTGGTGAGGGCCGGCTCCACCACGGCGGACTGGGGGGTGCCGTCAAAGCCGGAGACCATGACGCCCCCGGGGATGGACACGCCCATCTGCTTGAGGGCGGTCATGACGTGCAGGGCGATGTAGTCGTTGGCGCAAATGAGGCCGTCGGGCAGGACGGGCATTTTTTTGAGGTTGGCGATATACCACTCCGGGTCGCTGTACTGCCGGCCGTCCCGGTCCAGGATGCACAGGCTCCTGTCCAGCGGGATGCCGGAGCGCTGAAGGGCGATGGAGAAGCCGATCCACCGCTCGTGGAAGCTGTTGCAGTGGTCCGGGTCGCCCACGAAGCCCAGCCTCCGGCCGCCGGAACGGAGGATGTCGTTGGTGAGGGCGATGATGCTGGCCACGTTCTCCATGGAGATGAGGTCATACGGGAGGGTGGAGGTGTTCGCCCCGGCCCAGGCGTCCACAAAGATGGCCGGCAGGCCGAGAGAACAGATCATCTCGATATAGGGGCGGCTGAAAAGCTCGATGCCCAAAATCCCCGCCGTCTGGTCCAGGGCCGCGTGGGCCGGGAGGCGGTTGGACATGAACTCCTCCTCCGTCAGCTCGTACATCATCAGCGTATACCCCGCGCGGCTGAGCGCGCCGGCAAAGGCCGGGACGAACAGCGTGCCGAAGTGGTAGTCCGAGGGCATGTTGCTGGTAAAAAGGGCGACGTTCTGACTGCGCGGCTCGGCCTTGGGCTGCTCGCTGTCGGGCATCTGGCGATAGCCCAGCTCCTGGGCCTTTTCCAGCACCATCTTGCGGGTGGCTTCGGGGACGGCGCCCCTGCCGTTGAAGATCTTTGAGACTGTGTTCCGGGAAAGGCCGCAGGAATCGGCGATATCCTGCATGGTGACCCGTCTGAGCGCCATAGCTCGTCCTCCTTGTCCGTAACATTTCAACTTTACTATAGCATAGGTGTCAGGAAAAATCAAGATGTGCATTTTGTAAACTTTAAAAAAGTCTGTTGTTACAATTGCACAAAAAATTTACGATATTTTTGGCTAAGTTTACATTTCTGATATTTTCGTAAAACTTTTGTTGACATTTCGTAAATCGAGGATTACAATAAACGCAGAAAATGTAACAATAATGTAAACCATTGGTTACATGACCCGCATCCAGCGCGCCGCAATATTTATCCAAACGGGAGGTAAAACGCCATGGCAAGCTTGACCCTGAAAGACATCAAGAAGGTATACCCCAACACCGAAAGCGGCCCCAAAAAGAAGAAAAAGAAGAAGGTAGACGAGCCCGAGAAGGAGAAGGCGAATCTCCAGATCACCGACGAGGGCGTGGTCGCCGTCCAGCAGTTCTCTCTGGACATCGCCGACCGCGAGTTCATCGTCCTGGTCGGCCCCTCCGGGTGCGGCAAGTCCACGACCCTCCGGATGATCGCCGGCCTCGAGGAGATCAGCTCCGGCGAGCTCTACATAGGCGACAGGCTCGTCAACGAGGTGGCCCCCAAGGACAGGGACATCGCCATGGTCTTCCAGTCCTACGCCCTCTATCCCCACATGACCGTCTACGACAACATGGCCTTCTCCCTGAAGCTCAAGAAGATGCCCAAGGACGAGATCGACAAAAAGGTCCGGGAGGCGGCGGAGATCCTGGACATCACCCAGTACCTGGACCGCAAGCCCAAGGCCCTCTCCGGCGGCCAGCGCCAGCGCGTGGCCATCGGCCGCGCCATTGTGAGAAGCCCCCAGGTGCTTTTGATGGATGAGCCCCTCTCCAACCTGGACGCGAAGCTCAGAAACCAGATGCGCGCCGAGATCATCAAGCTGCGTCAGAAGATCAACACCACCTTCATCTACGTCACCCACGACCAGACCGAGGCCATGACCCTGGGCGACCGGATCGTCATCATGAAGGACGGCTTCATCCAGCAGATCGGCACGCCCCAGGAGGTCTTCAACCACCCGGTGAACCTCTTTGTGGCCGGCTTCATCGGCACGCCGCAGATGAACTTCTTTGAGGGCAGCAGGCTCGTGGAGGAGAACGGCCGGTACGCCGTGGAGGTCATGGACAAGAAGGTGGTCCTCTCCGAGGGCCAGCAGAAGGCCCTGAAGGCAAAGGGCCAGAAGTCCTGCCCCGTGGTGGTGGGCGTCCGTCCGGTCCATATGACCCTGGACGAGGGCGGCTTCACCGGCAAGATCGAGGTCTCCGAGATGATGGGCTCAGAGCTCCACCTGCACATGGACGTTCAGGGCGCGGACGTGGTGGCCATCATCCCCACCGTGGGTATCGACCTGGAGGCCCACTCCATCGGCAAGACCGTCCGGTTCTCCTTCAAGCCCGAGCTTATGCACATCTTCGACGTGGACACCGGCAAGAACCTTCTTTGACCGGCACGGGAAAATAAGCTGAAAGGAGAATAAGATATGCGAAAAGTAAAAGACGGCCCCGCCGGCGAGGCCCTGGCTCCGGACCCCGCCAGCCGCAAGGCGAAGACCCGGCGGATGTGGAGACGGCTCCGGGAAAACCACCCCTTCCTCATCATGGTCCTCCCCGCCGTGCTGGTGGTCTTCCTCTTCAACTACCTGCCCATCTACGGCGTGCTCATCGCCTTCCAGGACTTTGTGCCCGGCGACCAGATCGTCGGCCCCTACACCCACTGGATCGGGTTTGGCAACTTCAAGCGCTTCTTTACCGACGTGCAGTTCTGGCCCTTGATGAAGAACACCTTCCTCCTGTGCATCTACGGCTTCATCATCGGCTTCCCGCTGCCCATCATCATCGCCCTGATGCTCAACGCCATGAAGGGCAAAAAGGCCGGGAAGGTCCTCCAGACCATCTTCAACGGGCCCCACTTCATCTCCCTGGTGGTTTTGGTCGGTATGCTGAGCCTCTTCTTCGGCACGGACGGACTGGTGAACAACATCATCGTCGCCCTTGGCGGGAAGCCGTATTCCTTCCTCCTGGAGAGCAAGGCCTTCCGTCCCCTCTACATCCTATCCAGCAACTGGCAGGACTTCGGCTGGAGCGCCATCATCTACATCGCGGCCCTCAGTAACGTGGACCCCGGCCAGCACGAGGCGGCCATTCTGGACGGCGCCTCCCGGTTCCAGCGGGTGCTCCATGTGGACCTGCCGGCCATTATGCCGATGATCTCCGTCATGCTCATCATGTCCATCGGCGGCCTCATGGGCGTGGGCTACGAAAAGGTCCTCCTGATGCAGAACTCCGGCAACAATGACGTCAGCCAGATCATCGCCACCTACGTCTACAAGCTCGGCCTTTCCAACCGCGATCCTCAGCAGGGCTATGCCGCCGCCATCGGCCTTTTCAACTCCATCATCAACGTGGTCCTGCTCATCATCGCCAACACCACGTCCAAGAAGTTCTCTGAAAATTCCCTGTGGTAAAGGAGGAGAAAGCGATGTCAGTCAAACAGGAAACGAAAAAGCGCGGGCCCATCCGGCTCGGCACAGGCGACAAGATCTTCTACGCCATCAACACCATCTTTTTAGGGCTCATGGCCCTCATCGTCATCTATCCTCTCTACTTCATCGTCATCGCCTCCATCTCCAGCACGGACGCGGTGCTGTCCGGCAGGGTCTTCCTCTACCCGGTGGATCTCACTCTGGACGGCTTCAAGCGCATCCTGGAGACGAAGGAGATCTGGACGGGGTACCTGAACACCATCATCTACACCGCCCTCACCGTGGTGCTGGCCCTCATCGTCACCGTCCCCGCCGGCTGGGCGCTGAGCCGCAAGACCCTCCCCGGCAAGAAGTTCTGGATGATCTACTTCATCATCCCCATGTTCTTCGGCGGCGGCCTCATCCCGTTTTATAACATCATGAAGTCCTTGGGGCTGGTGGGCTCCATATGGGCCGTTATCCTCCCCTCCATCCTCTCGGTGTGGAACCTCTTCATGACCAAGACGTTCTTTGAGTCCTCCATCCCCGACGGGCTCATCGAGGCGGCCAAGATCGACGGGGCGGGGGAGTACAGGGTCTTCACCTCCCTGGTGCTGCCCCTCAGCAAGGCCATCCTCGCCGTCATGGCCCTCTACTACGCCATCGGCCAGTGGAACAGCTACTTCAACGCCATGATCTTCCTCCAGGACCCGGACAAATATCCCCTCCAGCTGGTCCTCAAGGAGATCCTCATCGCCACCGAGGACGCCGCCGCGTCCGGCGAAAACCTTGTGGAGAAGTACCGCCTGGCCAACCAGATCAAATACGTATCCGTCATCGTCTCCAGCGTCCCGGTGCTGTGCCTCTACCCCTTCGTCCAGAAGTACTTCAGCCAGGGCGTCATGATCGGCTCTTTGAAGGGCTAACATAACTTTAGGAGGTCTATCACATGAAAAAAATCACCACCATCCTGCTCCTGGCCGCCATGGTCCTGACATTGGCGTCCTGCGGCGGCAAGAAGGACGACCGCGTGGACGCGGGCATCGACGCCCTCAAGGCCGACTACGGCTACCAGTGGGAGGACACCTCGGCCCCCATCCTCAACGAGAAGGGCGCCCAGGAGATCACCTTCAACATCTATTCCTCCAAGAACTCCTCCGCCAAGGACTACAACGACATGAAGATCATGCAGGATCTCTTCGCCAGCACCAACGTGAACGTGGAGTGGCAGAACGTGTCCGAGACCGTCTTCAGCGAGCAGAGGAACCTCATTTTCGGCAACGCCGACGACCGCCCCGACGCCATCTACCACGCGGGCATGTCCGCCGCCGAGATCAACAAGTACTCCAGCCGCCATATGCTCCTGCCCATCAGCGACTATCTGGAGTATATGCCCAACTTCAAGAAGATCCTGGAGGAGCGCCCCGACATCAAGGCGCAGCTCACCAGCGAGGACGGCAAGATCTACTCCCTGCCCCGGGTGGAGGAGATGGGCCTTCTCCAGAGCCCCAACATCCTCTTTCTCAATAAGAACTGGGCCGCCGCGGCCATCAAGGCCGGCGCCGTCACCGGCGTCGCCGAGGCCGACCTTGTAGACGGCATCTCCCTCACCGCCGCCCAGGCCGAGCAGCTCATGACCTACTTCCGCGACAACGACATGAACGGCAACGGCAAGACCGACGACGAGCGCCCCATGACCTTCTGCTACAACAACTGGCAGGGCAACCAGTGCGACCTCTACGGCATGTTCGGCCTCAATGACAACACCGACCACCGGGTCATCGTGGACGGCAAGGTCACCTACACCGTTCAGGACGAGCGCTTCAAGGAGGCCACCAACTTCATCGCCGACTGGGTCAGCAGGGACCTCATCGCCCCCGTCTCCTTCGAGATCACCCAGGACAACTACCTGGCCAACGGCAGGATGGGCGAGACCTACGGCTTCTTCTACTGGTGGGAGAGCGAGACGGCCGTTTCCCACCCCGAAAACTACATCGTCTGCGCTCCGCTCATCGGCCCCGACGGCAAGTCCCAGACCGCCAGCGTCTCCAACAACCCCGAGATCAGCACCGGCGAGGTCATCATCTTCGCCGACACCCCCAACGTGGAGGTCCTGTGCACCTACTTTGACCGCTACTACGATCCCATGATCTCCGCGCAGATCAACTACGGCCCCATCGGCATCGTCTATGAGGAGGAGCTGGACGCCAGCGGGATGCTGGTCCAGAAGCCCATCCCCGAGGGCCTGAGCGCCGACGACTTCCGCCTCCAGAACGCGCCCCTGGGCATCATCTACCTCAGCGATTACGCCTGGGAGCACGTGGTCAACATGGAGCCCCGCGCCAAGCTGCGCCTGGAGCGCCTCAAGGCCTACGTGAACCCCTACATCCCCGAGACCGTCACGCCTGTCCCCAACCTCCAGTTCACCATGGCCGAGCTCAACACCCTGTCCCAGTATGAGAACGCCATGAACGACTATATCGGCAACAACCTCATCAACTGGCTCCGGAAGGGCGGCGTCTCCGACAGCGCCTGGGACGCCTTCCAGAAGGACCTCACCGGCCGGACGCACCTGGACGAGATCCAGGCCGTCTACCAGGCCGCCTACGACAGATATGTCGCCACCAAGTAAGGAGAGTGCTCTATGAAAAGGTTCAATAAAGTCATCGCCCTGCTCCTGGGCCTCGTGATGGTCCTGAGCCTCGCCGCCTGCGGCGGCGAGGGCGGCAGTAACGGCGAGAACACCGCCCCCAAGATCGAGGGCGTGGCCGACCAGGCCGTAGAAGCCGGAAGCCAGTTTGACGCCCTGGCTGGCGTCACCGCTTCGGACGCCGAGGACGGCGACATCACCGGCAAAATCACCGTCACCTCCAACCCCGCCCTCACCTTCACGGGCGGCAAGACCACCCCGGAGACCGCCGGGAGCTATGAGCTCACCTACTCCGTCACCGACAAGGGCGGCAAGACCGCCGAGGCCTACGCCACCCTGACCGTCACCCGCAAGACCGGCGAGGCGGTGGAGTTCATGAAGCTTGACTTCGCCGACTACACCCCCGACACCCACGGCTGGACCGCCAGCATCGCGGACGGCGTCCAGGCCGCCGGCGAGGCGAAAGAGGGCGCCTTCGTCTTCGACATCACCGATCCCGGCGCCGGAGACGGCGACATCCAGCTGAAAAAGGCCGGCGTGGCCGTCAAGCCCGCCGACTACAAGCTCAAGGTCTGGGCCAAGTCCACCAAGGAGACCTACGCCCACATGTTCGCCCGCAACGAGGCGGAGGAGGGCTGGGTCCTCTTCGGAGATACCTACAACCAGAAGATCGGCACCTCCGTCGCCCCCATTGAGCTCAACTTCACCGTTTCCGCCGAGGGCACCGCGGAGCTCATCCTGAACCTGGGCAAGATCACGCCCAACCCCGATGACCCCGCCGATTCCACCCCCGCCGACTTCACCGTTACCATTGACAAGATCGAGCTCTACGAGGTCACCGGCGCCGATGTCGAGGTCCCTGTATACACCAATGACTACTCCGCCCCCAGCGCCACGGCTCTCGCCGTCAGCGCCGGCGACGGCGCCAACGCCTCCGTGGCCGGGAACGTCTTCACCATCGCCAATTACCCCACTGAGGGCGGCGTCTGGTCCATTAAGGCCGACATGGCCCTGGAGGGCGTCACCGTGGAGGCCGACGCCAAGTATTACTACCGGGTCACCCTCGTCTCCGAGAACGACCAGTCCGGCGAGCTCCTGGTGGAGAGCGCCGCGCTGGCCAACGACGCCCGCGCCAACTTCAACGGCCTTGAACTGAAGGCCGGCGAGGAGAAGACCATCGAGAACGTGTTCACCGCCGAAAAGGGTGTGGACGACCCCGTCATCCGGATGCAGATCGGCAACCCCGCCGAGGGCGTCGCCGCCAACACCATCACCGTCAAGAGCGTGGAGTTCGGCAAGCTGGAGGGCGACAAGGAGACCAACAAGACCATCGACAGCTTCAGCATGAGCGCTACCTCCCAATACTGCACGGCGGACCCCAACTACATCTGGACCACCTTCAACGGCACCGACGAGGATAACGAGCTGGGCGTGGGCACCCTCTGGACCGAGGGCGGCAAGCTCTACTACCGCATGGACCAGGGCGGCAACACCGACTTCCACAACAAGCTCATCGTCGGCCATGGCGGCAACAAGCTGACCCTCCCCGCCGACAGCTACTTCATCGTGTCCGTCACCGGCAAGGCCACAAAGCCCGTCTCCTGCGGCTTCTTCCTCAACCCCATGGGCGGCTGGGATCCCAGACTGTCCGGGAGCATTGACTTCACCACCGAGGAGCAGACCTTCACCTTTGAGACCACCGACACGCTCATCATGGACATGGACTTTGAGATGCTCTTCCAGTTCGGCTCCGACGCCCTGGCGGGCATGGGCGAGGTCACCGTCGAGATCAGCGATATCACCATCCAGCAGAGAAGCGTACTGTAAGCTTTTCCAGCCTCGCGGAGGGGACGCGGCAAAACGCGTCCCCCCTGTCGGTTCACCCCGCAAGGAGGGGGACGAAACCATGAAAAAAATTCTTTGCGCCGCGCTGGCCCTGGCCCTGCTCCTGAGCCTCGCGGCCTGCGCCAGGGCCGACTGCACCGTCAGCTTCGACGCCGCCTCCGCCGGGACCGAGATCGCGTCCCGGACCGTGAAGGAGGGGGAGAAGCTCACCGCCCCCGCCGCGCCTGTGAGGGACGGCTATACCTTTATCGGCTGGTTCAGGGACGCCGGCCTCACCGAGGGCTTCGACCCGGCCAAGGATAAGGTCGAGAGCAGCATGACCCTCTACGCCGGCTGGGATAAGGCCGACGGGGCGGGGGAGTACGCCTCCTCCGTCAGCGACAAGGACTTCTCCGCCCTGCGCACCCCCGGCAGCCAGGAGGAGGCATACGGCTACAGCGCCTTCTTCACCCCCGCTGTGGACGGCATCAGCCAGCCCTACGTGGGCGACACCATGCCCTACTATGAGGACGGCACCTACTACATCTACTACCTCAAGGAGGGCGGCGACTCCTATAACCACTCGGCGTACCTTGCCACCACCACGGACTTCGTCACCTACACCGAGGTGGACGCGCCCGTCCTGGAGGCCAACCACGACGGCGGCCAGGACAGCTGGATCGGCACCGGGTCCGTCGTGAAGGTTGACGGGAAGTACATTTTCTTCTATACTGGACACGGCAACGGCGCCGTCCTGGAGTACCAGGAGAAGATCATGGCGGCGGTGGGCAGCACGCCCTACGCCTTTGAGAAGCTGGCCGGCTGGGATATCACCCCGCCCGCCGAGCTGGGCCAGAAGCAGGATTTCCGGGACCCCCAGGGCTATGTGGACCCGGCGACCGGCGACATCATCCTCACCGTCACCGCTTCCCAGAACGGCACAGCCAGGATCCTGAAGTACACCCTGAGCCCGGACCTCGAGAAGGTCCAGTATGACGGCGTTATCTTCACCAACGACGAGGCCAAGAACGGGGACTTCTGGAATCTGGAGTGCTCCGACACCTTCGAGCTGGGCGGCAAATACTACATCACCTACTCCGCCCAGGACGACACCCTCTGGTACGCCGTCTCCGATACCCCCTACGGCCCCTACGGCGACCCCGTGCGCCTGGACGGCAAGCTCTTCTATGCCGCCAAGCACGTGGAGGACGGCGGCAAGGTCTACATGGTGGGCTGGGCCCGCCGGTCCGAGTCCCCCTCCTCCACCACGGACGTGGCCGCCTGGGGCGGCAACGTGGCGGTGCAGGAGGTCCTCCAAAATCCCGACGGCACCCTCTACTTAGACCCCGTGGACGCCGTGGCGGAGAGCTTCACCGCCCGCCGGGAGCTGCCCTGCGCCGGCAAGACCCACGCCTTCGTCTCCGCGGGCTCGGCCTACAACTACGCCGACGCCTTCACCTGCTATGAAAGCTTTCTGCTCACCGGCGAATTCACCTTCACCGGCGCGGGCTCCTTCGGCCTCAGCTTTGACTACAACGGCAAGGCGGAGAAAAATAAGTTCATCACCCTCTCGCCCTCGGACGGCCTTTTGAAGCTCCAGTTCAACGAGGGCTCCACCACCATCACCGAGACCGCCTGCCCCCTGGAGGCCGGCAAGACCTACGCCTTCACCTATCTCCAGGAGGGGTCCGTGGGCATCTTCTACGTGGACGGCGTCGCCGCCCTCACCGTGCGCCTCTACGGCGCCAGCGGCAAGACCGTTCAGGTCTTCGCCGAGAACAACGAGGTGCTCTTCACCTCCCTGAGGGAGTACACCAGACCGTGAACAAGCACGCCTCATGCCTCCTAAATTCGACGAAAGGCGGGGAGAAACCGTGAAAGGGATCTTTGATTACGAAAGCCCCCTGATGGGAGCGCTCACCTCCATAGGGGACTGCATCTGCCTCAGCGTCCTCTGGATCGTCTTCTCCCTGCCCGTCGTCACCCTGGGGGCGTCCACCACGGCCCTTTACGCCGCGGCATACCACTCCATACGTCTCAAGAAGGGCGCCCTCTGGCGCACCTTCTGGGGGGCGTTCCGGGAGAATTTCAAGCGCTCCACGCTGGCCTCGATCGTCGTGCTGGCGGTCCTGGCGCTCCTGACGGTGGACGTCTTCGTCCTCCGGGGCGTCCGGGCGTCGGGCGGGGCCCTGGGCGGGCTTTTCTACGCGGTCCTCGTCCTGTGGTGCCTGGCCCTGACGTGGGCGGTGTACGCCGCCGCCTACGCGGCCCGGTTCAACGGGAAGGTCCGGGAGGTGCTGAAATTCGCCCTCCAGCTCATGGCCATCCACCCTGTCAAAATGCTGGGCGTCCTCCTGCCGCTGATGGCGGGGCTGGCGCTGTCGCTTACGGTACCGTTCATGGCCCTCATCCTGCCGGGAGCGGTGTCCGTGGCCGTCAGCTTTACCACGGAGCGGGTTTTCAGGCTCCATATGCGCCCGGAGGACCTGGAGCGCGTCCGGGGCGAGCAGAGCCGGAAGGAGAATACCGATGATCAGTGAAAAGCTTAAAAAAGCCAGAGAATTTGAAGACCATTACGGTCCCTTTATCCCGGACTCCAGCCGTCCGGCCTTCCATCTGACGCCCACCATCGGCTGGATGAACGACCCCAACGGCTTTTGTCTCTACCGAGGGGAGGTCCACCTTTTCTACCAGTACCACCCCTACGAGACAAAGTGGGGCCCCATGCACTGGGGCCATGTGAAGACCCGGGACTTCCTCCACTGGGAGCGCCTGCCCGTGGCCCTGGCCCCGGATACGGATTACGACCGCAACGGGTGCTTCTCCGGCAGCGCCCTGGAGCTGCCCGACGGCCGGCACCTTCTGGTGTACACCGGCGTCCGGCAGGTCCGGGAGAAAAACGGCAAGCTCCACGACCGCCAGACCCAGTGCGTGGCCGTGGGGGACGGCATCAACTACGAAAAAGCCGCCGAAAACCCGGTGATCACCGCCGATGACCTGCCCGAGGGCGGGAGCCCCTTCGATTTCCGGGACCCCAAGGTGTGGCGGGAGGGGGACGGCTACTGTCTGGTGGCGGGCAACCGCCCCGCCGACGGCAGCGGGTCCGTGCTCCTCTATGAAAGCCCGGACTGCCTCCACTGGACCTACAAGGGGGTCCTGGCGGCCTGCCACAACCAGTTCGGGCGGATGTGGGAGTGCCCGGACTTCTTCGAGCTGGACGGTAAGCACGTGCTCCTCACAAGTCCCGAGGAGATGACCGCCATCGGCCTTGAGTTCCACGCCGGCCACGGCACCGTATGCCTCATCGGCCGGTATGACCGGGAGCGGTGCCATCTCGTCCGGGAGAACGTGCAGGCCATCGACTACGGTCTGGACTTCTACGCCCCCCAGACGCTTCTCACCCCCGACGGGCGGCGGGTGATGATCGGCTGGATGCAAAACTGGGAGACCGTGGGCTGTCAGCCCGCCAACGCCCAGTGGTTCGGCCAGATGACCCTCCCCCGGGAGCTGTCCATCCGGGACGGGCGGCTCATCCAGACCCCGGTCCGGGAGCTGGAGAGCGTCCGGAGCTATCAGATCTTGTATCGCAACGTGCTTTTGAACGGCATGACCACCCTCCAGAACGTGCGCGGGCGCGTCCTCGACATGACCGTCACCGTCCGCCCCGGCTCCCAGAGCGCCCTGTACGGCTGGTTCAAGATCAACGTGGCCGGGAACGGCGAGCACATGACCACCGTGCGGTATAAGCCGGAGTGCAATACCGTCCGTGTGGACCGGACCCGCTGCGGCTTCCCCCACGACATCGTGAACGTCCGGGATTTCGCCGTCCGGCCCAGGGGAGGGGAAATCAAGCTGCGGATCGTGCTGGACAAATACAGCATGGAGCTCTTCGTCAACGACGGCGAGCAGGCGGCCACCGCCGTCATCTACACCGACGTGAGCGCCGACGCCATCAGCTTTGAGTCCATGGGCAGCGTCATCATGGATGTGGAAAAATACGACCTTTTGCTGGACAGGGGAGGGGCATATGAGCAAGACATTTGACGTGGTGGCCCTGGGCGAGCTTCTGATGGACTTCACCGAAAACGGCCGGAGTCCCCAGGGCAACACGCTTTTCGAGGCCAACCCCGGCGGCGCGCCCTGCAACGTGCTTGCCATGCTGCAAAAGCTTGGCCGCAGGACCGCCTTCGTGGGGAAGGTGGGGGACGATATGTTCGGAAGGACCCTCCGGGCCGTGGCCGAGGACGCCGGCATCGACATGCGCGGCCTCCTCACGGACGGGGAGGTCCGCACCACCCTGGCCTTCGTCAGGACCCTCCCCGGCGGGGACCGGGACTTCTCCTTCTACCGCAACCCCGGCGCGGATATGCGCCTCACCGCCGGCGAGCTGCCTTTGGAGCTTCTGGAGGACACAAGGATCTTCCACTTCGGCACCCTCTCCATGACCCACCCGGCCGTCCGGGAGGCCACGGTGCGCGCGGTGGAGGCGGCGAAGGCCGCCGGGGCGCTCATCTCCTTCGACCCCAACCTGCGCCCGCCCCTGTGGGGGAGCCTGTCCGACGCCAGGGAGCAGATCGGCTGGGGCCTTGCCCACGCGGATGTGGTGAAGATCGCCGACAACGAGATGGAGTTCATGACCGGAAACGATTTCCACATCGGCGCCCCCATCCTCCGCGCCCAGTACCCCAATATCCGGCTCCTGAACGTCACCGCCGGCGCCGAGGGCAGCTACGCGTACTGCGGCGACCAGAGCGTCTACGTCCCCGGCGTGAGGCTGGGCGGCGTCATCGAGACCACCGGGGCGGGGGACACCTTCTGCGCCTGCGTCCTGCACTACGTGCTGGAGCGTGGCCTTCAGGACCTGACACAGGAGGACCTCACCGCCATGCTGCGCTTCGCCAACGCCGCCGCCTACCTCGTCACCACCAAAAAAGGCGCCATCCGCTCCATGCCCGAGCGCTCCCAGGTGGAGGCCATACTGCCCACCTTCGACTGATACCATCAAAAAAAGCAGCCGCTTCAAGCGGCTGCTTTTTTATATCAGGATCTACTTTCCCGTATCCGCGGGGCGGGCGAGGGCGGAGAGGGGGACGGAGTCCAGATAGTCGGCGATGACCTTGTCCAGGCCCTGCCAGAGGGGGAGGGTGCGGCAATCGGCGGCGCGGGGGCAGGGGTCGGCGCCGGGGGCGAGGCAGGAGACGGGCGCCAGGGACTCCTCGGTGAGGCGCAAAATGGCGCCTACGGTGTACTGCTCCGGCGGGCGCGTCAGCTTGTACCCGCCGCCCTTGCCCCGCAGGCCCGAGAGGAGCTTGGCGCGGACCAGGAGCTTCGTGATGCTCTCCAGATACTTCTCCGAAATGGCCTGCCGCTCCGAGATGACCTTCAGCGGGATGAACCCGTCCTCCCGGTGCTCGGCCAGGTCGATCATGACCCGCAGGGCGTAGCGTCCCCTGGTGGAGATCAGCATGGTCCCGCCTCCTTTCTATAGGTCCATTATACCACAAGGAAGGTGGGAAATCAACAGCCGTCCCCAAAAAAAGCCATTTTTACCGCGCCCGGTAAGCCTCCACGCCCCGGACGAAGCGCCCCAGGGCGTCCTGAAGCCGCGCCCGGGAGGTGGCCAGGTTGAGCCGGATGAAGTCGTGGCCGTCGGCGCCGAACTGGGCGCCGGGGGAGAGGACCAGCCCCGTCTCGGCCCGGAGGAAGCCGCACAGCCCGTCCGTGTCATGAGTGACGGCGGAGCAGTCCAGCCAGAGTAGATACGTGGCGCGGCTTTTCGTGACGCCGATCTCCGGCAAGGCCTCCGCCAGCGTCCCGACGGCCAGCCGCTTGTTCTCCAAAAGATACGCCCGCAGCTCGTCCAGCCACGGCCCGCCCTTTTGGAAGGCCGCCACGGCGGCGCAGACGGCGAAGGTGTTGGGCTCTGCCACCTCGTCGGTGTTCAGCGCCCGCCAGACCTTGTGGCGTAAACGCGGTTCCGGCACGTACACCGCCGCCGTCTGGATGCCGGCGATGTTGAAGGCCTTGGTGGGGGCGACGCAGGTGACGGACACCTCCCGGCACACATCCGAGACGGAGGCAAAGGGCACATACCCACAGCCGGGGTCGGTGAGGTCGCAGTGGATCTCGTCGGAGATCACCGTGACGCCGTACTGTTTCGCAAGCTCGCCCACCCGCGCCAGCTCCTGCGCTGTCCAGATGCGCCCCACCGGGTTGTGGGGGTTGCAGAGGATCATGAGCGAGCACTGGGGGTCGGCCATGGCCCGCTCCAACCGGTCAAAATCGCGGGTATATTCCCCACCTTTTCGCGTCAGCGGGCACTCCAGCGGCACCCGGCCGTTATTGAGAATGGAGTTGAAGAAGATATTGTACACCGGCGTTTCGATGAGCACCTTTTCCGCCGGGGTGGTGAGCTTGCGCACGCAGGAGGAGATCGCCGGCACCACGCCGGCGCAGAAGATGAGCCCCCGGGGGTCCATCTCGAACTGATGCCGCCCCCGCCACCAGCTGACATAACTTTCCGCCCACTCCTCCGGGACCACGTTGTACCCGAAGACCCCGTGGGCGGCCCGGGCCTCGATGGCCGCCCGGATCTCCGGCGCGGCGGGGAAGTCCATATCCGCCACCCACAGGGGCAGCTCCCCGGGCTTGCACTCGTCCCACTTTAAGGACCCGGTCCCGGACCGGTCGGGCAGGGCGTCAAAATCGTACATCCCGCGCCCCCTTACTGCCGCACGACGATCCGCGTCTTCCCCGGGTCCACCTTGTCCTTCTCGAGGATGAGCTCCCCGATGGCGTCGGCCCGGATGGTCCCGGAGGTGGGATTGATAACGGAATCCACCTGCCCCACGATGTCCGCCTCCACGGTGGAATACTCGAAGGCCAGGGCGGTGTTCAGGAGCTTGCAATTGCGCATGGTGAGATTTTCGATGTAGCACATGCCCTGGAGGCTCTCGACGGTGCAGTTTTCAAAGGTGAGGTTCTTCCCGTTCCAGCCCAGATACTCGCCGGAAATGAAGCTGTCCCGCACCGTCACGTTCTCGCTGTTCCAGAAGGCGTCCTTGGAGAGAAGCCGCGAGTCCTCAACCGTGACGTTTTTCGCCCCGTCGAAGGAGTAATTCCCCACCAGCCGCAAATTTCGCACCCGCACGTCCTCGCAGTTCATGGCGAAGTAGTCGCCCTTGGCGCTGACGTTCTCCAGCGTCACGTCCCGGCAGGCCCACAGCGTCTCGGCGGCGTTGGGCATGTCCACGTCCCGGAGGGTCAGCCCCCGGCACCGCCGGAAGTTCTTGGGCGCCTCGATGACGGCCCGCGCGACCTCCATATCCTCCGTATACCACACCCCCGCCCGGGCCATCTCGAACCACTGGCAGTCCCGGACCCGGACGCCCCGGCAGTACCACAGGGGGTATTTCCACTTGAACATGCAGTTTTGAAGCTCGATGTCCCGGCTCTCCTTCAGCGGCGACTCCCCGTCGTCAAAGATGGTGTCGAAGATCCGGAGCCCCCGGCTCATAAAAAGCGCCCTCTCCCCCGTAAGTCGCCGGGCGCGTACTTCCTCGCTCATGTGCCAAATTCCTTTCGTGTCAGACTAAAAATTTATTCTATCACACCGATTTTTCAAAATCAATTGCAAAATGAGCGGGAGTGGCGGGATTTTGCCGGGGATCCCCGCGCCGCCGCGGGCCGCTATGCGCATTTTCCTCTTGCAAAACCTGTCCCTATCCTGTATAATGAATGTGGCGGCGCAGTATCCTAGTCGGAGTTTACGTCTCCTAGGAAGGGCCTAAAAATCCTTTGAAGGGCACATCGTTGAAGCCTCTTGTGTTTGCTTGGAACGCCCAGTTCCGGGTGGATGCTGGAGGGAGGCGGAAAATTTTTTCGGCCTGCATCAGTAGGGCGACTGTCAATGGCATGGCGGCCACGACCCTGCTGGTGTGGAGACCCGGCTTCGTGGTCAGGCGTACTCCCCCTTGGGGTCAGCGACCTGATTACGTCCCGGGGTTTAAACCTGTATTGCGGTGCGACTGACTGGTAGAGACCTCTTGGACTCAACCTGTGCTGTGTGCAGAGTAGCCTGCCTTGAGTGGACCATGCGGATAGGGGAGCTACGCGCTTGCCGCCCCGGCCAGGGCGGCGGGCGATATCCTCTTGAAATATGCTCTGCAAAAGAGGCTAAAGAGACGTCTTGCTTCGCCATGGAAAACATCTAGGCTGTCCATCGGGCGAACAGGGGATTGCAGTGCGGCCTCAGTGGCGATCGGGTGACCGGCTCGGCGACAGCCGGAACGGCGCTTCAATGGGAAACCGCCCTCACGGCAACGGAGGGCAGCGCCGGGGGAAAGCCTACCCGACCTTAAGCCGCAAGATTTATCCTGTTCGCCGCCGCCATCGTCGCGAAAAAGGCCTGCGGCCTTTTCCGCGAAAAGGAACGTGCGGTAAAAAAATATGAATTTTGCGAAATTCATCTTTTTTTACCTGCTGTTTTGCTACGCGCACGGCCCCGTTGGGGCCGCACACTCCGCAAAACAAAAGGTATTTTTTCCGACGTACATGCCGCCGGAAAAAATGTTTGATTTTTTGGAGAACAAGGTATTCTTGGATTTCTTGCCGCGGTGCGGCATTTATTTTTATGGGGTGCGGATGAAAAAGAAAACGAACATCAAATGGATCGTGGAGATCGTGCTGGTGTCGCTGACGATGTCGGTGACGTTCTCCTTTGTGTCGTCGGAGATCATGGACGGGGCCGGGTATCTGGTGGCGTTCGTGCTGCTGCTAGCCTTTGTGGCGCTGGGCATCGTCTTTGATCTCGTGGGCGTGGCGGTGACATGCGCCGTGGAGACGCCCTTTCACGCTATGGCCTCCCACAAGGAGCGGGGCGCCAGGGAGGCCCTGCGGCTTTTGCGGAAGGCCGAGCGTGTCAGCTCCATCTGCAACGACGTGGTGGGGGACATCTCCGGCATCATTTCCGGCTCCACGGCGGCGGCCATCGCCGCCAAGCTCTCGGCGGACTTGAGCTGGAGCAGCGTGATCACCAGCCTCCTGGTCACGGGCCTCGTCTCGGCCCTCACCATCGGGGGCAAGGCCGTGGGCAAGACCATCGCCATCAACAACGACACCCAGATCGTCTTCACGGTGGGCAAGCTCATGGCGCTCCTGCCCCACCGGAAGAAAAAATAACGGGAGGCCGCCGTGGACATACTCGATAAGATCACCTCCGGGGAGGATGTGCGCCGTCTTGACGAGGCGGAGCTCGCGCCGCTGTGCGAAGAGCTTCGCCGCTTCGTCGTGGAGTCGGTGGCCCGCACCGGCGGCCATTTGAGCTCCAACCTGGGCGTGGTGGAGCTCACCGTCGCCATCCACCGCGTCTTCAACACAAAGCGCGACCGCCTCCTCTTCGACGTGGGGCACCAATGCTACATCCATAAAATTCTGACGGGCCGGCGGGAGGCCTTCGGCACCCTGCGCTCTCTGGACGGCATCTCCGGCTTTCCTAAGCCCGGGGAGGCCGTGGACGACGCCTTCGTGGCCGGCCACGCCTCCTCCGCCATCTCCACGGCCCTGGGTATGGCCCGGGCGCGGACGCTCCTGGGGGAGGACTACGCCGTCATCGCCGTGGTGGGCGACGGGGCCCTCACCGGCGGGCTCAGCTATGAGGCGCTGTGCGACGCCGGGGCCTCCGACGAGCCCCTCGTCGTCATCCTCAACGACAACGGCATGTCCATCACCAAAAACGTGGGGGCCATGGCCCGCTACCTCTCCCGCCTGCGCTTAAAGCATGGCTACATCGCCTTCAAAAACGGCTTCCGGTGGCTCACGCGCCGCGTCCCCGGCGGCAAGTGGGTCTACAAAATGGCCCACAAGGTGAAAAAGACCATCAAGGAGGCCATTTTCCCCTGCTCCATGTTCGAGAACATGGGCTTCGCCTACCTCGGCCCTGTGGACGGGCACAACCTCAAATCCGTGATCCAGGCGCTGAAGGTCGCCCGGGAGGCCCGGGAGCCGGTGCTGGTCCACGTGATCACCCAAAAGGGCAAGGGCTACCCCTACGCCGAGGCCAACCCCGACGCCTTCCACGGCGTCCCGCCCTTCGACGCCGCCGGCGGCGTCATCCCCGCGCCGCGGGAGGGCTTTTCCGACGTCTTCGGCCGGGAGCTTGTGAGGCTGGCCGGGGAGGACGAGCGCCTTTGCGCCATCACCGCCGCCATGCCCTCGGGCACCGGCCTTGCGGAGTTTGCCAAAAAATACCCCGAACGCTTTTTCGACGTGGGCATCTGCGAGGGGCACGCCGCCGCTATGGCGGGAGGCATGGCCCACCGAGGCCTTGTCCCGGTCTTTGCCGTCTACTCCACCTTTTTGCAGAGGAGCTACGACATGCTCCTCCAGGATATCGCCCTGGGCGGGGAGCACGTGGTCCTGTGCGTGGACCGGGCGGGCATCTCCGGCGAGGACGGGGAGACGCACCAGGGGAGCATGGACGTGAGCTACCTCACCTCCATCCCCAACATGACCGTCTGGTCCCCGGCGGGCTTCCCGGAGCTGCGGGATATGCTGGACTACGCGGTGGAGAAGGAGACAGGCCCCGTGGCCGTCCGCTACCCCAAGGGCCCGGCGGGGTGCTGGAACGTGGGCGGAGCGGAGGCTTCGTTCCTCGTGCGCCATGGCGATGACTTCACCCTGGTGACCTACGGCATCACCGTCACCGCCGCCATCGGCGCCTCGGTGATCCTCCGGCGGGAGGGCGTCCGGATAGACCTTTTGAAGCTGGGGCGCTTAAAGCCCCTGGACTTCGGGCCCATCGAGGAATCCGTCCGAAAGACCGGCCGGCTTCTGGTGGCGGAGGAGTCCGTCCAGGCCGGCGGCGTCGGGGAGCACATCGCCGCGCATCTGGCGGAGGCGGGGATCCCCGTCAAGACGCTGATCTTGAAAAATCTGGGCGACGCCTTCCTCCCCCAGGGGACTCAGGAGGAGCTGAGGCGCCTTTGCGGCCTGGACCATGAGAGCCTGGCCGCGGCCATTCTGGACGCGCTGAAGGGAGGCGACGACCGTGGCGAAGACAAGACTTGACGTCCTCCTCACCGAGCGGGGCTTAGCCGAGACACGGGAGAAGGCCCGAGCGCTCATCATGGCCGGGGAGGTCTTCGTCAACGGCCAGCGCGCCGACAAACCCGGCAGCGCCTACGCCGAGGACGCCGGCGTAGAGGTCCGCGGGAGCGGCCTTAAGTACGTCTCCCGGGGCGGACTGAAGCTGGAGCGGGCACTGGATCACTTCGGCGGCAGTCCCGAGGGGCGGGTGTGCCTCGATTGCGGCGCCTCCACCGGCGGCTTCACCGACCTTATGCTTAAGCGGGGCGCCACAAAGGTCTACGCCGTGGACGTGGGCTACGGGCAGCTTGCCTGGAGCCTGCGCAGCGACCCGCGCGTGGTGGTCATGGAGCGCACCAACGCCCGGTATCTTACGCCGGAGCTGTTCCCGGAGCGGCCCAGCCTTGCCACCGTGGACGTGAGCTTTATATCGTTATCCCTTATCCTTCCCGCCGTGCGGGGCGTTCTGACCCCGGACGGGGAGGTCTTCTGCCTCGTCAAGCCCCAGTTTGAGGCGGGGCGCGACAAGGTGGGCAAGAAGGGCGTGGTCCGGGAGCCGGAGACGCACCTGGAGGTGCTGGAGCGGTTCCTCGTCAACGCCGAGAGCGCCGGGTTTTTCGTGGAGAACGTCACCTGGTCGCCCATCCGGGGCCCGGAGGGGAACATCGAGTATCTGGGGCACCTGGTGAGCGCCCCTTGCGTCAATAAGGCGGACATCGCCGCCGTGGTGCGCGAGTCCCACGAGGTTTTAAAGGGGTGAGCCCGTGAAAAAAGTGATCCTTTTTGCCAATCCCAACAGGGACGAGGGGCTTTCCTGCCTTCAAAAAGTCAAGGAGATCGCCGAACAAACCGGCCTCGCGGTCCAGGTCCTGGACGGGCTCTGTGTGGACGCCCCGCCCGCCCCGGACGCGGGTCTGGCCGTCACCTTCGGCGGAGACGGCGCCATTTTGCGGGCCGCCCGGGTCCTGTGCCGCACCGGCGTGCCCATTCTCGGCGTCAACCTGGGCCACAAGGGCTTCATGGCGGAGCTGGAGCCGGGGGAGCTGGAGCTTGTCCGCGAGGCCTTTCAGGGGAGCTTCACCGTGGAGGAGCGGATGATGGCGGACGTGGCCGTCTACCGGGACGGGCAGGCCCTTTTCCGGGACTTCGCCCTCAACGAGGCGGTGGCGGCCGGCCTCAACCGGGTGGTGGGCATCAGCGTCTACGGCGACGGCCGGCGCATCATGGGCTTCGACGGGGACGGGGTCATCGTCTCCACTCCCACCGGGTCCACCGCCTATTCCCTCTCCGCCGGCGGGCCCATCGTGGAGCCCACGGCCAAAAGCCTTGTGGTCACCCCCGTCTGCCCACACATCCTGGCCGCCCGCAGCTACGTCCTCTCCCCGGAGCGCACCGTCACCGTGGAGCTGCGGGCCCTGGAGGGCAAGCGGGCGTACCTCTCCGTAGACGGCGGCGAGGGCGTGGAGCTGGACGCCCGGGACCGGGTGGAGGTCAAACGGTCGGAATTGGTGACGCGCCTTGCGCGCGTGACAAAGCGGAGCTTCTACGAGAAGGTGGCCGCGAAGCTGGGGGACAGATTATGAGAACGGAACGTCAGGAAAAGATCCTGGAGATCGTGGAAAAAACGCCCGTCTCCACCCAAAAGGAGCTGGTGGAGGCCCTGGCCCGCGCCGGTTTCCCCGCCACCCAGGCCACCGTGTCCCGGGACATCCGCACCCTGGGCCTGGTCCGGGAGCAGACCCCCGGCGGCAGGGCCCGCTACGCCCGCCCCAAGGTCCGCACCGCCGACGAGCAGTCGCGGCTGCGCAACATCTTCCGGGAGTGCGTCGTCAGCGTGGACCGGGCGCAGAACCTGGTGGTGGTCAAGACCCTCCCGGGCCTCGCCCCGGCGGCGTGCAGCGCCATCGACAAAATGAACATCCGCGTCCTCGTCGGCACCATCGCCGGCGACGACACCGCCTTCCTGGCCCTGCGCGACGACGACTCCGCCGAGGAGATCCGCCGCCGAATGGCGAAGCTGCTGGAGTAAAGGCCAAGCGCGGCGGTAAATCAAAAAATGCGGCGTCAGCCGCAACCTTTTAAGCCCCCTCCTCGTAGGAGGGGGGCAGGGGGGAAGCGAGCGTGGGATGAAGGAAGATGTCCCCGCGGCGGCCTTCACACAAACTGAATCACAAAGGGGGTACTTTTCCTATGCTCTCCCTTCTCCACATTGAGAATATCGCCGTCATTGACCGGGCGGATATCGAGTTCGGACCGGGGCTCAACGTGCTTACCGGCGAGACGGGCGCGGGCAAGTCCATCGTCATCGACTCGCTGGAGGCGTCCTTGGGCTGGCGCACCAGCCGGGAGCTGGTGCGCACCGGGGCCAAGTCCGCGTTGGTCACCGCCACCTTCACCGACTGCGGCGTGGAGGACTGGTGCCAGGAAAACGGCGTGGACTACGAAGGGGAGCTGGTGCTGACCCGCCGCATCTCAGAGGACGGGAAGAGCTCCTGCCGTGTCAACGGCGTGCCCGTCTCCGCCGTGCAGCTGCGGGAGCTGGGACTGCGCCTCATCGACATCCACGGCCAGGGCGACGGCCAGCGGCTCACCAATGAGCGCTGGCACCTTACGTACCTGGACGGCTTCGGGGACACGCGACGGGAGCTGGACGCCTACAAGACCGCCTACGCCGCCCTCCGGGCGCTGGAGGACGAGTTGGAGGCCCTGACCCTCAGTGAGGGGGAGCGGGAGCGCCGGGTGGACATGCTGAGCTTCCAGATCAAGGAGCTGGAGCGGGTAAAGCCCGTCCCCGGCGAATATGACGAGAAGCTGCGCCGCCGGGACTTTTTGAAGAGCGCCGGGAAGCTCTCCGACGCGGTGCGGGACGCCTCGGCGTGTCTTTTGGGCGGCGAGCGCGCCGACGGGGCGGTGAGCCTCATCGAGTCCGCCGCCGGCTCCATCGGCTACGCCCAGCGCTGGAGCGAGGAGCTGACGGCCCTGGCGCAGAAGCTCACGGACCTCAAATACGCCGCCGAGGACGCCGCCGAGGACCTGCGGGAGCTGCGGGAGCGGCTGGAATTTTCCCCGGAGGAGCTGGACGAGCTGGACGCGCGTCTCGACGCCCTCAAGCGCGTCATGCGCAAGTACGGCGGCAGCGAGGAGGCGGCGCTGGAGACGCTGGAGCGCTCCAAAAAGGAGCTGGAGGACATCGAGTTCTCCGACGAGAAGATCAAAAAGCTGGAGGCCAAACTCATCCCCGCCCGGAGGGAGGCCGCCGCCCTCGCGGCGAAGCTCACGGAGAAGCGCCGCCGCGCCGGCGAGGCGCTCAGCGCCGCCATCGTCCGGGAGCTGCGGGAGCTGAGTATGCCGGGGGCGTCCTTCACCGTGGAGCTCACGGCGAAGGACTTAGGGCCCGACGGGGCCGACGAGGTCCGGTTCCTCATGGCCGCCAACGCCGGAGAGGGCATGGGCCGCATCGCGAAGGTCGCCTCCGGCGGCGAGCTTTCCCGCATCATGCTGGCCATGAAGACCGTGCTCTCCCGGGCCGATACCGTGGGCGCCATGGTCTTCGACGAGATCGACACCGGCGTGTCCGGCGTGGCCGCCCAGCGGGTGGCGGAGAAGCTGGCCTCCATCGGCGCGGCCCGTCAGGTCATCTGCGTGACCCACCTGCCGCAGATCGCCGCCATGGCGGACACCCAGTTTTCCATCGAAAAACGGGTGGAGGGCGGCCGCACCTTCACCAGCGTCACGCGCCTTGACGACGCCGGACGGGAGCGGGAGCTGGCCCGCCTCACCGGCGGGGACAACGTGACGGAGACAACGCTCCTGGCGGCCAGGGAACAGCTCGCCGCCGCGAAACAGTATAGGGAGGGGACAGACAAATGAAAAAGATCCGTCTTGGCAAGACCGAGCTCATGGTGACCCGCACCGCCTTCGGCGCCCTGCCGGTCCAGCGCCGCTCCAAGGAGGACGGGGCGCGGCTCCTCAGAATGGCTTTCGATTCCGGCATCAACTTCTTCGACACCGCCAACGCCTATTCCGACTCGGAGGAGAAGATCGGCATGGGCCTTTCCGACGTGCGGAGCGACATCATCATCGCCACCAAGTCCGGCGGGAACGACTACAAGACCGTGAAGGAGCACATCCAGCGCAGTCTGGAGCGCATGAAAACCGACTACATAGACCTCCTCCAGTTCCACAACCCCGCCGTATTGCCCGATCCCGCCGATCCCGACGGCCCCTACGCCGCCGCGGCGGAGGCAAAGGCCAAAGGGTATGTGCGCCACATCGGCATCACCAACCACCGCCTCAAGGTGGCCCACGAGGCCATCGAGAGCGGGAATTTCGAGACGCTCCAGTTCCCCTTCAGCTATCTGGCCGGGGAGCAGGAGCTGGAGCTGGTGCGCCAGTGCAAGGCCCACGACATGGGCTTCATCGCCATGAAGGGCCTGGCCGGCGGGCTTTTGACCAACGTGACGCTGTGCAGGGCCTTCATGAACCAGTTCGACAACGTGGTCCCTATCTGGGGCATCCAGTTCGAGGACCAGCTGAGGCAGTGGGTGGAGGCTGAGGCCGCCGAGCCTCAGATGACGCCGGAGCTTTGGGCGGAGCTGGAGCGGGAGAAGAAGGCCCTGGCGGGGTCCTTCTGCCGGGGCTGCGGGTACTGTCTGCCGTGCCCTGCGGACATCGAGATCTTCACCATGGCGCGCCTCGATATGCTCCTCCTGCGCTCCCCCTGGCAGCAGTACATGACCGACGAGTTCCACGCGAAGGCCATGAAAATGCGCGACTGCCTCCACTGCCGCGCCTGCGCCTCCCGCTGCCCCTACGGCCTCGACGCCCCCAAGCTCATCGAGTATAACCTCAAAAACTACGAGAAGTTCTACGCGGAGCATAAATAAACGAAACCACCAAACGGCCGTGGGACCCAACGTCCCACGGCCGTTTTTGGTTTATGCGGGTCAGACGGCTGCGCATATCGGTATAAAGCGCTGTTATCCCGGCGCGGTTTTGTCGTCTATGTCAATAGACGCGTCTGACGATCAAGAAAAAAGGGGGTGGAGGCCATCACGGATGAAGAGCTCATCGCGCTCTATTGGAGTCGTGACGGCAGCGCTGTCGACGAGACGAGCAGGGCTTACGGGGCCTATTGCTATGCCATTGCCAACGGCATTTTGCAAAGCCCGGAGGACGCGGAGGAATGCGTGAACGACACATGGCTGAGGGCCTGGAACACCATTCCGCCAAAGCGTCCGCAAAGGCTCCGCATTTTCCTGGCGAAAATCACAAGGAATCTGGCTTTTGACCGTTTCAAGCGCCGGTACGCCCAAAAACGCGGCGGCGGGGAGATCTGTCTGGTGTTGGAGGAGCTGGAGGAGTGCATCGACGCGGGGACGGACCCGGAGACGGAGGTCATGACGAAGGAACTGGAGCAGGGCATCAACAGCTTCCTTGGCGGGCTTGCCGGGCGGGAGCGGGACATATTCCTTCGGCGGTATTTTTTCGTGGAATCCACGGACACCATTGCCGCGCGGTACGGGACGACAAGAAGCGCCGTCCTCATGGCGCTTTCACGCACGCGGCAAAAGCTGAAGCTCTATTTGAAGGAGGAGGGTCTTATCGGATGACAAACAAAATGCTTTTCGAGCTCATCGGGGCGGCGGAGGATGATCTGCTGGAACAGAGTGAATGGAGGGCCCAAAAAAAGAAGGGGTTCAGAACAAAAACGGCGCTTGTGATCGTCGCCGCTGTCGCGGCGCTGTTGGCGGTCATTGGGACCGCGGCGGCGGTGATGGGGGTCGATCCTGTGCGCCTCATCATAAATACCTATGCCAAAAGAGGGATCGAGGAGACGCCGGATCACATTGAAGAGCAGATCGAGAACGGCGAGTGGGTCGCCCTCAACGACGACAATGTGGCGGTCGTCGTCCCGGAATCGCCCGTCAAGCTCCTGCTGAGCGCCGACGGAGGGCGGACCTGGCGGGAGTCCGTCGTTGCAAACAGCGAGGGGATGGAGGCCTTTGGCGATTGGCACGACGGCATCGTTTACTACGGAGGATACATCGGCTTCTTCGGTGAAAACGGCGGATATCTCGCCCTGAAAGCCCCGCCGGCCATGGGGAGAGAGCCAATTCGGCTCTTCCTCACGGACGACGGCGGCGACACATGGCGAGAGATCGGGGATCCCACGGACAGTCACCCCGCCGTATCCACCGGCGCGGGCTTCTCCACGCCCCGGATCGGATTTGTAAGCTATCGGTACGGCGAGGATGCGGGACCCGATATCTGGCGCACCTTAGACGGCGGAGACACCTGGGAAAGGCTGGCTGTCACGCTCCCCGACGGATACACGGAGGATCACCGCTTCACGCCGCTGACCCCCAGCTTTGACGGTGAAAAGGGCGTCTACCCCATCGAGGTCCTCGACCCGCAAACGGGCAAGGAGGAGCTGATCGCCATGCGCAGCGACGATTATGGGCTGACGTGGAGCTTTGAGTAAGCCATTACACCCAAAAGGCCGTGGGACGCAAAGTCCCACGGCCCGATTCTGCAAAAAAACAGCCTCCCGAATCCGGGAGGCTGTTGACATAAATCGACACATGTGCTACACTATGACCCGGGAAGCCGCGGGGAAACGCGTGCCTCCCGGTCATAGAGAACGGCGGGCGGTTTGGCTCACTCCCTGACGAAAGGGGGAAAGCCTGTGCCTATCACATTGACTTTCTACTGGCATGGATATAAATTCACCATACACGTAGAAGAAGATAGACGCAAAAACCGCCACTCTGCCAAGTGACGGTTTTTACGTTTGCCGTGACATAGTGTTGCGGTGAAAATAAAACCCATAGCGATGCGGAGCCAAACCGCTTGTCGATGACCGGGCGGCCGCGTCAGCCGCGGCGACCCCTTATCTGTGCTTATTATACCCTCCCCGGTCCTGCCTTGTCAAGAAGAAATACTCGTTCAACTAAAAATAGAATTGACAAATCAAACATTTCATCGTAAAATCATAGGGAACGCGATGAAGGGCGCAAGTAGCCTGACGGACTCCCGCGCAGAGAGACCCCGGTTTGGTGGAAGGGGGAGGGGAGCGGCTGGCGAATACGGCCCGGAGCGGCGCACCGAAAGGGATCCCGAGTAGGCTGCGACGGGTGCGCCCGATAGCGCGCGAGGGGGTCCGAGACCCCGTGAGGCGGCCGCCGCGAGGCGTTCGCGACCAGAGGTGGTACCGCGTCAAGACGCCCTCTGTCCGGTTTTCCGGGCGGAGGATTTATTTTTTTCGGAAGGGATGTGAAAGCTATGGACAAAGAGACTTGCCTGCGCTGCGGCGGCCATATGAGTTATGTGGGCCGGGAGTACCTGCAAAAGGGAAAAATGGGCTTTTTCCTGGGGGAGTGGAGCAATCTCCTGTCCGGGGCCTATGACGTGGAGGTCTACGTCTGTGACAAATGCCATAAAATGGAATTTTACGCCGCCGAGCAGCCGGATTCGGCGGAGGGACCGGAGGACGACGGCGCCATGGAGCAGGTCCCGTGCCCCCACTGTGGGACGATGCACGACCTGGACGACGCCGTGTGCCCCTATTGCGGAAAGCGGCTCCAGGAGCTGGATCCGTGAAAATATCGGATAATTTAAAAAAGGAGAAAACCATGGAAATTTATGAAGAACTGGTGGCCCGCGGTCTCATCGCCCAGGTCACCGACGAAAACGAAATTCGCAAGATGATCAACGCCGGGAAAGCCACCTTCTACATCGGCTTTGACTGCACGGCGGACAGCCTGACGGCGGGGCATTTTATGGCCCTGACGCTGATGAAGCGCCTCCAGATGGCGGGCAACCGCCCCATCGCCCTCATCGGCGGCGGCACCACCATGATCGGCGACCCCTCCGGCCGCACGGACATGCGCAAGATGCTCACCCGCGAGGACATCGAGCACAACGCCGCGTGTTTCAAGCGCCAGATGGAGCGGTTCATCGAGTTCGGCGAGGGCAAGGCGCAGATGGTCAACAACGCCGACTGGCTCCTGGACCTCAACTACGTGGACCTCCTGCGGGAGGTGGGTGCGTGCTTCTCCGTCAACAATATGCTTCGGGCCGAGTGCTACAAGCAGCGGATGGAGCGGGGCCTTTCCTTCCTGGAGTTCAACTACATGATCATGCAGTCCTACGACTTCTACTACCTCTTCCAGCACTACGGCTGCAACATGCAGTTCGGCGGCAACGACCAGTGGTCAAACATGCTGGGCGGCACCGAGCTCATCCGCCGGAAGTTAGGCAAAGACGCCCACGCCATGACCATCACGCTCCTCACGGATTCCAACGGCAACAAGATGGGCAAGACCGCCGGCAACGCCGTGTGGCTGGACCCCAACAAAACGAGCCCCTACGATTTCTACCAGTATTGGCGCAACGTGGGCGACGCGGACGTGATGAAGTGCCTCAAGATGCTCACCTTCCTGCCCCTGGACGAGATCGCGGAGATGGAGAGCTGGGTCAACACCAGCCGTATCAACACCGCCAAGGAGATTTT
Source organism: uncultured Oscillospiraceae bacterium (assembly GCA_947588605.1). Lineage (GTDB taxonomy): Bacteria > Bacillota > Clostridia > Oscillospirales > Oscillospiraceae > RUG626. The sequence goes on from CANPYK010000003.1 coordinate 32,138, forward strand.
GGCCTTCGAGCTCACAAAGCTCGTCCACGGCGAAGAGGAGGCCCAGAAGGCCCAGGAGAGCGCCCGCGCCCTCTTCGGCGGCGGCGCCTCCGCTGAGATCCCCACCGTGGAGCTCAGCGAGACCGACGAGCGGGACATCATGTCGCTCCTGGTGAAGGCCGGCCTTGTGGCCTCCAAATCCGAGGCGCGCCGCAACATCCAGCAGGGCGGCGTCACGGCGGGGGAGGAGAAGATCACGGACATCGGCAGGACCTTCACCCCGGAGGAGCTGCGCGCCGGCGTTATCCTGCGCCGCGGCAAGAAGAGCTTCAAAAAAGTGATTTTAAAATAAGGAGGAACACCTATGGACACACTGACCGCCATCGCCTCCCGCCGCTCCATCAGGGGCTACACGGGGGAAAAGCTCACGGACGCCGAGCTCGACGCCCTGCTCACCGCCGGCCTCCAGGCCCCCACCGCCACCAACCGCCAGGAGCTGCACTTCACCGTCCTCCCCGGCGACGACCCGCTCCTTACCGAGATCCAGGACAACATGGGTCCGCGCCTCAGGCCGCACCTGAGCTTCTGGTACGACGCCCCCACCGTCGTCTTCATCAGCGGCGAGGCCGCCTTCGGCTGGACGGCCGTGGACGCCGGCATCGCCGTGGAGAATATCGCCCTGGCCGCCGAGTCTCTGGGCCTCGGCAGCGTCATCCTCGGCTGCCTCAAGGCTGAGATGCTGGGCGAGCGCAAGGCCAAATACGCCGCCGCCCTCCATTTCCCCGATGGTTACGACTTCCAGATCGCCATCTCCCTCGGCCACAAGGCCGTCGAGAAGGAGGCGCACACCTACGATCGGGATAAACAGGTGACGATTTTGTGAGTTAGCCCCCAAAAACAGCGGGCGGGTTCAGAACCCGCCCCTACAGTTTTTGGAATTCTTTTCAATTCATGCTGTACGGGCCGCCGCACACGGCGACCCTTTTCCCAGGTTTCGGATCACCCCCGATAAACGCCGTAGGGGTCGCCGTCCCCGGCGACCCGCGTTGCGATGATTTCCGGTGTCGGTTGAATGGTATAACCTTCCACATTCCCTGTAGGGGCGGGTTCTAAACCCGCCCGTGCCACGTGGCGGGACGGGACCGGTTCCGATAAAACGGGAAATGTCGGTCAACCGGGCAAGGGCCGCCGTGGGCGGCGGCCCGTACGGCGGTGTTCGAGGTGTGTCAATAGACGAGGGGCGGGTCGCCGGGGACGGTGACCCCTACGGCAGATAACGCAAGCCGGTAAAATGAACGCCCCCGCCCCCGTCTCGGAGCCCCCTCCTCGTAGGAGGGGGGCAGGGGGGAAGCGAGGGTGGAGGTTTCTGAGCGGCTCCGATGATCCGCGCCCTGCCCCTATCGCCTGAATAGAAACCATTCAAAAAACCACGGGCTCTCCCTTCGGGGAAGCCCGCGTCAGTTTGTCATGGGATCGGCGTTTTTGTGTTTTTGCCGCGGAGTACACTTTTTCGTCAAAATTTAGGCGGGTATGCGGTAAAATAAAGGCATGGAAACGCGTAAGCGGCAGGACACGGCGGGCTGGTACCCCGCCATGTCCCTGTGAGAGTGTCAGCCCACTCAACACATCAGTCAAAGACTGAACCACGTCCCTATTATACCCGCGCGGCCGCCCTTTTGCAAGGGTGTTTGCGGGGCCTGTAGGGTTTTGTGTTTTGTGCTTTTTTGCGGTGTTGAGGTCAAACGCTCAGCACCGCTTTTTGCGTTTCCGGTGAGTTCCACGGCAAGGCGGGGCGAGATCCCCGCCCCCGTGGGACTGCCGGAGATTCCAAATCTGTTTTGAAAGGAAGAAAAACGCATGAAAAAAGCACTCAGCATCCTTTTAGCCCTCGCCCTCGCCCTCAGCCTCGCCGTCACGGCCCTGGCCGCCCCTCCCACCGGCGACAAAGTGGTCAAGCTGACCGACATCGGCGAGGAAGAGGAACACCACGGAGACCTTTACTTAGTGTTCTCACAGACCCCCAAGACGGTCGCCGCCGAATCCGGCAAAACTGAATATCACATCCCCGCAGGCTCCTCGGTCACTGTCTCCTGGTATCGCGATTGGGACGGTGAAGAGATATTCACGAGCCTTGACCCGGATGAATCCAATGTTGAGCTTTACTTCTTTGAGGGCGACAAGTTCCCTGAGCCAACGGTCAACGATGACGGTACGCTCACCTTTACCTTTGATGAGACCGGGTCCTATGAGTTTTACTCTATGGCCGGCGCGGGTCCCTGGCGGGTATCCCCGAATCCCGTCATCGTCGTGGAAGGCGCCGCCTCCGACACCCCCGCCACTCCCGATACTCCCGCCCAGCTCCCCGCCGACGTCCCTGCCGACGCCTGGTTCGCCGCCAGCGCCAAGCTGGCTCTCCAGCACGGCCTGGTCGCCACCGACAGCAACGGCAGGTATGAGCCCACCGCCACGCAGAACCTGTCCGACGTGGCCGCCGTGCTGAAGGTCCTGGACCCGGACAGCACCGTGGAGCTCTACACAGGCGCCGACAAGGCCGCCACCCGTGAGGACATGGTCGTCATGTTCTGGAAGCACGCCGGCTCCAAGGAGTCCACCTACTCCCTGTCCGCCTTCACCGATGCCGGCGAGGTCAAAAACGCCGCCGCCTGGGCATGGGCGGTAGAGAATGGCCTCATCCTCGGCACCAACCTGGGCCTGGAGCCCAACGCGACCCTGCCCAAGAGCAATCTGGCCCAGCTTGCTGTCCGCTACATGGACTTCCTCGGTAAATAATTCGTCTCTGGCTGAACGCGCAAATCAATAGTTGACGGGCCTTCCCAAAAAGGGGAGGCCCGTGCGGTTTTTTAAATGGGGGTCCGTCTCTCACACAAGCCGGTTCGTACCGTCCACGTCGCCGGCGATAGAGTCGCGCCAGGGGCTGGGCCTGGTGCGGATGGAGATGTTCTGGCGGTAGACGCCGCGGGGCGGGGTGAGGGGGTTGTCGCGGAAGATGAAGTTCTGCTGGTCGTTGTCCACGGACACACAGCCGCTGACGTGGAGGGGTCCGGGGTTGAAGTTGTCGGAGAAGCCGGCCATGAAATTGCCGAAGGCCACGCAGTTTTCCACCGTGTGCCCCACGGGCATCCCCTCGCCGCCCAGCTTAAAGCCGTTGCCGCCGCCTCCGCCCAGGATGACGTGCTCCGGGTCCTCCGGGTCCACCCAGATGCCGTTTTGGTACGCCACGCAGTTGCGCAGGACCACCGGGGCGTTGGGGCCCTTCTCCACCTTGTTGTAGAGGTCGAACCCGTCGTCGATGTTGCCGTGGGAGACGCACCCCTCGAAGACGTTCCCCGGTCCCACGCCCAGCTTGGGGGCGAAGCCGTCGGCGTTCATGTTCCTGGGGTCCCGGTTGCCGTAGGAGACGCAGTCCTTGATGAGGTTATAGCAGGGCCAGGCGAACTGGAACCCGTCCGGGACGCCCTTGCCCAGCACCAGCCCCGTCTCGTCACAGTGGTGGAACTCGCACTTCTCTATCACGTTGAAGCTCCCCATGAGGTCCGAGCGCTTGCCGGTGAACTCGATGCCGTAGATGTGCCAGAAATTGGAGGTGCTGGTGAGGCACGCCCCGCGAAAGACCGCCTTGGCCCCCGGCGCGGGCTTGAGGGTCTTCAGCTTGTCCAGGGCTCCGGAGTCGTCCGGGGTGAGGAGGAGGGAGGAGGTGTATGTGCCGTCCAGAAGGAGGATGGTCCCGCCGGGGGCCAGCCGCCGGACGGCCTCCGCCACGCTCACGGGGTCGGTCTCGGACCCCGCCCCGTCCTCGCGCCCGTCAGGGGCGGCGTAGATGAGGTCCGTGGGCCGGTCCGTGGGCCGGAGGGTGACGGTGAAGGTCTCCGTGATGGACCCGGAGGGGTAGTCGTAGACGCACTCCAGCGGGTTCTCCCCCGGCAGAAGCGTCAGCTCCATGTTGGCCGGGTGCCGGTCGGTGAGCTCCACCGTGCCCAGATTCTCTTTTTGGCGGCTGACATAGACGTACCCCGTCTTGTTGCCGTGGAGGGTGAGAGTGTATTTGGCCACGCTGGAGGACGTGCCGGACCGCAGGAAAAGGGTGGGGCGCACGTTGTTGTTGTGGGGCCGCCAGAGCTCCGGCTCCGCCGCCGGCTTTTCGTAGGGCGTGACGGTGAGTTCGATGTCGGAGAAGGTGGCCTCCGCGTTGCGGGAGGCGAAGAAGCCCACGGTCATCTCGCCCTTTTCCAGCTGCGTCAGCAGATTCGCGGTGCATCCGTCGGGATAGACCCGCTCCGACATGCTCCCGTCGGGACGCTCGGCACGGGCAAAGAAGCCCCGCTCGTCCCGGCCCAGCTCCAGAAGGACGCCCTCGGACCCGGTGACGATGTGCCGCGCCCCCTCTAAGGGTCGCTCCTCCAGCTTCACGCCCACCAGGTCATGGAGGCTCGCCACGCCCCGGCGGCAGACCACCGCCGGCGGGTTGTCGTCCCGGTTCCCGCCCAAAACGCCCACGAAGACCATGTTGGACGCGGCGGGCAGCTCCTGAAAGCTTGGGTCGAAGGGGTCCCGGCGGGGAAGGCCCAGGGCGTCCCGGGCCATGATGCCGAAGCCGCATTGCTGAGGCGTGTCCCGAGTGCCCAGACGCCCGTAGTTTTCCGCCTTCACCCGCGCCCGGAGGACAAAGCAGTCCTTCTCCGGGTCCAGGCGCGTGAAGTGGAACGTGAGGCCGTCGTGGCCGCCGGCGATCTTGCCGCCCCGGCTCTCCACCGTGACGGACCCGTCGGCGTTGACGCGGGACTCGTTACAGCCCACCTTGTGCTGCCAGTCCGGCAGGACCAGGGTGGAGGTCATGTTGATGTCCGTGGATTGGCCGAAGGCCCGGCTCTCCCAAAGCCGCTCGTTCATGGTGGGACCCTCCTTATAAAGTAATGTCAGCCCGGGATTTTCCAAAGCGCTGTCCCGGAAAACGCTTAAAACACGCTGTGCGTACCCCCGCGCGCCCCCGGCCCCCAGGAGGGTGACCGTGACGCCCGAGCGCTCGGTGAGCAGGTCGTGGAGAGCGTCCAGATTGCGCCCGTAGGTGTCCGGCAGGTCCAGCGCGGCCTTCAGATACTCCTGCGCCGGCCCGCGCTCCGCAAGACGCCGGCAGTCGACGGTAAACTCCCGCATGGCCGTCACCACCTGACGTTCCCGTCCTCGGTGAGGGTGACGGGGGAGAAGCTCTCATAATGGTCGGCGGTATAGTAGTACAGCCCGTCGTTGGAGAACACCAGCCGCCTTGACCCCCGGGAGCTGTACCCCAGCGTGTCGATGTCGCACTCCGTCCAGGTCCGGCCCTCGGCGTCGGGCAGGAGCCCCTCGTAGTTGCCGAACCTGTCCCCGCCGATGGCGGCGCCGGCCCGGTAGTCCTCCACGGAGCCGCCCTCCCAGCCCAAAGCCCGGGCCTCGTTTTTCGTGATGTAGTTCCCCGGCAGACGCCCGTAGGCCTCCAGGTACAGCACCACGTTTTTCACATCGTAATAGGACCCGTCCCGGTCCGGCGCGGAGGAAACGGCCTCCGTGGCCTCGGACCCGGCTGTCTCCGGCGGCGCGCTCTCGGGCTTGCTGTCCTCCGGCCGGAGGTCCTCCTGACGGCTCGCCTTGGGGTCGCTCTCCCCGGTCCCGGCGGGCGCCCCTATGCCGAAGACGCAGGCCCCCAGCACCAGTACCAGCGCCAGCATCAGCGCCGCGCAGCGCGTGATTCGCAATTTCATAGCACCCCTCCTTTGCTATTGATACCATAATAGACCAAAAATTTCCCCGGGTCAAGTAAAAACCTGCCCATTGACAATTTGCACCGCCGCTGGTACAATAGGGAAACGAAAATTTCCGAAAAAAACAGGAGGGAACCCCCTATGATGTGCAGAAAATGCGGCCAGAGCATCCCCAAGGGCGCGGACAAATGCCCCAACTGCGGCGCGCCCGCCCGCGCCGACCGTCCGGAGCGCAGGAACGTCTCCCGGGCGGCCAACGTAAAGCTGGCGGCCAAGATCCCCTTCGCCCTCATCCTTCTGGCGCTTTTGCACATCGCTCAGATCGTCATGTGGTTCGTTCCGGCGATGCGCATGGACACCGAAGGGGCCCTCACGGGGAACCTCTCCCTTTTTAAGATGTTCCGCGTCTTCGCCACCGGCGGTTCCACCGGCGGCACGCTCCTCATTTTGCTGATGGTGGCGGTGCTCCTGGTGACGCTGTGCGCCCTGTATCTCGCCGTCGCCCCCCTCTTCCAGGGCGGCCGCGGCCGGCGGATGCGCCTCATCACCTCCAAGATCGCCTGCCTCTCCCACGCCGCCGTCCTGGGCGCCGTCTTCGGCATGTACGCCTCCATCGGCGCCGACCAGGGCTACGCCCCCCGCCTCCTCGCCGGCGGCATCATCCAGTTCGCCCTCACCGTCCTCATCTTCGCCCTCACCATGTTCATCTCCTACGCCAGTAAGCAGAAAAAGGTGGACAGGTAAGTATGAAACCCACCAGCGGCAGGCCAAATGGCCTGCCGCTGAGTTTTTATAAACCTCCCCTTTTGGGAGGCGGCGCGCAGCGCCGGAAGGGTCGCCGCCACAGACCCACCCCTGCCGCTTCGCGGCTGTCCCCGACCTTGGAGGGGCAAAAGGAGGTAGGCCGCGTTACCGGAATGATTCCGATAAATCGCACCCGCCTCCGATTCAGAGCCCTCCCCGCAGGGCGGGGAGGGGGAGGGGTGAGGTGGGAGCCGAAGGGCTGTAACCGGTTTCGATGAACGCACCCACCTCATCCGGCGCCTGCGGGCGCCACCTTCTCCGCCCTGCGGGGAAGGCTAAGACGGGGGACGAGGGACGGGGGCTCGAATACCCCGCCGCTGCGGCGGCACCCCTTTTTCCGAAAAAGGGGTCGAGGGGAATAAGGTTGCGGCGCTTTGCGCCGCGTTTAATAAAATTGCGCCGCAAAGCGGCGCAAACCTTTTCGCCCCCCTTTGGGGCAAAGGGGGGTAGGGGGAGATTCGAGCCCCCATCCTTCGTCCTTCGTCCCCCGTCCCCGCCGCAGCGGATAATCCAAATCCGCGGCGAAGCCGCACCTTTTTTCGCCCCCTCCTCGTAGGAGGGGGGCAGGGGGGCAGCGAGCGTGGGATGACAGAGCGGGTTCGAAAAACGTGGGCGGTTTTACCCCTTCCCCTCCTCGATGGCTGCCTTCCTGGCGCGGTCCAGGGCGGAGACGCAGGCGGGGATGTCGGTTTTGCCGCGCAGGAGGGCGTTGAGGGCGGAGAGGGTGTCCTCGGCGCTGTAGCCGCGGACGCGGCTGGAGGCGGTGGAGACGCGCTGGCGGGCGGCGACGGAGCCCTGGGCGGCGGTGACCATGGGGGACTGGATGTTGGTGGTCTGGCCCTGGAAGCAGTTCACCGTGGCGATGCCGTCGAAGGCGGCGTTGTAGTTTTCCGGCGCGGCGCAAAAGGCCAGGAACGCCAGGGCCTCGTCCACGCGGCCGCCCTGCTTGTTCACCATCATCATGTTGAGGTTCCCGCCCTCGTAGGTGCCCTCGCTCACGGTGCCCATGAAGACGGGCATCAGCGCGAAGTCGTCCACCGTATATTTACCGGGGGTGAAGTCCGTATAAAACCAGGTGTCCCAGATGAAGGCCATCACCGCCTCCCCGGAGGAGAGGGCGGGGCTTATGTCCTCCCAGCCGGTCTTCAGATAATCGTCGCCAAACCAGCCGGACCGGGCGGCCCCGGCGATCCAGGTCACCATATCCGTGACGGCGGGGATGTCCGCGTAGTCGATGGTCCCGGCGTTCAGGGCCTCCAGCGTCGCCGGGTCGTCGGCGAACACCGGGTCCAGGGCGAACTGGGGCATCCAGGAGCACCCGTCGGCGGGCCAGCAGACAGGCGTTTTGCCGATGCCCGCCAGGGCCTCGCAGAGCATATCGAACTCCGCCTGAGTGGACGCCGGGTCCAGCCCCAGGCTGTCCAGAATGGTCTTGTTGTAGTAGCACCCGGACACCGAGTTTTCCCAGAAGGGAAGCCCCAGCAGGTTCCCATCGGCGTCCTCGCAGTAGGCCCTGGCGCTGTCGGTGAGGTCGGAGACCCAGGGCTGGTCGTTGAGAGGCAGGAAATCCGCCTCCGCGTCGAACCGGTCGAGGTCGGCGTTGTGGAAATGCAGGAGAATATCCGGCCCCTCGCCCTTGGCGAAGCGCGCGGCCGCCTCCTTCTCGAATTCCCCGTCCTCCACGGCCTCCACGCGCAGCTTTTCCCCGGTGGCCTTCTCGTAGAGGTCGAAAACGCGGACCATGTACGTCTTCTCCAGGTCGCTCTTCTTGCCGAGGATGGTGAGTCCGTCGGCCTTCCCGGCGCACCCGGCGGCCAGGGGGAGGATCATCAGCGCCGACAGCGCCGCGGCCAGCAGTTTTCCCGGTTTCACGTCCGCTCCCCCCTGTCCTTTTGCTCCAGAAGCCGCCCCAGCAGGGCCCGGACGGCGTCCATGTCGATGGGCTTGCCCAGGTGTCCGTCCATGCCGGCGTCCATGGCGCGGCGCACGTCCTCGGCGAAGGTGTTGGCGGTCATGGCCACGATGGGGATGGTCCCGGCCTCCGGGTGGGACCCGGCGCGGATGGCCGCCGTGGCCTCGTAGCCGTTCATGACGGGCATCTGCACGTCCATGAGGATCATGTCGTAGGTCCCGGGGGCCGAGGCGTTGAAGGCCTTCACCGCCTCGGCGCCGTTGGAGACAAGGTCGCACTCCGCGCCCTCCAGGGACAGCATCTCCGACAAAATCTCCGCGTTGAGCTCGTTGTCCTCCGCCGCCAGGAACCGCCGGCCCTTCAGCGCCGCCGGGGCGGCAGCAGGCTCCGGGACGGGGACCTCCTGGGCCTCAAAGAGCGGACGGATCGTGTCGAAGAAGGTGGAGGCGAAGAAGGGCTTGGGCATGAAGGCGTTGATGCCCGCCGCCCGGGCCTCCTCCTCGATATCCGCCCAGTCGTAGCTGGTGAGCACCAGAATGGGCACCTGCCCGCCGATGCGCTCCCGGATCTGCCGCGCCGCCTCCACGCCGGAGAGATCCGGCATTTTCCAGTCAAGCAGGATGACGTCGAAGCCCTCTCCGGCCCCGTGGGCCGCCAAAGCGGCCTCCACCGCCGGGACGCCGCCGGCGGCGCATGCCACCTCCACGCCGGTGTCCCGCAGGGTCTCCCGGATGCCGGAAAGCACGTCCTCCTCGTCGTCCGCCACCAGCATACGGCTGATCTTGTGCCGGTACCACCCGTCGCCGCCGGCCTCCTCGGGGGTGGCAAAGGACAGCTCCACGGTGAAGAGGGACCCCTCTCCCAGCTTGCTCTCCACCTGGATGATGCCGCCCATCAGGTCCACCAGGTTCTTGGTGATGGCCATGCCCAGGCCCGTGCCCTGGATGGTGTTGGTGACGGAGTTCACCTCTCTGGCGAAGGGGGAGAACACCTCCCCCAAAAAGTTCTCGCTCATGCCGATGCCGTTGTCCCGGACGTCGAAGCGCAGCTTGGCGTACTGGGGGGCGGGGGAGGGGAGATCCGTTACCGTGAACTCGATCTTCCCGCCCTGGGGCGTGTACTTGATGGCGTTGGAGAGGAGATTGATGAGGATCTGGTTGAGCCGCAGCTTGTCGCCCATCAGCGTCTCCGGCGGGGAGCCCTTGAGATGGGTGGTGAAGCTCTGGCCCTTGGCCTTGGCCTGGGGGGTCAGGATGATGCTCAGCTCCGCCAGAAGCTCCGGGAGGCTGAAGGCGGCGATGTTCAGGTTCGTCTTGCCGCTTTCGATCTTGCTCATGTCCAGCACGTCGTTGATGAGGCTCAGAAGGTGCCGGCTGGAGGCGGCGATCTTGCGGGTGTACTCCCGGACCTTCTCCGGCTTGTCCGCGTCCCGCTCCAGAAGGGCCGAGAAGCCCACGATGGCGTTCATGGGGGTGCGGATGTCGTGGGACATATTGGAGAGAAAGTTGGACTTGGCCTCGTTGGCGCTTTTGGCCGCGTCCAGGGCCTCCTGAAGGTTGGCGTTCATCTGCCGCTCCTGGGTGCGGTCGGACATGACGAAGACGAACTTGTCCGCCTCCTCCACCATAAGCCTGTAGACCGCCATCCGGTACCACCGCCGCTCGCCGCTTTGCTGGTGGCGGTAGGCGCAGGCCCGGCGCAGACTGCCGCCCGCGGGGATGGCCAGGAGCTCGTCCTTGGGGATGAACACGTCCCCGTCCACGGCGCACGTTCCCAGCACCCGGATATCCGCCGCCGCGTCCTCGGCCTTCACGCCCAACAGCCGCTCCACATTGGGGCTCAGGTAATCCACCCGCATGGCGTTCACGTCGAACATCAGGAAGATATCGTCCAGCGACCGGGACACCGCGTCGAACATCATCTCCCGGTACTGAAGCTCCAGCCTGTTTTTCCTGGACTGCCGGTGCGCCCGCACCAGCACCAGGATGAGCGCTCCCGCCCCCAGCAGGAGGAAGATCGCCACCAGCATCTTGACGGTGGTCTCCTGGACCGTGAGGAACCCGGCGCTCACGACGCTCTGGGGGACCACGGACAGGAGCATGTAGTCCTGGTAGCCCAGGTACTCATAGAAGATCACGTTCTCCTCATCGCCGATGGAGCAGTTGACGAGCCCGGAGGCCCGGGCCTCCCAGTCGGCGCGCATGGACCGCAGGTCCCCGTCCTCCAGGTCCGAGGCCCCGTCCAGATATTTAAGGTAGTTGCTGAACACGCTCCCCCCGGCCTGAGTGGACAGGAGGACGGTCCCGTCGGCGTGGATGACGAAGCACCTGGCCTGGCCGTTGAAAGCGTCCACCCGCAGGTCGGCGGCCAGGTCCTCGTTTGTGTAGCACATGGCGATGGCGTCAAAGCCGAATCCCTCGTACTCCATGTGCCGCTCCGGCTTCACGGCGAAGACCGTCACCTCCGTCCCGTCGGGGAGGCGTTCCCCGGCCATGGAGGCATAGCCCTGGACCATCAGCCTGTCCCAGGCCCCGGAGAGGGTGAAGGGCGCCGTCTCCCCGGCGATGTTCATCCCCTCGCCGCTCTCGGAGATAAAATAGAAGTCCGTGAACCTCCAGTGGTTCTGCTTGGGGAGGATGTATTCGTCGGCGATCTGGCGGGTCACCTCGCCCTCCCGCTCGAAATACTGGCCCCAGTTGGTCAGAAGCCCCCAGTTGCGCTCGATGAAGGCGCTGAAGGTCCTGTTCACCTGGCCATAGATCTCCCCCAGGTGGTCGGTGCTGTCGGCGTAGATCTTCTCGGAGATGAAGCGAAAATAGAAAACGCCGATGAGCACGCTGGCAATGAGCACCGCGCACACCGCCAATACCGGCCAAAATCTCCAAAACCGCTTTTTCATGCGCCGCGTCTCCCCCCTAAAATTCCTTTCCCCCAGTTTACCACACCCCATCCGGGAAAGCAAGGAAAAACGAATCGACGCGGAAAGAGGGAACCGGTATGCCGCGGCAGGGGAGGGGAGGACGAAGGACGGGGGGACGGGCGGGTTTGGAACCCGCCCCTACAAGCAAAATGGGAGGCAATTACATAACAACAACATGGGAGGTTATCGAAACGTGGGCCGCCGTGGGCGGCGGCCCGTACGGTGTTGATTGAACGCAATTTAAAACCGTAGGGGCGGGTTCCAAACCCGCCCGTGCCGCGTTTGCGCGACAGACCGGTTCCGATAAATCGCACCACTCCGGTCTTAGTGCCCCCTCCTCGTAGGAGGGGGGCAGGGGGGGAAGCGAGCGTTGGATGACAGACCGGTTCCGATAAATCGCACCCGCCCCCGTCACGTTAGCCCCTCCCAGGTCGGGGACCGCGGGGGAAACGCGGACCTCGGAATTTTTTGTGAGAAATGCCCATTCTTTCCTTGACAATAAACTAGTTTATTGTATAATAAAATAAATATCCCCGGAATCTATCATAGGGAGGATAAGAACATGAGGATGAAAAAAGCTCTGACGCTGGTCCTGGCGGCGGCGCTGGCCGTGACGTGCCTTGCCGGCTGTGGAGAGGAGGCAAATGAAGTGAAGCCTGTTGAGATCGCCAAGTCCGTGGGCAACCCCCTGGTGGGCTTTGACGGCGACGGGAACCTGACCTACGGCGGCGACCCCTCCACCCTGGTGGTGGGGGACACCCTGTACCTCTATGTGGGCCACGACGTGTCCACCGCCGAGGCGTACAACATCCCGGAGTACCTTTGCTACTCCACCAAGGACCTGCAAAACTGGACCTATGAGGGCGTGATCCTGCGGATGAAGGACGTGAGCTGGGCCACCGCCGACGCGGCCTGGGCCGGCCAGTGCGCGGAGCACGTGGACCCCGCCACCGGCAAGACCATGTACTACTTCTACTACTGCTCCTGGGACAAGACCGACTCCGGCAAGCAGTCCATCGGCGTGGCGGTGTCGGAGAGCCCCACCGGGCCCTTCACGGACATCGGTGAGCCTCTGGTGAAGGGCTCCTTCACCACCGACGAGACCTCCGCCTGGAACGACATCGACCCCACCGTCTGGATCGAGACGGGGGACGACGGCGTGGAGCACCGGTATCTTTGCTGGGGCAACAACAAGGTCTACATATGCGAACTCAATGAGGACATGGTCTCCGTCAAGGATGTGAACGGCGACGGCCGGATCACCTTCGGCAAGGACGTGTTGGGCAAGGCCCGTCCCGACTCCTACACCGAGGCCCCCTGGCTCTACCGCCGGAGGGATGAAAACGGCAAGCCTTACGGCGACTACTATCTCTTCTACGCCTTAGGCTGGCGGGAGAACATGGCCGTCGCCCGTCTGGACGGCACGGACCTCCTCCACGACTATTTCGTCACCGACAGCAAGATCATGTTCGCCTCCGCCACATCCAACACCAACCACATGGCGGTCTTCGACTTCCTGGGCAAGACCTGGTTCATCTACCACAACGGCTCCCTGCCCCGCGGCTCCGGCTTCCGCAGGGTCGCCTGCATCGAGGAGCTCCACTTTAACGACGACGGCACCGTCCAGTTCATGGAGGAGACGGCCGCCGGCCCCTTCGGCACCGTTTCCACCCTTACAAGCCAGAATGGCGACGCCCTCCAGCACGCCCACTTCATCAACTCCAACATGGACGCCGACTACCCCTACAAGGACGTGGCCCTGGGCTCCGGCCTTGCCGACACCGTGGAGCTGGACGGCCAGTGGGTCATCAAGCAGGGCAAGGCCGACAAGAGCGACGTCTACGGCGTGTCCATCGAGTCCCAGAACAAGGCGGGCCTCTACGTCACAGTCTCCGAGGACAAGGTGGTCCTCGCCCAGGATTGGGACGGCAGGCAGGCCGAGGCCCAGACCTTCAAGACCTACACCGGCCTCTCCGGCGAGGGCGTGAGCTTTGAGTCCGTGACGAAGCCCGGCATGTACCTGACGCTGAAGGACGGCGCTCTCACCCTCACCGACGGGAAGGACGCCAAGGCCGCCAGCTTCACCGTCGCCACGGTGGAGTGAGGCCCGGTCCCTTCGGAAAATCGATCATGGCCCCCGTAAGCCTTCCAAATTTTTATTGAAAAGGAGAACCGTTATGAAGAAACGAGCGCTTTCCCTGGCCCTGGCGCTGCTCCTGGTCGTCTCCCTGGCGGCCGCCTGCGGCGAGAAGGAGCCTGATTACGACTTCAATGTGGACCTGTCCGGCATCGCCACGAAGAACATCTCCTCCCCCGGCGTCGGCGTTCACGACCCGTCCATCCTGCGGGTGGGGGACACCTATTATATCTACGGCTCCCACATGGACTCCGCCAGGAGCGAGGATCTCTTGACCTGGAAGCGCATGAGCGCCGGCATCAACAAGAACAACACCATCTACGGCGGTATCTATGACAAGTATGACGAGGCGTTTGCCTTCGCCGGCAGCCCCACCAGCGCCGTCCCCACGGACGACGCCGACCGCGGCGGGGCCGAGCACGTCTGGGCCCCGGACGTGAAGTACAACGAGAACCTGGGCAAGTACGTGATGTACTACTGCACCAGCTCCACCTGGAACGCCTCCAACCTGTGCTACGCCACCTGCGACACCCCGGACGGGAAGTTTGAGTGGCAGGGCGGCCTCATCTACTCCGGCTTCAACTACGAGACCCTGAGCGCCACCAACGTGGTGGAGGTGGTGGGGGAGGAGCAGGCCAAGGCCTACATCAAGCCCAACGCCGACGGCGACGGCGAGTACCGCTTCGACGACTACCCCAACGCCATCGACCCCACCCTCTTCACCGATGAAAACGGCAACGACTGGCTGGTCTACGGGTCCTGGTCCGGCGGCATCTTCCTTCTGGAGGTGGACGAGCAGACCGGCAAGGTCATCTACCCCGAGGCCGACCCGGAGAACGACGTGGACCCCTACTTCGGCAAGCGCATCGCCGGCGGCGGCCACGAGTCCATGGAGGCTCCCTACATCCTCTATGACAAGGGCACCGATTTCTACTACCTCTACGTCTCCTACGGCGGCCTCCAGCAGCAGAAAGGCTACCAGATCCGCGTCTTCCGCAGCGAGAACCCCGACGGGCCCTACGTGGACATGAAGGGCCAGACCCTGGGCCCGGATCTCGGCCTGACGGCCCAGACCTACTACGCCCTGAAGCTCTCCGGCAACTATCAGATGCCCAGCAACCCCGAGGGCTACATGGCCACCGGCCACAACTCCGTCTTCATCGACGAGGACGGCAAGCACTACATCGTCTATCACACCCGCTTTGAGATGCGCGGCGAGACGCACTCTCCCCGCGTCCACCAGTTCCTCTACAACGCCGACGGCTGGCCCTGCATGCTCCCGTACCAGACCCAGGGCGAGACCGTGAGTGAGACGGGTTATAAGGAGGACGAGGTGGCGGGCCGCTACTTCTACATCAACCAGGGCACCGGCATCGACGCCGAGATCGCCCGCCCGCAGATCATCTACCTCAACAAGGGCGGCAAGGTCAAGACCGCCGACGCCGAAGGCACCTGGTCCATGGATAAAGGGAGCTACACCGTCACCATCAAGATCGGCGAGACGGAGTACAAGGGCGTCTTCTGCGCCATGAAGGACGAGGCCGGCACCGACTGCATGACCTTCTCCGCCGTGGGCAAGAACGAGAGCATCTGGGGAGTCAAATATGCCTAAACGACCCAGGGGTGAGAAGCGGCCGCCCCGGCCTGGCTTCCGCCGCCGGCCCAACAGCTACTACGGCAATATGACCCGCAAGCAGATCGCCCTGGACACCGCCAAGACCGGTGCCCAGTGGGTGACCTTCACCGCCCTCATCTTCGTCTACTGGATGGCCATGCTCCTCTTGGCCAGCCTCTTCCTCCTCCACATCTGGGAGGTCAAGTTCATCCAGCTCGTCATCTACGCCGTCATCCTCACCGTCATCAGCTCCGTCGTCTACGCCATCGTGCTGGTGCACAGGAAATTTTACTATTAAAACTGGCTTGGAAGGCCGCGTTGCGGCCTTCCAATGCCAAGGGGAAACGTGCGAAACCCCCGGTGTGAATTCTGCGGAATTCACGCCGGGGGTTTCTGCTGTTTTGCTCCGCGCACGGTCCCTTCGGGACCGCACACTCCGCAAAACAAAAGGTATTTTTTCCGACGTACATGCCGCCGGAAAAAATGGCTCGATGGGGGGCCGTAGGGGTCGCCGTCCCCGGCGACCCGCCCCCCGTCTATTGACACGTTCCGAACACCGCCGTACGGGCCGCTGCCCACAGCGGCCCATGCCCGCGATAACCGGCATGTACTGTTTAATCGGAACCGTGCCCGTCATGCAGCGTGGCACGGGCGGGTTTAGAACCCGCCCCTACGGGGGATGCGGAAGGTTATCCCATTTAACCGACACCGGAGGTCATCGAAACGCGGGTCGCCGGGGACGGCGACCCCTACGGCGTTTAAAGGAAGCAATCCTAACCCTGCAACGCGGGCCGCCGTGGGCGGCGGCCCGTACGGCGTTGATGGAAGGTAATATGGAAAATGTAGGGGCGGACCCATGTGTCCGCCCGTCCCCCGTCCCCGCCGCAGCGGGCAAATCAAAACCTGCGGCGAAGCCGCAACCATTTAAAAAGCCCCCTCCTCGTAGGAGGGGGGCAGGGGGGAAGCGAGCGTGGGATGACGGCGGGGGTATCGAGATTTACCGCACCCTATACACCCTCACCCCGTGGGCGGGGATGGGGGCGGCGTTGGTGCAGGGCTCGCCGGTGAGGAGGTCTTGGAGGGGGGTCGCAGGGGGGTCGCAGGGGGGCAGGAAGGGGGTCGGAGAGAGGGGCAGAGGGGTGTCGGAGAGGTTGAAGAGGGCCAGGGTGAGGGCGTCGCCGTCGGTGGACTGCCAGACGGCGCTTTTTTCGTCGCGGCTCACCTGCCGGGGGACGGCGGTGGGGGACTGGAGGGCCAGGAGGGCGGGGTTCGTGATCAGCGCCAGCGTCTCCGGATCCAGCTTCGTCAGCTCCGCGCCCAGCATCAAAGGGGAGCGGAAGAGGCACCAGAGGGCCATCATCGCGGCCTGCTCGTCCCGGGTGAAGTTGGTGAGCCGCTCCTGCCCGAAGCCCCGTCCCACGGTCCCCAGGGGGAGCATGTCGCAGTCAGGCCAGCAGCCGGGGCCGCCCACGTACTGCCACCGCTCGCAAAAGTCGAACATATGCTTTAAGGCCGGCCAGCTGTCCCAAAAGTCGTCGGTGATGCGCCACATATTGGCGTACCGGCAGTAGTGCCACGCCTTGTCCAGGAGCGCGGGCCCGGGGGAGAGGCTCAGGACCATGGGCCGGCCGGCCTTGTCGATGGCGCGGGCGATCATCTCCACCTCGTGGCGGCCCATGTAGGGACGGTCAGCGAAGGCGTGGGTGTTGCAGATGTCGTCCACCTTCAGGAAATCCACCCCCCAGGCGGCGTAGAGGGAGACGACGGAGTCGTAGTACGCCTGGCTTTCGGGCCTGTCCCGCAGGCCGTACATGTCCGGGTCCCAGTCGCACACGGACAGGGGGTCGGCGATCTCGTCGCAGGTAATATCTGTGCCGTAGACCGGCAGGTGCCGGTGGGCGGCGTCCCGGGGAAGGCCGCGCATGATGTGGATCCCGAATTTCAGGCCCAGGGAGTGAATATACTCAGCCAAAGGGCCAAACCCCCGGCCCTCCGTGCTGGAGGGGAACCGGGCCGGGTCGGGCCAGAAGCGCCCGTATTCGTCCATCACCCGTCCGCCGAAGGGGATGTACTGGTATTCGTCCCGGCGGGTCCCGGCGTCGGTGGCGTACCACTGGATGTCCACCACCACGTACTCGTAGCCGGCGCTTTTCAGGTGCTTGGCCATAAATTCCGCGTTTTTCCGCACGTCCGCCTCGGTGACGGCGGTGTCGTAATAGTCGTAGCTGTTCCAGCCCCTGGGCGGGGTGGGGGCGAAGGTGTTCTTGTCCATGTCAGACCTCCTTATACTTGCCCCAGACGGCGTTTCCGTGCCCGTCCGTGGCGGTGAGGACCAGGCACGTGCCGCCGTTTTCCAGGTCGGGCGCCTCCAAAAGCCGCGCCCGTTGGAAAAGGGGGTCGTTTTCCCTGAGCGTGACGGTCTCCGAGCGCTTCATGCCGTTGTCCTCATCCTCGAACCGGATGAGCTCCCACCGGCCCGCCCGGGGCTTTGCCGGGGCCAGGGACTCCCCGCCAAAGGGCTCCGGGGAGAGGACAGGCCAGCCGTCCACGAAGAACATGGGCCGGACCATCATGTAAAACCGCCGGAAGCTGAGCCGTCCGTCCTTTTCTACCTTTTTATTGACCGCCGCGCCGTCCCGGATGTGGTGGACGAAGAACCAGGCGTTGCGCTCAGGGTCGTAGAAGGGCACGCCGTGGCCGGGGCCGCGCAGGCCGTCCCAGGCCCAGCCGGCCTCCAGCGTCCCATGGGGCGGGGCGCTGGCCTCGAAGCGGTAGCTGCCCGCCAGCTTCTCCCCCAGGGAATGACCGGCAAGATCCCGGCCCTGCCGGTCGAGGTAGGGGCCGGTGACGCGTTTGGACCTGCCCACCCGGATGTCGTAGGTGTCCCCCAGCCAGCCGTAGGAGAGGAAGAGGTAGAAATACCCGGCGCTCGGCTCATAGCACACCGCCGCGCCCTCGGGGCCGTCGGGCTTGGGGGGCGGGGACTTGCGGGCGATACACGTGCCCAGCGTCCCGGGGTCGCCGTCCAGGGGCAGGCCCGTGGCCGGGTCCAACTCCTTTATATAGATACCGCCGAAAAAGGAGCCGTAGACCAGATACCGCCGGGGCCCATCGTGGATGATGTGGGGGTCGATGGCGTTGGGGAAGGTGTCGTCCGTGCCCCAGGTGTCCGCCGCCACGCCCCGGTTCTCATAGGGACCCAGGGGGTCCTTCGCCACGGCCAGCCAGATGCGCGACTCCGAGCTTCCGAAGGCCCTGGTGGCGGCGTAGTAAAGGCGGTACTCGCCTCCGTCATACTCGCAGTAGGGCGCCCAGAAGGAGCGGGTGGCGGCGTGCCGGGGGCCGTTGTCCCGGCCCTGCCGGATGGCGGCGTCGGAGAGGACGCTCCCGTGATATGTAAAAGTTACCAGATCCTCGGAGACACGGGCCGGGATGCCGATACGGTCCTTGACCCCCAGCATCTCGCCGAAGGCGTCGGTGCAAAAACAGTAGTATTTTTTGCCCACGGGATCGTACATCATGCCGGGATCATGGGCGCCGGCCGGGGCATTCCGACGGACGCTGTATTCGTTTAAAATCAAGGGGATTTTCATGCCGGTCAACCTTTCGAAGAGAAAAATACGGTCATTTTGACAAATTTAGAAAAACCTAAATCGCAAAGCTTGCCAAAGCTTTCGGAGACGAAAAAATTGGTGCAATTCGCCCAAAACGCCCCGGCGTAAAATGCCGTCCCCATAAAAATATCACAAATAAATTCGTTGTCAAGGGTTGACTTTTGTTGGATGGGAGTGTAAAATGTTTTTAAATTAGTTCATTGTCTTCAAAAGTATTTCTTCGACTTACGGGAGGTCGTAAAATTTCCCGTCAAAATAAGCGTGGGGGCCTCCCCGTAGGAGTCCGCGCGGAACAAGGAGGACATCATGAGGGACAGAAAAGCGATCAGGAAACTCAGAGGCGGTCTCTCCCTGGTGCTGGCGCTGTTGCTGCTGACACCGGGGTTCGGGTTGACTGCCTCGGCTGAGGGATCGGCGGTCACCACGGCCGCCACGGCCCAGACGGGCCAGTTCGTCAGCGAACGGATCTCCAACAACTACACAAAGGTGAGCGCCGCGTACTCCGCGCCTGTTTACAGCGGGGAGGCGCTGCCGTTTGCCTTCGCTTCCGGTACCGGGGCGGAGGTGACCACCGACATCAAGGGATACACAGGCGCGGCCTCGGCTCTGGATGTCCACGCGGGGGACACCGTGGAGCTGAAGGTCAACGTCCCGTCCAAGGCCCTGTACGCGCTGGGCTTCGACTATCTCTCCTATGACGAGTCGATCCTGCCCATCGAGTTCGGGATGATGGTGGACGGCGCCTATCCCTTCTACGAGGCCCGGAACGTGGAGCTCAACTCCACCTGGGTGCCCCAGGCCGAGAAGTCCTATGACCGGTACAACGACCAGGTGGTCACCGTCCCGGACAAGGACATGAGCTGGCAGATGGGCGTCTACTTCCGGGACAGCTCCTACCGCCGCTCCACGCCCCTCCTGGTGGAGCTGGACGCCGGGGAGCACACCTTCACCTTTGAGGTGAAGAGCGGCAACTTCCTCTTCGGCGCGCTGACGCTCACGAAGCCCGAGGAGGTGCCCGCGTACGCCGCCGGCCAGAAGGCCGAGGGCAGCGAGCTCATCACCATTGAGGGCGAGGACTACGCCTGGACCAACGATTCCTCCGTCCACGCCCGGGCCGAGTTCGACACCGCCGTCACCCCCTATAAGATCAAGGACTCCGAGCTCAACACCGTGGACGTGGATTCCTTCGCCGACGCGGGGCAGTCCATCACCTACAAGTTCAACGTGACCAGCGCCGGCTGGTACTACATCGCCATGAACTACCGCCAGCCCAACAAGACGGACTTCCCGGTGTTCATGGACATCCGCGTGGACGGCGCGATCCCCAACACCGCCTTCCAGGACTATCAGCTTGCCTACACCAGCAGCTATGAGGTCCACACCCTCTCCGACGACAACGGCGGGAAGCTGGCGGTGTATCTGGAGGCCGGCGAGCACACCGTCTCCTACACCATCTCCCTGGACTCCATCCGCTACGTCCTGGAGGGCGTGGAGGAGATCATGGCCGGCGTCAACGACCTGGCCCTGGAGATCACCAAGGTCGCCGGCAACAACGCCGATAAATACCGCGACCTGAAGCTCTCCCGCTACATACCCGGCATCGAGGACACCCTCAACGGCTACGCCGACCAGCTCATCTCCCTGGAGAACAGCGCCCGCCACTTCACCCCCAAGGGCAAGAACGTGGCCGTCATGTCCTCCATGCTGGTGGCCGCCAATCAGCTCAAGTCCCTGGCCGAGAGTCCTGACGAGATCCCCTACCGTATCGCCGAGCTCTCCTCCAGCACCAACTCCGTCAACCAGTACCTGGCCAACACCATCGACTCCCTGTTGGAAAACGGCGTCGCCATTGACCGGGTCTACGTCTACCAGGAGGGCGCCGAGCTTCCGGAGGCCCCGGGCTTCTTTGCCTCCCTTTGGATGTCCATCAAGCGCTTCTTCGCCTCCTTCACCGACCAGTCCTACTCGGCCTCCAACGCCGACAGGAACCACCTGCAGGTCTGGGTCAACCGCTCCAGCCAGTACGTCCAGGTCATGCAGAAGATGATCGACGCGGAATTTACCAAGAATACGGGCATCGAGGTGGATATCTCCATCATGCCCGACCAGTACAAGCTGGTCCTGGCCAACTCCTCGGGCTCCGCCCCGGACGTGGCCACCGGTATCAACTACACCGTCCCCTATGAGCTGGCCGTCCGCGGCGCGCTGGTGGATATGGCGCAGTTCGACGACTTCCAGGAGACCGCGGCCCCCTATGAGCCCGGCTTCTTCCTCACCGGCACCATCGGCAAGTCCGTCTACTCCATGCCGGAGACCATGAACTTCTGGGTCCTGGTCTACCGCACCGACGTGCTCGACAAGCTGGGCCTGGAGGTGCCGGACACCATGGAGGATGTGCGGGATATGCTGCCGGAGCTCCAGATGCGCGGCCTGAACTTCTACTATCCCACCGCCGGCATGGCCGCCATGCGCAACTTCCACGGCACCACGCCCCTCATCGTCCAGAACGGCGGCGCCCTCTACTCCGGCACGGCCCAGGAGGGCACGACACTGGGCAGCGAAGCCTCCGTCAACGGCTTCACACAGCTGACCGACCTCTTCACCGTCTACAACATCCCGGTGGATATCTCCAACTTCTATCAGCACTTCCGCAACGGCGATATCCCCATCGGCATCTGCGACTACGGCACCTATAACCTCATCGCCAACGCCGCCCCCGAGCTTGCCGGCTCCTGGGACATCTCCATCGTCCCCGGCACGGAGCAGCCTGACGGCACCATCAACCGCGCCACCTGCGGGTGCGCCGAGTCCACCGTCATCTTCAAGTCCGACGCCGAGCGCGAGGCCAAGGCGTGGGAGTTCATCAAGTGGTGGTCCTCCAGCGAGGTCCAGGCCGAGTTCGGCCAGACCATGCAGATCACCTACGGCGACGAGTACATGTGGACCACCGCCAACACCGAGGCCTTTGCCCAGCTTCCTGTGGACAACGCCCACAAGGAGGTCATCCTGGAGTTCATGAAGAACGTGGTGGACGTGGCCCGCGTCCCCGGCACCTACATGCTGGAGCGTGAGATGTCCAACGCCTTCAACGCCATCGTGGTGGACGGCGAGCCGGCCCAGAGCCGCATCGACGAGGCCGTCAAGACCATCGACCGCGAGATCATCCGCAAGCTCGAGGAATTCGGCTACATCGACAGCGACGGCAACACCATTGAGCCCTATGTGATCCCCAGCATCGACAGCATCAAGGGGATCCTGGGCAGAAATTGAGGAGGTGAACATCTGTGGCAACTGAAAGCTTAGCCAAGGAGGCCCCCATCACGCTGGCCCCTCCCAAGAAGAAAAAGAAGAACAAGATATCCCGCCGGGAAAACAACTGGCACGGCTGGCTGTTCATCGGCCCCTACGCGCTGATCTTCTCCATCTTCATCCTGGTGCCCGTCATCCTGGCGGTCATCCTCTCCTTCACGAACTTCAACGCCATCCAGTTCCCCAAGTTCGTGGGATTTTTGAACTACATAACCATCCTCACCAATGACGCGGAGTTCATGAAGTACGTCCTGCCCAACACGGTGGTCTACGCCGTGGTGGTCGGTATCGGCGGCTACGCCCTGTCCTTCGTGCTGGCCTGGGCGCTGTGCAACCTGACAAAGCCCGTCCGCACCGTCTTCGCCCTGATCCTCTACTCGCCCTCCATGACCACCGGCGTTGCCATGACGGTCCTCTGGAAGGTCATCTTCTCCGGCGACCAGGCGGGACTTCTCAACTCCTGGCTCATGGAGCTGGGCGTCATCACGGAGCCCATCATCTGGCTCACCGACGCCCGCTACCTCCTGCCCATCGTCATCATCATCGGCCTCTGGTCCAGCATGGGCATCGGGTTCCTCTCCATGATCGCCGGTATCCTCAACACCGACGAGTCCCTCTACGAGGCCGGCTCCATCGACGGCATCTCCAACCGCTTCCAGGAGATGTTCTACATCACCATCCCCCAGATGAAGCCCCAGATGCTCTTCGCCGCCGTCATGGCCATCGTGGGCGCCTTCCAGAACGGCATGGTGACCTCCATGCTGGTGGGCAACCCCTCCCCGGGCTACGCCTCCCAGCTGCTGGTCAA
Source organism: uncultured Oscillospiraceae bacterium (assembly GCA_947588605.1). GTDB lineage: Bacteria > Bacillota > Clostridia > Oscillospirales > Oscillospiraceae > RUG626. Next base: position 54,992 of record CANPYK010000003.1, read on the forward strand.
CCACATCGAGGACTACGGCTTCCAGCGGTATGAGATGGGCTACGCCGCCGCCATTTCCGTGGTACTGCTGCTCATCGTACAGCTCTTCAGCAAGGGCGCCAACCTCTTGCTGACGGACAAAGACCCCTATGGAAAGAAAGGAGGAGAAGAGGATGAACAAGGGGAAGAAAATTAACCCGAAAAAGTTTGAGCCCGGACAGCTCAAGATCATTCTGATCCTGCTGCCGCTGGTCATCTTCATGGGAATGCCCATCATCTTCATCATCAACCACGCCTTCAAGCCCATGGAGGAGCTCTTCGCCTTCCCGCCCACCTTCTTCGTGAAGAGCCCGGTCATGGACAACTTCTCCAAGCTCGGCGACTTCTTTGACACCAACGGCATCCCCCTGGCGCGGTACATCTTCAACAGCATCCTGGTCACCGCCCTGACGGTGGGCCTGTCGCTCCTTCTCACCACCATGTCGGCCTTCGCTCTTTCCAAGATCAAGTTCAAGGGCCGCAACCTTCTGGGCCAGATCAACCAGATCGCCATCATGTTCGTCTCCACCGCCGTGCTGATCCCCCGGTACCTGGTGATCTGCCAGCTGCACATCATCGACAACATCCTGGCGCACATCCTGCCCCTGGTGGCCATGCCGGTGGCGCTGTTCCTGGTCAAACAGTTCGTGGACCAGGTGCCCGATTCCCTCCTGGAGGCCGCCTATATGGACGGCGCCACGGACCTGGACGTGTATGTGAAGGTCATCCTTCCCATGATAAAGCCCGCCATCGCCACCGCCTCCATCCTGGTGTTCCAGCAGGTCTGGACCAACATGGAGACCTCCAGCTACTTCTTCAACGACGACAGTCAGAAGACCCTTACCTTCGCCATGAACACGCTGGTCAACGCCAACAACTCCGTGGCCGGCCAAGGTATGGGAGCCGCCGCTTCGCTGATCATGTTCCTTCCTAACCTTATCCTCTTCATCATCCTTCAAAATAAGGTTATGAACACCATGGCCAGCTCCGGTATTAAGTAAGGGGGGAGGCAGACATGCGAAGAAAGCTCAAGCGCACGGGAGCCATGCTGCTGCTGGTGCTGCTGGTCACAGCCATGGTCTTCTCCTTCACGGCCTCCGCCGAGACCCCTTACGTCACCTACACCATCAACGGCTACGGCCAGATCCGGCAGACCCAGACGGCGTACCTGGCCTACGCCACCATCACCAAGTTCGGTGAGGAGTCCCTGTCCGCCCCGGCGGATATCTGCCTGGCGCCGGACGGCCTGCTGTACATCGCCGACTCCGGCAAGGAATCCGAGCTGGGTCAGCCCCGCATCGTCGTGGGCGACATCGACGGCAACCTCGTCAAGACCATCGGCGAGGGGACCCTGGTCAACCCCCGGGGCGTCTTCGTTACCAAGGACGGCAGCATCTACGTGGCCGACCGTGACGCCCAGAAGGTCTTCGTCTTTGACCAGGACGGCAACGTCGCCCAGGAGTACGGCAAGCCCAACAGCCCCCTCTACGGCGAAAACCTGACCTTCCAGCCCATCAAGCTGGTGGTCAACGACGCGGGGATCATGTTCATCGTCTGCGAGTCCAACACCAACGGCATCGTGGAGATCTCCCCCACCGAGGGCGGCACGTTCCTGGGCTATTTCGGCACGAACTTCGCCACCACGGACATCATGACCATCATCTACCGGGCCATCCTCACCGATGCCCAGCGCGCCAAGATGGCCAGCAACACCCCGGCCACGCCCACGAACCTGGCCATCGACGCCAAGGGCCTCATCTACACCGTCACCCGCGGCCTTGAGAACGACACCCTCAAGCGCCTGAATATCGCGGGCACCAACATGCTCCACAACGATGACGGCACCTACGCCGAGACGCCTGTGGCGGTAGTCGCCGGCAACCACGACAACGTCTACGTGGCCGACACCCGGGGCTACATTTTCGAGTACAACAACGAGGGCGAGATGCTCTTCACCTTCGGCGGCCCCAACGACGGCAGCCAGCGCGTGGGCCTCTCCTCCTCCGTCTCCGGCATCGCCATCGACACCTCCGACCGCATCTACGTCCTGGATGCCGACCGGGCCCGGATCCAGATCTACGCCCCCACGGAGTTCACCAACCTCCTGCACAACGCCCTGTACCTCTACTCCAAGGGCCGTTACACCCAGGCCAAGGAGCCTCTGAGCCAGGTCCTCCGGATGAACTCCATGTTCGACTACGCCAACAAGGCCATGGGCCGCAGCTACTTCCAGGAGGGCAACTACAAGCAGGCCCTGAAGTACGCGCGCCTGGCCAAGGACTATGACGGCTACTCGGACGCCTACTGGGAGCTGCGCAACACGTGGCTGAAGAACAACATCATGACCGCCATCATCCTGTGCGTCCTCCTCTTCGTGGCGTACAAGGTGATCAAGGCCCTGGACAAGAGGAGCCACATCCTCAATAAGCCCCGGAAATTCTTCCGGAAGCTCAAGAAGAACAAGTTCATCAACAACCTCACCTACGCCGGCTACTACATGAAGAAGCCGTCCGACGGCGCCTACGGCATCGCCGCGGAAGGGAGAGCCAACTGGCTGGTCTCCAGCTTCGTCCTGCTCCTCTTCATGGTGGAGTTCGTCATCGACAAGTACACCAGGGGCTTCCTTCTGAAGACCGTGATGGAGGGCCGGTACGACATCCTCAGCGACGTCGGCATGATCCTGGCGGTCATGTTCGCGGTCACCGCCTGCACTTACCTTGTGTGCACCATCAACGAAGGCGAAGGCACGGTGAAGAAGATCTACACCTTCTTCTGCTACAGCCTGATGCCCTACGTGGTGCTCACGCCCCTGGCTTACGCCATCAGCCACATCGTCACCGTCAACGAGATGTTCTTAAGCCAGATGATCCAGATCGTCACTTACCTCTGGATCGCGGTGCTGCTGGTGGTGGGTCTGAAGGAGGTCAACAACTTCACCGCCAAGGAGACCGTGAAGGTCATCTTCCTCACGGTGTTCACGGCGCTGATCCTGGCGCTCCTCATCTTCATCATCTACGTGCTCTGGGCACAGGTATTCGATTTCATCTCGGCAATCGTCGGCGAGGGGGTGTACAGACTTGGATACTAAGAAACGCAGGAAGATCATATGGCTCATCGTCATCCTGGCCGTTGTGATCGTCGCCGCCATCGTCGCCACCGTCCTCATCGTCCTGGGCAGCAAGCAGGCCCGCCTGACGGCCGGCAACTACAACCACACCAGCCCCAAGCCCGTGACGAAGGGCAAGGTGGACGCGCGGGACGATTACGTCAAGGTGGCCGAGAGCGACAGCTACGAGCTGTGGTACTTTGAGCCCAACTTCTCCGTCAAGCTCGTGAACAAGGCCACCGGCGCCGTCATCGAGTCCACCCTCTCCGAGGAGAAGGACGACGGACAGGCCAACGACATCTGGCAGGGCTACATGAAGAGCGGCATCGTCATCAACGCCATCCGCGGCATCACCAACACCTATCAGGTGGACGTCAACACCGTGGAGACGGAGATCTCCACCTGGTATACGGACGGCGGCATCTACGCCGAGCTTGAGTTCAAGGGCAACTATATGTTCGGCCTGGGCGTGGAGGTCCGGTTGGAGGGCGACGATTTGGTGGTCCGCATCCCCGACGAGTCCATCCACGAGGACAAGGCGGACACCTACATAAGCTCCGTCAGCGTCTTCCCCATGATGGGCTACACGCACCTGGGCGATGAGGCCGGCTACATGCTGGTTCCCGACGGGAACGGCGCCCTCATCTACCTGGACGACAAGGAGGGCCGCTACGCCACCGGCTTTACGGGCCTTGTCTACGGCAACGACGACGGCATGACCAGCAAGGGCGCCGTCCCCACCCTGTGGGAGCGGTACGAAACGGTAGCCGACGCCAACAACGTCCTGGCCCCCATCTTCGGCATGGCCCACACCGATGACGAGCAGGCGTACCTGGCCATCATCGAGGGCGCGGACGAGCGGGCCTACATCGAGATCCAGCCCAACGGCGCCAACAACATCAACTACAACCGCTGCTTCGCCCGGTTTCTCTTGAGGGACCTGTACCTGCAGCCTCTGTCCAAGGGCAGCTCCGGCGTGGTCACGGTGGTGGAGGCCGACAGGCTCCACTCCGACCTCCAGGTCCGCTACTGCCTCCTCTCCGGTGAGGACGCCAACTACGCCGGCATGGCCAACACTTATCGGCAATACCTCCTGGACAACGGCCTCATCCGGAAGCAGAACCTCTCCTACAACACCCGCGTGGACGTCCTGGGCTCCGAGCGCGAGGAGTTCCTGATGGGCACCACGGCGGTCCCCATGACCACCGTGGACCAGCTGGAGGACATCCTCGCCGCCCTCCGGCGTGAGGGCGTGGCCAACGTCCTAACGGTCTTCCGCGGCTGGCAGAAGGGCGGCCTTTACGACCTGCCCATCACCGACTACAAGGTCGACGGCAGCGTCGGCGGGACCAAGGCCCTGACCAAGCTCATCATGGAGGAGGCCGAGCAGGGCAACACCATCTACCTCTACAACGACGCCCTGACGGTGAACGCCTCCACCAACTCCTCCACCTACAACGTGATGAAGATGGTGAACAAGCGGACCTTCGAGCAGGAGGTCAACGGCCAGGTCTACAAGACCTTCTACTACCTGATGCCTGACAAGGCCGGCCTCAACATGGCCGAGCTCGCCGGGCAGATGAGCGACGAGGGCCTCAAGAACATGGCCCTGGCGGGCGTCACCGAGAAGCTCTTCTCCTTCAGCTACAAGGGCAACTATTACGCCCGGACCGACACCATGGATATGTTCCGGGACGGCATGAACGAGATCGACGACGACATGAACCTCGTCCTCGAGACCCCCAATATGTATATGTGGAAGTACGCCGACGCCCTGTTGGATATGCCCCTCGGCTCCTCCGACTACCTCTACATCGACCAGGAGATACCGTTCCTGAGCATGGTCCTGAAGGGCATCATCCCCATGTACTCCTGCTACGTGAACTTTGAGGCCAACAAGACCGAGAACTTCCTCCAGATGGTGGAATCGGGCATCTACCCGTCCTTCTACGTCACGGGGGAGGACTCCTCCAAGCTCATCTACACCAACTCCTCGAACCTCTACTCCCTGGAGTTCGGCAGCTACACCTCCACCATCGCCCAGTATGACCGGGACCTCCGGGCCATCGCCGAGAAGGTGGGGACCGCCTGCATCGTGGGCCATGAGCGGCTTGATAACGGCCTTGTCAAGGTCACATACGACAACGGCGTGACGATCTACGTAAACTACACCGAGACGGCCCTGTCCGCCGACGGCGTGACGGTGGACGCCCTGTCCTATAAGGTAGGTGAGTGACGATGGAGGAAACAAAAAAGCTGACTAAAGCCGAAAAGAAGGCCCTGAAGGAACGGCTGAAGCACACCAAATCCGGCAAGCTGGAAAAGCGCGACGCCCGGGTGGGCTATATCTTCATGATCCCCTGGTTCATCGGCGCCGCCGCGTTCCTGGCATACCCCCTCATTAACTCCTTATGGTACGCCCTGAACCAGATCAGGATCACCCCCATGGGCCGTACGTTCACCTTCTACGGCTTCAAGAACTTCACGGACATCCTTCTTCAGGACCCCGACTTCATCGTGGAGCTGGTGGACTACCTGACCAGCACCATCCTGTCGGTGCCCATCATCGTGGTCTTCGCCCTGATCATCGCCATGATGCTGAACATGAAGATCAAGGGCAAGGGCTTCTTCCGGGTCGTCTTCTTCCTGCCGGTGATCATCGTCAGCGGCCCGATCCTGGGCCAGCTGAACGCCGAGGGCGCGGGCTCCATCTCCGCCATCGACATGACGGCCCTGACGAACACCATCAGCAACGTCCTCCCGAAGATGCTGGCGGAGCCCATCTCCGACCTCTTCAACAACATGATCATGACGCTGTGGTATTCCGGCGTGCAGATCCTGATCTTCCTCTCCGGTCTTCAAAAGATCGACAAATCCATGTACGAGGCCGCCAAGATCGACGGCGGCTCCGGGTGGGAGTGCTTCTGGAAGATCACCCTGCCGAACCTGAAGTCCATGATCCTCTTGAACGTGGTCTACACCGTGGTCTTCACCTCCAATAACGACCAGAACCCCATCATCGGACTCATCGAGAGCTCCATGTTCGACGGCGCCCCGGGCCGAGGCTACGGTTACGCCTCCGCCATGGCCTGGCTCTACACCATCGTTGTGATCCTGCTCGTCGGCCTGTTCGCCCTCCTGCTCATGACCCGCAAGGATGCCTATGAGAAGCAGGTCAAGCGCGCCAAGAGGGCCGTCAAGAAGGAAGCCCGCAACCGTAAGAAGATAGAAAGGAGGAACCGTCGCAGTGCAAAACGTATTGAGCGTCAAAGAGCGCAGGGTAAGATCACCTCGCGCACCACGAGCCGAGAGGATTACTAATTCCCCGAAGAAGCCCTGGTACAAGAACATCACCAAGGACAAGGTACGCCGCTTCCTCATGGGCACCAAGGACAGGGAGGGCTTTTTGAAGCAGTTCCTGGTCTACGCCCTGCTCATCTGCATCGGGTTCATCTACATCTATCCGTTGCTGCACATGATCTCCACCAGCTTCATGAGCCTGGATGACCTTCTGGACTCCTCCATCAAGTGGCTGCCCAGCTCCCTGGACTTCTCCAACTACAAGCAGGCCGGGGACAGCATGAACTTCTGGACGTCGCTCCTGCAGAGCATCATCATCGCCGGCGTCCCGACGATCTGCAACCTGGTCAGCTGCTCCATCGTGGGCTACGGCCTGGCGCGGTTCAACTTCAAGGGCAAGTCCATCTGCATGGGCATCATCATCCTGACCTTCGTGCTCCCCAGCCAGGTCACCATGATCCCCACCTACGTGCTCTACTCCAACATGGGGATCCTGAACACCCTGTGGGCCTTCATCCTCCCCGCGATCGTGGCGCAGGGCATCAACGCCCCCATCTTCATCCTCATCTTCTGGCAGTTCTTCCGTCAGATCCCCAAGGTGCTGAATGAGGCGGCCAAGATCGACGGCGCGGGCTACTTCGAGTCCTTCTACAAGATCGCCATCCCCAGCGGCAAGCCCGCGTTCATCACGGTGGGCCTGTTCTCCTTCGTCTGGTACTGGAACGAGGCGTATCTGACGAACCTCTACGTCCACGGCGTCTACGGGGATTCCTCCTGGACGACCCTGGTCATCCAGCTCCAGAACTTCGCCACCAACTACTCCAACTTCCAGGCGGGCGGCGGCAGCGGCGGCGCCGGCGCGCCCACCCTCAACGAGTCCATCAACATGGCCGGCACGGTGCTCTCCATCATCCCCCTCCTGCTGCTCTATTTCGTGCTCCAGAAGCAGTTCGTGGAGTCCATCGACCGCACCGGTATCACCGGCGAATAAGCGTCAAGCCCCCCTCCTCCCCAAGGGGGGGAGGGGGGGCGGGAAACCGTATTGACCGGGCCAAACACCCGTCAAAATAAAAACACATTGGAGGTAAATATGAAGAAGAAGATATTGGCACTCGTTCTCGCGGCCCTGATGCTCGTCGGCACCCTCGCCGGCTGCAAGGGCGGCGGAGAAGGCGGCAACTACGTCGGGGCCGACGAGTGCGGCGAGTATGAGCTCGTCACCATCGACGGCTTCGATCACCAGTTCAAAAAGTACAAGAACATGACCACCGAGAACATCACCCTCCGCTATTTCAACTTCGACGACGAGGTCACCACCAAGGAGCTGGCGCAGATCTTCATGAAGATCTATCCCAACATCAAGGTCGACATCAGCTTTGAGAGTGGCGAAACCTACAACACCACGCTGAGCACCCTCATCAACAACGGCGAGACCCCGGACGTGGTGATGACCACCGACGCCGACTTCGCCCTGTCCAACATGCTCTTCCTGGACATCGCGAAGTACTGGGACACCGATGACGAGACCCCGAACCTCATGGACACCATCGCGGAGGCCGGCATCGGCTGCTACGGCCTGCAGGGCCACCGCTACGCCGTCCCCATGAAGTTCTTCCCCAACGCCATCGGCGTGGACCGCAACGTCCTGAAGACCCTGAACATTCCCATCCCCGACGATGACTGGACATGGGACGATTTCATCAGCATCATCAAGGCCGGCAAGCAGCCCGCGACCATTGACGGTACGGCTTACTTCGGCTGCTTCTCTGACCAGAACCGTATCGACTCCCTGTACGGCGTCGTCGCCGGCGGCGACGTCAAGGGCGAGTTCGGCTACGACGGCAAGGACTTCGACCTCTCCGCCTGGGCTGACGGCGAGAAGCAGGCCGGCGAGCTCGCGGTCGGCAGCTATCTGGCCCCCAAGCGCGGCACCAAGAAAAATGAGGACTGGCAGGGCGATGCCGACGCGTGGCCCGGCTTCTCCGGCCACGTGGCCACCTTCACCGAGTCCTTCTGGACCTATCAGAACCTGTGGTTTGCCAAGAACGCCGACGGCGTCACCAACATGGAGGCCTACAACCTGGACATCGTCCCCTATGTCATCCCCGCCGTCAATAAGGAGGACACCAGCAAGCTCCACAACACCATCGCCACCATGGACTTCGGCGGCGTCTCCATCGCCACCAAGTACCCCCGCGAGGCCTATGAGCTCATGAAGTTCATGACCTTCGGCATCGACGGCTGGTATGCCCGTATCGCCCTCTATAACGACGACACCAAGACCATCTCCGACGGCACCACCCCCCTGCGCGCTTCCATGATGCCCGCCCCCCTCACCAAGGACGAGGGCGTTTGGAACGCCTACATCGACATGTACTGCCGGGACATGAGCGACGAGCTCAGGGCCGACTTTGAGCGGTTCTTCGCCTCCTGCAGAAGGCCCATCCCCTACGGCTGGGTCTCCATCGCCGGCTACCACGCCGCCTGCGATGATTACTTCAACAAGATCGGCATCCATGACCTTGTGGACTCCGGCCAGGCTGATCCCGCCGACTACAAGGACGAGGCCACCCGCAAGTTCAACTGGTACCATGCCAACGCCATGATCACCTACTTCGGGCCCAACGGCTACAACGTCCTCTCCCAGGCCGAGATCGACGAGTACACCCAGATGATGAACGCCAACGCCTGATCGCACAAACCCGCCTCCCTCCCCCTGAAAAGGGGAGGGGAGGCCATTGAAGAAAGGCAGCAACCATGAAAAAAGCACTCGCGCTCCTGTTGGCGCTCGTCCTGGTCCTTTCCCTGGCCGCCTGCGGCGAGTCCGGAGGGGACAGGGATAACGACAGGGACAAGAGCAGCCACGGCTCCGACTGGAACGACAAGACGGACCCCGAGACCACGGACGGCCCCTCCGCCGAGGACTGCGGCGACTATGAGTCCGTCACGCTGGACGGCTATGACCACCAGTTCAAGAAATACGCCAACATGGCCAAGGGCCCCGTCACCCTTACCTACCTCACCACCGATGAGGAGGCCGTGGTCCGGCCGATGGTCGACGCCTTTATGGCGATCTACCCCAACATCACGGTGAACGTGGAGTACATCCAGCTGCCGGAGCTGGCCGAGCGGATCTCCCAGGGCCTGTCCGGCGTGGACGCCCTGACGTTCGCGGACATGGACTCCGTCCTGAGCACCCGGTCCCTCCTGGACATCTCCGAATACTGGAACTCCGACGAGGAGACGAAGAACCTCGCCTCCACCGTCAACTCCGCGGGATTGGGGACCTACGGCCTCCAGGGCGGCCAGCGCTACGCCGTGCCTACGAATTTCTACCCCCAGCCCGTCTTTGTGGACCGGAACGTCCTCAAGACGCTGAACATCCCCATCCCCGGCCGCGACTGGACGTGGGACGAGATGATCGACATCATCAAGGCCGCCACCGGCTATACCGAAATCGACGGCATGAGGTATTACGGCCTCTCCGGCGCCAACGCGCTTGACGGCTATTACAACATCGCCGCGGGCCAGGACATCATCGGCGCTTTCGGCTATGACGGCAGGGACTTCGACTTCACCGTCTGGGCCATGGGGGAGCGGGAATACACCGATCTTAAGCTGGGCACCTATATGGCCCCCTCCTACGGCTCCCAGGAGTACGACCGCTGGCTGGACGACGCCGGCGCGTGGGCCCAGGCCAGCGGCCATGTAGCCGTTTTCACCGAGCCCTTCTATCTCTTCCAGAGCTTTTGGAACAAGGACGAAGGCGGCGAGACCAACATGGAGAAAGCTCACCTGGACATAATCCCCTACGTCGCTCCCGCCGTCAAAAGCGGTGACGCCCAGGGCGTCCACAACACCCCCGCCACCATGGACTTCGGCGGCGTCGCCGCCGGCACCGAGCACCCCCGGGAGGCCTATGAGCTTTTGAAGTTCATGACCTTCGGCGTGGACGGCTGGGCCGTCCGGTGCGCCCTCTACGGCGACAGCTCCCTTCTCAACGCGGATGGCGAGCCCCTGCGTACGACCTCCATGTCCGTGCCTCTGACCACGGATGAGGAGATCTGGGAGAAGTACATCGACGTCTTCTGCCAGGGCATGGACGAGGAGCACACCCAGCACTGGCGGGATTTCTTCGCCGCCTCCATGCAGCCCATCCCCACCCTCGGTCAGGTGACCATCCCCGGGTACATGGATTTCATCATGGACTACATGTTCCCCCTGAATATCACCGGCCTGGTGGAATCCGGCCAGGCGCAGGCCGCCGATTACGCCGACGAGGCCACCCGGAAGGCCAACTGGTATCACGCCGACGCGATGCTCCGTTACTTCGGCCCCGAGGGCTACAACGTCCTCACGGACGAAGAGACGGCGTTCTACAACGACCTTTTGAACGACAACGCCTGACACATCCGCTCCCCGGGAACGGGGAGGAAACCAACCCGTATTTGTCCGCTCAGCGGATAAAATAGAAAGGAGACCTTAATTTTATGAAGAAGTTTTTAGCCATCCTCCTGGCCCTCGTCATGGTCCTGGCCCTCGCGGCCTGCGGCGGCGGGGACGATAAGGAGACCACCCCCTCCGGCAGCGGCAGCGGCAGCGGCACCAGCAACCCCACCAGCGAGCCTGAAGCGACCGAGCCCCCCAAGCCCGCCGACGCCGAGCCCCTGCCCGCCGAGGCCCTCAACCACTGGGACTTCGAGTCCGCTGACGGCCTCACCGCCATGTACCAGATCCCCAAGCCCGCCGACTCCGAGCTCACCGGCGCTAATAAACTGATCGTCGAGTCCAAGCACGAGATCGAGTTCGCCGACGGCCCCGTGGGCAAGGCCGTGTATCTGGACGGCAATTACGGCATCAAGCTGGACATGAAGGCCCCCACCGATGACAGCTACACCATCGCCTTCTGGTACAACGGCGACCGTTTCTTTACCTACAGCCCCATCGTCACCATGGGCCGCAACATGGGCTTGGCCGCCAACAATGACCCCGCCACCGCCGTTGCCTGGTTCAACTTCACCCAGTGCGAGTGGGGTGCTGACTCCAGCGCTCCCCAGCTCGTCCCCACCGTCTGGAACCGCAACTCCTCCATCCCCTGGGCGCCCAACGGCACGGATGACCCCGGCGGAGTGTTCCCCTGGGTCGCCGGCGACAAGGTCTACGGCAAGAAGGAGTGGGCCCATGTGGCAGTCGTCGTTGACGGCAACCGCTACACCTGCCTCGACGACAACGGCGAGCGCATCGGCACGAAGCTCTACATCAACGGCGTCCTCATGTTCGACGCCAGCGCCGAGAACCTCTTCTATCAGGGCGTGGCCCCCGAGATCTTCCAGCATCTCGACACCGCCATCCGCGGCCTCGAGGCTTACATCGGCATCAACTACTGGGATGACAACTACAAGGGCTTCATCGACGATATGTATGTCTATGACGAGGCCCTGACCGCCGGCCAGATCACCAGCCTCTATCAGCTGGGCGATCCCTCCGTCACCTCCACCGCCCCCGAGTACACCGGCCCGACCGATGAGGAGCCGGAGACTCCTCCCGCGGCCGAGATTACCCCTGACGCCAACGCTCTTGAGGCCATTGGCACCACATCTCTTGATGCTGGCTTCTGGACCGTGCACACCAAGAGCTATGAGATGAAGGACGGCACCACCACTACCTTCAAGTTCAATAACTACGCCCCCGGCGACGCGGACAACTACAAGTCCCTTTACACCGTTCTGTGCGGTATCTCCCTTGAGGCGGGCGCTGTTGACCCCAACACTCTCGAGGGTTATAAGGAGTACGCCGTTGTCCGTCCCGACATCTTTGCCTGGAGTCCCGCCGCCAACCCCCTCGACACCGCCACCTATGAGCATTCCTGGGGCGATGACTGGGCTGGCTATCGTGCTGTCATGAAGGATGCCGAGATCACCCTCGCGATCACCCGTGCCGGCGCTACCTTCACCCTGGACTACACGATCACCGGCGCTGACGGGACTGTCCTGACCGAGAAGGCTACCATCCCCACCGACGCCGCCGCTGACGCGCCTGTCTACGCTTTCTTTGGCACCGACCACGCCTACGTCGAGCTCCTCAGCGTTGAGTAATTCCACAGCATAAGCCTTGCGGGGCTTCCCCGGAAGCCCCGCTTTTCCAGAGGCACGAAGCTCGCGCCCCTGGAAAAGCGGACGCAGGGCGCCCGCCGATTTCTATGGAATACAAAAAAGGCAGGTTTATGGACAAAAAGCTTGAATTCAACAAGGTGTGGATCCCCCAGCGGGCGGATCCCTTCGTCACCAGGGATGAGAAGGGGAATTACTACTTCACCGCCTCCATCCCCAGCTACGACAAGATCGTTCTCCGCAGGGCCCCGTCCCTGGCGGAGCTCCCCGAGGCCGAGGAGCACGTCCTGTGGACGGCCCACGAGTCCGGCCCCCAGAGCTTGCACATCTGGGCCCCCGAGCTCCACAAGGTCTTCGGCAAGTGGTACATCTACTACTCCGGCGGCATGAAGACCCAGCCCTGGCACATCCGCCCTTACGTGCTGGAGTGCCAGAGCGACGACCCTATCGCCGGCCCCTGGGTGGAAAAGGGCAAGATGCGGGCGGCCAAGGACGATAAGTTCTCCTTCCGCGCCTTCTCCCTGGACGCCACCGTCTTCCAGTGCAACGGCTCCTGGTACTACGTCTGGGCCGAAAAGGTGGGCGTAGGCAAGCAGGTCTCCAACCTCTACATCGCCCGGATGAAAAACGGCTACACGCTGGACACCGTCCAGGTGATGCTCACCACCCCCGACTACGATTGGGAGCGCCACGGCTTCTGGGTCAACGAGGGCCCGGCGGTCATCAAGCGCAACGGCAAGGTGTATCTCACCTACTCCGCCTCCGATACCGGCGTCAACTACTGCATGGGCATGCTCACCGCCGACGAGGACGCGGACCTCTTAGACCCCCTGAGCTGGAAAAAGGAGCGCTGGCCCGTCCTGCGCACCGATCTGGAGAAGGGCGTCTACGGCCCGGGGCACAACTCCTTCACCAAGGACGAAAACGGCAACGACATCCTGGTCTTCCACGCCCGCACCGAGCCGGAGATCGAGGGCAACCCCCTCTACAACCCCAACCGCCACGCCATGCTCCAGCCCATCGACTGGAACGACGAAAAGCCCATTTTCAGCTTCGACAACGAGCTGTAATAAGAATTTAGTGAGGATTTTACCCTATGGCAACTCTGAAGATCAACGAAAACGAAAAGCTCAGCCACATCGCCCCCGAGATCTACGGCCATTTTTCCGAGCACCTGGGCCGGTGCGTCTATGAGGGGCTCTATGTGGGCGAAAATTCCGACATCCCCAACGAGAACGGGATGCGCAAGGACGTGGTGGAGGCCCTGCGGGAGCTGAAGGTCCCCGTCCTGCGCTGGCCGGGCGGCTGCTTTGCCGACGAGTACCACTGGAAGGACGGCATCGGCCCCAAGGCGACCCGGAAAAAGATGATCAACACCAACTGGGGCGGCGTCATGGAGGACAACTCCTTCGGCACCCACGAGTTCTTTGAGCTCTGCCGCCAGATCGGCTGCAAGACCTACATCAACGGCAACGTGGGCTCCGGCTCCGTGCGGGAGATGAGCGAGTGGATCGAGTACATGACCTTCCCCGGCGTCTCTCCCATGGCCGACGAGCGCGCCAAAAACGGCCACCCCGGCCCCTGGAAGGTGGATTTCTTCGGCGTGGGCAACGAAAACTGGGGCTGCGGCGGCAACATGACGCCGGAGTATTACGGCAACCTCTACCGCCGCTACCAGACCTTCGTGCGCCGCTACGACAAGGCCGCCCCCATCAAAAAGGTCTGCTGCGGCGCCAATGTGGACGACGCCTTCTGGACCGAGGGGGTGCTGAAGACCTGCTTTGCCCAGCCCCAGCCGGACTTCGCCCACGGGTTCATGGATTTCCTGAGCCTCCACTACTACGTCCATCCGGGCGGATGGAAGCACAAGGGCAGCGCCACACAGTTTGACGAGGAGATGTTCTACACCACCATGGCCAAGGCCCTCTATATGGAGGACCTCATCAACCTCCACGGGTCCATCATGGACAAATACGACCCCGCCAAGAAGATCGGCATGAGCGTGGACGAGTGGGGCGGCTGGTACGACGTGGAGCCGGGGACGAATCCGGGCTTCCTCTATCAGCAGAACACCGTCCGTGACGCCCTCATCGCCGGCATCACCCTCAACATCTTCAATAAGCACTCCGACCGGGTGCGCATGGCGTGTCTGGCCCAGATGGTCAACGTCCTCCAGGCCGTGGTCCTCACCGAGGGCCCGGAGATGGTCCTGACGCCCACCTACCACGTGATGCATATGTACCGCCACCACCAGGACGGCGACCTTGTGAGAAGCGCCCTCTCGGGCGTCAAGACCGTGGGCGCCGGCAGCGCCGCCGTGCCTCAGATCACCGAGTCCGTCTCCGTCAAGGACGGCGTCCTCACCGTGACCCTCGCCAACCTCTCCGCCACCGACAGCGAAAAGGTCGCCCTGGAGCTGGAGGGCGGGGATTGGAGGGTCTGCGAGGCGAAGATCGTCGCCTCTGGCGACATCCATGATTTCAACACCTTCGAGCGCAAGGACACCGTGGTAGAGCGGGACTTCACCGGCATGGACGGCCTCACCGCCACCCTGCCCGCCGCGTCCGTGGTGGAGCTCCGGCTTTCCAAATGACCTCCGTCATCTGCAAAAAATGCCTCATCGGCATGGACGCGGAAAATTATCTCGAGCTGATCGCGAAAAACCGCTCGGCGGTCCGGGAACGTGACCGGACCGCCGAGGAGGACTATCAAAACCGTATCGCCATTTGCGAGGCGTGCGAGCGCCTCAGCGGCCCCACGTGTCTCGCCTGCGGGTGCTATGTGGAACTGCGGGCCATCCGCAAGGTCAGCCACTGTCCCTACAAGAAGTGGTAGATCACTCCATATTCTCGTGGTAGAAGGAGAACCGGATATCCTGCCGGTAGTTGCCGAAGCTCTTGCCGAAGAGCGTCAGGCCCCCCACGTTGGGGGAATCCTCCGTGACGGCAAGGCGGAAGGTCATGGGCTGGCCGGGGACCAGATCCAGCGCCTCCACGGTGACGTCGGAGATCTTCAGCCCGTCGATGAACGTCCCCTGATCGGTGACGGTCAGGAGCTTCAGGATGCCGTACTGGTTCCAGTTCACCGGCCACCAGTCCGGGGTCAGGAGTCCCTTGGCGTCCCCGAAATCCCCCGGCGAGGTCCAGACGCCCACCTCCACGCCGTTGACGGAGAAGTGGATGTCCGAGGGCCAGTGGCTGTTGATGCCCGGCGCTTCGGAGCTGAGCTCGCAGGAGACGCCGATGCCGGTGATGCGCTGGCTGCGGGTGAGGAAATTGGGCACCGTGTACTCCACGAAGCCCCTGGCGAACCACAGGATGTCCGCGTTGAACCGGTCCGGGTGGTCGAAATACCGGGGGTCGTCGGTCTCGCCGATGAGCGCCTCCGGCGTGGCGATGCCGCAGGTGGGAAGGATGGACTTCCGGGAATAGTGGCCCACCTTCATTTCCGTGGTCTGTACGTTGGGCTCCTTGCGGTTGCGCTGGATGTCGATGAGCACCCGGTCCGTGGCCAGAGAGCAGATCTTCCCGTTCCCGTGGCCGGTGGTGCTGGCCGTGACGGTGATGAGCCCGCAGGACTCCAGCTTCCGGATGTGCGCCGTCAGCGCCCCGCCGGTGAGATCCAGGCGCGAGGCGATCTGGTTCATGCTCATGCGCTTCTCCTCCAGGAGAAGCTTCAGGATCTCCACCCGCGTTTCCGATCCCAGGGCCTTGAAGAGCTCCAGCCCGTCGTCCAGGGATTTGATGTGCAGCATAGGAACACCCCCAATAGTTTCATTTGACACCATTATAACCCATAGAAGCGCAGTCAGTCAATGCGATTTCTTTAGAAAGCCGTAAACATACCGCCGAATTTTCCGGCGGCAGGACATGATTTTGTGGGGAAAACGTCGATGGCAAATACGAAATTTGAAAAAAATTTAAAATATTTGCCGCTCCGGGACACCCGGATCGACGATCCCTTCTGGAACGGGTGCGTGCGTCTCGTCACCGGCGAGATCCTGCCCTACCAGTATGACTCCCTGTGGGACCGCATCCCCGGCGCGCCCCCCAGCCGCTGTATCCGCAATCTGCGGGTGGCGGCGGGCCTGGAGGAGGGCGAGTTCGAGGGCTGGGTCTTCCAGGACACCGACCTTGCCAAGTGGCTGGAGGCGGCGGCCTACTCCCTGGCGGCTCTGCCGGACAAGAAGCTCCGGGACACCGCCGAGGACATGATCGACCTGGTCCTCCAGGCCCAACAGCCCAACGGCTACCTCAACAGCTATTTCACCGTCAAGCACCCCGGACACCAGTTCTGCAACCTCAAGGAGGGCCACGAGCTCTACACCGCCGGCCACTTCATCGAGGCCGCCGTCGCCTGGTACCAGGTGACGGGGGAGGACCGGTTTTTGAACGCCATGCGGCGCTTCGCCGACCTCATCTGCGAGGTCTTCCACACCCCCGACTACGCCGACGCGGTGCCGGGGCACGAGGAGATCGAGCTGGCGCTCTATAGGCTCTATGAGGTCACCGGCGAGGAGAAATACCGCGCCATGGCCTACGATTTTGTGAACC
Source organism: uncultured Oscillospiraceae bacterium (assembly GCA_947588605.1). GTDB lineage: Bacteria > Bacillota > Clostridia > Oscillospirales > Oscillospiraceae > RUG626. The sequence goes on from CANPYK010000003.1 coordinate 72,079, forward strand.
GCCGGGGGACCACGGACTATTTGAGCCGCGAGCACACCCTGCCCCGGTTCATCGACGTCTGGCACGACCGGGGGCCCTACATCCCGGAGTACGCCCAGGCGCACCTTCCCGTCCGGGAGCAGACCACCGCCGAGGGCCACGCCGTCCGGGCGCTCTACCTTTACTCCGCCATGGCGGACCTGGCCGGGAGCTACCATGACGAGGCGCTGCTCGCGGCCTGCGAACGGCTTTACGACAACATCGTGGAGCGGCGCATGTACCTCACCGGCGGCATCGGCAGCTCCGGCACGCTGGAGCGCTTCACCGTGGACTACGACCTGCCCAACGACACGGCCTACGCCGAAAGCTGCGCGTCCATTGCCCTGGCCATGTTCTGCAAGCGCATGGCCCGCGTCACCGGGGACGCCAAGTACATGGACACCGCCGAGCTTGCCATTTACAACACCGTCCTCGCCGGCATCGCCATGGACGGCAGGAGCTTCTTCTACGTCAACCCCCTGGAGGTCATCCCCGACCAGTGCATCCCCGCCACCGACCGGGCCCATGTCAAGCCCGTCCGGCAAAAGTGGTTCGGCTGCGCCTGCTGCCCGCCCAACATCGCCAGGACCCTGGCGTCCCTGGGCGAATACGTCCTTCTGGAGGGCGAGGACAGCGTCCGGGTGAACCTCCTCATCAGCGGCGCCTATAAGACCCGCCTTCACGGCGTGCCCGTGGAGCTCACGGTGGACTCCTCCCTCCCCTGGGAGGGCCGGGCGGTCCTGCGCCTCCGGGCGGAGAAGCCCGTCACCGGCAGGCTCCTCATCCGCGTGCCCGAGTACGCCGAGGACCCGGCGTTCGCCGCCGCCGGCGGGCCCTTTGTCCCGGCCATGGACCGGGGCTACGCCGTCATCGACGTGAACGGCACGGAGACGAGGGTGACCTTCACCTTCGGCATGACGGCCCGCCTCATCTACGCCAATCCCCGCGTCAGTGCCGACGCCGGCAAGGTCGCGGTGAAAAAAGGTCCTCTCGTTTACTGCCTGGAGGAGATGGACAACGGCGCGGGCCTTGCGTCCCTGCGCATCGACACCACCAAGGCCCTCAGGGAGGTCCCCGGCGGCGATCTGCGCGACTGCGTCACCATCGAGGCGGAGGGGGAGAGGCTCACCTGGAGCGGCAGGCTCTACAGCACCCGCGCCCCGGACGCCGTCCCCGCGAAGCTCACCTTTATCCCCTACTGCTTCTGGGGCAACCGGACGCCGGGGGAGATGACCGTCTGGGTCAACAAAAAATAAAAAAATTTTAAATTACAATATATGGAGGGTTCATTATGGCAAGCTTGTCTTTGAAGCACATCTACAAGATCTACCCCAACGGCTACGAGGCCGTCAAGGACTTCAACCTGGAGGTCGAGGACAAGGAGTTCATCATCTTCGTCGGCCCCTCCGGCTGCGGCAAGTCCACCACCCTGCGCATGATCGCCGGCCTTGAGGACATCTCCGAGGGCGAGTTCATGATCGACGGCAAGATCATGAACGACGTGGAGCCCAAGGACCGCGACATCGCCATGGTCTTCCAGAACTACGCTCTTTACCCGCACATGTCCGTCAAGGACAACATGGCCTTCGGCCTGAAGCTCCGCAAGACCCCCAAGCACGAGATCAACAAGAAGGTCAAGGACGCCTCCATGATCCTGGACCTGGCGCAGCTGCTGGACCGCAAGCCCGCGGCCCTCTCCGGCGGCCAGCGTCAGCGTGTGGCCATGGGCCGCGCCATTGTCCGTGAGCCCAAGGTCTTCCTCATGGACGAGCCGCTCTCCAACCTGGACGCCAAGCTGCGTGTCCAGATGCGTTCCGAGATCTCCGCGCTCCATCAGCGCCTGGGCGCCACCATCATCTACGTCACCCACGACCAGACCGAGGCCATGACCCTGGGCACCCGCATCGTGGTCATGAAGGACGGCGTCGTCCAGCAGATCGCCTCCCCCCGCGAGCTCTACAACAACCCCTGCAACCTGTTCGTCGCCGGCTTCATCGGCAGCCCCCAGATGAACTTCATCAACGCCGAGTGCACCGCCGTCGGCAACGACGTCTATCTGGAGTTCGACTTCCACAAGGTCAAGCTGGACGCCGAGAAGGCCAAGGTCCTGAAGGATAAGGGCTATGTGGGCAAGAAGGTCATCATGGGCGTCCGTCCCGAGGCCATCTTCGAGTCCGAGCACGACCTGAAGAACCACCCCGACACCCAGTTCCAGGTGAAGATCAACGGCTACGAGCTTCTGGGCTCCGAGGTCCTTTTGTACTTCAACCTCCTCAACGAGAAGCCCGCCGAGGTCCAGCGCCAGTTCTCCGACGACGCTTACGAGAACGCCAAGAAGGTCCAGTGGTCCGCCAAGGTCAGCGCCGCCACCAACGCCCGTTACGGCAGCACCATCACCGTCGCCCTCGACGCCGAGAAGATCCACGTCTTCGACAAGGACACCGAGGAAGCTATCGTTAACTGATTTCACCTATACCAGTTGCGCGAGCCGGCGGTAACGTCGGCTCGTGCCTGTCGAAAAAGGCCGTTGGCCTTTTCCGACAAAGGGGAACGTGCGGAAGATTCCGCGTGAATTCTGCGGAATTCACGCAAAATCTTCCTGCTGTCACGCTGCGCGCGCCGCAAGCGGCACACTTGCGTGACAAAAGGAATTTTTTCCGACGTACATGCCGCCGGAAAAAATGCTCGACATGAGTTTACATAACAAAGGAGCACAGCGTATGGATATGAAAGCAAAGGAATTTTGGTTCCTGGTGGGAAGCCAGTTCCTCTATGGGCCCGAGGTGCTGGACACCGTGGCCCAGCGCGCCGCCGAGATGGCGGCGTGGTGGAACGAGAGCGGCAAGCTCCCCTGCAAGGTGGTCTACAAGGGCACTGTCAAGACCGACGGGGAGATCACAAAGGCCATGAAGGACGCCAACGCCGATGATGCCTGCGCCGGCATCATCACCTGGTGCCACACCTTCTCCCCCAGCAAGATGTGGATCCACGGCTTTGACCTCCTCCAAAAGCCCTACTGCCACCTGGCGACCCAATATAACCGCAACATCCCCAACCTCGAGATCGACATGGACTTCATGAATCTGAACCAGGCCGCCCACGGCGACCGGGAGCACGGCTTCATCGGCGCCCGGATGCGCCTTCCCCGGAAGATCGTCGCCGGCTACTGGCAGGACGAGCCCGTTCTCAATGAGCTTGCCGCCTGGATGCGCTCCGCCGTCGGCGTGGCCTTCTCCCGGGAGCTGAAGATCATCCGCTTCGGCGACAACATGCGCGAGGTCGCCGTCACCGAGGGCGACAAGGTGGAGACGCACATCAAGCTGGGCTGGCAGGTGGACTACTGGCCCGTGGGGCACCTTGTGGAGACCATGGACGCCGTCACGGACGCCGAGATCGACGACAAAATGGCCGAGTATCGCGCCCGCTATGACTTTGACACCGACGACATCGCCACCGTCCGCTATCAGGCGCGGGAGGAGGTCGCCATGCGGAAGATCCTGGAGCGGGAGGGCGCCTGCGCGTTCTCCAATAACTTCCAGGACCTCTACGGCATGGAGCAGTTGCCCGGCCTCGCCACTCAGAACATGATGGCCGACGGCTGCGGCTACGGCGGCGAGGGCGACTGGAAGACGGCCGCCATGACCGCCATCATGAAGAAGATGGCCGAGGGGCTTGAGGGCGGCACCCTCTTCATGGAGGACTACACCTACGACTTAGAGCCCGGTAAGGAGGTCTCCCTGGGCGCCCACATGCTGGAGGTCTGCCCCTCCATCGCCGCGCAGAGGCCGAAGATCCAGGTCCATCCCTTGGGCATCGGCGACCGCCAGCCCCCCGCGCGCCTGGTCTTCGAGGGCAAGGCCGGCCCCGGCATCGTCGCCACGCTCATCGACATGGGCGGGCGGCTGCGCCTCCTCGTTCAGGACATCGAGGTCATCAAGCCCATCCTGGAGATGCCCAACCTTCCCGTGGCGCGGGTCATGTGGAAGGCCCAGCCCGACCTTCTCACCGGCGTAAAGTGCTGGATCCTGGCCGGCGGGGCGCACCACACGGTGCTCTCCACCGCCGTCACCGCCCAGATGATGATCGACTGGGCGCGGATGATGGAGATCGAGTGCGTCCACATCAGCGCCAACACCACCCCCGAGGCGCTGGAGCGGGAGCTTTTCTACAACGACATCGCCTGGAAGCTCAAGAACATTTGATCGGCAGGGGAGGAACACATATGCCCATCAGACTGCACAAGGACTTCGCCGGCGTGGTCTACTCCCCCCGCCGGGAGGAGGTCTACGGCAACGGCGGCGGCGTCCTCTACCCCCGCCCCATCGAGCTCCACCACGCCGGGGAGGACAACGGCCTCATTCTCGCCGCCTTCGACCACTACACCGTCAAGGAGCCCCCGGTGACCCCCATCTACGCCAGCCGGGACGGCGGCAAGACCTGGGAATTCTACTCCCAGGTGGAGGACACGAAAAACGGCTACGGCCTCCGGTTCCAGCCGGTGCTCCTGGAGCTGGACCGGGACTGCGGCGACCTGCCCGCCGGCACCATCGTCTTCTCCGCCAACTCCATCCCCCTCACCTTTGAGGTCACGGAGCTCCTCTTCTTCATAAGCCGCGACCACGGCAAGACCTGGGAGTACCGCTCCACCATCTGCGCCGGCGGCCCCCCGGTGGAGCAGAACTGGGACCATCTCGGTCCCGTTTGGGAGCCCTTCATCTACCTCAACGCTCGGGGGGATATCACCGTCATCTACACCGACGAGCGGCCCCACACCAACCGCCTTTTAAACCAGACCCTGGCCCTCCAGGTGTCCCAGGACGGCGGGAAGACCTGGGGCGAGGAGAAATTCGTCACCGCCGTCCCCGACGGCTTCCAGCGCCCCGGCATGGCCATCGTCACGCGCCTGCCCAACGGCAAATTCTTCGTCTGCTACGAGGTGGTGAACTTCAAGGAGTCCATGTTCCCGCCCTGCGAGGTGCGCTTCAAGCTCTCCGACGACGGCGTGGACTGGGGCGACCCCGCCGAGCTCGGTACCGTGGCCCAGACCGCCGACGGCTTCTTCCTGGGGAGCATGCCCTACTGCATCTGGATCCCCCAGGGCGGCCCCAACGGGACCGTCATCCTCTCCAGCAAAAAGGACTCCGGCCCCGTGGGCCTGCGGGACCCCGGCTGGTTCCTGGTGAACTATAACCTCGCCGAGGGCCCCTGGGAGAAGCTTCCCATGCTGGTCACCTACGACTCCCGGATGCACCAGGCCGGCTGGAGCATGGGTATGTGTACCGTGGAAAACGGCACGAAGCTCCTCCAGCTGTGCCCCTCTCAGATGGACACGAGAATGCTCCAGATCTCCTACGGTCTGGGGGACATTCTGGAAGACTGATACACGAAAAGGAGATTTCATGATGGATCTTTCCAAGACAGCCTTGGGCCTGGAGCTGGGCTCCACCCGCATCAAGGCCGTACTGATCGACGAAAACCACATCCCCATCGCCTCCGGCGACCACGAGTGGGAGAACCGCCTGGTGGACGGCGTGTGGACCTACTCCATGGAGGACATCCACACCGGCATCCGCCACTGTTACGCCAACCTCAAGAAGGACGTGCGGGAGAAATTCGGCCAGGACCTCACCACCGTGGGGGCCATCGGCGTCTCCGCCATGATGCACGGCTACCTGCCCTTTGATAAGGATATGGTTAAGCTGGCGGAGTTTCGCACCTGGCGCAACACCATCACCGGTCAGGCGGCGGCGGAGCTTACGAAGCTCTTCGGCTTCAACATCCCCCAGCGCTGGTCCATCGCCCACCTCTACCAGGCCATTTTGAACGGCGAGGAGCACCTGCCGCGCCTGGCGCACCTGACGACCCTGGCGGGCTACATCCATTATGAGCTGACGGGCAAGCACGTCATGGGCATCGGCGAGGCCTCCGGTATGTTCCCCATCGACAGCGTCGAGCTCGACTACGACCAGCGGATGGTGGACCTCTTCGACGCCCTCACCGAGTTCAAGGGCTACGACTGGAAGCTGCGGGACGTCCTGCCCAAGGTCCTCGTGGCCGGCGAGCACGCCGGCGCCCTCACCGAGGCCGGCGCCAGATTCTTAGACCCCGAGGGGACGCTCCAGCCCGGGATCCCCGTCTGCCCGCCGGAGGGCGACGCCGGCACCGGCATGGCCGCCACCAACTCCGTGAGGGTGGGCACCGGCAACGTCTCCGCCGGCACCTCGGACTTCGCCATGGTGGTGGTGGACAAACCTCTCGGCGTCCACCGGGAGATCGACATGGTCACCACCCCCGCCGGGGCCCCCGTGGCCATGGTCCACTGCAACAACTGCACCAGCGACATCAACGCCTGGGTGGGCCTCTTCGCGGACTTTGCCGAGACGGCGGGGTTCCCCATGGACCGGGGCGCGCTCTTCACCCTCCTCTTCAAAAAAGCCATGGAGGGCGACCCGGACTGCGGCGGGCTTCTGAGCTTCAACTACTTCTCCGGCGAGGGCGTCACCGACATGGACGAGGGCCGGCCCCTCTTCCTGCGCGCGCCGGACGCCCATGTGACGCTGGCAAACTTCATGCGCACCCACCTTCTGTCGGCCCTCGCGACCTTGAAGATCGGCCTTGACATCCTCACCGGCGAGGAGCAGGTCAAGATCGACAAGCTCTACGGACACGGCGGCTTCTTCAAGACCCCCACCGTGGGCCAGACCATGCTCTCCGCCGCCGCCGGCGTGCCGGTGAGCGTCATGGAGACCGCCGGCGAGGGCGGCCCCTACGGCATGGCGCTTCTGGCGGCCTACATGATCCGCAAGGTGGGCACCGAGACGCTGGACGAGTACCTGGAAAACCGGGTCTTCAATACCGCCAGCTCCACCACACTCATGGCGGAAAAGGCCGACGTGGACGGCTTCAACGCCTTCCTCAAAAAGTACGTCGCCGCCCTGCCGGTGGAAAAAAAGGCTACGGAGGTTTTATAAAATGCTGGAAGAACTGAAAGAGCTCGTCTGCAAGGCCAATCTGGAGCTGCCCAAGCACGGCCTTGTCACCTTCACCTGGGGCAACGTCTCCGGCATCGACCGGGAGCGGGGCCTTGTGGTCATCAAGCCCTCCGGGGTGGACTACGACGGCATGACCGCCGAGGACATGGTGGTCGTGGACCTCAACGGCAACAGGGTGGAGGGCAAATGGAAGCCCTCCTCGGACACCGCCACCCATGTGGCGCTCTATAAGGCGTTCCCCGCCCTCGGCGGCGTGGTGCACACCCACTCCCGCTGGGCTACGTCCTTCGCCCAGGCCGGACGGGGCATCCCGCCCTTCGGCACCACCCAGGGCGACTACTTCTACGGGGAGATCCCCTGCACCCGGAAGATGACCCCCGCCGAGATCGCCGGCGAGTATGAGCTGGAGACGGGCAACGTCATCATCGAGACCTTCGTCAAGAACGACATCGCCCCGGCGGACATCCCGGCGGTGCTGGTCCACTCCCATGGCCCCTTCGCCTGGGGCACGGACCCCATGAACGCCGTCCACAACGCCGTGGTGCTGGAGGAGGTGGCCTTCATGGCCTTCCACGCCATGGCCCTCACCCCCGGCCTGCCCCCCATGCAGCAGGAGCTGCTGGACAAACATTACCTCCGTAAGCACGGCGCCAACGCCTATTACGGCCAGAATTAAGGAGGAGATCGACCACATGACAGACGCTGAAAGAAAGGACCTTCAGATCAAAGCCACAAAGGTCCGCATGGGCGTGGTGGAGAGCACCCACGCCGCCAAGGCGGGACACCCCGGCGGCTCCCTGTCCGCCGCGGACATGTTCACCTACCTCTACTTCAAGGAGCTGCGGGTGGACCCCGCCAACCCCAAGGACCCCGACCGTGACCGCTTCGTCCTCTCCAAGGGCCACACCGCCCCGGGCCTCTACTCGGCCCTGGCCCTCCGGGGCTTCTTCCCCTGGGAGGACCTCCTGACCCTGCGCCAGATCGGCAGCCACCTTCAGGGCCACCCCAACATGAACTACACCCCCGGCGTCGACATGTCCACCGGCTCTTTGGGCCAGGGCGTCAGCTGCGCCGCCGGCATGGCCAAGGCCGCGAAGTACCTGGGCAAGGACTGCCGGGTCTATACGCTTCTCGGCGACGGCGAGATCGAGGAGGGCGAGGTCTGGGAGGCGTTCATGTTCGCCGCCAACTATAAGCTCGACAACTTCTGCGCCATCATCGACAAGAACGGCCTCCAGATCGACGGCCCCACAAAGGATGTCATGGACTCCGGCGACATCGCCGCCAAGCTCCGGGCCTTCGGCTTCGAGGTGGCGGAGATCAACGGCCACTGCTTCGACGAGATCGAGGCGGCCTTCCAGAAGGCCAGGGAGACGAAGGGCAAGCCCTTCGGCATCGTGATGCACACCGTCAAGGGCCTGGGCGTCAGCTACATGACCAACAGCGTGGAGTGGCACGGCAAGGCGCCCAACGACGCCGAGTACGAGATCGCCATGAACGAGCTCAACGCAAAGCTTAAGGAATTGGAGGCGTAAACAATGGCAGACGTGAAAAAAATGGCGACCCGCGACGCCTACGGCGCGGCCCTGGCCGAGCTGGGCGAGGAAAAATCAGACCTCGTGGTCTTTGAGGCCGACCTGGCCGCCGCCACCAAGACCGGCGTCTTCCGCAAGAAATTCCCCGACCGCCACTTTGAGTGCGGCATCGCCGAGGGCAATATGATGGCCGTGGCCGCCGGCGCGGCGTCCATGGGGCTCGTGCCCTTCGCCAGCTCCTTCGCCATGTTCGCCGCCGGCCGCGCCTTCGAGCAGGTGCGCAACTCCATCGGCTACCCCCACCTCAACGTGAAGATCGGCGCCACCCACGGCGGCATCAGCGTGGGCGAGGACGGCGCTTCCCACCAGTGCTGTGAGGACTTCGCCCTCATGCGCTCCATCCCCGGCATGGTCGTCCTGTGCCCCTCCGACGCCGTGGAGGCCCGGGCCGCCGTCCGCGCCGCCTACGAGCACCAGGGCCCCGTGTACCTCCGCTTCGGAAGGCTGGCCATCCCCGTCTTCCATGACGAGAACGATTTCCACTTCGAGATCGGCAAGGGCGAGACGCTCGCCGAGGGCGACGACATCGCCATCATCGCCACGGGCCTCATGGTCTATGAGGCGCTGGAGGCCGCCAAGGCCCTGGAGGCCGAGGGCATCCACGCCCGGGTCATCAACCTGTGCACCGTCAAGCCCCTGGACACCGAGCTCGTCCTGAAGGCCGCCCGCGAGTGCGGCAAGATCGTCACCGCCGAGGAGCACAGCGTCATCGGGGGTCTCGGCGAGGCCGTCTGCGCCGCCGTGGCCGAGTCCGGCATCCCCTGCAAGGTGAAAAGGGTGGGCGTCAACGACGTGTTCGGCCACTCCGGCCCCGCCGTGCCGCTGCTCAAGGAGTTCGGCCTCTCCGCCGAGAACATCGCCAAGGTGGCCAAAGAGCTGTAAGACCCCGCGCAAGGGCGGGTCTGGGACCCGCCCCTACAACAATACCCACAACTAATCAAGGAGGAATGTACCCATGAAACTCTTCATCGACACCGCCAACGTGGAGGACATCCGCAAGGCCAACGACCTGGGCGTCATCTGCGGCGTCACCACCAACCCCAGCCTCATCGCCAAGGAGGGCCGCGACTTCAACGAGGTCATCCGTGAGATCACCTCCATCGTGGACGGGCCCATCTCCGGCGAGGTCAAGGCCACCACCACCAAGGCCGAGGATATGATCCGCGAAGGCCGCGAGATCGCCGCCATCCATCCCAACATGGTGGTCAAGATCCCCATGACCGCGGAAGGCCTCAAGGCCGTCAAGGTCCTCCATGCCGAGGGCATCAAGACCAACGTCACCCTGGTCTTCACCGCCAACCAGGCGCTCCTGGCCGCCCGCGCCGGCGCCACCTACGTCAGCCCCTTCCTGGGCCGCCTGGACGACATCTCCACCGTCGGCGTGGACCTCATCGAGGACATCGTCACCATCTTCGATAACTACGGCTTCGACACGGAGATCATCTGCGCCTCCGTCCGCAACCCCATCCACGTCACCCAGTGCGCCCTGGCCGGCGCCCACATCGCCACCGTCCCCTACAGCGTCATCGAGCAAATGCTCCACCACCCCCTCACCGACGCCGGCATCGAGAAGTTCAAAAAGGACTACATCGCCGTCTTCGGCGAGTAATCGCCGATCCGCCCCCCACTCCCCGCCAACAGGCGGGGAGTTTTTTGCCGCCCCCCAATTCCCGGATAACCCGTATTATACCACAAATTAAGTAATTTGTCAAGTATTATTTAGCAAATCAGAAATATTTTAACCTCCCCCACGGGGGAGGTGCCGAGCGCAGCGAGGCGGAAGGGCCCGCGCGGCGGGACAAAAGGTTTGCGGCTTCGCCGCATTTTTTTGATTCCCCACCCGCCCCTACGGCGTTTATCGGGGGCGGTCCGAAACCCGCAACGCGGGTCGCCGGGGACGGCGACCCATACGGCGTTGATTGGATGCAATCTAAACTGTAGGGGCGGGTTCCAAACCCGCCCATCCTTCGTCCCCCGTTCCCCCCGGCTCCAGGCATCCCGGCCCTCAAGCCCGCTCTTGAATCTTCTCCCGACCCGTGCTATAATACCGGTAGCCAACCAAAAAAATCCTGACAGGGGATGGGACAAAGATGGACGAGAAGGTTTTTGACAGCGCGGAGGCCGGGGTGTTTGCCAACCGGGAGCTGAGCTGGCTGCAATTCAACGAGCGCGTGCTGGAGGAGGCGGCGGATGAGGGGAACCCGTTGGGGGAGAGGCTCAACTTCCTCTCCATCTTCCAGTCGAATCTGGACGAGTTCTACATGGTCCGGGTGGGCACGCTGCTGGACACCCTCAAGAAGGGCGTCACCGACGACAAGACGGGCCTCACCTCCGCCCAGCAGATCCGCGCGATTTTGAACCGCACCGGGGAGCTGCTGGAGCGCCGGGACGCCATTTTCCGGGACCTCTTTGTGGCGCTCCACGACTACGGCGTGGAGCTGACGCGCTTTGTGAGCCTCCAGGACAAGGCCCGGGCGTACCTGGAGAAATATTTCCTCTCCGACGTCCTGCCGGTGCTGTCGCCCCAGGTCATCGGCCGGAAGCAGCCCTTCCCCTTCCTGAAAAACAAGGCCACCTACGCCGTGGCCAAGCTCACCTCCCGGAAGGACGGGGAGGTGAGCCTGGGCGTGGTGCCCTGCGGCGACGGGGGTCTGCGGCGGCTGGTGCCCCTGCCCGGGGAGGGCCTTCGGTTCGTGCTGATGGAGGACCTCATCCGCCATTTCCTGCCCAAGGTCTTTGAGCGCTACCGGGTGGAGGGCACGGTCCTCATCCGCCTTGTGCGCAACGCGGACATCGACGTGGACGAGCCCGGCACCGACGCGGACTTCCAGTCCGCCGAGGATTACCGCAAGTCCATGGAGAAGCTGGTCCGCTCCCGCACCCGCCGGGAGCCGGTGCGCCTGGACTTCAGCGGCCGCCTGGACGACGACATCCGTTCCGTCCTCCGCCGGTATCTGGGCCTGTCCAAGCGCCACATGTTCCAGAGCTCCATCCCCCTGGACCTGAGCTTTGTGGGCTTTCTCCGGGACGTCCTCCGGGACAAGACGGAGCTCTTCTACCCCCGCCGCGTCCCCCAGCCCAGCCCCCAGGTGGACGTCCACAAGCCCATCATCCCCCAGATCCGCGACCACGACATCCTGCTCAGCTACCCCTACGAGTCCATCCGCCCCTTCCAGCACCTCCTCAACGAGGCCGGCCAGGACCCGCAGGTCGTCTCCGTCAAGATGACCCTCTACCGCGTGGCCCACAACAGCAAGATCGTGGAGGCCCTGTGCGACGCCGCCGAGAACGGCAAGGAGGTCACCGTCCTCGTGGAGCTGCGGGCCCGCTTTGACGAGGAGAACAACATCGGCTGGTCCCGGGTCCTGGAGCAGGCGGGCTGCCGGGTGATCTACGGCCTCGACAGGATGAAGGTCCACTCCAAGCTTCTGCTCATCACCCGCCGGACCGAGGAGGGCATCGAGTACATCACCCAGGTGGGCACCGGCAACTACAACGAGGACACCGTCCGCCTCTACACCGACTACGCCCTCATGACCGCCAGCCCCGCCATCGGCGCCGAGGCCGCCAGGGTCTTCAACTGCCTGAGCATGGGCGAGGTCATCGAGGATACCCACCACCTCCTGGTGGCGCCGGCGTGCCTCCGGACGCGGATCTTCGAGATGATCGACGGCCAGATCGCCGAGGCCCGCGCCGGCCGGGAGGCGTATCTGGGCTTCAAGCTCAACGGCCTCACCGACAAGGGCCTCATCGAAAAGCTGGTGGAGGCCAGCCAGGCCGGGGTGCGGATCGACCTCCTGGTCCGGGGCATCTGCTGTCTCGTCTCCGGCATCCCCGGCGTCACGGACAACATCAGCGTCTACTCCATCGTGGGCCGCTTTCTGGAGCACGCCCGCGTCTACATCATCGGCGCGGGGGAGCGCCGGAGGGTCTATATCTCCTCGGCGGATTTCATGACCCGCAATACCCAGCGCCGGGTGGAGGTGGCCGCCCCCGTCTACGACCCCGCCATCCGCCGGCGCATCACGGATATGTTCTTTACCCAGCTTTCCGATACCGTCAAGCTCCGCCGCCAGACCCCGGACGGCGTGTACCTCCACGTGGAGCCCGAGGGCGAGCCCCTCAACTCCCAGGAGCTCTTCTACGCCCAGTCCTACGAGTCCGCTCAGCGCCCCGCCCCGACCCCGGAACCCGCGCCGGCCCCCGAACCCGCGCTTGAACCGGAACCCACCCCGACCCCCGCGCCCCCCAAGCCCCCCGCCAAGCTCACCATCCAGCTCCCCAAACCCCGCAAAAAGGCCGTCAGGTCGCTGCTGGCAAGGGTGATGGGGAGGAAAAAATAGAAGCGGCGAAAAGAATGGAAAAAGCCCCCGCGAAAGGTCCAAAGACCTCGCGGGGGCTTTGCCGCGTCACCAGGGGTTGGTGCGGGTCATCGGAACCGTTCCCGTCCCGCACCGTGGCGCGGGCGGACACATGGGTCCGCCCCTACAGAGAGTATGGAAGGTCATACCATTCAACCGACATGGGAGGTCATTGCAACGCGGGCCGCCAAGAGAGGCGGCCCCTACGGCGTGGATTGAAACGAACCCCAAAAACTGTAGGGGCGGGTTCCAAACCCGCCCGTCCCCCGTCCCCGCCGCGCGGGCAAATTAAAGAATGCGGCGAAGCCGCAACCTTTTTCGCCCCCCTCCTCGTAGGAGGGGGGCAGGGGGGTAGCGAACGTGGGATGACAGAGCGGTCCCGACAAACCGCACCGGCCTCCTGGTTTAGAGCCCTCCCCGCGGGGCGGGGAGGGGGAGGGGTGAGGTGGGAGCCGAAGGGCTTTGGGCGGCTTCGGTGAACGCGCGCACCTCATCCGGCGCCTGCGGGCGCCACCTTCCCCACTTTGTGGGGAAGGCAAGGACGGGGGAACCCTTCCGGCGCTTCGCGTCACCTCCCCCAGGGGGGAGGTCCCCCCTCAGAACAACCCCCCGTCCCAGGCCCAGTTCTCTACCGGGTGGAAGCTGACGTAGACCTTGTCGCCGGGAATGTCCAGCTCGTCGGAGAGGAGCTTTGTCACGGCGGCGGCCATTTTGGCGCAGTCGGGGCGGGCGGGGGAGCCGAAGGCGCTCACGGAGACGTAAGCGCCCTTCTCAAGCTTCTCGCCGGCAAACCACAGGTCCTTCCTGTCCTCGATGTTCACCATCAGCCACGTCTCCGGCTTGCGGATGCAGGTCACCGCCTTGCCAAACCCGGCCTTCAGGGCCTCCTTCTTCTCGGCCCCCACCGGGACCGTGACCTTCGCTTCGATATAGGGCATTGTAATGACCTCCTAAAAAATGTTTATTCCTGTAATCCCAGGAGCCGCGAAGCGTTCCCATAGAGCACCGCCTCCAGCTCCTCCTCCGAAAGCCCCGAGGCGCGCACCGCCGCCAGGGACTCGCCCATGTCGTTCCACGGGCTGTCGGTGCCGAAGAGCACCCGGTCCGGCCCGTGGGTCCGCACGAAGCGCACAAACCGCTCCCGGCCCAGGGCCTCGACCTCCGGGTGGGGCGTGAGCGCCCCCGCCCGGTTGCGCCAGGGGCTCAGGGCGCAGGCGGTGTCCAGATAGACCGGCGCGCCCAAAAACGCCTCCGGCCACTGGCCCAGCCCGCCCATGTGCGCCAAAATCACCGTGGCGCCGGGGGCAGATTCGATGAGCCGCGTAAGCCTCGCGGGGCTTGCCAGGTCCTCGCCGGGGAAGTTGGGGTCCAGCCCCGCGTGGATCAGCACCGCCAGCCCCAGCTCCGCCGCCGCGTTCACGATGCGCTGATACCGCCCGTCGTCCGCCGGCGTACGCTGAAAGAGGGGGTGGAGCTTCACGCCGGGGACTTTTTGGGCGGTCAGCTCCCGCAAAACGCCCTCCGGGTCCTCGCAGTCCGGGTGGATGCCGCCGAAGGACCGCAAGCGCCCGCCCGAGGCGTTCAGCGCGGCGGCCTCGCCGTTGATGTCCTCCGTCTGCCGGGGCTTCGTCACCACCGGCTGGAGAACGGCCAAGTCCACCCCGGCGGCGTCCATAGCTTTGAGGAGCCCCGCCTTCGTCCCGTCGGCGTAGGCCCGCATATCCGCCCCGGCGGACATCCCCGCCACAGCCCTCTGGGCAATGGCGTCGGGAAAGGTGTGGGCGTGAAAATCGATCACCATAACTCAAAAGGCGAAATTCCCGTCCACGAAGACGGGGATCTCCCGCCCGTCGTGGGTGGTCCCCACGATGGACAGGTTCCTGGAGCCCACCATGAAGTCCTCGTGGGTGATGGACTGGTTGAGGCCGGCGGCCTTTCGCTGGTCCTCGGTCATGTCCGCGCCGCCCCGGACGTTGGGGTAGCTGGCGCCGAAGGCCAGATGGCAGCTGGCGTTTTCGTCGAAGAGCGTGTCGTAAAAGAGCACGTCCATTTTGGAGATGGGGGAGTCGTAGGGTACCAGCGCCACCTCGCCCAGGTACGACGCGCCCTCGTCCAGCGCGATCTCCGCCTCCAGAAGCTCCCGGTGGCGGGGGTCCTTCGCCTCCACGCCCACGATCCTGCCGTCCCGGAAGGTGAAGGCAAAGCGGGGGATGATCACGCCGCCTACGTCGAAGGGCTTGGTGGACACCACCCGCCCGTTGACGCCGTCGCGCTTCGGCGCGGTGAAGATCTCCTCCGTAGGCATGTTGGCGTTGAAGGGGATCCCCTTGGCCGACACGGAATTGCCCCCGTCCCAGTAGTGGCCCTCCGGCAGCTCGATGACAAGGTCGGTGCCCAGAGAGTTGACATAATGCAACGATTTGAAGTTGAAGGCGGTGAGCTTCGCCTTGCGCTCGTTGAGGGCCGCGTTGTGGGCCCGCCAGGCCTCGACGGGGTCGTTGTCGGCGGTGATGCGCATGGTGGCGCAGATGGCGTCCATGAGCTTCGCCTCGGCCACCTCCTCGGGGACGCCGGGGAACATCTTTTTGGCCCAGTTTTTCTCCGGCAGGGCGGCGATGCACCACTGGACCTTGTCCGCCATCTGGAGCTCCCGGTATTCCTTGACGGCCGGCCCGAAGACGCGGCTTTGCCGGATCATACGGCTGTGGTCGATGCCGGCCATGCCGTCGGGGTCGGAGCTGTCGATGGAGAGGAACGCCGCGCCCTCCCGGGCCAGAGTGTTCATCTCGTCCGCCTTCCACGGGCGGTAGGTGTCAAAGACCTCGTCGGCGGCGTGGAGGACCGTTTCCCGGCTGATGAACTGGTCGCCCCACCACATGACCACATCGCGGACGCCCACCCGGTAGGCTTCGCTCACCAGCATCCTGGCAAACGGCGCCTTGTCCACGGGGCACCGGATCACCAGCGTCTGCCCCGGCTGGGCGTTGATGCCCACGCTTATGAGGAGCTTTGCGTATTTCTCAAGTCTCGGATCCATGGTTCATTTCCTCCCATTCTTCTTCTATCTCGGCAAGGAGCTTGCGCTCCTGCTTCGTGTCCTCAAATCGGAGCTTTTCGTACATATCCGGCCGCCGGAGGCGCGTGCGCAGGATAGACTGCTTGCGCCGCCACCGGGCGATGCGGGCGTGGTCGCCGGAAAGCAGCACCTCCGGCACCCGCCGGCCCCGCCACACCTCCGGGCGGGAGTATTGGGGGTACTCCAGAAGCCCCGCCCAGTGGGACTCGTTTTCAAAGCACTCCGGGTCCGGCAGGACGCCGGGAATGAGCCGGCAAACGGCGTCCGCCACCGCCATGGCGGGGATCTCCCCGCCGGTGAGGACGAAGTCGCCGAGGCTGATCTCCTCGTCCACGCACGCGTCGATGAACCGCTGGTCCACCCCCTCGTAGTGCCCGCAGACTAAGATGAGCTTGTCATACTCCGTGGCCAGCCTTTTAGCGTCGGCCTGGGTGAAGGTCCTCCCGCAGGGGGAGAGAAAGACGGTGTGGACCCGCTCCCGGTGCGCCTTACAGAGATACGCCCAGCAGTCCCGGAGCGGCTGGGCCTGCATCACGCACCCGCGCCCGCCGCCGTAGGGGTAGTCGTCCACCTGACACTGCTTGTTCGTCGTGAAATCCCGGATCTGGTGGGTCTCGATGCGGATGATGCCCCGGTCCTGGGCGCGGCCCAGGATAGATTCGTTCATCAGATCCCCCACCGTGTCGGGGAAGAGCGTCATAATGTCGATCCAGTATCTCATCACATGCCCTCAAGAAGCCGCACCGTCACGGTCCCGGCCTCTATGTCCGCGTCCAGCAAAAATTCCTCCACCAGCGGCACGAGGATCTCCCGCTCACCGTGAATTTCCAGCACCTCCCCGCCGGGGAGGGACAGCACGTCCGTCACCGTCCCCAGCGCCGCGCCGTTTTCGTCCACGGCCCGGCACCCCACGAGATCGGCAACCAGGAACCCGCCCTCCTTCAGGGGAATGTCCTCCCGGGGCACGTACACCACATGGTTTTTCACCTTTTCGGCCTCGTCGATGGAGTCGATGCCGGAAAGCTTCACGATGGCGAACCCCTTCTGCGCCCGCCCGCGCTCCACCTGCCGCTCCACGCCGTCCACAAAGAGCCGCGAAAAACCGCACAGCGCCTGGGCCGAGTCGGCCCACGCCTCGATCTTCACCTCGCCCCGGAGCCCATGGGTATTCACGACCCGCCCCGTCTCGATAAGATCCATATGATCACTTCCAAGCCGCGTTTTCCCCCATTGTACCACACCCGCCCCGGTAAATCAATCCCGTAAGCCTCGCGAAAAATACACGCCCCCTCACGGAAGACCGGCCGGACCGGCGCCAGGACAAAATCCCGGAAAAACCGGGAAATTTGTACTTGACGGCCGATATCGGCCGGTTTTAGCATCAAGATGGAAGGGGAAAAAGAAAATGTGTTGTTTGGAAAAGGATCTGAGGACGGTGGGCGAGGTGGAAAAGCTCACCGGGATCCCCCGCCGGCGGGTGAAATACTTCATCGAGCGGGGCATCCTGCGTCCATCCGGCCGGTCAGAGGGGGGCTGCTGGTTGTACAGCGAGGCGGACGTGGAGCGCCTGCGCCTGGTGTGGCTGTGCAAGGAGCTGGAGACCCCGGACGAAGTCCTGAAGGCCATGCTGTCCGACCCCGAGTACCCCTGGCTTGCCGAGCTGGACCGCCGGATCGCGGCCCTGGGCGAGCGGCGGACGCAGTGCGAAAATAAGCTCCTGGCGGCCCTTTTCCTGAAGGACCGGGCCTCCCGCGGCGACATCCCCACCCTCGAGGAGCTCTGCCGCCAGGTCCAGGCCATCCTCACCGGCCCGGATCCCGTTTCACAAAACAAAAAAAGTCTGGAGGTCGTCCCATGAAAAAACTCATCGCTCTCATCCTCACCCTGCTCCTCCTCCTGCCCACCCTCGCCTCCTGCGGCGAGGACCCTGACCCACCAGACCCGCCCGACCCGCCCCGCGAGTCGACCCGCGTCCCCAAGGATATCCACGTGGAGGGAGAAGAGGACACTGTCCCCGAGGAGACGGAACCGGAGAGCAAGCCCGCGAACGAGGCCCATATTCCAGTGGAGATCAAACCGTCTCCTGACAAATACACCTGGTATATCAAGGATTATGTGGGTAAAAACGCGGCGTCCTTCGGGTACACCTCCTTTTCAAAGGATAGAATGGATAGGTATGGAGCTGCCGTCGTAAAAATAGTCTTTGTGGCGAAGGACGGAACGTATGTGGATATCAGCGATGAAGAAGTGTTAAAGAAGTATGTTGTCACGGCGCAAAATATAGAGCCGAATACCGAAATGAAGCTCAGCTATATGAAGGACAGCAGAGGAAGAGAAATTGATTATTTTGCGGCATATCAGAGCATTGAAACAATCGTACTGGCCGTTAAAGAAAAAGGAGACAAGGACAAGGAAGTCCAAAAGCTTACGGCAATTAAACCGTCTCCCGACAAATACACATGGTATATCAATGATTATGTGGGCAGAAACCTGCTGACCTGCGGGTATACGGCTTTTGGCGGAACACGGAGAGATTCCTATGGCAATTGCAGCCTGGAGCTTATTATCAATTCAACGGACGGCGCATTTATCGACTGTGAGGATCCGGAGGTTTTAAAGCAATATGTTGTGATAAGTCAGGATATACCGCCCAATACCGAACTGAAGCTGGAATATTTGAAATTGAGCAACGGAGAAGAAACAGAAAATATCGTCTCAAGCAAGAACATAGCGGACATCTCGCTGACTGTCACGCCAATAGGATAAAACATTGAAAAAATAAGGAGGACAACATGAAAACACAAACATTATCCCGGCTCGTTGGGGTGATTTGCGCGGTGGTGACGGTGGCCTGCCTCTTCCTGCCGCTGTTCGTGGGAACGGAGGACTACCTGGACTACCTGGACTATTACCCCGAGGACTATGTGGACGAGAGGACGGGAATCAACGTCCACGAGACGGCCAGCGTTTCGCCGGTGGATTACGGCCGGCTTTACGGCCGGATATTCGACGGCGCGGAAGCGGCGGTCTACATCGGCCTTACGGCGTTCCTCGCCGGCGCGGCTGTGCTGACGCTGCTCTTCGCGGCCCTCAACAAGCCCGTCGCCATGATGATCTTCGACATCCTCACCTTCACCGCCATGCGGATCATGGTCTACGACCTGGACGGCCGGGGCGTCTGCCCCGGCGCCCACTGGCAATGGGGCATCTCCTTCTATCTCCTCCACATCTTCACCGTCCTCGCTCTCGCCGCCGCCATCTGGATGCTGGTCACAAAGATCCGGTCCAAGCGCCTGTAGTGGCCGCCTCTCTTGGCGGCCCCTGCCCACGATAATCGACATTTCCCATTTTATCGGAACCGTCCCGTCACGCGACCCCGCGCGGGCGGACACATGGGTTCGCCCCTACGGAAAATATGAAAGGTTATCCCATTCAACCGACATCGGAAACCATCGAAACGCGGGCCGCCAGGAGTGGCGGCCCCTACGGCATTTATCGGGGGCAATCCGAAACCTGCAACGTGGGCCGCTGTGGGCAGCGGCCCGTACGGCAAGTCATTTTTGCCCCTCCTAGGCTGCGGGGCCACCCCTTTTTCCGAAAAAGGGGTCGGGGGAACAAGGTTGCGGCGCTTCGCGCCGCCTTTAAAAAAATTGCGCCGCAAAGCGGCGCAACCTCTTTCGCCCCCTCCTCGTAGGAGGGGGGCAGGGGGGCAGCGAAGGGCGGACGACAGAGCGGCATCGAAAAAAAGGGCGGGTTTGGGACCCACCCTTACGTTGTTTTACTAAGAAATACTTGACAAATTGCTTATTTTGTGGTATAATACGCTTACCGGGAAAGCCAACTTATTCGACGATATCGACGCTGATGTGCTTGCCCTGGCGTTGCGCCACGGAGCGCATGAGGGTGCGGATCTCCTTGGCGATCTTCCCGTGGCGGCCGATGACCTTGCCCATATCGGCGGGAGCGACCCGCAGCTCAAAGACGGTCTTGTCCCCGTCCTCGCGCTCGGTGACCGTCACGTCGTCGGGCGAATCCACGAGATTTCGCGCGATATAGAGCAGAAGTTCCTTCATGGGCCGTCACCCTCAAAGGACGCCGGCGTTCTTGAGAAGCTTCTTCACCGTATCGGTGGGCTGGGCGCCGTTGCGGATCCACTCCTTGGCCTTGTCGCCGTCGACTGTGACGGTGTTGGGCTCGGTGCGGGGATCGTAGGTGCCAAGCTCCTCGATGAACCGGCCGTCCCGGGGATACCGGGAGTCCGCCACCACGATACGGTAATAGGGAGCCTTCTTGGCGCCCATCCTGCGAAGTCTGATCTTGACCATTGTGTTTACCTCCAAAATGTTGTAAAAAAATTTTTATCTCAATTATCTCAAGGATAAATGATGGACTTTTAAAACATGCCGCGCCGTTTCCCGCCGCCCAGGAATCCCGGCAACCGCCCCTTGGACATCTTGCGCGTGAGGTCGCGCATCATGTCGTACTGCTTCAAAAGCCGGTTGACGTCCACCACCTCGGTGCCGGAGCCCGCGGCGATGCGTTTTTTCCGGGAGGAGTTGATGATGGAGGGGTCGTTGCGCTCCCTTTGCGTCATGGAGAGGATGATGGCCTCGGTGCGGACCATCTGGCGCTCGTCCAGCTTCGCCCCGGCCATGGCCTTGCCCAGATTGCCGGGGAGCATTCCGGCGATGTCATTAAGGCCCCCCATTTCTTTAAGCTGCTGGAGCTGGTCGTAGTAGTCCTGGAGGGTGAAGGCGTTTTTCCGCATCTTCTCCGCCAGCTCCCGGGCCTTTTTCTCGTCAAAGCTCTGCTCGGCCTTCTCGATGAGCGTCAGCATGTCGCCCATGCCCAGGATCCGGCTGGCCATGCGGTCGGGGTGGAAGGGCTCGATGGCGTCCAGCTTCTCGCCGGTGCCGCAGAACTTGATGGGCTTGCCCGTCACCGCCCGGACCGAGAGGGCCGCGCCGCCCCGGGCGTCGCCGTCGAGCTTCGTGAGCATGACGCCGGTGATGCCCAGCGCCCCGTCGAAGGCCGTGGCGGCGTTGACGGCGTCCTGGCCGGTCATGGCGTCCACCACCAGCAAAATTTCGTCGGGCTCCACGGCGCGCTTGATGTTTTTAAGCTCGTCCATGAGCGCCTCGTCAATGTGGAGCCGCCCGGCGGTGTCCAGGATCACCAGGTCGTTGCCGTTCTTCTTGGCGTGGTCCACGGCGGCCTTGGCGATCTTCACCGGGTCCTCCGTGCCCATCTGAAAGACGGGGATGCCGAGCTGCGCCCCCACCGTCTCCAGCTGCTTGATGGCGGCGGGGCGGTAGATGTCGCAGGCCACGAGGAGCGGCCGGCGGCCGTTCTGCTTGCGGATGAGGGCCGCGAGCTTGGCCCCGTTGGTGGTCTTGCCCGCGCCCTGAAGGCCCACCAGCATCACCACGGTGAGGCCCCTGGAGGACACGTTGAGCTTGGCGGTGGTGGTGCCCATGAGCCGGATCAGCTCTTCGTTCACGATCTTGATGACCATCTGGGCCGGGGTGAGGGATTCCAGCACCTCCACGCCCACGCACCGGTCGGAGCAGGTCCGCACGAACTCCCGGACCACCTTGTAGCTCACGTCGGCCTCCAGAAGCGCCAGGCGCACCTCGCGCATGGCCTCCTTGATGTCCTCCTCGGAGAGCCGCCCCTTGCCCCGGAGCTTTTTAAAGACGTTGCCCAGTCTGTCGGACAGGGATTCAAAAGCCATAGTCAGTCTCCGTTCAGCCGCCCGAGTCCGGCGAAGAGCTCCTCCGCCAGCGCCCGGGCCTCGCCGTCTGTCAATTCCACGAGCCTCCCGGCCGTCTCCCTGAGAGCCGCCACGGTCTCCCGCCGCTCCCGGAACCGCCGGACGACGCCGGTCTTCTCCTCATACTCACGCAAAAGCGCCTCGCACCGCACCAGCACGGCCCGCACCCCCTGGGGGGAGATGCCCTTCAGGTCCGCGATCTCCCGGAGGCTCAGGTCGTCGGAGTAGTAGAGCTCAAAATACTCCCGCTGGGTGGCGGTCAAAAGCTCGCCGTAGAAGTCATAGAGAAGCGTCAGCTCGTAGGTCTTGTCGTCCATTTCCTTCACCTATAAAGCGTTTTCACTTTATAATGCGGGTTTATTATACACACCCCCGCCCCCTTTGTCAAGGAATATTTTTTCTCCTTTGGGCAGATAATAGGAAGAACGGAAATAGACCCCAATTTACCCAAGGAGGAACGCCTATGCGTGACGCCGACACCGGCCTTTATATGGAAAACTCCACCCTCGGCAACTTTGCCCGGAACACCGCCTCGGCGCTGGAGCCGGAGGGGACGGTGCGCCCCGCCGCGGAGTGCGCCGGGATCTACGCCGCTCTGCGCGCCCTGCGCGCCCGCCTCACCCCCCGGACGAACGCGGGGGAGACAAGCGAGGCGGCGGAGTGGTTTTCGGACAACTGGTACATCGCCGAGCGGGAGGGAAAGGCCGCCGCCCGGGCCCTCCGGGCCGCCGGACGTCTTCCCCGGGCCGCGGGGACGAAGCGGGCCTGCGTTGCCCTGGCCGCCGGGGCGCTGGTGCGCTCGGGGCGGGGCGAGGTGACGGGCGAGCGCCTGGAGCTTTTCCTCACCGAGTACCAGAAGACCCGGCCCCTTACGGAGCGTGAGCTTTCCGTCTTCCTCCCCGCCGTCATGGCGGAGGAGTGCGCGTTTCTCGCCGGCGTCCCCCAGGAGGGCGCGGACGCGGCCCTGCTCATGAAAAACATCTTCACCACCCTCCGGACTCTCTCCACCCAGGACCTCTCGGACATCCTGGAGCGGGTGGACCTGACGGAGGCGGCGCTGAGGACCGACCCCGCCGGCGTCTACCCCCGGATGGACGAGGACACCCGCCGGGACTACCGCCGGGAGCTTTCGCGCCTGGCCCAAAAGCGCCGCGTCACGGAGCCGGAGGCGGCGAGGCTTGTGCTGGAGCTTGCCCAAAAGGGCCCGGAGCGCCACGTGGGCCACTATATTTTCGAGCGCCCCCTGGGGGAGCCCAAACGTGCGCGCACCGGCGAGGGGTATGTCGCCGTTCTCGCCCTTGTCACCCTCTTCTTTGCCCTCCTCACCGGCGTGCTGACGAACTCGGTGTGGGCGGCGCTTTTGGCGCTCCTGCCCGTCTCCGAGCTTGTGAAGGCGGCGCTGGACGCCCTCTTACTGCGCCTCGTCAAGCCCCGTCGGCTTCCCCGGCTGGAGCTGGAGGGCGGCATCCCCCAGTCCGCCGGGACGCTGTGCGTCATCTCGGCGCTCCTCACCAAGGAGCGGGACGGGGAGAAGTACGCCCGGCTTTTGGAGGAGTACCGCCTTGCCAACCGGGACGCCGGGGAACACCTAACTTTCGGCATCCTGGCGGACCTTCCCGAGGCCAAGACCCGCCGCACCGGGGAGGACGGGCCGGTCCTTTCCAAGGCCAAGGCCGCCGTGGAGGCGCTCAACCGCCGCTATGGCGGCGGCTTCTATCTTTTCTGCCGGGAGCGGGAGCAAAGCGTCTCCGACGGCGTCTACCGGGGCCGGGAGCGCAAGCGCGGGGCCATCGAGGCGCTGACAAAGCTCCTCTCCGGCGAGGAAAGCGAGCTCAAGGTCCTCGCCGGCGACCGTGACGCCCTCCGGGGCCTTCCCTTCCTCCTCACCCTGGACGCGGACACGCGCCTTGCGGCGGGGTCGGCCCGGGAGCTGGTGGGCGCGGCCCTGCACCCCCTCAATACCCCAAAAATCGACGAAAAGCTGGGCCGCGTCGTCTCCGGGTACGGCATCCTGGAACCCCGGGTGGGGGTGGACCTCCAGAGCGCCAACCGCAGTGATTTTTCCCGCCTCTTTGCCGGGGTGGGGGGCGTGGACCCCTACGGCTCGGCGGTGTCCGACCTCTATCAGGACCTCTTTTCCCAGGGCACCTTCATGGGCAAGGGCCTCATCAACGTCCCCGTCTACCGCCGGGTGCTGGAGGGCGTTTTCCCGAAGGAGGCCGTCCTCTCCCACGACATCCTGGAGGGGGCGTATCTGGGCTGCGGCATTATGTCCGACGTGGAGCTCACCGACGGCTGGCCCTATAAGGTCACGAGCTTCTTTGCCCGCCAGGAGCGCTGGACCCGGGGCGACTGGCAGAATTTAGGCTGGTGTACCCGCTGGGTCCGGGCCGGGGACGGCTCCCGGCGGCGCAACACGCTGTCGGCGCTGTCCCGCTTTAAGCTCTTCGACAACCTGCGCCGGAGCATGACGGCCCCGGCGGCGCTCATAAACCTCCTTCTCTGGGCGGCGTTCCCCTCTGCCGGGACGGCCGCCGCCGGGATTTTAGGGCTGGCCTCTGTACTCTCCGGGGCGCTTTTGGAGTGGGCGGAGGGGCTTTTGCGCCACGACGGGTCCGCCCGCGTCCGCTACCAGTCCGCCGTCCTGCCGGGACCCGGCGGGACCGTCATGCGCTCCTTGACGCGCCTTATGCTCCTGCCGGCGGAGGGGTGGAACCAGCTTCGCGCCGCCGCCACGGCGCTGTGGCGGATGTACGTGACGCGCCGCCGCCGCCTTGCCTGGGTGACCTCCGGGGACGCGGAGCGCCGGCACGGCAACACGGTCCCTGTCAACTACCGGGAGCTCCTGGCCTGCCCCGTCGCGGCGGTCCTCCTGGTCCTCTTCGCCCAAAGCCCCGTCTTTTGGGCGGCGGCGCTGGTGTGGGCCTTCACGCCCCTCTACGCCTGGGCGCTGAGCCGGGAGCTTGCCGGCCGCCGCCGGGTGCGTCCGGAGGACCGGGCGTATCTCCTGACCCGCGCCGGGGAGATCTGGAAATTCTTCGCCGACCACCTCACCGCCGGGGACAATTACCTGCCCCCGGACAACGTCCAGCTCTCGCCCCACTTAGGTCCGGCCCACCGCACCAGCCCCACCAACATCGGCCTCGCGCTCCTCTCGTGTCTGGCGGCGGCGGACCTGGGGCTCATCGACGACCGGGAGGCGTCGGAGCGCGTGAAGCGTACCCTCGAAAGCGTAGAAAAGGCGGAAAAATGGCGGGGACACCTCTATAACTGGATGGACACCCGCACCCTCGCCCCCCTGGAGCCCCGCTACGTCTCCGTGGTGGACAGCGGGAACCTTACCGGCGCGCTCATCGCCCTCAAAACGTGGTTCGAGGCCCACAACGACGTCGAAGCCGCCGGAAGATGCGAAAAACTTGTGGAAAATGTGGATTTCACGTGCCTTTTCGACAAAAAACGTAAGCTTTTCCACATCGGCTGGGACTTTTTGAAGGACGCCCCCTCGGAGGGGTGGTACGATCTTCTGGCCAGCGAGGCACGGGAGACGAGCTTCATCGCCGTGGCCTTGGGCCAGGTCCCACGCCGCCACTGGCGGCGTCTGGGGCGAGCGCGGGTGGCGCTGGATCGCTACTCCGGCATGGCCAGCTGGACGGGGACCATGTTCGAGTACCTGATGCCCAACCTTCTCCTGCCCTGTGAGCCGGCCAGCCTCCTCTATGAGAGCGCCCGCTTTTGTCTCTACGCCCAAAAGCGCGCCCACCCGGGCAAGCCCTGGGGCATCTCGGAGAGCTGCTTCTACGCCTTCGACCCCGGCCTTGCCTACCGCTACAAGGCCCACGGCGTCCAGTGCTTGGCCCTCAAGCGGGGCATGGGCGCGGAGACGGTCGTTTCGCCCTATTCGACCTACCTGGCCCTCCCCCTGGACCCCGCCCGCGCCTCGGATAACCTCCGCAGGCTGGGGGCCCTGGGCGCGCTGGGGCCTTACGGCCACATAGAGGCGCTGGACTTCACCCCCGCCCGGACCCGGACGGGCAAGCCGGAGGCGGTGCGCACCTATATGGCCCACCACCTGGGCATGAGTCTCGTCGCCATCGCCAACACCCTGTGCGACGACGTGTTCTCCCGGCGCTTCATGGCCGACCGGCGCATGGCGGCCTTCCGGGAGCTTCTGGAGGAGCGCCTGCCCACGGGCCGCCTCACCCTCCGCCAGCCGCCCAGGGACATCCCGGCGGCGCCCGACCGGCGGGAGGCCCAGGGCGTCAGCCGCGCCTTCACCACCCTTTGCGAATCGGCCCCGGCTTGCCTGCCTCTGGCCGCCGGGGAGTACGCCCTGCTCTTTGCCGAGACGGGGAAGACCCGCTCCCGTTGGCGTGGCCTGGAGCTCACCGCCTTCGATCCGGATCCCGAGGGGGAGGCGGGGATGGAGATCTTATTACGCACCCCGGCGGGGACCCTCCCCGTGGCCCCGGCCCGGCCGGGGGCGGCCAAATACGCCTGTGAGCTCACGGACCTCTACGGCCGCCTCCGGGCCAAGGCCCTGGGCTATACCGCCGCCCTCACCGTCACCGTCCCGCCCAGCGGCGCCGGCGAGGTGCGCACCCTGGACATCGCCGCCCCGGCGGGCGTCTCCGAGGTGACGGCGGTGGTGTCCTTCGAGCCGGTCTTGCGCCGCCGCGCCGACTACGAGGCCCACCCGGCCTTCAACCGCCTGACGCTGGAGGCGAGGCTGGAGGACGGGGCCCTCACCGTCGCCCGCCGCAGCCGCGCCGGGGAGGCCCCGGCGGCCCTGGCCCTGGCCGCCGACCGGGAGCTCACCGCCGCCACCCACCGGGGCAGGGGAGAGCCCCCTGAGTCCGGGGAGCTTCTGCCCTATTCCCCGGACATGCGTGTGGGCGTGGCCGTGACCGTCCCCCTCCGCCAGGGCCGGGGCCGCGTCACCTTCGCCCTGGCCGCCGGGGAGACGGCGGCGGAGGCCGCCCGGGCCGCCCGCCGGATGATCCGCGCCCCGGAGCCGGAGCCTTTGAGCCGTCTCGCCGCCGCGGCGCTGATGCTGGGCATGAAGCCCTCCGACACCCGCGCCGCCCTGGACCTCATCACGCCTCTGCTCTTCGGCGGCGAGAACCGGAAGCGGCCGGACCTGGGCCGGGAGGAGCTGTGGCGCGTGGGCCTCTCCGGCGACCTGCCCATCCTCGCCGCCCGGATCCCCGACGCCGATGCCATTCCGGCGGCGCTGGACCTTGTGCGCCGCCACGCGCTCTTAGCGGAAAACGGCGTGGAGGCGGACCTCCTTCTGGTCCTCACCGACCACGGCGACTACGCCGCCGCCCAGCGCACCGCTATCGCCGACCTTCTCCGCCGGCTGGGCCGGGAATCCACTCTGGACGCTCCCGGCGGGGTGCGTCTCGTCTCCGACCCGGTCCCGGCGCTGGAGCTGGCGGAGGTGAAGGTGGACCTCACGGCCCCCTGGACACCCCCCGAAAGACCCCTCTCGGACCCCCGTCCGAGACCCCTCTATACCCCCTCCGGCACCTCCGTAGCATACCGCCGAGGGGCCTCCGACCAGGTCCTGATCGCCCTCCAAAACACCCTTCCGCCGGCGGCGTGGTCCCATATCCTGACAAATCCCACCTACGGCTTCCTGGCCACCGAGTGCGGCGCGGGGTTCCAGTGGTCCCAAAATTCCCGGCTTTACAAGATAAGCCCCTGGGTCAACGACGAGCGAAAAACCGAGGGCCCGGAGACGCTGAAGCTCTTAGGGCCCCAAGGGGAGGAGAGCCTCTTTGCCGACGGCGGGCCCGCCCCCGCGCTCATCGAGTACGGCTTCGGCTGGGCCCGCTGGGAGCGGGACTTCGGCTCTGTCAAATCCCGCCTCACCGCCTTCGTCCCCTGGGAGGTCAACGCCCGGGTCATGGTGCTGGAGCTTAACGGGGAATTGGAAAATCTAACCGTCTCCTATGCCTGCAAGCTCCTCCTGGGGGAGAGCGGGAAGGACGCCAAATTTGTGCGGATTTCCTTTGAAAACGGGGCGTTTACCGCCAAAACGACTACCGGGGCGTTCAAAAATTCCCCCTACACCCTCCTGACCTCCGCCCCGGCGCAAAACGCCTCCGCCGGCGCTACCCTGGCCTTCACCCTCCCCGCCTCGCCGCGCCTGGTGATTGTTTCCGGCTGTGACAAGCGGCAGAAGCTGGAAGCCGCCCTCCGGGCCGCCGACCGGCTTCTGGAGGAGACGAAGGCCCGCTGGCAGGCTTTGACCTCCGCCCTGCGGGTGGAGACGCCGGAGCCGAAACTAGATGCCTACCTCAACGGCTGGGCGCTCTACCAGACCCGGGCCGCGCGGCTTTTGGCCCGCACGGGCCTTTACCAGAACGGCGGGGCGGTGGGGTTCCGGGACCAGCTCCAGGACGCCGCCGCCATGACCTTGGTGGACCGGGAGCCGGCGGTCTGGCAGCTGCGGCAGGCCGCCGCCCACCAGTACGCCGAGGGGGACGTGATGCACTGGTGGCACCCCACGCCCGAGGGCGACCGGGGCGTGCGGACCAGGTGCTCGGACGACCTTCTGTGGCTCGTCTGGGCGCTCCACGACTATGTCATTCGCACCGGGGACACGGACATTTTGAGGGCCCGGGAGCCCTACCGCCTCTCCGCGCCCCTGGAGGCGGGGGAGCGGGACCGCTACGAGCGGCCGGAGGTCGACGCCGAGACGGACACGCTCCTTCATCACGCCCTCCGGGCCGTCACGTGCTTCCTGCGCCGGGGGACGGGGGCCCACGGCCTGGCGCTGATGCTGGGCGGGGACTGGAACGACGGCATGGACCGGGTGGGAGCCGACGGCCGGGGCGAGAGCGTCTGGCTCACCTTCTTCGGCGCCATGGCCCTCCAAAATATGGCGGAGCTTTGCGAAAAGGCCGGCGAGGGCGCAAAAGCCGGGGAGCTTCGCGCCGCCGCCGGCCGGTATCTCCGGGCCGCCGAGGGGGCCTTCGCCGGGGAGTGGTACCTGCGGGGCTTCTACGGCGACGGGGCGCCCCTGGGCGCGCCGGGGGACGATACGTGCGCGCTGGACAGCGTGGCCCAAAGCTTCGCCTTCTTCGCCGGGGCCGACCGGGTGCGTGTCAAACGGGCCCTTCGGGCCGCCGCCGCGCGGCTTTTCGACCCCGAGAGCGGCACCGTTGCCCTCTTCGACCCGCCCTTTGACAAGGGGGAGCGGGACCCGGGCTATATCGCCTCCTACGCCCCCGGCACCCGGGAGAACGGCGGCCAGTACACCCACGCCGCCGTGTGGCTGGCCATGGCGCTTCTGGAGTGCGGCGAGCGGGAGACAGGCGCGCGCCTTCTCGCCGCCCTCTCCCCCTGGGGGCGGGACGTGGACACCTACGCCGCCGAGCCCTACGTCCTGGCCGCCGATGTCTACCGCGCCCCCGGCCTTACGGGCCGCGGCGGCTGGAGCTGGTACACCGGCTCCGCCGGCTGGTATTTCCGCGCCGTCACCGAGTCCCTCTTCGGCCTGCGCCTTCGGGACGGCGTCCTCACCGTAAAGCCAAACCTGCCCGACGCCATGCTCCCCGCCAGCCTCACCCTGCGCCTGGAGACGGGCGACATCGCCGTCAACTGCTACCCCGAGGGCATCCTCGTCAACGGCGAGCCCTACCGGGGAGAGGGGATACGGGTGTTCGGGGAGAGGGAGACGGCGGGGAACGGGCGGACACATGGGTCCGCCCCTACGGTGTAATTGAAAGAAATGCGATTTGTTTTGTATATCTATCCATCAAGCAAGGGCGGGTTCTAAACCCGCCCTTGCGCGGTTGCGTGACGGGGGCGGTTCCGATAAAACGGTACATGCCGGTTATCGGGGGGTGGGCCGCCGTGGGCGGCGGCCCGTACGGCGGTGTTCGGGGCGGGTCAATAGACGAAGGGCGGGTCGCCGGAGACGGCGACCCCTACGGCAGTGGTCATAACGTGCGGGTCATCGGGACCGGTCTCATGTCCAACGCTCGCTGCCCCCCTGCCCCCCTCCTACGAGGAGGGGGCGAAAAAGGTTTGCGCCTGCGGCGCATTCTTGGATTGCCCGCGCGGCGGGGACGGGGGACCCTTCAGTCACGGCCTTTGGCCGTGCCAGCTCCCCCAGAGGGGAGCTTAAGGGCGGGTTTGGAACCCGCCCCTACCAAAAAGGTTTGCGCCGCAATGCGGCGCAATTTTAATATAAACGCGGCGCGAAGCGCCGCAACCTTGTTCCCCCGACCCCTTTTTCGGAAAAAGGGGTGCCGCCGCAGCGGCGGGGTATTCGAGCCCGTGGAGCGTAACTGATGCTTTCGATGAACGGATCGCAGCACCACCCCGGCGCTTCGCGCCACCCCGACCTTGGAGGGGCAAAAGAGGTTGCGATTATGGAACGGTTTCGAAAAATCGCACCCGCCCCCGTCTCAGGGCCCCCTCCTCGTAGGAGGGGGGCAGGGGGGAAGCGAGCGTTGGATGACAGAGCGGTTCTGATAACCCGGACCCACCCTCGACACGGCAGCCCCTCCTAGGTCGGGGACAGCCGCGAAGCGGCAAACCTTTTCCCGCCGCCGCGACCCTTCCGCCTCGCTGCGCTCGGCACCTCCCCCAAGGGGGAGGTTATGGGGCGAGACGGGTTCAAAAGGGGATTGCATGGGGGTGAAAAATGTGGTATAATAACGTAAATTTACGCCAAAGGGGGTGGTAGGGCTGGATGAGGTGATGAGGAAGGAAGTTATGCGGGGCGTGTGGCTTACGGCGGTGCGGGCGGAGAGGTTCAAGACCGGGTGCCTGTCCGTGACGGCGCTGGCCGAGCACGGAAAGCGGACGGCGGCGATGAACGCCGTGCTGCCCTACGTCCTGCGGCGGGGGACCTCAAGGCTTCCCGATATGGAGTCCATCGCCGGGGCGCTGGACGACATGTACGGGGCGCGGATCGAGCCGGCCATCCGCAAACGGGGGGAGATCGCGGCGCTGGGCTTTTGCGCCGATTTCCCCGACGGGGCGTTTTTGCCGGGGCGGCCCGACACCCTGGGGGCCGTGGCGGCGCTGATGGGGGAGCTGCTGCTCTCGCCGGCCACAAAGGGCGGGCGGCTTCGCGGCGACTATGTGGAGTCCGAGCGCCGCAACCTCCTGGACGACATCGCCGCCGAGATCAACGACAAGCGCTCCTACGCCTCCCTGCGCCTCACCGGGACCATGTTCCGGGGGGAGCGCTACGGCGTGCCGAAGCTGGGGACGGCGGCGGACGCGGAGAAGATCTCCGTGGCCACGCTGACGAAATACTATAAGGAGCTCATGGCATCCGCGCCCATCGAGGTCTTCTACTGCGGCGCGGAAGCCCCGGAGCGTGTGGCGGCGCTGGTGCGGGAGGCCCTGTCGCCCCTGCCCAGGTCCGCTCAGATCCGGATGCCCGTCACCGGGAACGCCTGGGTCGTGCCCGAGGGGCAGGTCCGGCGGCTCACGGAGACGATGGACGTGACCCAGGGGCGGCTTTGCATGGGCTGGCGGCTTTCGGAGGCAGTCCCGGACCCGGATCGGGCCGCGCTGGCGGTCTTTAACGCCGCCTTCGGCGGGTCTGTGACCTCCAAGCTCTTCACCCGCGTCCGGGAGGAGCTGGGGCTTTGCTATTACGCCGAGTCGGTGACGGACCGGTGGAAGGGGGCGCTTTTCGTCTCCGCCGGCATCGACTTTGACATGGCCGGGACGGCGGAGCGTGAGATCGCCGCCCAGCTCGACGCCCTCGCCCGTGGGGAGCTGGAGGACTGGGAACTGGAGGGCGCCCGCCGGGCCGTGGTGAACGCCGTCACCTCCGTTCTGGACGAGCAGCCGGGGCTGGAGGAGTATTATCTCGACAGGAGCATCGCCGGCGCCGGCCTGCGCCCGGAGGAGCTGGCCGCCAGGGCGTCCCTTGTGACGCGGGAGGAGATCGCCGCCGCGGCGGCCTCCGCGCGCCTTCGGTGCGTGACCTTCCTGACCGCGGAGGATGAAAATGCTGACGAAACGTGATTATCCCCGCCTGGGCGAGACGGCCTACGTGGGGGAGCTGGAAAACGGCCTGCGCCTGACGGTGGCGCCGAAGCCGGGGTACCGGAAGTCCCTGGCGTTTTTGGCGGTGAACTACGGCGGCGCGGACAGGCTCTATGAACGGGACGGGGAGAGGCTCCAAAGTCCCGCCGGGGCGGCGCATTTTCTGGAGCACAAGACCTTCGAGCTGGAGGACGGGCAGGACGCCATGTCCCTCCTGGCCCAGCGGGGGGCCAACGCCAACGCCTTCACCTCCCCGGACATGACGGCTTTCCACTTCGACTGCGCCGGGGGGCTGGAGGACAGCCTGCGGCTTTTACTGCGCTTCGTCTCCGCGCCCTCCTTCACCCCGGAGAGCGTGGAGCGGGAGAAGCCCATCATCACCCAGGAGATCCGCATGAGCGAGGACGATCCGGAGGACGTGATGTACTACGGGCTCCTCAAAGCCCTCTACGAGCACGCGCCCCTTCGGGAGAACGTGGCGGGGGATGTGGAAAGCGTGGAGGCCATGGACGCGGAGACCTTATACCGCCTCCACCGGGATTTTTACGTCCCGGCCAACATGGCGCTGGTGGTGACGGGCCGGGCGGACCCGGCCAGGATCGAGGACATCTGCCTGGAGGCCCTGCCACGAAGCTCCCGCCCCCGGCCCCTGACGGTGAGCCCCGGCCCGGAGAAGCCGGGACCCGTCTCGGTGCGCACCGAGCGGGCCATGGACGTGGGCGCGCCCATGTTCCTGGCCGGAGCCAAGACGAAGAGCGGCCTTCTGGGCCGGGAGAGCGTGAAATTCGAGCTCACCGCCACCCTGGCGCTCAGCGCCGTCCTGGGCACGTCCTCGCCGCTCTACCGGCGGCTTTACGACGAGGGGCTCATCAACGAGACCTTCGGCTGTGCCTTCGAGAACGTGGCGGGCGTGTCGCACCTCAGCTTCGGCGGGGAGACGAGGAACGCCGAGCACGTGTGCCTGCGGGTGCTGGAGGAGGCCGCGAACCAGGCGGCCAGGGGACTGGACGGGGCGTTTTTTGAGCGCCAGAAGAAGACCGCCTACGGCGGGGCCATCCGGGCGCTGGGGTCCCTGGAGAACATCGCCTACAACCTGGCCGCCGGGGCCTTCGCGGGGTACGACTACTTTGAAACGCTGGGGGTGCTGGATACCGTCACGGCCGAGGACTGCCGGGGGTTCCTGGCCTCCTATCTGACGGCGCGAAGCTGCGCTGTCTCCGAAATTTTGACAAAGGAGCGATGACCTATGCCCAAAAGCTTACCGGGCGCGTCCATATCCTTCCCCATGCTGGGGGGCTTTACGATCAATCCGCCGTCGTCCTTCTCCCTGGGGCCGCTGACCATCCACTGGTACGGCGTCATCATCGCCACGGGCTTTCTGCTGGCGGTGCTCTATTGCGCGAAAAGGGCCCCGGAGTTCGGCATGACGGCGGACGACGTCTTCAACGTGATCCTCCTGGGCGTGCCGTTGGCCATCATCTGCGCCAGGATCTACTACGTGGCCTTTGAGTGGGATTCCTACAAGGACGACCTCCTCTCCGTCCTCTACATCTGGGAGGGGGGCCTGGGGATGTACGGCGTCATCTTCGGCGCGGTGCTGGCGACGGTCATCTACTGCGCCAAGAAAAAGCTGAATTTCCTGGCGTTTCTGGACATGGTCTGCTTCGGCTTCCTCATCGGCCAGTTCATAGGCCGGTGGGGCAACTTCATGAACCGGGAGGCCTTCGGATACGAGACGGACATCTTCTGCCGGATGGTGCTCACCACCCCGTCGGGGGTGCAGTACGCCGTCCACCCCACCTTCCTCTACGAGTCGCTGTGGAACTTCACCGGGTTCATCCTCATGCACCTGTGGTCCAAGAAGCACAGGACCTTCGACGGGGAGATGATCCTTACCTACTTTGCCTGGTACGGCTGCGGGCGGATGTTCATCGAGGGGCTGCGGACGGACAGCCTGATGATCGGGCATACCGGCATCCGCGTCTCGCAGCTGGTTTCCTTCATTCTTCTGCTTGCATCCCTGGGCATTATCCTGTATAATAGGCTCAAGAGGCATCCGGACCCGGCCAACATGTTCGTCAACCGCCGCCGCGCCGCCGCGGCCGGGGCCGTGGAGATCGTGGGGACCGGGGACGGGGACGCCGAGGAGGACGCCGGGGAGCCGGAAAAGCCCGGGGAGGATGAAAAGGACCCCGGGGAGGAGCGCGGAGGTGAGGGCCATGGATGACGAGGAGCTGGAAAAGACCCTGGAGCCCCTGCGCAAGCTTCTGGGACGGCGGGGCACCGCCGCCTTTGAGCGGGAGATCGAATTTGAAACAAAAAATCATCATCAAACGGAGGTAAAGCTCATGGCAAGCATCGATTTTGAGGACGTCAAGAAGAAGATCGTGGAGACGGCGGACACCGTCGTGGAGAAGACCACCACCTTCGTCAAGAACGTGGCGGGCAAATCCTCGGACGCGGCGAAGAACGTGGCCGGGAAGGCGTCCGGCGCGGCCAAGAAGGCCAAGCTCAACGCCCAGATCGCCGCCGAGCGGGAGGGGATGAAGAAGAAGTACATAGAGCTGGGCAAGCTCTACTTCGAGAAGTACTCCTCCAACCCCGACCCGGACCTGGAGGAGCCCATGACAGCCATCCGTGAGGCGCTGGACCGCGTCGCCGCCCACCAGGCGGAGATCGACGCCATCGGCGAGACCGCCCCGGAGCCCGAGGCCGAGGAGGCGCCCGAGGAGGCCGACCACATCGAGGACGAGGTGGAGGACACCGTCGAGGCCGCCGCCGACCAGGCCGCCGCCATGGCCGAGGAGACCGCCGAGGAGGCCAAAAAGACCTTCGAGAACGTGGTGGACAGCGTCGATAAGGAAATTTGACGGGTCCGGAAGGGAATATGAGTCCCCGCGTGAGCTGAGACTTGCGCGGGGATTTTTGTCGGGGTATTCGATCCCTCGTCTCCTGTCCTAGCCTTCCCCGCAAGGCGGGGAAGGTGGCGCCCGCAGGCGCCGGATGAGGTGGGAGGGTGCGTTCATCGGAATCGCTCAAAGCCCTTCGGCTCCCACCTCACCCCTCCCCCTCCCCGCCCCGCGGGGAGGGCTGCCCTTCCGGCGCTTCGCGCCACCTCCCCCAAGGGGGAGGTTAAAAAGCTCCCCCCCTGGGGGAGCTGGCACGGCCGCGGGCCGTGACTGAGGGGTTCCCCCGTCCCCGCCGTCCACGGGCAAAATTCCTGTGAAAAAATCCATTTTTGACTTGAAAACGGGCAAGGAAAGTTATAGAATAGATTCCGGACTTTTTGGGGGGATGGGTACGGTCAACATTGTGCTTGTGGAGCCGGAGATCCCGCAAAACTGCGGGAATATCGCCAGGACCTGCGCCGCCACGGGCAGCCGCCTGCATCTGGTGCGGCCGCTGGGGTTCGATATCTCCGACAGGGCCGTGAAGCGGGCGGGGCTGGACTACTGGCATCTGGTGGACATCACCGTCTACGAAAACCTGGACGAATTCCTCCAGAAGCACGGGTCGGAGGACCTGTGGCTGGCCACCACCAAGGCCCCCAGGAGCTACCATGAGGCCGCGTTCCGGGACGGGTGCTGGCTGGTGTTCGGCAAGGAGACGGCGGGCCTTCCGGAGGCTTTCCGGGAGGCGTACCGGGACAAGTGCATCCGCCTTCCCATGATCAGCGAGGCGCGGAGCCTCAATCTCTCCAACTCCGTGGCGGTCCTGTGCTACGAGGCCCTGCGGCAGCTGGGGTTCCCGGGCCTTTTGGGCACCGGTTCCATGGCGCGTTGAAACTCCCTTTGAAAAGGGTTTCTTAATAATCTTTTGGATAGGAGAAGAAGCATGAACTACAACAAGAAATCGGTCCGTGACATTGACCTTCAGGGCAAGAAGGTCCTTCTGCGCTGTGACTTCAACGTCCCCCTCAAGGGCGGCGTGATCACCAGCGACAAGCGCATCGTGGCGGCTCTGCCCACCATCCAGTACCTGCTGGACCAGGGCTGCGCCGTGATCGCCTGCTCCCATCTGGGCAAGCCCGAGCCCAGCTTTGAGAAGTGGTCCAAGAAGCAGGCCGAGAAGGGCAAGGCCCCCGAGGAGCTCACCGAGGCCAAGTGGCAAAAGTCCCTGGACGCGCTGAGAATGGAGCCCGTGGCGGCCCGTCTTTCCGAGCTGCTGGGTAAGCCCGTGATCCTCGCCGCCGACGTCGTCGGCCCGGACGCCCAGGCCAAGGCCGCCGCCCTGAAGGGCGGGGAGATCATGCTTCTCCAGAATACCCGTTTTGAAAAGGGCGAGACGAAGAACGACCCCGCCTTCACCGAAAAGCTGGCGGCCCTCGCCGGACCCGACGGCGTTTACGTCTCCGACGCCTTTGGCGCCGTCCATCGCGCCCACGCCTCCACCGCCGGCGCGGCCGCCTATCTGCCCGCCGTCTCCGGCTTCCTTATCGAGAAGGAGCTGGGCGTTATGGGCAAGGCCCTGGCCGATCCCGACCGTCCCTTCGTGGCGATCCTCGGCGGCGCCAAGGTCTCCGATAAGCTCAACGTCATCAACAACCTCCTGGAGAAGGTGGACACCCTCATCATCGGCGGCGGCATGGCCTACACGTTCCTGGCCGCCAAGGGCTATTCCATCGGCACCTCGCTTCTCGACGGCGACAAGCTCGACTACTGCAAGGACATGATGGCCAAGGCCGAGGAAAAGGGCGTCAAGCTCCTCCTGCCCGTGGACACCGTCGTCGCCGCCTCCTTCCCCGACCCCATCGACGGGCCCGTGACCGTGGAGACCGTGGCCTCCGACGCTATCCCTGAGGACAAGATGGGCCTCGATATCGGCGAGAAGACCCGGGAGATCTTCGCCGAGGCCGTGAAGAACGCCAGGACCGTGGTCTGGAACGGCCCCATGGGCGTTTTTGAGAATCCCACTCTGGCCGCCGGCACCATCGCGGTGGCGAAGGCTCTGGCCGAGTCCGACTGCATCTCCATCGTGGGCGGCGGAGATTCCGCGGCGGCCTGCGAGCAGCTGGGCTTTGCCGATAAGATCACCCACATCTCCACCGGCGGCGGCGCGTCCCTCGAGTTCCTGGAGGGCAAGGAGCTGCCGGGCGTGGCTTGCCTCTTAGACAGATAAGGGGTGCGGTCCGATGAACAGGAAATACCGCACCACCGTTATCGCGGGCAACTGGAAAATGAACAAGACCCCCTCCGAGGTGAAGGGGTATGCCGAGGAGCTCAGATCCATCCTGGGAAGCCGCGTCAAGTGGTGCGACATCGTCATCTGCGCGCCCTTTGTGGACCTGCCCATGGCCGTCCGGTCCTTCCGGGACCTGAAGGTGGGCGTGGGCGCCCAGAACGTCAGCCAATTCCCCTCCGGCGCGTACACAGGCGAGGTGTCCGTGGGGATGCTCAAGGACGCCGGCGTCAAGTACGTCATCATCGGCCACTCCGAGCGCCGGCAGTATTTCGCCGAGACGGACGAGTCCGTCAACGCCAAGGTCCTGGCCGCCCTGGAGGCGGGGCTCCAGCCCATCGTCTGCGTGGGCGAGAGCCTGGACCAGCGCGACCGGGGCCTGACGCTGGATTTCGTGTCCTGCCAGGTCAAGGCGGCCCTGTGCGGCGTGGCGCCGGAGAAGGCGCGGAAGGTCATCTTCGCCTATGAGCCCATTTGGGCCATCGGCACCGGCCGCACCGCCACCAGCGAGCAGGCCGAGGAGGTCTGCCGCCACATCCGGACCATCGTCCGGGGCCTTTACGGCGCCAGAACGGCCCGGGCCACCTCCGTCCTCTACGGCGGGTCCATGAACGACCAGAACGCCTTCGAGCTCCTGGCCCAGCCGGACATCGACGGCGGCCTCATCGGCGGGGCAAGCCTGGTCCCGGCCAAGTTCGCGGCGATCGTGAACGCGGCAAATCAAGAATAAAAACTGGCTTTAGAGCCCGCGAAGCGGGCTCTAAATGCCAAGGGGGAACGTGCGAAACTCCCTCCCTGAATTCTGCGGAATTCAGGGAGGGAGTTTCTGCTGTTTTGCTCCGCGCACTCGCTTCGCTCGCACACTCCGCAAAACAAAAGGAATTTTTTCCGACGTACATGCCGCCGGAAAAAATGATCGATGAAGGGGCGGGCGGGTTTGGAACCCGCCCCTACAGTTTTGAATTGCTTTCAATGAACGCCGTACGGGCCACTGCCCACAGCGGCCCGCGTTTCGATGGCCTCAAATGTCGGTTAAATGGGATAACCTTCCATATTCCCCGTAGGGGCGGGTTCTAAACCCGCCCGTGCCACGTGGCGGGAAAGAACAGGTCCGTTTTGCCGGGACCGCACTGTCATCCCACGTTCGCTGCCCCCCTGCCCCCCTCCTACGAGGAGGGGGCGAAAAAGGTTGCGGCTTCGCCGCAGATTTGGATTTTCCCGCGCGGCGGGGACGGAGGACGGGGGCTCGAATCCCCCCTACCCCCCTTTCCCGGAAAGGGGGTCAAAAAGGTTTTGCGCCGCTTTGCGGCGCAATTTTATAAAACGCGGCGCGAAGCGCCGCAACCTTATTCCCCGGACCCCTTTTTCGGAAAAAGGGGTGCCGCCGCAGCGGCGGGGTATTCGAGCCGGTTGAGCGTAACGGACGCTTCCGATGAACGGATCATAGCACCACCCCGGCGCTTCACGCCACCCCGACCTGGGAGGGGCAAAAGAGATTGCGATTCTGACCGGTTCCGACAAATCGCACCCGCCCTCCGACACGTTAGCCCCTCCAACGGAGGGGACAGCCGCGAAGCGGCCGGGGTGGTGACGTGCGGCGGCGGGGGCGGGTGGGTGGGGAATATAAAGAATGCGGCGAAGCCGCAAACCTTTTTCCTGCCGCCGCGAACTGGGAGGGGCAAGAGAGGGGGCTAGAGGCTCTTCTTGATCTGGTTGATGGCGTTCTTTTCTAAGCGGGACACCTGGGCCTGGCTGATGCCGACTTCGGCGGCGACCTGCATTTGGGTCTTGCCCTCGTAGAAGCGGAGGCTCAGGATGCGCTTTTCGCGGTCGGAGAGGCGGTCGATGGCCTCGCCCAGGGCGATCTGCTCCAGCCATGCCTCGTCGGTGTTCTTCGTGTCGCCGATCTGGTCCATGCCGCAGACGGCGTCGCCGGACTCGGAGTAGATGGGCTCATAGAGGCTGACGGGGTCGGCTACGGCGTCCATGGCCACCACCACCTCCTCCCGCCGGAGGCCCAGGGCGGCGGCGATCTCCTCTACCGTGGGCTCCCTCTGGGTCTCCAGCATCAGCTTTTCCTTGGCCTGGAGGACCTTGTACGCCGTGTCCCGGATGCTCCGGCTGACGCGCAGGGGGGAGTTGTCCCGCAGAAAGCGGCGGATCTCCCCGATGATCATGGGCACGCCGTAGGTGGAGAACATGACGCCCACGTCCAGGTTGAAGTTGTCGATGGCCTTGATGAGGCCGATACAGCCCACCTGGAAGATGTCGTCGGCGTTCTCGCCCCGGCCCATGAATTTCTGGATCACGGACAGTACGAGCCTTAGATTCCCCTGGATAAGCTCCTCCCGGGCGGCGCTGTCGCCCGCGCGGGCGCGGCGCAGAAGCGCCATGGTCTCCTCGTTTTTCAGCACCGGAAGCTTGGATGTGTTGATCCCGCAGATCTCGACCTTCCCCTGCAAGAGGTCCCGCCTCCTTATGTTTTTTTCTGACGGGTGTTAGTATTTCCTGGGCGGGGAAATTTCATACAGGGAGAAAATGCCGGGGTTTTCCGGCGGGAGCTCCAATTATGAACAGAAAAAAGCGGAAAAAGGCGGCGGAAATGTGCGGAATTGTTCTTGCGCTTTCGCGGGAGCGGTGCTAAAATAAAGCGTATATTGATTTAGCGCAGTAAATCACGTTTATCATCATACAGAGGAGTGTCGCAATATGGAAAAGATCCGCGTCGAGCTGACGAAGAATCCCAAGGAGAAGCCCCATCTGGACCCGCTGCCCTTCGGGAAGTTCTTCTCCGACCACATGTTCCTGATGGACTACACCGAGGGCCGGGGCTGGCACGACCCGCGCATCGTGCCCTACGGGCCCTTCACGCTGGACCCCAGCTGCATGGTGTTCCACTACGCCCAGGAGATCTTCGAGGGGCTGAAGGCCTACAGGCGCGCCGACGGGTCCATTTGGCTCTTCCGGCCCGAGGAGAACTTCAAGCGCATGAACAACTCCGCCGTGCGCATGAGCATCCCGGAGATCGACGTGGATTTCTGCGTGGAAGCCGTCCGGCAGCTGGTGGCGCTGGAAAAGGACTGGGTGCCCGATCAGAAGGGCGCCAGCCTCTACATCCGGCCCTTCATCATCGCCACGGACTGCACCGTGGGCGTCCACGCCAGCAAGACGTATATCTTCTGCATCATCCTGTCCCCCTCCGGCAACTACTATCCCGAGGGGCTTGACCCGGTGCACATCGCCATCGAGGACGAGGACGTCCGCGCCGTCCGGGGCGGCACGGGCTTTACCAAGTGCGGCGGCAACTACGCCGCCTCCATCCGCGCCGGCGAGCGCGCGGCGCAGAAGGGCTACTCCCAGGTGCTGTGGCTGGACGGCGTCCACCGCAAGTACATCGAGGAGGTGGGCTCCATGAACATCATGTTCAAGATCGACGGCAAGGTCGTCACCCCCATGCTCCAGGGCTCCGTCCTCCCCGGCATCACCCGCAAATCCATTCTGGAGGTGGCCCGGGATTGGGGCTATGAGGTGGAGGAGCGGCTCATCTCCATCGACGAGGTGCTGGAGACCGCCCAGAGCGGCCGCATGGAGGAGATGTGGGGCACCGGCACCGCCGCGGTGGTGTCCCCCGTGGGCCACATCTACTACGAGGGCCGGGACCTGCCCATCGGCGACGGCGGCATCGGGGAGCTGACGCAGCGGTTCTACGACGAGCTCACCGGCATCCAGTGGGGCACCAGGCCCGATACGCGGGGCTGGACACAGAAAGTGACGGACTGAAAAGGCGCGGCGCGCCTTTCCAGTCAGGGGGAACGTGCGAAACTCCCTCGCTGAATTCCGCGGAATTCAGCGAGGGAGTTTCTGCTGTCACGCTGCGCGCGCCGCAAGCGGCACACTTGCGTGACAAAAGGTATTTTTTCCGACGTACATGCCGCCGGAAAAAATGATCGATGAGGGGGGAGGTGCCGAGCGAAGCGAGGCGAAAGGGTTCCCCCGTCTTAGCCTTCCCCGCAGGGCGGGGAAGGTGGCGCCCGCAGGCGCCGGATGAGGTGGGAGGGTGCGTTCATCGGAACCGCTCAAAGCCCTTCGGCTCCCACCTCACCCCTGCCCCTCCCCGCCCTGCGGGGAGGGCTTTTCAAAAGGCTGCGGCTTCGCCGCAATTTTGATTTGCCCGCCGGGCACGGAATGGTCGAAAATTGTGGGGGGCTTTAGCAAAACACCTTGATTTTTTGGTCGCACAGTGATACTATATAGGGGTAAAGAGACAGTTTTTTCCGCTTGGGCGGGATAGGGGAGAGGGAAAATGGAAGAAAAGAAGACAAAGAGACGGTTGGGCGACCGGAAGGACGGGGCGTTGGTGCGGGATCTGGACGCGATGCACTTCGTGACGCCGCTTTTGTATCCCAACCGGTGCGACAACGAGGCGTACATCTCCGAGCGGGTGGACCTGACGGCCATCAACGCGTTTCTCGCCCGGAAGAACGCGGGGGAGACGGAGTTTCCCTATACCATGTTCCACGTGATCCTGGCCGCGCTTGTGAAGACCATCACCCTGCGGCCCAAGCTCAACCGGTTCATCCAGAACAAGAATATGTATCAGCGCAACGAGGTCTCCGCGTCCTTCGTGGTGAAGAAGCAGTTTTCCGACAGGGGCGAGGAGGCGCTGGCGTTCATCCACGCCAAGGACGCCGACACCGTGGACACCATCCACGAGAACATCCGAGGCCAGGTGATGTTCTGCCGCTCGGAGCAGAAGGACCGGTCCACGGACTCCATGGAGTTTTTCACGAAGCTCCCGCGGTTCGTCTCCAAGACGGCGGTACACTTCGTGACCTTCCTCGACCGGCACGGGTGGGTGCCCAACGTGCTCATCGCCACGGACCCCTACTACGCCAGCGTGGTCATCTCTAACCTCGGGTCCATCAAGCTCCACTCGGGGTATCACCACCTCACCAACTGGGGGACGTGCTCGCTTTTCTGCATCATCGGGGAGAAGGGCATGAACCCGGTGTACGCGCCGGACGGGAGCTTTGAGATGAAGGAGACGCTGGATCTGGGGCTCACCATCGACGAGCGTCTGGCGGACGGGTATTATTATTCCAAATCCGTGAGATTGTTAAAGCACCTCCTGGAGCACCCGGAGCTGCTGGAAAAGCCTATGAACGAGGAGGTCGATTACGAATGAGCGATACTGCCGTGAAGACCCCGTGGCTCCAAAGCCTGGGGGATATGCCCGCGCATCTTGAGTATTTCAAGGGGTCCCTCTATGAGATGGTGGCCGGCGTGGCGGAGAAGTACCCCGACTACGTGGCCTTCGACTTCATGGGCCGGCCCACCACCTACCGGCGCATGATGGAGCATATCGACCAGTGCGCCAAGGCCCTGCGGACCATCGGCGTGCGGGAGGACGACCGGGTGACCATCGCCCTGCCCAACTGCCCCCAGGCCATTTATATGTTCTACGCCGTGAACCGCATCGGCGCCGTGGCCAACATGATCCACCCGCTCTCCTCGGAGAACGAGATCGAATTTTACCTCAACGAGTCCAAGTCCGTCACCGTCATCACCCTGGACCAGTTCTACCACAAGATCGAGGCCATCCGGCAGAACACCTCCATCGTCAACGTCATCATCGCCCGCATCCGCGACGAGCTGGCACAGCCCCTGAAGACCGGGTACATGCTCACCGAGGGGCGGAAGATCCAGAAGATCCCCGCCGACGCGCCGGTCATCATGTGGAACGAGTTTATGCGGCTGGGGAACGCGTGCTTTTGGAATTACAAGGTGAAGAAGACCGCCGACGACCCCGCCGTCATCCTCTATTCCGGCGGCACCACCGGCACCACCAAGGGTATTTTGCTCACAAATTACAACTTCAACGCCCTGGCCGCCCAGGTCATCGCGGTGAATCCCATGTTCCGCCCCGGGGACAAGATGCTGGCGGCCATGCCCGTCTTCCACGGCTTCGGCCTGGGGGTGTGCATCCACACCATGCTGGCCTCCGGCGGGCGGTGCCTCCTGGTTCCCCGCTTCACGCCCAAGAGCTACGGCAAGCTCATCGTCAAGGAGCGGTGCAACTTCATCGCCGGCGTGCCCACGCTCTTTGAGGCGCTTCTGCGCCTGCCCAGCATGGAGAAGGCGGATCTGAGCTCTTTGAAGGGCGTCTTCTCCGGCGGCGATTCGCTGTCCATCGAGCTTAAAAAGAAGATGGACAAGTTCCTCTACGACCACCACTGCGCCATCCAGGTCCGGGAGGGCTACGGCACCACGGAGACGGTGACGGCCTGCTGCCTCACGCCGCCGCACATCTACAAGGAGGGGTCCATCGGCCTGCCCTTCCCGGATACCTTCATCAAGATCGTCAAGCCCGGCACCGACGAGGAGGTCCCCTACGGGGAGGAGGGGGAGATCCTGCTCTCCGGCCCCACCGTCATGCGGGAGTATATCAAGCACCCGGAGGAGACGGCCCAGACCCTGCGCCGCCACGCCGACGGGCTCACCTGGGTCTACACCGGGGACCTGGGGACCATGGACGACGAGGGCTTCGTCTACTTCAAGGGCCGCGCCAAGCGGATGATCATCACCTCCGGCTACAACGTCTACCCGGCGCAGCTGGAGAACATCATCGACGCCTGCGAGCCGGTGCAGATGAGCTGCGTCATCGGCGTCAAGGACCCCTACCGGATGCAAAGGGTCAAGGCGTTCGTCATGCTCAAACCCGGCGTAGCCAAGTCCGACGAGACGCGGGAGATCATCATGGCCCACTGCCGCAAGAACATCGCCAAGTACGCCATGCCCCGGGAGATCGAGTTCCGGGACGAGCTCCCCAAGACGCTGGTGGGCAAGGTGGCCTACCGCGTCCTGGAGGAGGAAGAGGCGGCCAGGGAACAGAAGGAACAGGAGCGGAAGCCCCAGGAAAGATAAGTTGAAATTTGTAACGCGGGAAGTGATCATTACGGATAGTCAGGAAACATTCCGTGGGGGTGAAAATTTTCCGGCAGGTGCAGATCTTCCTCAATATTCGGATATTCTCACAGAGTTAAGCACATTCGGCATAAGGACTTTTGAAGCTGTGCGGCTTATTGATTCCACGCATGACGGCTCAGATATTCGTCTGAACTATATCATTGACCAAAAATGGGTACTCAGATTTTGCAACGCGCCGGGCATGACGGAAAAAAGAATGAACGATCTGCACAGGCTGATCGAACGTTATCGCGCTTCAGGCATCCAGTGCCCGCAATTTCTTGCCGATCCCAAGGGCAGATTTCTTCATCAATGGAAGCGGATGATTTGCTATCTGTCTGAGTATATTGACCGGCCGCTTGCGGGAGATGAAGATTTGGCGGACGGGGAACGGCTG
This sequence comes from uncultured Oscillospiraceae bacterium, assembly GCA_947588605.1. GTDB lineage: Bacteria > Bacillota > Clostridia > Oscillospirales > Oscillospiraceae > RUG626. The sequence continues at coordinate 116,458 of CANPYK010000003.1, forward strand.
GTTTATGAGGTTCTGGAAAGTGTGGCCGGATTTGCGGCAAAATACAGCGGCGTTGACTTGTCGGAAACGATGGGTATGTACAGCCTCTTTGATCTCAGTCCATTTGATATTCCAAACGGGATCGATGAAAAGGAGGAAAACTTTGATCAGCTGATCGCTTTACTGCGGGCGGAAAAGGAAAACTGTCTCGCGGAAAAGCTCATCGAAAGGCATACGGATGTGCGCAAAAAGCTGAAAGCGATATACAAAAGCTTACCACGGTGTGTCTTCCAGGGAGATGAAAATTTCTCGAACGTTCTGATAGATGAAAACGAGCGCTTCATTGGGTTCATTGATTTCAATCTGGCGGGCACGGAGGTGATCATCAATCAACTGGTGAATCTGGCTGGATTTGATTACGACGAAAAGCATACCGAACCGGAAGGCGCTCAGGCCCGTTTGACATACGCGGTCAACGATTTCAAGAAGCACATGACCCGAATGCTTCGCGTCTACCATGCCACAGAAAATGAAACGCGGGCAATGTGCTTGTATGGCTGGATCGTCATGGCGGCAAAATGGCCTTCCTTATGCTTTTTCCGCAAATGTATAAAAGGTGAGCTGAGAAACGAAATTCTCGAAATGCTCTCGCTGATCGCCGCGATCCCGGAAGCGCAATTCGTGCCTGATATGATTCCCGCAAACCTTGAAACGCTATAAGCGCCCATATGGATACTCATGGAAGGCAAAAGGGAATTGGAAGAAAAATAAAACGGTCCATAGAAAGGGAGGATATTTATGAGCAAACGTACCTATCAGCCCAAAAACGAGGATCTCTACAAGGCCATCGTCACCCTGCGCACGCCGGAGGAGGCACAGCTTTTCTTCGACGACCTGTGCAGTGTGTCGGAGCTGCGGGCCATGGAACAGCGCTACTACGTGGCGGAGCTTCTGAACCAGGGCCTCATCTACAACGACATCCTGGAGCGCACCGGCGCGTCCAGCGCCACCATCAGCCGCGTCAACCGCTCCCTCCGGTACGGCAACGACGGCTACGAGGTGGTCTTCCGGCGCCTGGCCGAGCAGGAGGGCGAGACGGAGGACCAGGGCGAGTGAGCGCCTACGAATCCCTGGCGGCCTACTACGACAGCCTGACGGGCGACGTGCCCTACGGGAGATTCGCGGATTTTTACGAGCTTATCTTCCGACGGTACGCCGTCCGCCCCACGCTGGTGCTGGACCTGGCCTGCGGCACCGGGACGCTCACCTGGGAGCTGGCGCGGAGGGGCTATGAGATGATCGGCGTGGACGCCTCCCCGGATATGCTGGCGGAGGCCATGGAGAAGGGCGGGGAGGCGGACGCGCCCGTCGCCCCCATTTTCCTCAACCAGTCCATGGAGACGCTGGACCTCTACGGGACGGTGTCCGCGGCGGTGTGCTCTCTGGACGGGGTGAACTACCTGCCGCCGGAGAGCCTGGGGACGGTTTTTGAGCGCCTTCGGCTTTTTGTGGAGCCGGGGGGACTTTTTATCTTTGACGTGAACACGCCCGAGAGGCTCCTGGCCCTGGACGGGCAGGTATTCCTGGACGAGACGGAGGACGTCTACTGCGTCTGGCGGGCCGAGCTTTCCGAGGACGGCGGGGCTTTGAGGTACGGGATGGACGTTTTCTCCCGGACGGAGGACGACCGCTGGGAGCGGTCCTTTGAGGAGCACACGGAGTATATCCACCCCGTAGAGCGCCTTATCGAGGAGCTCACCGCCCACGGCTTTGGGGAGATACGCGTCTTCGGAGAGCTCCGGGACGAGCCGCCCCGGGCGGACGAGCAGCGGGTCTTCATCGCCGCGAAAAGAAATTGATTTTTTGGAGGACCTATGGGGAAGATCGTGAGGGCCCTGTCCGAGGACGGGCTTGTGAAGATCGCGGCGGCGGACCTCACCGACGCCGTGGAGCGGGCGAGAAACATCCACCGGACCCTGCCGGTGGTGACGGCGGCGCTGGGCAGGACCATGTGCGCCGCGTCCATGATGGGCAACGCCCTGAAGGACTCAGGCGACAGCCTCACCGTCCGCCTCAACGGCGGCGGGCCCGTGGGGACGATCCTGGTGGTGTCCGACAGCCGGGGCAACGTGCGCGGCTACGCTCAAAATCCCGCGGTGGACCTGCCCCTGAGAGCCGACGGGAAGCTCAACGTGGGCGCCGCCGTGGGCCGGGACGGGATGCTCACCGTCATCCGGGATATGGGCTTCGGCGAGCCCGTCAGCGGCAGTGTGGAGCTTGTCAGCGGCGAGATCGCCGAGGATTTCGCCCGGTACTTCGTGGACAGCGAACAGGTCCCCACCGCCTGCGCCCTGGGGGCCCTGGTGGACCGGGACCAGCACGTCCTGCGCGCCGGCGGGTACATCGCCCAGCTTATGCCGGGGGCCACGGAGGAGACGGCGGCGCGCCTGGAGGACAACGTACAAGCCGCCGGGTCCGTCACGAGCCAGCTCATGGCCGGCACGGTGGAGGACATGGCCCTGCGCATCCTCAAGGGCTTCGAGCCGAGGCTTGTGGAGACGGACACGGTGGAGTACCGGTGCGACTGCTCCCGCCGGCGCGTCCTGGCCGCCCTCTCCGGCGTCACCCGGGAGGAGCTGGAGGCCATGCTCGAGGAGGACGGCCGCATCGAGGTCAAGTGCCGCTTCTGCGACGCCGTCTACACCTTCACCGCCGCCGACGAGGAGCTTTTTCAGGGAAAATAAAAATCGAAAAAATTCAAAAAGACCCTTGACAACCCCGGCGCTTTATGGTATTATCTCTAACGCTGTGAACAACAGCGCATGGGGGCGTAGCTCAGCTGGGAGAGCGCCTGAATGGCATTCAGGAGGTCATCGGTTCGATCCCGACCGTCTCCACCAAAAAGAAAAGGGGCTGTGAAAAAAGTCTCGTAAAAAAGGAAGAGAGTTACCAAGGATTCCTTGGCAACTCTCTTCTTTTTTG
>CANPYK010000004.1 GCA_947588605.1 uncultured Oscillospiraceae bacterium
CAGACCTGGCAGTAGTCGGACTTGGTGTTGAGCTCGGCGTAGATGATGTTGTCGTAGATGAACTTCATCACCTGCAACACGGCCTCCAGGTTGTTCTGCATGTCCGGCACCTCCACGTAGCTGATGGCGCCGCCGGGGCTGAGATGCTGGAACTGGGCCTCGAACTTGAGCTTCGTGAAGGCGTCGATGTTCTCCGTCACATGGACGTGGTAGGAGTTGGTGATGTACCCCTTGTCGGTGATGCCCTTGATGACACCGAAGCGCTTCTGGAGGCACTTGGCGAACTTGTAGGTGGTGGACTCCAGGGGCGTGCCGTAGAGGGAGTAGTCGATGTTCTCCGCCGTCTTCCACTCCTTGCACTTATCGTTCATCTTCTGCATGATGGAGAGGGCGAAGGGCGTGGCCTCCGGGTCTGTGTGGGATCTGCCGGTCATGTACTTGACGCACTCATAAAGGCCGGCGTAGCCGAGACTGATGGTGGAGTAGCCGTTATAGAGGAGCTTGTCGATGGGCTCGCCCTTGTCGAGCCGCGCCAGCGCCCCGTACTGCCAGAGGATGGGGGCCACGTCGGAGGGGGTGCCCAGGAGCCTGTCGTGCCGGCACCGGAGGGCCCGGTGGCACAGCTCCAGGCGGTCCTCGAAGATCTTCCAGAACTTGTCCACGTCGCCGCCGGAGGAGAGGGCCACGTCGGGCAGGTTGATGGTGACGACGCCCTGGTTGAAGCGGCCGTAGTATTTATGCTTGCCCGGCTCGTAGTTGCGGGCCTTGGCGATGTTGCCGACGCCCGCGTCGGTGAACCGGTCGGGGGTGAGGAAGGAGCGGCAGCCCATGCAGGTGTAGACGTCGCCCTTGAGCTCCTTCATCTTCTTTTCGGAGATGTAATCGGGGACCATCCTCCGGGCGGTGCACTTGGCGGCCAGCTTCGTCAGCTCCCAGTACCGGGACCCCTCGGTGATGTTGTCCTCCTCCAGCACGTAGATGAGCTTGGGGAAGGCGGGGGTGACCCAGACGCCGTCCTCGTTCTTGGTGCCCTCGTAGCGCTGCTCCAGGACCTCCCGGATGATGAGGGCCAGGTCCTCCCGCTCCCGCTCGTTTCTGGCCTCGCCCAGGTACATGAAGACGGTGACGAAGGGCGCCTGCCCGTTGGTGGTCAGAAGCGTCACCACCTGATACTGGATGGTCTGGACGCCCCGGCGGATCTCCTCCAGAAGGCGGCCCTCCACGATCTCCTGGATCTTCTCCTCGGTGGAGGTGACGCCCAGCGTCTCCAGCTCCTGCTCCACGACCTTCCGGATCTTCTGCCGGGAGATGTCCACAAAGGGGGCCAGGTGCGTGAGGGAGATGGACTGGCCGCCATACTGGTTGGAGGCCACCTGGGCGATGATCTGCGTGGCGATGTTGCAGGCGGTGGAGAAGCTGTGGGGCCGCTCGATGAGGGTCCCGGTGATGACCGTGCCGTTCTGGAGCATGTCCTCCAGATTCACCAGGTCGCAGTTGTGCATATGCTGGGCGTAGTAGTCGGTGTCGTGGAAGTGGATGATGCCGGCCTCGTGGGCCTCCACGATGTCCCGGGGCAGGAGGATGCGCTCGGAAAGGTCGCGGCTGACCTCGCCGGCCATGTAGTCGCGCTGGGTGGAGTTGACCACCGGGTTCTTGTTGGAGTTCTCCTGCTTGGCCTCCTCGTTGCAGCACTCGATGAGGGACAAGATCTTCTCGTCGGTGGTGTTGCTCTGGCGCACCAGGGACCGGGTGTAGCGGTAGGTGATGTAGTTCTTGGCCACCTCGAAGGCCCCGTGGGCCATGATCTGCTTCTCCACCAGGTCCTGGATCTCCTCCACGGAGGGGCTGCGGCCCATGTTCTCACAGTCCAGGGCCACGGACTCGGAAATGCGCTTTATCTGCAGGGCTGTCATCCGGGAGGGCTCCTCCACGGACATGTTGGCCTTCCGGATGGCGTTCTCGATCTTTTTGATGTCGAAATCCATCTCCATGCCGTTTCTCTTTATGATCTTCATTTGTATCACCTCGGGCGAAAGTACCATCAAATATACCACATCTTGTGTCTCCGGTCAAGAGCAAAAACATACATCTTGTGTTTTTGTGATTTGGCATCAATCGCCCCGCCATTTTTCGCGATTTTTCGTGTTTTTTTCGGGTTTGCCGCACAAAAAAGTCGATTTTCGGAAGAAAATGGGCGCGAGCGCCTGAGAAAAATTGTAGATTTGCACAAATTGACAATTAAATAATGATAGGGACCGGCTTTCCTATCTCCATGCTCTCCGGCGTCACGGCGCAGTCGTAGGAAAGCACCCTCACCCCCGCGTTCCGGGCCCTCTCCAGCGCCTCGGCGAAGGCCGGATGGGTCCGGCGGTTGGGCGTAAAATATTGGACGTCCGCCATCTGGACCACGAAGACGGCATAGGCCTCGAACCCCGCCCGCACGGCCTCCGTGAGCCCCAGAAGGTGCTTGACGCCGCGCTGGGTGGGCGCGTCGGGGAAGAGGACCACGCCGTCCTCCTCCAACGTCACGCCCTTGACCTCCAAAAACGCCCTCCGCTCCCCCGCCTCCACGTAGAAGTCGAAGCGCGAGTCGCCGAAAACCGTCTCCGGCCGGATAAACTCCGGCCGCTCAAAGAGCCCCCCGGCGGCCAGGAACTCGCCGAAGGCCCGGTTGGGCGCGGCGGCGTCCATATTGATGAGCCGCGCCCCCTTCCGGACGGCCACCAGGTCAAATTTCGTCCGCCGCGCGCTGTTGCCGGCCTCGGCCAGCCACACCTTCGCCCCGGGGACCAGCAGCTCCCGGCACCGGCCGGTATTCTTGACGTGGCAGACCGCCGGCACGCCCTCCAGCGAGACCTCCGCGATAAACCGGTTGGGCCGGGCGAGAAAAACGCCCTCCCGGACGCGAGCATAACGCATGACCATCCCCCCGCGCCAGTATGCCACGGAAAAGGGGCGGTGTCAAGAGCGGAAAACTCTTGCTTTTTCGGGTATTCTTGGTATAATCTAACCAAAACTATCTGTTGCTTGTGGAGGAACGACCCTTGAACATCATCATTGTAGGCGCCGGGGGCGTGGGCTACGTGCTGGCGGACAGCCTGAACGGCGAAAATCACCAGATCACCCTCATCGACACCGACGCCGACCGCCTCAACGCCGCTCTGGAGAAGCTGGACGTCCAGGGCCTGGTGGGCAACGGCGTCAGCCACGAGGTACTGGAGGAGGCGGGCATCGCCGGCGCGGACCTCCTGATCGCCGTCACCGACCAGGACGAGGTCAACATGCTCTGCTGCCTCATGGCCAAGAAGCTCTCCGGCTGTCAGACCATCGCCCGTGTGCGCAATCCCGTCTATTACCGCCAGATCGACACCCTCAAGGACGAGCTGGGCCTGAGCATGGCCATCAACCCGGAGCTCACCACCGCCGGGGAGATCTGGGACCTCATCCAGGTCCCCGGCGCCCAGTCCCGGGAGTCCTTCGCCAAGGGGCGGGTGAGCCTCATCGGCATCGTCATTCCCCCCAATTCCGTGGCGGACAACATGACGGTGGCGGACTTTGCCGCCAGAATCAGCCGGGGCACCCTCATCTGCGTCCTGGAGCGCCGGGACACCCACGAGGTCATCATCCCCAAGGGCGACACGGTCCTCCACACCGGGGACAGCATCTACGTCATCGTCCCGCCCCGGGAGCTGACGCCCCTCTTCAAAATGCTGGGCTTCCAGGTCAAGCCCTCCCGGAGCGTGATGGTGGTGGGCGGGGGCCGCACCGGCTTTTACCTGGCCGAGATGCTTTTAGGCGCGGGCAACCGGGTGAAGGTCATCGAGAAAAACCGGGCCCTCTGCGAGGAGCTGGCCGCCGGCCTTCCCGGCGCGGAGGTGGTCTGCGGCGACGCGGTGGACCGCCAGCTCCTTCTGGAGGAGGGCATCGCCGGCCAGGATGTCTTCGTCTCCCTCACCGACCTTGACGAGGAGAACATCCTCCTCTCCCTCTACGCCAAAAAGATCTCCGACGTGCGCGCCATCACCAAGGTATCCACCGTGGGCTTCACCGAGGTCACGGAGGAGCTGTCCGTGGGGAGCATCGTCAACCCCAAGGAGATCACCGCCTCCCGCATCCTCCGGTACGTGCGGGCCATGTCCAACTCCTCCGACTCCTCCAACATCGAGTCCCTCTATTATCTGGCAAACCGCCAGGCGGAGGCGCTGGAGTTCACCATCCGCGCCCAGAGCCCCGTGACGGACGTGGCCCTCTCCGAGCTGGGGCCCCGGATGATCCCCAACACCCTCGTCTGCTGTATCTACCGGGGCGGACGCCTCATCATCCCCCGCGGCAACGATAGGATCATGAAGGGCGACACCGTCATCGTGGTGACCACCGCCCGGATGCTCCGGTCCATCAACGACATTCTGAGGTGACAAATGAACTATTCCGTCATTCGTTGGCTGGTGGGCTGGGTCCTGTGCATCGAGGCGGCGTTTCTCCTCATCCCCCTGGCCCTCTGCCTGGGCTACGGGGAGCCCTACGCCGTGGATTACCTCATCGCCATCGCCATCGCCGCCGTCCCCGGCGTCCTCATGGCCCGCCGGCGGCCCAAGAATATGGCCTTCTACGCCCGGGAGGGCTTTGTCGCCACCGCCCTTTCCTGGATCGTCCTGTCCCTGGCCGGGGCCATGCCCTTCTACATCTCCCGGTGCGTCCCCCGGTTCGTGGACGCCCTCTTTGAGGTCATCTCCGGCTTCACCACCACCGGCGCGTCCATTCTCGCCGACGTGGAGGCCATGCCCCGGTCCCTCCTTTTCTGGCGCAGCTTCACCCACTGGTTAGGCGGCATGGGGGTCTTAGTGTTTCTCCTGGCCCTTTTGCCCATGACCGGCGGGCAGAGCATCCTCATCATGCGCGCCGAGTCCCCCGGCCCCAGCGTGGGCAAGCTCATGCCGCGCCTGCGGCGCACCGCCGTGACGCTCTACGGCATTTACCTGGGCATGACGCTTCTGGAGGTCGTCTTTTTGCTCTTTGGCGGGCTCGACCTCTTCTCCGCCTTCTGCGTCTCCTTCGGCACCGCCGGCACCGGCGGCTTCGGCATCCTCAACGACTCCTTCGCCAGCTACTCGGCCTACATCCAGATCGTGGTCACCGTCTTCATGTTCGCCTTCGGCGTCAACTTCAACTTCTATTTCTTCCTTCTCATCCGCAAGCTCCGCGCCGCCTTCTCCATGGAGGAGGTCCGGGGGTACCTTTTCATCTTCCTGGCGGCCTTCGCCCTGGTGGCCGTGAACCTCATGACCCAGGGGGGGCATGGACCCGGGCGGAGCCCTTCTCCACGCCGCCTTCCAATGCTCCTCCATCATGACCACCACCGGCTTTTCCTCCGTGGACTTCGACCTCTGGCCCACCTTCTCCAAGACGGTGCTCATCTGCCTCATGTTCGTGGGGGCCTGCGCCGGCTCCACCGGCGGCGGCATCAAGGTCAGCCGCATCCTCATGTACTTCAAGAACATCGGCGCCGAGCTCAAGCGCCTCATCCACCCCCGCTCCGTCCCCGTGGCGCGCCTGGACGGCAAGGCCCTGGACAAGGCCATGGTGGGCTCCGTCAACATGTGGCTCCTGGCCTACACCGCCGTGTTCTTCGGCTCCATGCTCCTGGTGAGCTTCGATAACTTCGACTTCACCACCAACTTCTCCGCCGTAGCCGCCACCCTCAACAACATCGGCCCCGGCCTCAACCTCGTAGGCCCCAGCCGCAACTTCGACGACTACTCCGCCTTCTCCAAGCTCGTCCTCATGTTCGATATGCTGGCCGGGCGGCTCGAGATCTTCCCCATGCTCCTGCTTTTAAGGCCCGCCACCTGGCGGAAATAGACAGCCAACAAAATCAGGGAGGAAACCGACATGAAAAAATTGATCCGCGTCCTTTTGGCGCTGGGACTGGTCCTGGCCGCCCTTCTCGGGCTTTCGGGGAACGCGCTGGCGCTGTCCGCCTCGGGTAAACCCGGGGCGGCCTTTGACGGCGTCGCCTACCACGGGGACCCGGCGCTGTGCGCCATGGACGCCGGCGAGGCCCGCGCCCTGGCGGCGAAGCTGGGGGAGCTGATAGGGACCTACAGCGACGACCAGTACACGGAGGGCTTCGTCCGCCGCGCGGCCCTGGCGGACATGGGCTCCGGCATCCCGGCGCTCTTCTACTACGAGGGCGTCCGCAAACAGGAGACGCCCAATCCCCTCGGTCCCGGCCTCAACGGCACGATGGACTTTGACGGGTGGAAGGTTTCCGCCTGGGAGTTCATCGACGGCGAGCTCATCGAGTTCATGCCCGGATGGTACTACGACGGGTACATGGTCTATGAGGACCTGAGCGGCAACGGCAGGAGCGGCGCCACCTACGTGGTCCCCATCCGGGACGGCGTGATGGAGCTTCTGCCCGACGAGGACGGGTATCTCTGGATCGATACCGACGACTGTGTCGCCTGGTACGAATGGGCCCTGGGCTCCTGGAACGAATACGACGAGGGCTATGACGGCTATGAGAACATGTACGCCGGGGAGAACGACGAGTACCGGGAGGTCCTGGAAAACCCCGGCAAAGGCTCCGCCCTGGGCATCTACGGGTACAACTACGTGGGCCTGGGCGACGCCGTCCAGCTTTGGCTGGCGCTGGACGCCTACGCGGCGGCGCGGGAGACGGCGGACGCCTCCGATCCCGCCGCCCTTGTCGACGGCTACGGCGGCGTGGACATAAGCTCCCTGCCCGCCGGGCTCCTGCGGGGCTATGCCAGGACGCTGAGGGAGCTTCCCGATGCGGTGGAGCGGGAATACAGCGGCGAAGCCCACGCGCTTTACAACTTCGCCACCCTCCTGCGGGGCGGCGACGGGACGGTGCTCCTCTGGGTCATCCCCGCCATCATGAACTCCGACTGGTGGGGCCAGGAGCAGTATTTCAACTACAACGGCGCGGCCTTCATCGGGCAGGACCACCTGCTCTTCGGCTGGGACGGCGAAAGCGTCCGGGACCTGGGCGTCCCCGGCGTTAACGAGATCCGGTACTGGCCCGGAGAGGGCGTGGAGCTCCGGCAGGTCTACTACGGCACCGACGTGGGCGGACAGCCCTGGGAGCTTATGTACAGCGTAGAGGACGGCGGGCTTGCCGCCCAGCCCCGGTGGTGTCACGCCAGCGGCTTCTTCTATACGTATGAGATGGAGGAGGCGGGCCTTATGGATTGGATCCCCACCGATTATGAGACGCGGCGCGACGTGGTCCGGGCCTACTTCGACGAATACATGGCGGGCCGGGGCGAATGGCCCCTCCTACCCCTGGACTGGGACACCTTCACCAGCCGTGAGATGCTGACGGACGCCATTGACTTCGACGTCTACAGCGGCGATTACCCGTCCTTCCGGCAGGCCCACGAGACTTACAACGCCCAGTACGACTATACCTATTTCGACGCCTCCGCCGCGGGGAGCTATGCGGACATCGGGAAACTGCCGGGGCGGTGGCTCACGGCCGGCGTGCTGGCCGACCGCCTGGACGCCATGGCGGACCTGCTGGAGTCCAGCCTGCCCCCGGAGGACCCGGACACCGAAGAGCCGGACGCCGGGGAGGGTCCCGGCGGCGTGACGGACGAGGACCCCGAACAGGACCGGCCCACCGACCCCGAGGACGAGCGGGACACCGGGCGCGACAGGGATGACCGCGAGGACCGGGAGGAGGAGAAAAAGGACTTCCCCACGGGGCTCGTCGTCGGCCTTACGTCCGGCGCCGTGGTCCTGGGCGGAGGCGGCGCCGCAGCGGCGGTGCTCCTCTCCAAAAAGCGCCGGACCAAGCCCGCCCGGAAGCCTTCCGCCCAACCGTCCTTCTGCACCAACTGCGGCGCCCCCCTGCCCCCCGGCGCGAGCTTCTGCACCAGATGCGGTAAAAAGCTGTAAAAGGTCAGTTGGGGCGGTTGCGGGTCGCCGATACCGCCCCATCATCCGACGTTCGCTTCCCCCCCTGCCCCCCTCCTATAAGGGGGGGCAGGGCGGGTTTAGAACCCGCCCGTGCCACGTTGCATAACGGAAACGGTTCCGATAAAACGGGAAATGCCGGTCAACCGGGGCATGGGCCGCCGTGGGCGGCGGCCCGTACGGCGGTGATTGGAATGTGTCAATTATCGAGGGGCGGGTCGCCGGGGACGGCGACCCCTACATGGGCGCATTATCGGAACCGCTCTGTCAACCACCCTTCGCTGCCCCCTGCCCCCCTCCTACGAGGAGGGGGCTTAAAAAGGTTTGCGCCGCTTTGCGGCGCAATTTTTTATAAACGCGGCGCAAAGCGCCGCATCCTTATTCCCCTCGACCCCTTTTTCGGAAAAAGGGGTGCCGCCGCGGCGGCGGGGTATTCGAGCCCGTTGCCCGTCGCTGGGGCTTCCGGGAAGCGGTAGGGGCGGGTTCCAAACCCGCCCGTGCCACGTTGCGTAACGGAACGCTTCCGAAAATACGCACCCGCCCGCGTCTCAGGGCCCCCTCCTCGTAGGAGGGGGGCAGGGGGGAAGCGAAGGTGGGTTGATAGAGCGTTATCGAAAAAAACGGGCGGGTTCTAGCCCCGCCAGTGCTTTATTATACTAAATTGTTCCACGTGGAACATTTTATTATACTAAAGTCTCCTCACTCCATCCGAACCCTGTACGTCCTCAGCCAGTGGTTGAGCTGCAAAAACCAGGCGACGGTCTGGGGGGTGGTCATGAGCTGGCCGTACCAGGGGGTGGAGACGTCGGAGGCCATCAGCTCCCGGAGGGCCTCCGGGCGGACGATGGCGTGGAGAGGCTGGGTCGGGTCGTCCAGGACCGTTTGGAGCTCCCGGCAGACGGCGGCGAGGTAGGCGGGGTTGTGGGTCTTGGGGTAGGGGCTTTTCTTGCGCCAGAGGACCTCGTCCGGGAGCCACCCCCGCATGGCCTCCCGCAAAAGGCCCTTTTCGAAGCCGTCGTGGTCCTTGTAGGCCCAGGGGACGGTGTAGAGGTACTCCGCGATCCGGTGGTCGCAGAAGGGAACGCGGATCTCGAGAGAGCTCCACATGGACATTCTGTCCTTCCGATCCAACAGCGTCTGCATAAACCAGTCCACGTTGAGGTTCATCATCTCCTTCATCCGTTTTTCCAGGGGGTCCGTGCCGGGGAGGATGTCGCTGTGGGCGCAGGTATCCCGGTAGAAGCTGTCCACGAACTCGAAGGGCTCGATGGAGCCGAGGACCCCGTCTCTCAAAAAGCCCGCCCGCCAGAGGGTGGACTGGGCCCAGGGGAAGCCCTCCCGCTCCCTGATCGTGGGGTCCCTGTACCAGGGGTAGCCGCCGAAAATCTCGTCGGCGCACTCGCCGGACACCGCCACGGTGGCGAGGCCCTTGATATCCCGGCAGAATAGGAGCAAAGACGAGTCCACGTCCGCCATGCCGGGCAGGTCCCGGGCCTCCACCGCCTCATAGAGGGCCTGAACCAGCTCCGGGGTGTCGAGGACGGTGAGATGGTGCTCGCCGGGGAGATAGTCCCACATCCGCTTAATGAACGCCGGGTCCGAGGTGGGCTGGAATTTCCCGGCGCGGAAGAATTTTTCGTTGTCCCGGTAGTCCACGGACACGGTCCGCAGCGTCTCCCCGCGCTCTTCGAAGTACTTTGCCGCCACGGAGGAGATGAGGGAGGAATCCAGCCCCCCGGAGAGGAACGTGCACACCGGCACGTCGGACACCAGCTGCCGCCGGATGGCGTCGGTGACGAGGAAGCGCACCTTCTCCGCCGCCTCCTCGAAGGTGTCCCGGTTCTCCCCGTCCCTGAGACGCCAGTAGCGGCGCAGGCGCAGGCGGCCCTCCTCAAAAACGCCGCACTCCCCCGGCAAAAGCTCGAAGACGCCCTTGAAAACGCCGCTTCCCGGCACGCGCCCCGGCCCCAGGAGCATCACCTGGGCCAGCCCCTCCCGGTCAAGGATGGGCTCAATGTCCGGGTGGCACAAAAGCGCCTTGAGCTCGGAGGCGAAAATCAGCGCCTCCCCCCGCAGGGCGTAGAAAAGGGGCTTGACGCCCATCCTGTCCCGGCAGAGGAAGAGCCGCCTTCGCTCCTCGTCCCAGACGGCAAAGGCGTAAATACCGTTGAGACGGTCAACGCACGCCTCGCCCCACTGGGCGTAGGCATGGAGGAGCACCTCCGTGTCCGAGCGCGTCTCAAACCGATGGCCCAGCGCCTCCAGCTCCGCCTTCAGCTCCGGGGTGTTGTAAAGCTCCCCGTTGTAGACCATGGTGAGCGGCCCAAGCCGCATGGGCTGACGCCCGTTTTCCGGGTCCATGACGGACAGGCGCGCGTGGACCAGCACCGCCCCATCCGTCACCGCCGCGCCCTTCTGGTCCGGCCCCCGGCGGGAGAGGACCGCGCGCATTTTTTCAAAAACCGGCAGGAGCGGACGCACATCTCCGCCCACCTGCCCCGCGATACCGCACATAAGCTGCCTCCATAAAAAGGGCGTCCACCGGTGGGGGTGAACGCCGTTGTTCGATATAGTCTATGCGCCGGGACGGAAAAGTGCGCGGCGAAAGCGTTGTCAGCTCTCCCGCGCGGCGAGGGCGTCGGCGAGGGCCGGGAGGAAGGCGTTTTCCGAAAAGGCCCCTTTGAGGGCGGCTTTGGCAAGCTCCGTCTCCCGGAGGACCCGGTCCTCCGCGGCCTCCACACCCAGAAGGGAGGCGTAGGTGGGCTTGCTGTTTTGTTCATCCGAGCCAATGGGCTTGCCCAGCACCTCCGGGGTGGAGGTGATGTCCAGGATGTCGTCCCGGATCTGGAAGGCCCGGGCCAAGTGAAGGCCGTAGCCCTCGGCGGCGGCCAGCTTCGCCTCGTCTCCGCCGGCGGCGAGGACGCCCATGGCGCAGGCGGCGCGCAGGAGGGCGCCGGTTTTCAGGTCGTTTGTTCTCGTCAGGGACTCCAGCGTGGGGTCCGGCTCCCCCGCCGTGTCCAGCTCCTGCCCGCCGCACATGCCCTCGGGTCCGGCGGCGGCGGCTAAAGCCCGCGCGGCGCGGACCACCCGCTCCGCCGGGAGGGGCGCGGACAGCGCCAATTCAAAGGCGGCGGCCTGGAGGGCGTCCCCGGCCAGCACCGCCCGGGCCTCCCCGAACACCACGTGGCTGGTGGGCCTGCCCCGGCGCAGATCGTCGTCGTCCATGCAGGGAAGGTCGTCGTGGATGAGGGAGTAGGTGTGGATAAGCTCCAGCGCCAGGGCCAGAGGCATGGCCTTTTCCGGCTCGCCGCCGGCGGCCTCGCAGAATTTCAGCGTCAAAATAGGCCGCAGGCGCTTGCCGCCGGCCAGAAGCGAGTAGCGCATGGCCTCGCGAAGCCGCCCGCAGGGCGCGCCGGCGGTGAAGAGCCCTTCCAGCTCCCCGTCCACTCTGGTCTTCAGGGCCGCGAGCTCCTTTTGGAGGTCCATCATTCGACCTCCTCGAAGGGCGTCTCCTCCGGCGCGCCCTCGGGGCCCCGGCGGAGCTTCACCACCTTCTGTTCCGCCTCGTCCAGCGTCTTCCCGCAGGAGCGGATGAGCCGGGTGCCCTCCTCAAAGAGCGCCAGCGCCTCCTCCAGGGGCTTGTCCCCCCGCTCCAGGGTCTTCACGATCTCGTCGAGCCGTGCGACGGATTCCTCAAACGTCATTTTCTTTGCGGCCATAGTCGATGCCCTCCAAAACCTGGCAGCGGATCTCGTCCGCGCGCAGTCTGATCTTCACTTCGTCCCCCGGTTTCACGTCGCCGGCGCGTCTCACGACGCCGCCATCCTCACGCAGGGCGATGGCGTAGCCCCGGCTCAGGACCTTCAGGGGGCTCATGGCGTCCAGCTTCCCGGAAAGCTCGGCAAAGCGCCGGCGCTGGGCGGCTAAAAGCGCGGCGGTGAGGCCCGCCATTTTCTCGCCACGGGAATCCAGCATAAGGCGGCACTCGTCGATGTAGTTTTTCGGGTCCTGCAAAACCCTGGCCGAGGCCAGCGTATCCAGCCTCTCCCGCGCCAGCCCCAGCCTCTTTGTCATGGCGGCGGCGGAGCGCTCGGCGCACCCGGAGACGAAGCCGCCGATCTCGGCGATGTCCGGGGCGCACAGCTCGGCGGCGTTGGAGGGCGTGGCGGCCCGGAGGTCGGCCACGAAGTCGGCGATGGTCACGTCCGGCTCGTGTCCCACGCCGGAGATGACGGGGATGGAGCACTCATATATGGCCCGGGCCACCCGCTCGTCGTTGAAGCACCACAGGTCCTCCATGCTCCCGCCGCCGCGCCCCACGATCAGCGTGTCGCAGACCCGCCACCGGTCGGCGTAGCGGACGGCCGCCGCGATCTCCGGCGGGGCCTCCGCCCCCTGCACCCGCACGGGCAGGAGGATCACCTTCGCCACGGGCCAGCGCTTGCGCAGGACCCGGATGATGTCGTGGATGGCCGCGCCGGCGGCGCTGGTCACCACCCCCACCCGCATGGGGAAGGCGGGGATGGGCTTTTTGTGGGCCGGGTCGAAAAGCCCCTCCTTGTAGAGCTTCTCCTTGAGCTGCTCGAAGGCCATTTGCAGGTCCCCCACGCCGTCGGGGGTGAGGGAAGCGGCGTACAGCTGATAGACCCCGTCCCGTGGGTAGACGCTGACCCGCCCCACCGCCAGGACCTTCATCCCGTCCTGGGGCCGGAAGCGCAAGCGCGCGGCGGCGGACTTGAACATCACGCACCGCAACGCGCCGGTCTGGTCCTTCATGGTGAAATAGCGGTGCCCGGAGGGGTAAATTTTGTAGTTGGAAAGCTCCCCCCGGACGCAGATGCCGTCCAGCCTCGGCATGGAGTCAAAGACGTTCTTCAGATACTCGTTGAGCTCGCTCACCGAGACGATGTTCCGGTCATCCACGGGCCGTCACCGCCCTCCAGGTGAGAATGGCCGTGCCCATGGCGTTGTCGGTGGAATATTGGGGCGCGGCGAAGATGCCCTCGGGCGTCAGCGCCCGCAGGAGCGAATTGGAGGCCACGCCGCCGGAGTAGAGAACCGGCAGATCGCCGTAGAGCTTTTTGGCCTCCCCGGCGGCCTGATGGACGGCGCGGACGACGGAGGCTAAAGAGAAGTACGCGATCTCCGCGTCCGGCTCCCCGCGCTCCCGCATCTCCTTCATCTTGTGCTCCACGCCGGAGAGGGAGAAAAAGCACCCGTCCTTTTTGGGAAGGTACGAGCTTTTCTCCGCCGCCTCCCCGGAGAGCTTGTCCAGCGCCTTTCCGGCGGGGAATGGCAGCCCCAGCAGCTGACCGGTGCGGTCGATGAGCTGTCCGGCGGACACGTCCCTGGTGCCGCCGACGATCTCACACCGCACGGCCACCCCGTCCGGGACTACGCGCAAAAGCTCCGTGGTCCCGCCGGAGAGGTGCCACGCCAGATGGGGCGTTTCCAGAAGCTCCATGTGCCCGGCCGACCAGGCCGCGGCGGCGATGTGCCCCTGCTGGTGGGAAAAGCCGAAGTAGGGGACCTTCAAAAAATGCGCCAGCGCCCGGGCCTGGGCCACGCCGGCCAGGAAGCAGGGCATATAGCTGCCCTCCACCTCCCGGGGCGTCTCGGAGGCGCCCACGGCGATGATGTCCCCCTCAAAGGGGAGGGCGTCCACGAGCTCCGGCAACCGACGGACATGGGAAAAAAGGGCGTCCGACTGGCGAAGGCCCAGCTCGCCAGGCCTCACGTCCAGAAGGCGTCCCACATTCGTCCCCCGCTCCCCGTCAAAGACGGCGCAGGAGGTGGTATAGTTCGAGGTATCAAAAGCGACAACGATGCTCATTTGGGTATTTCTTCCCTGACGAAGGAGCCGAGGATGCCGTTTACGAAGCTCACCGTCTCCGGCTCGTCGTATTTCTTGGCGATCTCCACGGCCTCGTTGATGGCCGCGCCGTTGGGGATCTCCGGCATATACAGGATCTCGTACATGGCGGTCTTCACCACCGCCACGGCGGTGCGGGAGATGCGCCCGAAGGCCCAGCCCCTGGCGTATTTGTCGATGTACCCGTCCAGCTCCGCCGAGTGCTCCCCCACGCCCCGGACCAGCCGCTCGATGTACTGGCGGTGGTTGGCCTGGGGGCGGGATTCGTAGAGCTTGTCCTCCGGGGCCAGGGACTCATAGTAGTCCCCCTCGAAAAAGTGCTCCAGCACCTCCCCGGCGTCGCACTCACGGCTGGATATCTCAAAGCACAGCCTCACCGCGATCTCTCTGGCTTCCGATCTGTTCATGGCTTCACCGCTTATTTCTTGAGATTGACGCCGATGACGTGGACGTTGACCTCCCGGACGGTGAAGCCCGTGGCGGACTCCACGGCGGAGGCCACGGCCTCCTGGACCTTCCGGCCCACCTTGTTGACGGACACGCCCATGCGCACGGTGAGCCAGACGTCCACCCGCAGGTTCTCGCCCTCCACCGTGAGCTTCACGCCCTTGGCCAGGTTCTTCTTCCCCAAAAGCTCGCCCAGGTCGAGCCCGGCGGACAGCGCCGCCACGCCCTCCGTCTCCAGCGCCGCCGTAGCGGCGATGACGGCGATGACCTCCTCCGAGATGTTGACGCTCCCCTTTTCGTCGGGGTGGGTGATGTAATCCCTGTTTTCGCCCATTTCATCCTCCGATTCTCCGTGCCAGCGGCACCTTTTTTGCACATGGGACCATTTTAGCACAGGTCGGGGAAAAAATAAAGGAAAAGTTCTGTGTTTCGAAAAAAACCGGGGGTTGGTGGGACGGGGACGAAGGAAGGGCGGGTTTGGAACCCGCCCCTACAGTTTTAAATTGCGTTCAATTCATGCCGTACGGGCCGCCGCCCACGGCGGCCCGCGTTGCAGGTTTCGGATTGCCCCCGATAAACGCCGTAGGGGTCGCCGTCTCGGCGACCCGCGTTACGATGACCTCCCATGTCATTTGATTGGGATAACCTTCCAAGTTTCCTGTAGGGGCGGGTTCCAAACCCGCCCGTGCGCGGTTGCCGGACGGGAACGGTTCCGATAAAACGGTACATGTCGGTCGTCCGGGCCTGGGTCGCCGGGGACGGCGACCCCTACGGCGGGATTTCGGGGCGGGCGCGGGTTTATTTGATCTCCGACACCGTCAGCTTATCTGCCGGTAGGCCCGTTTCGGCCTTGACGATGTCGGTGATCTTCGCCACGGCGGACTGGTCGAGGCCGCCCTCGGCGGCTACGGTGACGCTGACGCGCTCGTCGGTGAGGTAGACCACGCAGTCGATGAAGCCCTTGGCTTTGATCTTGCTCTCGATCTCCGCCTCCTTCACCGCCCGGTCGGCAAGCTGGGTCATGGCCTTCAACGCCCCGTCCACCGTCTCCTGGCTGGCCCCGTCGGCGGCGGCCACGGCGGAGAGGGTGGCGGCGGCCTCGTCACGGGCCTCGCCGCGCTTTAGGCGCACGTCGGCGAAATACTCGGCCAGGACCCGGGCGGCGGCGTCCGCGGAGGCGTCGGCGTTGTCCTCGGTGTCCTTCCCCGCCACGGTGTAGTAAAGCCCCGCGCCGCCCTCGCTCACCGCCGCCCCGGCGGGCTTTGTCGTCTCCGCGGTCCCGGTGGGGTCGGTGACCTTCCCCTTGTCCCCGGAGGCGGACGCCTCCTCCACCTGCTTGTTGTACGACCAATTGAGGTACACGGCGGCGCAGATGAACAGCATGACGGTGAGGATCACCGCGTTTTTCTTGATGGATTTCATAGTAGCCTCCTCCATTTTAAGGGGTCGCCCCCATTTTCACGATCTTGATGGCGTCGCTCCCCAGGCCCGTGGCGGCCCGGACGGCCTCGGTGAGCTCCAGGCGCACCTGGGCGCTCCCGGCCCCCTCGGCGCAGACGACGGCTCCCCGGTACGCCGGGTAACGGTAGGAGATCTCCACCTCGCCGGTCTTGCCGCTGCCCTGGGAGACGGTGACGGTGTCCGTCTCCTCCTCCCAGCGCTCTCCGTCCCGGCTGGCGCCGGAATCCTGGGCCAGGACGCGCTGGCCGTCGTCGCCCATCGTCAGCAGGACCTCCACTCGGCCCGCGCCGTCGATCTTGGACAAAATGGCCTCCAGCCGCGCCTCCAGCGCCTCCGGGTCCTCCCGGAGAACGGGCGTCTCCGGCTGGGTCTGGGCCGTCTCCTCGTCGCGCCCTGTGGGGATGAGGAGGATGACGAGCCCGGCCAGCAGGAGGAAAAGCACCGCCCGCCGCGCCTTCACCGCCTCCAGGAGCTTATTGAGCTTTTCCTTTACGCGTTTATCCATCGGTCGTTCTCCAGGTCTGCCTCTCCCGGGGGATCCCCAGGTCCGAGGCGACAGCGGCGGCCAGGGCGGCGTCGGGCTCCGCGCCCAGGCGGCACGATTCCGGCACCCAGAACCCCTCGGCGCTCCAGCCGGCGGTGACGGACACGGCCGTGAGCGTAAGGCCGAGGCTCGCCGCTTTGTCCCATATATATGCTTCGCACTTCTCCTCTATGATAAATCGTGTCTGATTCCTCCCCTCCTCCTGGGCGCGGCGGGCGAAGTCCTCCGCCTCCCTGGTGAAGCCCTCCAGGTCCTCCAGCGGGTCCCCGGCGGAGGGCAGGCGCGCGCCCATCAGCGCCCCCAGGAGGGCAAAACCGCACACCGCCGCCAGGACCTTCTTGCCCATCCCCTCCGGCGCCAGCGCCCGGACAAGGGCGCAGACAAGGGACGTGCCCACAATGGCCAGCAGCCAGGACCGCAAGGCTGAAAGCATCTGGAACCTCCTTTAAAGTCCGGTCAGCTTGGCCCCGGAGATGATGGAGACAAGCAGGATCACCGCCTCGGTGCCCGCCAGGCCCAGGGCCATGGCGTAAGCGCCGGAGACTGTCTCGATGAGGCCGGTGAGCTTTCTGTCCGCCACGGCGGAGGCCAGGGCCGCCGCGATCTTGAAGAGCACAGACCCCACCGCCAGCCGCAAAAAGGGCAGGGCGCAGACGGCCAGCACCGCCACCACCCCGAAGGCCCCGGCGGCGGCGCGGATGACCCCCAGGCCCGAGGCCACGGCGTCCGACGCCTGGGAGACCATGCCCCCCACCACCGGCAGGAGGGTGGAGATGGCGGTCTTGGTGAGCTTCACCGCCGCCGCGTCCGCCGAGGAGGCGATGAGCCCCGTGGCGGTGAGGTAGACGGTGAAGGCCAGCACAAGGCCGGTGAGGGCGTACTTCACGGCGCTCTTCAAGAGCTTCGCCGGCCCCGCCAGCCCCCCGAAGGCCGCCTCCCCCGCCCCGGCGGCGAGGTAGAGGTAGATCATGGGCAGGACCAGCTTCTCCCCCAACGCCATGAGGATATCGAGGAAGAGCATGGACGCGGCGTACTTGGCCGCTCCGGCCATGGCCGCCCCCGACGCCGCCGAGGCGGAGGCCAGCACCGGGAGCATCACCTTGGAGAAGTCGTGCAACTCCCGCACGCACTGTTCCGCCTCGCCGATGAGGGTCCGCACGCCCCCCACCGAGGCCGAGAGGATCACGAAAACGCCCACCAGGTTCACGTAGTCGATCCCCTCGGCGCTTTTCCCCGCCAGGGGCGCGGCCACGGAACAGACCGCCGCGGCGGCCAGCACCGCCGCCGCGCCCCCCAGCGCCCCCCGGAAGACCTCCCGGAGGTGGTCCCGGACGGTACTTAGGACCCGGCCCAGGGCCGCGCTCACGTCCAGGGACTCGTCCACGCTCTGCCCGTCCAGGGCCTCCCGGGCCCCGTCGGGAAGGCCGTCCTCCAGCGCCTCCAGGCCGAGGAAGCCGTTGTCCGCCGCCAGGGCATGTCCCGCCAGCAGGAGGGCCAGCGCGGCGATGAGCAAAACCCGTACCGCCGCCCTCATAAAAGCTCCCTCACCGTCTCGAAGACGCCGCGCATCACGGGAAGCGCCGCCCAGAGGGCCGCCGCCGCGCCGGCAAGCTCGGCGGCCGACGCCGCCGCGCCCATGCCCGCGTCCCGGCAGAGGTCCGCCGTCAGCCGGGAGGCCACCGCCAGGCCCAGGGCTTTGACGAGAGCCGTCAGGGCCGTCTCGGACACGCCGGCGGCGCCGGCCACCTCCTCCACAAAGGCCAGCACCTCCCCGGCGGCCCCCAGGGCCGAGCCCAGCACCACCAGCGCCGCCGCCAGGGCGATGAGCAGGGCCATGGCCGGGGAGTCGCGCTTCAAAACCCCCGCGAACAGCGCCGCCGGCACGCAGACCGCGGCGATCTTCACCAGCACCCCCATGTCACAGCCCGAAAAGGGACTTGATGAGATCGAAAAGTCCCGAGATCTCCCGCACCAGCACCAGCAGCACCACCACAAGCCCCGCGATGGTGGTCATCAGCGCCTGCTCGTCCCGCCCCGACCGGCCCAGGAGAAGGTTTAACACCGCTACCAGGATCCCCACGGCGGCGATCTTGAAAATCAGATCTACGTTCATTCGTTCAACCTCTCGTCGTCGCTGAAGCCGCTTTACCTCGCCCTCCCTTGCGGTCGGGCTCAGGCGCGGGCTTCGCTCCTCCTCTCCGCGCCCGACCCGCTTTGCTGGGCTCGGGCGCAGGTATTGTAAGTCGCTGAAGCCGCTTTACCTCGCCCTCCCTTGCGGTCGGGCTCAGGCGCGGGCTTCGCTCCTCCTCTCCGCGCCCGACCCGCTTTGCTGGGCTCGGGCGCAGGTATTGTAAGTCGCTGTAAAGACTGCCTCACAGCAATATCACCGCCGCGAAGAGGCCGGAGACGAGGCCGAAGGCGGCGTGGAGCTTGCCGTCACGGGCCGACTCCTCCTCGGCGCGCTTCAAAAAGATCTCCAGCCGCCGGCGCACACGGCCGATGGCCTCGGCCTGCTCCTTCACGTCATAGCGGCCCAGGCACAGGCCCAGCTCCGAAAGGCACTGAGCCTCCTCCGGCCGCAGGCGCAGCTCCCGGGCATCCCCCACCGCGCCGTGCCAGATGGCGTAAAAGGAGCACCGGCCTATGGCGCTCATGCGCCCGGCGGCCCGGCGGTAAAAGCCCCGGACCGCCTCCGGCGCGGAATCCGAGAGCATGTCCAGCACGTCGGCCATGGGCGTAAGGCGCGAGCAGATCTCATTCTCCATGAGCTCCAGAGAGACGACCAGCCCCTCCAGCGCCGTCACACGCCGCCGGAGATTAAGCGCCCCCAGCGCCCCCATGGTCCCGGCTCCGGCCACCACCAGCGCCGCCCCCAAAAGGCGTATCACCATGTCCTCTCCCCCTTTGTAAGCTGATAGTCCCGCCGGCCCCGGACCTCGCGGATGACGATGAGGTTTTCAAAATGCCCCAGGATGTCCCGGTAGAGGGGGCGGCTTTTGAGGTCGGCCGCCGCGGCGGCGTGGGCCGTGGCCATGAGCTCCACGCCGCAGTTGGCGGCGTACTCGATGGCCCGGACATCCTCGGCGGCGGTGATCTCGTCCAGGGCAATGACCTGGGGGGTCATGGTCCGCAGGAGCATCATCACCGCCTCGGCCTTGGGACAGGCGTCCAGCACGTCCGTCCGGGGCCCCACGTCCAGCTCCGGCGCGCCGGCCCGCAGGGCGGCGATCTCCCCCCGCTCGTCGCACAGCCCCACCCGCACCCCCGGCCCGGCGGCGCTCCCGCCGGAGATCTTCCGCACCAGCTCCCGCAGGAGCGTGGTCTTGCCCCCGCCGGGCGGGGAGACGATGAGGGTGGACCGGGGCATCCCCGCCCGGTAGAGGGCGGGCAGGAGCCCGTCGGCGACGCCCCGGACAGGCCGGGCGATGCGGATGCAGGCGGAGGACAGGTGGGAAAAGCCGGCGATCCCGCCCTCGGACAGGATGACGGACCCGCACAGCCCCACCCGGACCCCGTCCCGGCAGGAGATGAACCCCCGCCGCACCGTCTCCCGGGCGGCGTGGGCCGAAGCGCCGGTGGCGATCTCCACCAGCAGCCGGAGGTCCTCCCCGGTCACCCGGTCCCCGCCCAGCGGTACCTCCCCCTCCGGCAGCACCGCCGCCACGCACGCCCCCGTCCGGACCCGCAGCTCCGTCGCCAACCGCTTGTCCGCCGCCGGGAGCCGCAGCGCCCGCTCCCGCAGCCGCCCCGGCAGCAGCCCCGCCGCCGCCTCGAACCTCTCCGCCTCGTCCACGCCGTTCCCTCCCGCTTTTGTTGACTGCTCCACTTTATGCGGGGTTGTCCGGGGGTAGAACGGGGGAATAAAAAAAGCCCCCGGGAAGGGGGGCGGGAGACGGGGGGATCTTTTTGGTGGGACCGCTCTCATGTCCCACGCTCGCTTCCCCCCTGCCCCCCTCCTACGAGGAGGGGGCTTAAAAAGGTTTGCGCCGCTTTGCGGCGCAATTTTTATAAACGCGGCGCGAAGCGCCGCAACCTTATTCCCCCGACCCCTTTTTCGGAAAAAGGGGTGCCGCCGCGGCGGCGGGGTATTCGAGCCCGTGGAGCGTAACTGACGCTTCCGGTAAACGGATTGCGGCACCGCCCCCGTCTCGGAGCCCCCTCCTCGTAGGAGGGGGGCAGGGGGGAAGCGAACGTTGGATGACAGAACGGTTCCGACAAGCGGCGCCCGCCGGGTGGAGTGTTTATGGGACAGCGCGGGTGCGGAGGTAGAGGTAGACGGTGACGGCGGCCTCGGCGCGGGTGGGGACGGCGTGGCCGTGGATGGGGTCGGCGGCGTAGATGCCGTTGTCCAGCGCCCAGGTGAGCGCGTCGGCGGCATAGGCGCTGACCTCACCGGTCCGCACGGCCTCCTCGGTGTCCAGGCGGAAGGAATCGTACTCCTCGCCGGACAGGCGCAGGAGCATGACCAGGAGCTGTTCCCAGGTCAGCGGGTCGCCCGGGGCGAAGAGGCCCCCGCCCACGCCGTTGACGACGCCCGCGCCGTCAGCCCACAAAACGGCGTCGGCGTACCACGCCCCCTCCGGCACGTCGGTGTAGACGGGGGCATAGGCCGTCTCGGGGCAGTCCATGAGCCGGTAGAGGATGGTCACCGCCTCGGCCCGGGTCAGGGTCCCGTAGGGGGAAAAGTGCTCCGGGTCCCGGCCGTTGATGACGCCCCGGTCCGTCAGCTCGTCCAGCGCCATGTGGTACCAGGCGTCCGCCGGGACGTCGGTGAAGCTCTCGCCGGGGCAGTCCTCGTCCGTCCAGCCCGCGGGCCGGATGGCGGCGTAGAGCTTCACCGGCAGATGCTCCGCCGGGAGGACGAATTCATAATACGCAAATCCGACGGGAGCGGCGTCCTCCGCCGGCCAGGAGGGGATCTCATGAAATTCGCTGTCCAGCACCGTGAAGGACACAAGCTCGCAGCCCGGGTTTATCGACACCTCCGCCCGGACGGTGTCCCCCTGCCAGGAGTAAGCGTCCGTGACCCATATACGGCCGTAGGGCACGGTGCCCTCCTCCACCGTCACCAGCGGCCAAGCGGGGTCGGGCTCCAGGTCCACCCGCTTGAAGATGTGGACGTCCCCCTCCACCCGGTGCTGAATCTCCTGGTGGGTGTACGCGTAAAAGAGGTCGTCGTACACCCGCACGCCGTTCGCGCCCCGGACGCGGACCTCCATGTCATAGGGTATCGTACAGGCCCGGTGGAGCTCCGCCAGAAGCTCGATGACGTCCCCCTCCTTGTAGACCTTCAGCGCCTCGCTGAGGCTCGAGAAATACGTCCCTCCCAGGCGGCACTCCATGACGTGCTCCGTCGCCCCGGCGGTCAGGGCCGTGGGCAGGAGCAGCGTCAGGGCCAACATCAGGGCAAAGATCCGTTTTTTCATACCGTTTCCTCCTCATTTTGTGTGCTGTAATGGCGGCACAGGTCCGCCAGGACGCACTTTTCGCACTGGGGGCGGCGGGCCACACAGACGGCGCGGCCGTGGAGGACCATGCGGTGGCAGAAGTCGCTGGACTTGTCCGGAGGTAGAATGGCGCGCAGGATAGGCTCGATCTTCGCCGGGTCCTTGGTGTCCACGTAGCCTAAGAGGTTGGTGATGCGGATGCAGTGGGTGTCCACCACCACGGCGCCGGGGGCGTTGTAGACGTCGCCTAAAATGAGGTTGGCGCTCTTGCGGCCCACGCCGGGAAGCTTGAGGAGGTCGTCCATGTTGTCCGGGACCCTCCCCGAAAACCGCGTCTCGATCATGACGGCGGCGTTCACGATGTCCCTGGCCTTGCCGTGGTAAAAGCCACAGGAGCGGATATACTGCTCCACCTCCGCCACGTCGGCCTGGGCCATATCCTTCACCGTGGGAAAGCGCGCAAAAAGCGCCGGGGTGACCTCGTTGACCCGGGCGTCGGTACACTGGGCGGCCAGACGCACGCTCACCAGCAGGTGGTAGGCATCGTCGTAGTCCAAGGTGCACGCCGCCAGGGGGTATTCCTTTTCCAACCGCGCGACGATCTCGTCCGATGTGGCTCTGTCCATGGGTTCACGACCTTTTTCGATTTGTTTTTCCTATTATAACACCTCCCCGGGAGACTTGCAACCGCGGGAGGATAATGATATAATGCGGAAAAGAGAAGTAGAAAGGGGTGAGGGCATGGAGCGGTTTGTCGTCTTCGACGTGGAGACGCCCAATTTCCGCAACGACCGGATGAGCGCCATCGGCGTCTCCGTGGTGGAGGCAGGCCAAATCGTCTGGGAGTACGACACTCTTATAAACCCGGAGACGTTCTTCAGCTCCTTCAACGTGCGCCTCACCGGCATCACCCCGGAGGCGGCCTCGGAGGCCCCCGCCTTCCCGGAGGTGTGGCGGGCGCTCCGGCCTGTCTTTGACACCGGGACCCTGGCGGCCCACAACGCGCCCTTCGACATGGGGGTGCTGAGTAAATGTCTGGGGCACTACGGCATCTTCTGGAAGCCCGAGGCCCCGTATGTCTGCACCTGCCAGATGGCGCGGCGGTGCTATCCCTTTTTGCCGGACAAGAAGCTGAACACGCTTTGTACATACCTGGACATCGCTCTCGACCACCACCGGGCGGGGAGCGACGCCCACGCGGCGGCGCTGCTGCTTTCAGACGAGCTGACGCGGGTGGATATTGAGGAATTCCGGCGGCGCTGGTATCTGCCGCCGGCGGGAGAGGAGCTGTGACCATGTATAGGCCCCTGGCGGACGAGATACGGCCCCGGACCCTGGACGAGGTCTACGGGCAAAAGCACATTCTGGGGGAAAACGGCCTCCTCCGGCGCATCATCGCCTCCGGCCAGATCCCCAACATGATCTTCTACGGCCCTTCCGGCTCCGGCAAGACCACGGTAGCCAACATCATCGCGAAGGAGACGAAGCGGGAGCTGCGCCGCCTCAATGCCACCACCGCGTCCTTACAGGACATCAAGGACATCATCGCCGAGCTCGACACCTTCCTCGTGCCCAACGGGGTGCTTTTATACCTCGACGAGATCCAGTACTTCAACAAAAAACAGCAGCAGAGCCTTCTGGAGTTCATCGAGAACGGGAAGATCACCCTCATCGCCTCCACCACGGAGAACCCCTATTTTTACGTGTACAACGCGGTTCTCAGCCGCTCCACCGTCTTTGAGTTCAAGGAGCTCACCGCCGAGGACGTGCTGTGCGCCGTGAAGCGGGCGGCGAAAATTGCCGAGGAGCGCTTCGGCGAGGCCGACATCGGGGAGGGCGTCCTGGAGCACATCGCCGCCTCCTCCGGCGGGGACGTGCGAAAGAGTGTCAACGCCGTGGAGCTCCTCTTCACCGCCGCCGCCAGGGGCGAGGACGGGAGGCTCCAAATCACCCTGGAGGACGCCAAAATCGTGGCCCAGAAGAACGCCATGCGCTACGACCGGGACGGGGACCAGCACTTCGACTCCGTCTCCGCCCTCATGAAGTCCCTGCGGGGCTCGGACACCGACGCGGCGCTCCACTATCTGGCCCGGGCGCTGAGCGCCGGGGACCTGGCGGGGGCGTGCCGGCGGATCCTGTGCTCCGCCAGCGAGGACATCGGCATGGCCTACCCCCAGGCGGCGGCTATCGTCAAAGCCTGCGTGGACTCGGCCCTCCAGTTGGGGATGCCGGAGGCCCGGCTGCCCCTGGCCCAGGCCGTCATCCTCCTGGCCACCGCGCCCAAGTCCAACTCCGTGGTGGAGGCCATTGACCGCGCCTTCGCCGACGTGAACGCCGGGAAGGCCGGGCCCATTCCCCGTGAGCTCCAGAACGTCCACGCCGACGGCACGGGCTTTGAGCGGGAGCAGGGGTATCTCTACCCCCACAATTTCCCCAACCACTGGGTGCGGCAGCAGTACCTGCCCGACGGGATACGGGACGCCAAATACTACGAGTACGGCGACAACAGGGTGGAACAGCAGGCCAAAAAATACTGGGACGCCATAAAGGGGGAGAACGATGGACGTTAGAGTGGGCGATAAGCTCGTCATGAAAAAGCCCCACCCCTGCGGGTCCTTTGAGTGGCGGGTCACGAGAATCGGCGCGGATTTCAAGCTCACCTGCCTCGGCTGCGGGCGGGAGATCATGAGCCCCCGGTCCAAGGTGGAGCGGGGCATCAAACGCGTCGTGCGGGAGGAATCGTGAAATGAAACACATTTTGGAGGTCAGCCTATGAAAACAGAAACCATGAGCCGCTCGCGGCTCGCCACAATGAAGCTCGTCTATTCCGCCCTCTTCCTGGCGCTGGCCATGGTCCTGCCCTTTTTGACGGGCCAGATCCCGGAGGTCGGCGCGGCGCTGTCGCCCCTGCACATCCCGGCGCTCCTGTGCGGATTCGTCTGCGGCTGGCCCTGGGGGCTGGCGGTGGGGTTCGTGGCGCCGCTTTTGCGCAACGCCATTTTCGGGATGCCCCCCATGCCCGGGGCGGCCTTCATGGCCTTCGAGATGGCCACCTACGGCGCCGTGGCGGGCCTGGGCTATAAGCTCCTGCCCAAAAAGCCCTGGGCCGTCTATGTCTCCCTCCTCACCGCCATGGTGGCGGGGCGGCTCGTCTGGGGCGCGGCGCAGTTCGCCTTCGCCGGCCTGCGGCACACCTCCTTCCCCTTCTCCGCCTTCCTGGCCGGCGCGGTCCTCAACGCCGTCCCCGGCATCATCCTCCATATCGTCCTCATCCCCCTCATCGTCTTCGCTTTGGAGCGGGCGAAGCTGATGCTGAACCGGTGAAGGCGGGTCCCGGGCGGACACATGGGGCCGGCCCATGTGCCGGCCCGTGTTGTTGTTTTGGACGACCCCCAATTCCCGCCGTAGGGGCCGCCTCTCTTGGCGGCCCGCCCCTCGCAAGGAGGGGCATTTTTTTGCCCCTTTTTCTCGAAACTCCCCGAAATTTGTGACAAAACCCGCCTTTATGGTGTATAATAGGTGAATGAACGCCGGGAAGAAGGAGGGTGGAGAAAACGGACAGGGAGGAATTTGAGCGGTACGCCAGGGCGTACAAGGACACGGCGTACCGGGTGGCGCTGAACTTCACCGGCAGTCCCGAGGACGCGGAGGACGCGGTGCAGGAGGTGCTCATGCGGCTCTACACGGCCAAGGGGCCCTTTCACGGGGAGGAGCACGTCAAGCGGTGGATGATCCGGGTGACGCTGAACTACTGCCGGAACCTGGCCCGGGCGGCCAAGCGCCGCGCCCCCGTGCCGCCGGAGGAGCTGGCGCTGTCGGTGCCCTTTGAGGCGGAGGAGCAGCTGGGGCTTTTCACGGCGGTGATGTCCCTGCCGGAGAGATACCGGGTGCCGCTGTACCTGTTTTACTATGAGGACTACTCCGTCCGCCAGATCGCGGGGATCCTGGAGCTGACGGAGTCCAACGTCACGACCCGCCTTTCCCGCGCCAGGGCGATGCTGCGGGCCGAGCTTGTGGAGGAGAGAGTGTGATGGCAGGCAACCTTTTTAAAGAGACCTTTTCCCATGTCCGATCCTCCTACGAGTTCCGCATGGAGGATTTCGAGCCGAAAAAGCCGGAAAAGCGCGCCCACCGGGCGTTTCCGGTGAAAAAGCTCCTGCTTACCGCCGCGGCGGTGGGGGTGCTGGCGGCCTTCGGCATCACGGCCTCGGCCACGGGCTTTTTCGGCCTGGCCGAGCCCGCCGCCACCGGCGGACCGGAGCATGAGCCGCCGGCGATCCCGGTGAGCGGCGACGTGCTCTTTGTGGAGAGCTACAACGAAACCGACGAGGCCAAGGCCTGGGACGACTTCGTCCGGGGCCAGGACCCCCAGGAGGATGTGGCGGCAAAATACGGCCTCACCGTCTCCCAAAGGAGCGAGGTCTTCACCTACGCGGAGCTCACGGACCTTCTGGGCGGGGAGCTTCTCGCCGCCGGACATACTCCAGCCGCCGCCGACGTGGAGGAGGACGGGTCCTTCCGGCTGGAGGGGACCTTCCCGGGCCCCGACGGGGAGCGCGTGCCCTACGAGCTGGTCCGGTCCGTGAAGGGGACCATGAATTATACGCTTCTCTGCCACCTGGAGGGGAGGGACGTCCGCCCCTTTGACGCCGGGGAGCGCACCCTGGCCCTTGTGGAGGGCGGGGGCGAAACGCTGATGGCCGCGGACCTGGGCTCCTGCTGGGCGGCGGTGCGCCTTGCGGGCGACGCGCCGGACACCGGACTTCTCCGGGCCCTGGGCGGAAGCGTTAACTGGGGGCTTCTGGAAACCGTCGCCCGTCCCGTCTTCCCGGAGGAGGCCCCGCCCATCGCCTTCGGCGCGGGGGTGGCGCTGAAAACCGAGAACATCATCGCCGACCAGAGCTTCCGGGTCAATCTCGTGGGCCTGGGCAAGGTGCGCTTCGTCTCCTACGCCCCCACCCAGGAGTTTACGGACGTGCGCTTCTTCTTCACCGCCGACGGGGAGACGTCCCTCAGCGAGCTCACCCCCGTGCTCACGGGCCTTGCCTTCCAAAAGGTGGCGGCGGTGAGCTTTGAGGACCTCAACGGCGACGGGAAGGCCGACATCCTCCTGCTCATCGACTACATCGACGGCGAGGGCGAGCCCTACCGCGTGGCGCGCATCTACACCGCCGTGGGCAACGGCGCCTTCAACCAGGAGACGCGCATCTCCCGGAACCTCATGGCCGCGGTGGACAACCGCCGCCTCGACGTGGCCGCCGTCCGGGCGTATCTGCGCACGTCCGACGCCGGGACTCTGGCCGTCGGCCCCGAGGGCTACGCCAGGATCCTCGCGGAAAATCTGGAAACGTATCAGGACGATTATTTCACCCGCTACGCCCTCTTTGACCTCACCGGCGACGGGGAGCCGGAGCTTCTGGCCGGCACGGGGACGTGCGAGGCCGACGCCATGTGGGAGGTCTGGACCATGGAGGACGGCCAGGCCCGCCGGCTCGGCCAGATCGGCGCGGGACACGCGCTCCTTTACGACTGCGGCGGGGAGCTTTGGCGCGTCACCGGCCAGATGGGCCAGGAGAGCGTGGACAAGCTCCTGTGGAACGGCGAAGCCATTGTGGAGGAGTGCGTCTCCCAGCGGGAATTAGGCGTCTTTGAAAGCTACGTCCGGCCGGGACGGGAACTCCTCATGATGCCGGCGGACGACACGTCGCTTTTCGAGCCCATGAGCTTTGAGGAGCTCATCCACAGGACCGGGGCGGTGTACGCCGGCCCCGAGAGTCTGGCGGAGTACGCGTTCCTCGACCTCACCGGCGACGGCGGGGAGGAGCTCATTTTGCGGGTGGAGAACGGCAGCGCCGCCGAATACCGCTTCTACGCCCTGTCCCAGGGCCGCGCCGTGCCCCTGGGGACCCTCGCCGCCGGCGGCGACAACGTCCTGGCGGCCGACGGCGCCACCCTCTACCTCATCGAGCGGGACCTCGCCTCCGGCGCCGAGCGCATCGACACCGTCACCGTCGCCGACACCATCACCGTCACCCCCCTTACCTCCCGCACGGGCCTCTCCCCCTCCGCCTTCACCGACCCGGAACGCCTGGGGCAGATCGTCCAAATGAAGCCAACCGGAAAATAAAGCTGACCGCCCAGCTTGTCAAAAAACTCAAATCGAGCATTTTTTCCGGCGGCATGTACGTCGGAAAAAATTCCTTTTGTCACGCAAGTGTGCCGCTTGCGGCGCGCGCAGCGTGACAGCAGAAACCCCCGGCCTGAATTCCGCAGAATTCAGGCCGGGGGTTTCGCACGTTCCCCTTTGTCGGAAAAGGCCGCAGGCCTTTTTTGACAGGCTGTCTTGCATTTTCTCCACAACGTGGTATACTTTAGGAAGAACAGGAGGCGAGAGGATGCTGGCGGATTACCACACCCACTGTCTGCCCTATTCCCCCGACGCGCAGGTGTCCATGACGGAGCTTTTCCGGGGGGCCTTGGACAAGGGGATGACCCACGTGTGCCTCACGAGCCACATGGAAAACTGCGTGCAGGACCCGAAGTTTGAGGGCCAGTTCCCGCCCTTCCGGGAGTGGGACGCGCTTTTTGACGAGTTTGAGGCGGCGAAGCGGGAATTTGCCGGGCGGCTGGACCTTCGTTTAGGCGCGGAGATCGGCGCGCCCCACTATCTCCCGGCGGAGGGGCAAAAGCTCTATACCCACCCCGGCCTTGATTTCGTCATCGGCTCCATCCACAATCTGCGGAACGCGCCGGACTTTTACTTTTACGAGTACCCCAGCTTCGAGGCGGTGCGGCGGGACGTGGAGACGTACCTGGACGAATACCTGGCGCTTGCCGGGGCGGGGCTGTGCGACGTGCTGGGGCACATCGGCTATATGCAGCGCTACATGGCCCGGCAGGGCACCGGCTTTGACATCATGCGTTATTCAGACCGCCTGCAAGCCATTTTCCGGATGTGCATCGACCGGGGCGTGGGCATCGAGGTCAACACCTCCGGCCTGCGGGACGCGCTTGGCGACTTCATCCCCCAGCCGGCGGCGCTGAAGCTCTACCGCGACATGGGCGGCGAGATCGTCACCGCCGGGTCCGACGCCCACAGCGCCGCCGGAGCGGGCCAGGGCATCCGGGAGGCGTACGCGCTTCTGGAAAGCCTTGGGTTCCGCTACGTCTGCCTTTATAAAGAACACAAGCCCGAATTTGTACGGATATAAGGAGGAATTTTTCATGAAAATCGCGCTTGGCTGTGACCACGGCGGATTTGATCTCATGCAAAAGGTGAAGGCCCATCTGGAGGAGCAGGGACACCTGACCTTTTACTTCGGCACCTTCTCCAAGGACAGCTGCCATTACCCGGAATTTGGGGCGAAGGCCGCCCACGCGGTGGCGGAGGGACAGTGCGACCTGGGCGTCGTCATCTGCACCACCGGCATCGGCATCTCCATCGCCGCCAACAAGGTCCCGGGCATCCGGTGCGCTTTGTGCTCGGACTGCTACAGCGCCGAGATGACCCGCCGACACAACAACGCCAATATGCTGGCTCTGGGGGCCAACGTGGTGGGCGAGGGGCTGGCCCTGAAGATCGTGGACACCTTCCTCAGCCATGAGTTTGAGGGCGGCCGCCACGCCACGCGGGTGGGCATGATCGCCGCCATCGAGCGCGGGGAGCTTTGATGGATCGTCCCGTCCGCATCTACCGCAGCCGCAAGCCGGTGAAGACGGCGTTCACCGTCCTCTTCGCCCTCCTGGCGGTGCTGATCATTCTTGCGGTGGCTGTCTTCTTCGGCTTCAAACGGTACATCGTCTACACCTCCGAGGGCGTGAAGCTGGAGGTCCCCTGGCTTTCCGAGCCCGCGCAGACGGAGTCCCCCGCCTCCGGGGGCGAAGGGACCGCGCCGTGAGGCGGGCGCTTTCGGCGTGTCTGGCGCTGTGCCTTGTGCTCGTCTCTTGCGCCGCCCAAAAGCGCGAGGGGACCTTTTTCGCCATGGACACCGTGATGGACCTCACCGTCTACGGCGATGAGGACATCCTTACGGACACCGAGGCGCTCATCCGGGACCTGGAGCAAAAACTCTCCGTCACCCGCCCCGACAGCGAGATCTACGCCCTCAACGAGGCGGGCACGGCGGCGCTTTCGGAGGATACCCAGGCCCTTTTGCGCCGCGCGCTGGCGATCTGCGCCCTCACCGACGGGGCGTTGGACATCACCGTCTACCCCGTGGTCCGTGCCTGGGGCTTCACCACCGGCGCGTACCGGGTGCCGGAGGCGGAGGAGCTTACGGCGCTTTTGGAAAAGGTGGACTATACGAAGATCGCGGACCTCACCCTCCCGGAGGGCGTCCTCATAGACCTGGGGGCCGTAGCCAAGGGCTGCGCCGCCGACCGCGCGGCGGCGCTTTGGCGGGAGCGGGGCGTGGAAAGCGGGCTCATGAACCTGGGCGGGAACGTCTACGCCCTGGGGACCAAGCCTAATGGCGGCCCCTGGCGCGTGGGCCTGCGGGACCCCTTCTCGGAGGCGACCCTGGCCGCCCTGGAGGTCACGGACAGCGCCGTGGTCACCTCCGGCGGGTACGAGCGGTACTTTGAGGAGGACGGCGTCCGCTACCACCACATCATCGACCCCGCCGCCGGGACTCCCGCCCGGAGCGGGCTTGCCTCCGTCACCGTCGTCGGGACGGAGGGGACCTTGTGCGACGGGCTGAGCACCGCCTTTTTCGTGATGGGGCTGGACAGGGCCAGCGCGCTCTGGCGGACGCTGGAGGGCGTGGAGGCGGTGTTCGTCACCGAGGAGCGGGAAATCTACATCACCGAGGGGCTGGAGGGGCGCTTTCAGCCCATGAACGACTACAAAAACGCGGAAATCAAGGTGATTCGACGTGGCTAGGACGAGAACATGGATCATGGTCATCCTCGCGATCCTCGTGCTCTCCCTGGCCGCGTCCGTCTATCTCTGGACGCGCCGGCCCGACGGGCGCGTGGCGCGGATCTACGTGGACGGGGAGCTTATACGGGAGATCGACCTGGACGCTCTCGCCGCGCCGGAGCGGTTCACCGTCGCCACGGACCGGGGGGAGAACGTCGTTTTAGCCGAACCGGGCCGGATACGGGTAGAAAGCGCCGACTGCCCGGACCAGGTGTGCGTCCGCGCCGGGTGGCTTTCCGATTCCGCGACGCCCATCGTGTGCCTGCCCCACCGGCTGGTCATCGAGCTTGCCGGGGAGACGTCCTTAGACGCGGAGGTGGGCTGATGAGCGCCAGGAGACTTGCCCGGGACGGGGTCTTCGCCGCCGTGGCGACGGTCATCTTCATGGTGGAGCTGCGCCTTCCGGAGCTTACGCCCATCCCCGGCGTGAAGCCGGGCCTTGCCAACATCGTGACGCTGGCGGCGCTCTACCTCATGGGTCCGGCGGACGCGGCGGGGATCGCGTGTACGCGCATCGTCCTTGGCGGCGTCTTCGCCGGGAATTTGATGGCCGTGGCGTACAGCGCCGCCGGCGGCGCGGCGGCGTATCTGACGGCGCTATTGATGCGAAAACTGGTGACGGAAAAGCAAATTTGGGTATCCTCCGTCTTCATGGCCCTGGCCCATTGCCTCGGGCAAATGGCGGCGGCGGTGCTCCTCACCGCCACCCCCGGCCTTACGGTCTATCTGCCGCCCATGCTGGCCGCCGGCGTGGTCACGGGAACGCTCACCGGCTTCGCCGCCCAGTTCGCGGTGGGCCGGTTGAAGCCCATTTTGAGGAAATGACATGGAAAACGAAGCCCTTTTGAAAAACCGCCTCACGGAGCTGGCAGGCCGCGCCTGGGGACGGGGGACCTGGGTCTTTTCGGAGTTTCTGACCCTGGCCGAGCAGGACACCCTCCTGCGCCTGCGGCCGGAGTGCCCCTTCACCCTCTGGGGCGGCCTTCCCTCCTCGGAGCGGAAGATAGCGTGCTTCGGCTCGGAGGCGCTGTGCGGGTATGTAGAGCCGCCGCCGATAAGCTGTCTGCGCATCGAGCCTGTCCAGCAGAAATTTGCCGACGCCCTAAGCCACCGGGACTTTCTCGGCTCCCTCATGGCTCTTGGCATCCGCCGGGAGCTTCTGGGGGACATTGAGATCGCGGACAACGTGGGGTACCTCTTCTGCCTGGACGCCATCGCGCCCTACATCACGGAAAGCCTCGCCTCCGTCCGCCATACCACGGTGCGCTGTACCCCCTCCGCCCCGCCGGAGACGCTGTCCTCTCCCCCGCCGGTCACGGAGCTGGTCGTCGCCTCGGAGCGCCTGGACGCCGCCGTGGCGGCGGTCTACCGCCTCTCCCGCGCCCAGGCCCAGGAGCTCATCGACCGGCAGCAGGTCTTCATCTCCGGCCGCCTCGCCCTCTCCCCCTCCGCCGACCTCCCGGAGGGCGCCATCGTCTCCGTCCGCCACCACGGCCGTTTCCAGTACGAGGGCATCGCCCGCGAAACAAAAAAAGGCCGCCTGCGCATACGCGTCCGGATCTGGGCGTGAACGGGCCCTTGCGGATAATACAAAAATGCGCCGCTTTGCGGCGCAACCTTTTTAAGCCCCCTCCTCGTAGGAGGGGGGCAGGGGGGAAGCGAAGGTGGGATGAAAGGACGGTTCCGATGAACGCACCCACCTCATCCGGCGCCTGCGGGCGCCACCTTCCCCGCCCTGCGGGGAAGGCCAGGACGGGGAACGAGGGCTCGAATACCCCGCCGGGTCAAGGCTCCCCCTCCATCTCCTCCCGCAGCCTCATGACCGCCTTCTTCTCAAGCCTGGACACCTGCACCTGGGACACGCCCAGGCGCTCGGCCACACGCTGTTGGGTGAGGCCCCGGAAATACCGCAGGGCGATGACCGCCCGCTCCCGGGGCGGCAGGGCGGCGATAGCCTCGCTGAGGGCCACCCGCTCCAGCACCCGCTCCTCCTGGCCGTCGTCGCCCAAAACCTCCTCCAGCGTGGGCCCGTCGTCGCCCGCCGGCCGCTGGAGGGACTCCGACGGCGCGGTGGCCAGCTCGCAGGCCGCGATGTCCTCCGCCGACAGCCCCGTCTTCTCCGCAAGCTCCGACACCGTGGGCTCCCGGCCCAGCGTCTGCTCCAGCTTCGCCCGCGCCGCCCGCACGGCCTGGGCGCGCTCCTTGAGGCTCCGGCTCACCTTCACCGCCCCGTCGTCCCTCAAAAACCGCCGGATCTCCCCGGCGATCTTGGGCACGGCGTAGGTGGAAAACTGGGTGCCGAAATCGTCGTCAAACCCCCGGACGGCCTTCAAAAAACCCACGCACCCCAGCTGATAGAGGTCGTCCGGCTCCACGCCCCGGCCGAAAAACCGCCGCGCCACGCTCCAGATGAGCCCGGAATTTTCCCGGATCATCTCCTCCATGGCGCCGTCGTCCCCCGCCCGCGCCGCCTTCAGGGACTTAAGCGTCCCCGCCGTCATCGGGCGTGGTTCCTGCGCGCCACACGCTTGCGCATGGTCACCGCCGTGCCGGAACCGGGCTTTGAGCGGACCTTCACCGAGTCCATGAAGCTCTCCATGATGGTGAAGCCCATGCCGCTCCTGTCCTCCCCGCCGGTGGTGAACAAGGGCTCCCGGGCCTTGTCCACGTCCTCGATGCCCCGGCCCTTGTCCTTGACCTGGACCTCCAGCGTGTCCCCCTCCAGGATGCGCAGGCGCAGGGTCACCGTCCCCGGCCCCTCGGGGTAACCGTGGACGATGGCGTTGGTCACCGCCTCGGAGACCGCTGTCTTCACGTCGTTGAGCTCCGTCAGCGTCATGTCCAGCTGGGCCGCGAAGGCCCCCACCGCCGCCCTGGCGTAGCCCTCGTTCACCGACCGGGACGGAAACTCCATTTTGACACAGTTCTGCTCCTTCATATGTACATCTCCTTCCAGGTTACTGGTTTTGTTCCGCTTCGATGCGGATCATCCTGTCGATCCCCGAGGCGTCCAGCACCCGCATGGGCTGGTCCGGGACGTTGACCACGGTGAGCCGCCCGCCAATGGCCTGGAGCCGCTTATAAAGCCGCAAAATAATGGCGATGCCCGAGGAATCCATGAACTTCAGGCCCCCCAGGTCCAGGACGCACTCCCGGGGCATGGCGGCCTCCAGGCTCTCCTCAAGCTTGCGCGCCGCCTCCCGCGCCCCGTGGTGGTCCAGCTCCCCCGCCAGCGCCACGGTCAGCTTTCCGCCGCGCTCCGTCGTCAACAGCCTCATGCGCTCACTCCCTTTTATCAAAAATACCCGTGTACAAGCTGTACACGGGTATTGTAAATGATTGTCAACGCGGATGTTGTCGTTATCGGAGACTCTCCAGGGATTTTTCCAGATTTTCTATGAGGGCGCGGAGTTTTTCGGCCTTGTCCCGCTCGGCGCTGACGACGGCCTCGGGGGCGCGGGAGATGAACGCCTCGTTGGAGAGCTTCTTCATCTGGCCCTCCAAAAAGCCCCGGTTCTTTTTGAGCTCCTTTTCGACCCGCTCCCGCTCGGCCTCCAGATCCACCAGCTCCCGGAGGGGCAGGAACACCCGGGCGGAATGGGTCACCACGGTGACCATGCCCTCCCTGTCGCCGGTCTCGGCGTCGTCCGCGACCTCCACCTCGGAGGCCGAGGCCAGGCGCATGATATACGGCGCGCCGGCCCGGAAGGGCTCGGGGGTGGCGGTGGCGATGATGACCTTGGCCTTCCGGCTGGGCGGCACGTTCATGGCGCTGCGCTGGGACCGGATGGCCCCCACGGCGTCGATGACCTTCTCGAAGTCCGCCTCCTCGGCTTCAAACCGCAGCTCCTCCCGGACCTCCGGGAAGTCCTCGATGATGAGGGCGCTCTTTTCGTGGGGCAGGGCCTGGTAGATCTCCTCGGTGATATAGGGCATGAAGGGGTGCAGGAGCTTGAGAATGTCCGTGAGCACGTAGAGAAGCACCCGCTGGGCGTTCTCGTCCCCCTGGGCAAGGCGGGGCTTGGCAAGCTCGATGGTCCAGTCGCAGAAGGTGTCCCAGATGAAGTCGTAGATCTTCTGGGCGGCGATGCCCAGCTCATAGCGGTCGAAGTTGTCGTTGACCTCCCCGATGAGGGTGTTGAGCTTGGAGAGCACCCACTTGTCGGGAAGCTCCAGGTCCTCCGGGAGGGTCTTGTCCTCCACGGTGAGGTTCATCATCACGAACCGGCTGGCGTTCCAGATCTTGTTGGCGAAGTTGCGCATGGCCTCGCACCGCTCCACGTAGAAGCGCATGTCGTTTCCGGGGCTGTTGCCGGTGATGATGTTGAACCGGAGAGCGTCGGCGCCGAAGCGGTCGATCATTTCGATGGGGTCCACGCCGTTGCCGGCGGACTTGCTCATCTTCTTGCCCTGGGGGTCCCGGATAAGGCCGTGGATGAGGACGGTCTTGAAGGGCTCCTTTTTCATGTGCTCCATGCCGGAGAAGATCATCCGGGCCACCCAGAAGAAAATGATGTCGTAGCCCGTCACCAGCACGTCCGTGGGGTAGAAATACTTAAGATCCTCGGTCTTATCCGGCCAGCCCAGCGTGGAGAAGGGCCACAGGGCGGAAGAAAACCAGGTGTCCAGCACGTCCGGGTCCCGCTCGATGTTGTGAGAGTGGCAGTGCTCGCACTCCGTGGGATCGGTGCGGCTCACCGTCATGTGTCCGCAGTCTTTGCACGTCCAGGCGGGGATCTGATGGCCCCACCAGAGCTGCCGGGAGATGCACCAGTCGCGCACGTTGTGCATCCAGTTT
Organism: uncultured Oscillospiraceae bacterium; assembly: GCA_947588605.1. Taxonomy (GTDB): domain Bacteria; phylum Bacillota; class Clostridia; order Oscillospirales; family Oscillospiraceae; genus RUG626. The sequence continues at coordinate 35,431 of CANPYK010000004.1, forward strand.
AAATACGTCTTGGCAAAGCGCTCCGGGACGAATTTAATGGTCCCGTCCTCCACCACACGGATGGCCTCCTTCGCCAGAGGCTCCATCTTCACGAACCACTGGTCCGAAGCCAGGGGCTCCACGTCGGAGTGGCAGCGGTAACAGGTGCCCACATTGTGGACGTGGTCCTCGATCTTCACGAGATACCCCTGCTCCTCCAGATCGGCGACGATCGCTTTCCGCGCCTCGTACCGGTCCATACCGTTGTATTTCCCGCCGTTGATGATCTTCCCGTCGCCGTCGATGACGAGGATCTGCTCCAAACCGTGCCGCAAACCCACCTCAAAGTCGTTGGGGTCGTGGCAGGGGGTCATCTTCACGCACCCGGTGCCGAAGGACTTGTCCACGTACTCGTCGGCCACGATGGGGATCTCCCGGTTGACCAGCGGCAAAATGCAGGTCTTGCCCACCATGTGAGTATAGCGCTCGTCCTCCGGGTTCACCGCCACGCCGGAGTCGCCCAGCATCGTCTCGGGCCTCGTGGTGGCCACGGTGACGTACCCCGACCCGTCGGTGAGCGGATAGCGGATGTGCCAGAGCTTGCCGGGCTTCTCCTCGTACTCCACCTCGGCGTCGGAGAGGGCCGTGGTGCAGTGGGGGCACCAGTTGATGATGCGCTTGCCCTTGTAGATGAGGCCTTTTTCATAGAGGGAGCAGAATACCTCCCGCACGGCCTTGGAGCACCCCTCGTCCATGGTGAAGCGCTGGCGCTCCCAGTCGCAGGAGGAGCCCAGGGTCTTGAGCTGCTCCACGATCCTGTCGCCGTACTTGTTTTTCCACTCCCAGACACGGTCGAGGAACTTCTCCCGCCCCAGGTCGAAGCGGGTGAGCCCTTCCTTACGCAGCTGCTCCTCCACCTTGATCTGCGTGGCGATGCCCGCGTGGTCGTAGCCGGGGAGCCACAGGGCGGAGTAGCCCTTCATGCGCTTATAGCGGATGAGGATGTCCTGCAATGTCTCGTCAAAGGCGTGGCCCAGGTGGAGCTGGCCCGTGACGTTGGGGGGCGGGATGACGATGGTGAAGGGCTTTTTCTCAGGGTCGCGCTCGGCGTGGAAGTACCCCCCGTCCAGCCACATCTGATAGATGCGCCCCTCCACCGCCTTGGGGTCGTACACTTTCGGCAGTTCTTTCATGTTTTACCTTACCTTTCCGTTTTGGGACGAAAAAATCGCCCCAAGCAAAATAGCTCAGGGCGAATGAAGCTCATCCGCGGTACCACCTGAATTCCCCGCCGCCGGCGGGGCACTCATCGCTCTGTAACGGGAGCACCCGTCGGGGACTACCTATCACCCCCGCGGCTCCGGGACGACCTTTCGCGCGCTTCCCGTCAGGACCTCGCACCACCCGGTCCCTCTCTGCGACGATCCGCGCCTACTTCTTCCCCTCACAGCCATTTGCGGGTATTATATGCGGATTTTTGAGGTTTGTCAAGCGAAACTTTTCCCCTCCGCTGGAGGGGCTAACTTGAAGGGGGCGGACGCGATTTATCGGAACCTCTCTGTCATCCAACGTTCGCTGCCCCCCTACCCCCCTCCTACGAGGAGGGGGCTCCGAGACGGAGGTGGGCGCGATTTGTCGGAACCGTTCCCGTTACGCCACGTGGCACGGGCGGGTTTGGAACCCGCCCCTACAAAAAAAGGAAGGTTATTCCATTCAACCAGCTCCGGATTTCAACAAAACGTGGGCCAACCTGGGCGGCGGCCCGTACAGCGGAATGGAAACGTATCCCAAAAACTGTAGGGGCGGGTTCCAAACCCGCCCGACCCCCGTCCCCCGTCCCCGCCGCGCGGGCAAATCAAAACCGCGGCGCAGCCGCAACCTTTTTCGCCCCCTCCTCGTAGGAGGGGGGGCAGGGGGGAAGCGAAGGTTGGGCGACAGGGCCGTTCCGGCAAAACGGACCGGTTCTTTCCCGCAACGTGGCACGGGCGGGTTTGGAACCCGCCCCTACAGGGGATATGGAAGGTTATCCTATTCAATTGCCATCGGAAATCATCGCAACGCGGGCCGCCAAGAGTGGCGGCCCCTACGGCGTTGATCGGGGGCCAATCCGAACCCTGCAACGTGGGCCGCTGTGGGCAGCGGCCCGTACGGCGTTGATTAAACGCAATTCAAACTGTAGGGGCGGACCCATGTGTCCGCCCGTCCCCCCGTCCCCCGTCCCCGCCGCGCGGGCAAATCCAAGCCTGCGCCGCAGGCGCAAACCTTTCAAAAAGCCCCCTCCTCGTAGGAGGGGGGCAGGGGGGCAGCGAACGTATGATACCAGCGCGGTCCCGATGAACGCGCCAGCCCGATTATCTCCCTCATCGCTCCTCCCCGCCGGGGAGCCGCGCCGTCAGGCGGTCGATGGCGGCGGTGAGGCGGGGGACGCGCAGGAGCTTGAAGAGACGGATCCGGACAAGCTCCAGGGCCGTGCAGGCGAGATACACTCCCAGGGCGGTGAGGAGCGCCAGCGCCACGCACTTCACGCCCCCGTAAGACGGAAAGGTCAGGGTAAGCCGGCCCGTAACGGCCCGGTAGAGCCAGGGGCTGATGTGGATGAGGTACACTCCCAGCGCCGCCGGGGCCATAACCTCCACGGCGCGGCGCAGGGGCCTTGCCCGCAGCTCCAGCTTGGAGAAGAAGAGCACCAGCGCCACGCCCTCCAGCAAAACGGTGGGGGACGTGTAGCTCAGCCACCGCCATTCATCCCGCAGGATGCTGACCCAGGTGACGGCCAGGCAGAGAAGATAGAGGAGGGCGGCCCAGCGCTTTTTCAGCTTCTTCAAAAGCTCCGACCGGCGCAGATATCCCCCCACGACGTACAAAAGCGCCAGCCAGATCACGCTGTACCCGCCGCCCAGGTTGTAAATGCGGTTGAGGCTCATGGTCGCCGCCGGCGTCAGGAAGGTGCCGGTGACGCTGAGCGCCAGGACCCCCAGCGCCAAAAGCCCCAGGGACCGTAAGGGCAGGTCCCGGACGCCGGCCTCCAGGAGCGGCATCAGGAGCATCACGCCGAAGTAGGCGGTCATGTACCAGTACTGCCCGGAGATCAGGGGAAAGGCCGCCCACAACAGCGGGTCCCCGGCCACCTTGGAATGAATGGCCAGGCCCAACAGGGTAAAGCCCAGGGAGTAGAAGGCCGTCTGGAGCCACAGCCCCGCCGCCTTGCCCACGCTGACGCTCCTCCCCGCGCCCACCCAGCCGCTGACCAGCCCGAAGCAGTTCACCGCGCAGTAGGCGGCGCTCTCGGCAAGCCAGGTCATCTCAAAGACCCCCGGCCGCCGGTCCGTCCGGCTGAGGATGGGCAGAAGCATGTGCAGGACCACCACCATGTACATGGAAACGATCCTCAGCGCCTCGATCCCCATGTTCCTCTCCGCTCGCGTCCGTTCCATCCGCGCGCCTCCTTTGTATGTGTTAAACCCCGAAAAACTCCATAAGTCCCCAGGCGTCCTTGACGATGTAGGTCGCGCCGGCGGCGCGGAGCTCCTCCTCGGTGCCGTAGCCGTGGAGGACGCCGACGGTGGCGAGGCCGAAGGGGCGGGCGCCCTCTACGTCGTACTTGCGGTCGCCTACTAAAACGGCGGTTTTGAGGTCGGTGACGGGGAGGGTGTCGATGATGTAGCGGAGGACGTCGGCCTTCTCCACCCGGCCCACGGTCGCGTCCGAGCCGCCCAGGAAATCGAAGTATTGGGCAAGGCCGAAGTGGGCCATGACCGTCTCCACGCCGTCCTGGCGCTTGGAGGAGGCGATGACCAGGCGCTTGCCGGCGGCGCGAAGCCTCTGAAAAAGCTCCTCCATGCCGGGAAAAACGCTGTTTTCGTAGATGCCCTTGGGGAGATAGTAGCTCAGATAGTACTCCATGATCTCCCCGATCCGGTCCTCGGGGACGCCGTAAAAGTTATGAAAAGACCAGCTTAAAGGCGGTCCCACCACCTTTTTGAGCTCGGAATGGGTCTCCGGCTCGATGCCGAAGCGTGAAAGGGCGTAGTGGAAGGCGTTCATGACGCCGGGGGCGGAGTCGGTGACGGTGCCGTCCAGGTCAAAGAGGATGGTGTTATAGTCCGGCATAGGCGAAAAACCTCATTTTTTCGTGATAAAAGGGGCCGCGGCCTTCAGCATCAGGCGTTTTTGGGTACCGTTGAAGTTCACGGTGAGAAGGGCGTCCCCCGGCATGGAGGTGACGGCGACGACGGTGCCCTCGCCGAAGGCCTTGTGGCGGATGACGTCCCCGGCGGAGAGGGTGGGGAGGGTCTTGGGGGACTGGGAGGCCGTTTTCGGACCCTCGGCGGGGGGTCTCCGGACCCCCTGGGACACCCCTCCGAACCCCCTCCGAGGGGTCTCCGAGCCCCCGACCAACCCCCTCCGAGGGGCCTCCGGGAAGGGGGTTTTTTCCCGCCGGCGGTACTCCAGCCACTCCGGGTCCGGCTCCCGGGTAAAGCCCTCGGAACCCATCCTGAGGTCGGCGGGCTTGTCGATGTCCCCGTCCGGGATCTCCTCCACGAAGCGGGAGACGGCGTTGGCGGTGGTGTGGCCGAAGAGAAGCCGGCGGCGGGCGGCGGTGAGGGTGAGGCGGCGCTTGGCCCTCGTCAGGGCCACGTAGCAAAGGCGGCGCTCCTCCTCCAGGTCCTCCTCGCTGTCGGTGCTCCGGGAGGAGGGGAAGAGGTTCTCCTCCATGCCCACCAGGAACACCCAGGGGAACTCCAGGCCCTTGGCCGCGTGGATGGTCATCAAAATAACGCTCTCGCCCTGGGTGTCCACGCTGTCAAGGTCCGAGTAAAGGGCGATCTCGTCGAGGAACCCGGCGAGAGACGGCGTCTCGGCGGAGGCGGCGTAGGAGACGATGTTGGATTTAAGCTCCATGATGTTGTCCCGCCGCGCCAAGGCCTCGTCGGAGTCGCCCAGGGCCTCTAAGTACCCCGTCTTCTCCAAAAGGGCGTCGTAGAAGTCCTCCAGCGGCATGGTTTCGGAGAGGGTCCGCAGCTCCATGATGAGGGCCAGGAATTTCGCAAGCTTCCCGGCGGCGTTTTTGAGCTCCGGGAAGCTCCCGGCGTCGGCGGCGATGTCCAAAATAGGCCGGCGCTGGGCGGCGGCGAGAGCGCGCAGGCGCTCCACGGTGGTGTCGCCGATGCCCCGGGCGGGGGTGTTGATGATCCGCAAAAGCCGCAGGTCGTCGGCGGGGTTGTTGACGACGGCGAGATAACTGGTCATGTCCTTGATCTCGGCCCGGTCGAAGAACCGGGTGCCGCCCACCACCTTGTAGGGGATGGCCAGGCGCTTGAAGGCGTATTCCAGGCGGTTGGACTGGACGTTCATCCGGTAGAGGACGGCAAAATCGCTCCAGCGCATCCCGCCGGCCACGGCGTTGACGATGGAGCTTGCCACGAATTCCGCCTCGGCGTCGTCGCCGTCGCTGACCACGAGCTTCAGCTTCTCCCCGTCCCCGGCGGAGGTCCACAGGTTCTTTCCCCGGCGCTCGGCGTTATGGCGGATGACGGCGTTGGCGGCGCTTAAAATGTGGCCGGTGGAGCGGTAATTTTGCTCCAGCTTGATGACGCGGGCGTTTTTGAAGCGGTTTTCAAAGCTCAGGATGTTCTCGATGGTGGCCCCCCGGAAGCGGTAGATGGACTGGTCGTCGTCGCCAACCACGCAGATGTTCTCCCGCTCCCCCGCCAGCATGGCCGCCAGGAGGTACTGGGCGTGGCTGGTATCCTGGTACTCGTCCACCAGCACGTAGTGAAAGCGGCGCTGCCAATAGGCCCGCTCCTCCGGGTAGTCGCGCAGGAGGAGGACAGTGTAGTAGATGAGGTCGTCAAAGTCCAGCGCGTCCGCCGCCAAAAGCCGGCGGGCATACTCGGTGTAGGCCCGGGCTATGTACTTCTGCCGGGGGTCCCAGCCCTTCTCCGCCGCCGCGGCGAAGTCCGCCGGGGACTGGAGCTTGTCCTTGGCGCGGCTGATGGCACCGAGGACGGACTTGGGCGGAAACTGCTTCTCGTCCAGGTTGAGCTCCCGGAGGACCCGCTTCATCACCGCCACGGAGTCGGCGGCGTCGTAAATGGTGAAGTTGGGGGAGATGCCCAGGACCTCCACGCTTTTACGCAAAATCCGCACGCAGGCCGAGTGGAAGGTCATGGCCCAGACGTCCCCGGCGCCGGGACCCAGCTTGCGCTCGAGTCTGGCCTTGAGCTCGTCGGCGGCCTTGTTGGTGAAGGTGATGGCGATGACCCGCCAGGGCTCCACCGGGTCCAGCGCGCAAAGCTCCCGGACCTCCTCGGGCACGGGGCCCGTACGTCCGGCCTCCGCCTCCAGAAGGGCAAGCTCCGCCTCCCCCATTTCCTCCGGCACCTCGGGGCTGTCCGAGCCCCGGCCGTAGCGGATGAGGTTGGCAATGCGGTCGATGAGCACCGTGGTCTTCCCGCTCCCCGCCCCGGCCAGCAGCAGCAGCGGGCCCTCCGTGGCCAGGACGGATTTTTTCTGCATATCGTTGAGGTGGGCAAAGTCCCGCTCGATGACCTGTCTGCGCGCCAGAAAAAAGCGCCGTTCAAATTCGTTTCTCTCCATAGCGTTGCGTTCCGTTTCTGAAAGGTTCCCTGACAGTATACACCGGGGGCGGGAAAATGTAAAGGTGGGAAATGGGGGCGGGTGATCGGGACCGCCCGAAGCCCTCAACGCTCGCTTCCCCCCCGCCCCCCTCCTACGAGGAGGGGGGCGAAAAAGGATGCGGCTAACGCCGCGGTTTGGATTATCCGCTGCGGCGGGGGACGGGCGGGTTTAGAACCCGCCCCTACATTTTCCAATTTTCCTTCCATCCCCGCTGTAGGGGCCGCCTCTCTTGGCGGCCCGCGTTGCAGGTTTCGGATTGCCCCAGATTAACGCCGTAGGGGTCGCCGTCTCGGCGACCCGCGTTTCGATGACCTCCGGTGTCGGTTGAATGGGGTAACATTCCATATTCCCTGTAGGGGCGGGTTCCAAACCCGCCCGTGCCACGTTACGAGACGGAACCGGTTCCGATAAAACGGTAAATGTCGGTTATCGGGACCATGGGCCGCTGTGGGCCTGCGCCCGCAGGCGCGTTTCGGAGCGCAACCGCCGCGCAGCGGCGGCTCTTAGCGCGGAGATGCGGCCCGTACGGCGTTGTTCGGGACGGGTCAATAGACGAAGGGCGGGTCGCCGGGGACGGCGACCCCTACGGCGATGTTTATAACCTGCGGGTCATCGGGACCGCTCTCATGTCCAACGCTCGCTGCCCCCCTGCCCCCCTCCTACGAGGAGGGGGGCGAAAAAGGATGCGCCGCTTTGCGGCGCAATTTTTATATAAACGCGGCGCGAAGCGCCGCATCCTTGTTCCCCCGACCCCTTTTTCGGAAAAAGGGGTGCCGCCGCAGCGGCGGGGTATTCGAGCCCTCGTCCCCCGTCCCCTGTCTTAGCCTTCCCCACGAAGTGGGGAAGGTGGCGCCCGCAGGCGCCGGATGAGGTGGGTCCGTTCATCGTAGCCGGTTGCAGCCCTCCGGCTGCCACCTCACCCCTCCCCCTCCATCTCCGCGCTAAGAGCCGCCGCTTCGCGGCGGTTGCGCTCCGAAACGCGCCTGCGGGCGCAGCCGCCCTGCGGGGAGGGCTCTGAGTCGGAGGCGGGTACGATGATTTGGGCGGCGGGATAGACGGAACCACCCCGGCGCTTCGCGCCACCCCTCCGTGGGAGGGGCAAGACTAGCTGCACGCTCCCTTTTGCCCCTCCTAGGTCGGGGTGGCCGAGCGCAGCGAGGCCGGGGTGGTGTGTGCGGCGGCGGGGGCGGGCGGGTGGGAAAATTAAAAATGCGGCGAAGCCGCAAACCTTTTCCCGCCGCCGCACGAGGGACCCTTCCGGCGCTGCGCGCCACCTCCCCCAGGGGGGAGGTCATTAAGCTCCCCACTGGGGGAGGTTTTTTGCCTGATAATAAGAGCGCGGGGACCCGGTGAAGGGTCCCCGCTAAAAAGAGGATAAAATGAAAAAGATGAAATCAAGCTTGGTACTTTCTATTGTACAAATGATTTGTTAAGAGAACAACGAAAAAGTGTTTCAAATATGTGAAATCACACTTAAAATTTGCGTCAAGAGTTTGGAATCTATTGTCATTTGAAGTCGAAGCCCAGCCAGGGGGCGGGGTCGGGGGACGGGGGGAGGGGGCCGGAGAGCATGGCGAAGGGGTCGCCGGACTCGCCGGCGGGGGTGCGCAGGACGTAGGCCTCACGGCGGAGGGCGCGGCAGACCAGGCAGGCGGCGTCGGCCTCGCGGCCGGCGGGGGCGATGAGCTCCCGGAGGAGGGCCGTGTTCCCGTCCAGCTCCACGGCGGCGCAGCAGCGGGCGCCGTCGGCCACCACGTAGTAAAGGCCGCCGCCGGCGGCGCGGCACAGCAGCTCCCGGTACTCCATGGCGCGGATATCCAGGTCGATGTGGGTCCGGCGGTGGAGAAGCTCCTCCCGGAGGGCGGCGTAGCCCCGCACCGTCACGCGGGTGACGGCGCCGGAGAGGGGCCGGCCGTCGTCGTCGCGGCGCTCCTCCCGGGCGTAGAAGTACGTCCGGAAGCCCCGGTCCCCGTAGGTGTCAAAAAGGGACGCTTCGCCGGGGCAGACGGCGGTGACGCCGGAGACGGCGGCCCGCTCCAGCGCGTTTGCCAGGACCTTGCCGCCGAAGCCCCGGCCCCGGAAGGCCGAGTCCGTTCCCCAGGCGCAGACGGCCTTGCAGGGCGTCCAGCGCCCGTCGCACACCAGGTCCCCGAGCCTAAATAAGTACGCCGCGCTGACCGGGCGTCCGTCCAGCAGACAGACCGAGGCCGTCCCCGGCGCGTAGAGCTTTTCAAAAAAGCCGTCTATGACCTCATCCGCGTCCCCGAAGACGCTCTTCCACAGCGCCTTCAGCGCCGGCTCGTCACCGGGGAGGGATGTTCTCAGTTCCTCCATAGTGTCTCCTTTATAGAATCTGTGCGATTTAACGGTTCACCTCTCATAGGTCTCCGGGCAAAGCTCCCGGATCCTGGCCTGGAGGTTTTTGAGGTCCACGAAGGTCTCCGGCTTGCGCCGGGGGTCCCGGAGAAGCGCCGCCGGGTGGTAGAGGGCCGTCATCTGCACGCCGTTCACGTCAAAGAACTGCCCGTGCTCCTGGGAGATCTTGAAATCCGGCTTGATGAGCACCTGGGCGGCGATGCGGCCCAGGCACACCAATATTTTGGGTCGCACCAGCCCGATCTGCGCCCGGAGCCAGCCGATGCACGCCTCCTGCTCGGTATTGAGGGGGTCCCGGTTTTTGGGCGGGCGGCACTTGACGATGTTGGCGATGTAGACGTTGCGCCGGCGGTCGAGATCGATGATCTCCAGCATGGTGTCCAAAAGCTGGCCGCCCCGGCCCACAAAGGGCTCGCCCTGCAGGTCCTCGTTCTCCCCCGGGCCCTCGCCCACAAACATGACCCGGGCGTCCCGGACGCCCGCGCCGAAGACAAGCTTCGTCCGCGTCTCCCACAGGGCGCACCTCCGGCAGGTCTCCGCCGCGTTTTCCAGCTCTTCCCAGGTCATGGGACCATCCCCTTTTCTTTTTTCTCTGGGGAAAGTATACCATATTTCCGTGAAAATGCAAGAGGGCGGCAAAGTGGTTGAAAATTCCGGCGGGAAATACTATAATGGACGCATCAAAAAGAAGGTGGGTTGTCTATGCTTTCCAACATCCGCATCGCCGACATGGCCGTGGGAGACGATCTCGAGGGGTACTACGTCCTGAAGACCGCCGTGTCCAAGGTGTCCTCCAACAACAAGCCCTTCCTGGCCGCCACGCTTACCGACGCCACCGGCGAGATCGACGCCAAGGTCTGGGACTACGCCGGTCCCGTGGGCCAGGGAGACGAGGGGCAGATCGTGAAGCTCCGGGGCTCGGTCAGCGAGTACCGGGGGGCCCTGCAGGTCACGGTGGACAGGTTAAGGCTGGCGGAGGAGAGTGACCCCTATGACCTCGCCGACCTCGTGCCCGTGGCGCCCATCGACCTGGACGCGGCCTTTCTGGAGCTGGAGGGGTTCGTCAACAACCTGGACGACGAGGACTACCGGAAGCTCACCCGGAAGCTCCTGAAGGCCCACAAGGAGGCCCTTTTGCGCATCCCGGCGGCGAAGAGCGTCCACCACAGCTTCCTGGGCGGGCTTTTGATGCACACGCTGAACATGGCGCGGGCGGCGGATTTCCTGGCGGAGCTCTACGCCGACACGGTGGACAGGAGTCTGCTCCTCGCCGGGGTGTGCCTCCACGATCTGGGCAAGGAGGAGGAGTTTTTGTACTCCGCCCTGGGGCTGGTCACCGACTATTCCGTGAAGGGGGAGCTTCTGGGCCACCTGGTCATGGGCGCGCAGGAGGTGGCCGACGCCGCCCGTGAGCTGGGGGTCCCGGAGGAAAAATCCGTGCTTTTGCGGCACCTGCTCCTCTCCCACCACGGCGAGCCGGAGTTCGGCGCCGCCGTTCGCCCCATGACCGCCGAGGCGGAGCTTTTATCCCTCATCGACAAGATCGACAGCCGCATGGAGATCTACCGCGAAAACCTCCCCACTGTGGAGCCGGGGACGTTCACGCAGAGGATCTTTGCGCTGGAGAAGAAGATCTATAGGCATGGGTGAGAGGGGGTGAAGGCAAGAGGGCGCGTTTTTCGATTCCGCTCTGTCATCCAACGCTCGCTGCCCCCCTGCCCCCCCTCCTACGAGGAGGGGGCGAAAAAGGTTGCGCCGCAAAGCGGCGCAATTTTTTATAAAGGGGGCGCGAAGCGCCCCATCCTTTTTAAAAGGCTCCCCTTCGTAAGGGGAGCTGTCGAGCGAAGCGAGACTGAGGGATCGAAGGTTGAGGTTTTTGAGCGGTCGGATAAACGCCCCCACCCTGCCCATCGCTTCGCTCGGGCACCCCTCCCGGAGGGAGGGGCTTTGGCGGCGGGGGCGGGCGGGTGGGGAATTTAAATTGCGGCGCAGCCGCAACCTTTTCCCCGCCGCTGCGTTTGTCACGCCTCTTCCGCTTCCTCGCTTCTGGCGACCTGCATCATGATGGCGCACTCCATGCGTTTTTTGAAGAGCTCGCAACCGTACGGATAGACGCCGCGGATGGAGCCGGAGGCGTGGTAGGCGTTGGCGGCGCAGCCGCCGGAGCAGTAAAGGCGGGCCCAGCAGTGGTCGCACTCGGGGCGGGCGTAGACGTTGCAGAGCTTAAACTCGTCCCGCAGGGCGGTGTTGGTGACGCCGTCCCAGATGTTGCCCATGAGGTATTTTTCGTCGCCCACGAACTGGTGACAGGGGTAGAGGTCCCCCCAGGGCGTCACGGCCATGTACTCCGTGCCCGAGCCGCAGCCGGAGATGCGCTTGTAGATGCAGGGGCCGTGGGTAAGGTCGATCATGTAGTGGTAGAAGGTGAAGGGCCGGCCCTCCTTTTCCCTTTTCAGCATCTCCTTCGCCAGGATCTCATACTGCTCGAAGAGCACCGGCAGGTCCTCTTTGGTGAGGGCGCAGGGGTCGTCGGGAGCGCAGACCACGGGCTCCATGGAAAGCTCGGTAAAGCCCAGGTCGGCCAGGTGCAGGATGTCGTTGGTGAAGTCCGTGTTGTAGTGGGTGTAGGTGCCCCGGACGTAGTAGCTCCTGTCCCCCCGCTTTTTGGCGAAGTCCAGGAATTTGGGGACGACCTTTTCGTAGCTGCCCCGGCCTGCGTAGTCCACCCGGAAGCGGTCGTGAGTATCCGGCCGGCCGTCGATGGACATGACCACGTTGTGCATCTCGCGGTTGGCAAAGTCGATGACGTCGTCGTCCACCAGGACGCCGTTGGTGGTGAGGGTGAAGCGGAATTTTTTGTGGCGCTCCTCCTCAATACCGCGGGCGTAGGCCACCAGGTCCTTCACCACCTGCCAGTTCATCAGGGGCTCGCCGCCGAAGAAGTCCACCTCCAGGTTCGTGCGGGTCCCGGAGTTCTCCACGAGAAAGTCGAGGGCGCGCTTGCCCACCTCGAAGCTCATGAGGGCGCGCTCCCCGTGGTACTTGCCCTGGGAGGCGAAGCAGTAGGAGCAGTTGAGGTTGCAGGTGTGGGCCACATGGAGGCACAGGGCCTTCACCACGTTGGAGCGCTTTTTGAAGTCGAAGGCCATGCCGGCGTAGGTGTCCTGGGAGAAGAGCTTGCCGGCGTCCTTGAGGGCCTCGATGTCCGCAAGGCACTCCCGGAGGTCGGCCTCGGTGACGTCGGGCCGGCCGCCGTATTTCTCCAGCATGGCCGCCACGATCTCGTCGGGCGTGTGGTCCTCAAAAAGCGCGATCATGTCGTAGGCCACGTCGTCCACCGCGTGGACCGCGCCGGAGTAGACGTCCAGGACGATGTTAAAGCCGTTGAGTTTATATTGATGTATCATAAAATCACCCCAAAAAATACCGCTTGCGTTGAGGCGCAAGCGGTACTGTTTCTGCCAATCAAGTTATTTGCTCTTCTTCTCGCAAAGCTGGTTGGCGACGCCGCAGGAGGTCTTGCAGGCGGACTGGCAGGAGGTCTGGCACTCGCCGCAGCCGCCGGTCCGGACGCTGGCCTTGAGGTCGCGGGTCTCAACGGTCTTGATCCTCTTCATGTGGGTAGCTCCCCCTTTCCCAAATTCTTAACGGTACTATCTTACACCATTTTTCCCGGAAGGTCAACACAAAAAATCGACTCCGGGCCGTGTTTGTGGGTGAAATGGAGCGTTCCGGCGCGATTCAGCGTCTCCAGGACCCCCTCGTCCACCCGTTCGCCGGGGACGAGGCAGGGCACCCCCGGCGGGTAGGCCCAGGCGTACTCCCCGGCGACGCGGCCCAGGGCCTCCCGCGCCGGCAGGAGACGCCCCGGCGCGGCCATGGCCTCATGGAGAGGCAGGACCTGCTCCGGCAGGGCGGGCGCGGGGATGGGGGCGGTCTGGGGCGGCCTCGCCGTCCTGTCCAGCGTAAGGAGGGCGGTCAGGAGGCGGTCCAGGCTTGCTTTTGTGTCCCCCAGGCCCGTCATGCACAACGTGAGGGGCCCCCGGGCGTACTCCGGCTCGATGCCGTGCTCCCGCCGGAGGCGCGGGGCCAAAGCTTCCTCGCCCATGAGGAGGAGCTTGGACGGGTCCAGGGCGAAGACGCCCGCGCCGCCGTTGTAGAGGCGGATATTGTAAAGCGACCGCGCCCCGGCGCGGAAATCGCGGAGGAGCGCAAGCCAACAATCGGCGGCGGCCTCCCCCTCCCGCTCCATGAACCGGACGCACCCCTCGATGGAGGCGCTGAGCAGGTAGGAGGGCGAGGAGGTCTGGAGCATCCCCACAGTCCGGCGGACCCTCAAGGGGTCCACAAGGCCGGGGTTTATGTGCAAAAGGGCGGTCTGGGTGAGGGACGGGAGGGTCTTGTGGAGGCTCTGGACCACCAGGTCCGCCCCGGCGGCCACGGCGCTCCGTGGAAAGCCGCCGAAGCCCAGGTGCGCCCCGTGGGCCTCGTCCACCAGGAGGGGGACGGCGCGGGCGTGGCAAACCTCGGCGATGGCGGGGATATCGCTGACGACCCCTTCATAGGTGGGGCTGGTAACGCAGACGAGGCCCACGTCGGGATGCGTCTCCAGCGCCGCCGCCACCGCCTCCGGCGTCACCGAGAGGGGGATGCCCAGGGCCGGGTCCACGGGGGGCGTGAGGTAGCGCGTCCGCGCCTTTGTGAGCTCGGCGGCGTGGTACACCGACCGGTGGGAGGCGCGGCACATCAAAAGCTCCCGCCCGTCCCCCAGTACGGCGAGGACCGAGGCCAGCACCCCTAAGGTGCTCCCGCCCACCAGCGCCACGCTCTCTTTAGCGCCCCAAAGCTCCGCCGCCGCGCGCTCCATAGCGCTGAAATCTTCGGCGGGGTCGTTTAAGTCGTCAAAGCCCTCGATCTCCGTGATGTCCCGCTCGCAAAGCCCCTTGAGCCACGGAAAGGCCGCGGCGTTGCGCTTGTGCCCCGGCATGTGCATGGGAAGGGAGGAAAGCGCGTCCAGCTTTTCTAAGATCATGGGCAAACCTCCTGAAAAAAGCTCTCCCGCTCTTGACAAGCGGGTTTTGGAAGGGTATAATAAAGCTGGGCAAGGAAAGAGGGAGCGGCAGGACGCCTTCACCTGACAGCCTGGCCCGATACGAAAAGTTTAGATTTCTTCACTGCAACAAAATGTCACAGCAAAGAATAAGACCGTTCGCTATGGGTCAGCGGCGGTCTTTTTCTTTATCCTTTACGACCTGAAGCTGAAAGGTAAACCTATAGCCCCGGCGGTGAAAGGTAAATGTAAAATACATCTACACACCCCCTCCTTTCGGAAAGAGTGGCCAGACCGTCGTATTGTCGGATCCGGCGCCAGCCGCGCCCTCCGCCCCTTGCGGGACTGACCGTATTATACCGCCTGTGGCGAAATTTGTCAACTTCTCCCCGTTGCGCGGAGATAAAAAACCGGGCGGTCCAAAAAGGCCCGTCCGGTTCGTTTTGAATCGCGGTTAGTTGAGAGACGCCATTTTCTTGGTGAGGGTCATTTCCCACTGCGTGTCGACGGTGAAGGCTTTCAGCTGTTCCTCGGCCCAGCTGGAGGCGTCGGCGCTGCGGAGGATGGTGTCGGCCAGGACGTTGGCGTAGATGTCGCCGGTACCGGTGTAGTAGACGATATAGGTGCCGTCGCCCTCCACGTAGATGGCCTCGGTGTCGCCCTCCTGGCGCGAGGCGTCGTAGAACCAGTCGCTCAGCTCCTCGGGCATATCGTACCGGCCGCCGCGGTCCACGGCGCCGCTGTTGGTCACAAGGTCGCTGTTCTCCTCGCCGGACATGACAGCGGCGAAGGCGTCGGCGCTCTTTTCCGTGCCATTGGTGTAGCTCGCCAGGACCTCGTGGGCGTACTGGAGGTTGACCAGCTTGATCTGCGCGGCCTTCTCGTCCTCATCCTCCGGCTCCGCGCCCTCCTCGAAGACATCCGTGTTCTCGGGGATGTAGCCGTACTGGCCGTTGACGCTGGCGTACTGGTTGTTGTCCCGCTCCAGGAAGTAGAGGACGTAGAAGCCGGAACGGCTGTCCTCGTCGGTGGAGCCCACCACGGTGTGGTCCCCGGCCTTACGGGCGGAGTCGGTGAGCCAGTCATAGGCGGCCTTGATCATATCGGCGCTGACATCCGAGCCCTGCTTCCGGACAAAGGTGCTCTCGTCGGCGTCGTAATCCTCGTCGTCCTCGTGGAGGGAGGCGGCGTAATCCATGAAGGACTGCTCGTCGGAGACGGCGGCGTCAAACGCCTTGGCGTCGGCCTCGGCCTTGGCCATGGCGTCCTCCGCGGACAGCGTCTCGTCCTCCTCGGTGGAGGTGTCGTCCGAGACGGCGGCGCCGGAGAACCAGTAGCTGCGCATGGTGTAGAAGTCCAGGTCGTTGGCCTGCTCGGCGTACTTGGCGGCGATCTCATCGGCGGTATAGGTGAAGCTCTCCTGCTTGTAGGCGGCGTAGGCGCTGGCGGTGGCCTGGCGCAGGAGGTTTTCCCGGAAGACCTTCTCAGTCATGCCCTTGCCGTAGAGCTGGGTGAGGTAGCTCTCCAGATCCGGATAGCCGTAGGTCTTGGCCGTGTCCCTCATGCCCTCCACCGTCTCGTCCACCGTGTCCTTGTCCTCCTGGGACAGGGTGAAGCCGGAGTCGTTTTCGGCGGCGGTGCAGAGCATGGCGATCTGGCGCATGGACGCCAGGGCCTGCTGCTCAAAATAGTCGGCCCAGGTGCCCCCATCGTCGAGAAGGCCGCATGCCTGCTCGTCCAGAGGCGTGCCGGAGACCGGCAGGACGCCGGTCATGCCCAGCTGGGCATAGTAGGCGTAGGTGTTGTAGTGGGTGTTATACGCCGTGAAATAGTTGAAGTTGAAGTCCGCCGCGGAGAAATCGTACCCTCCGACAGACACGGCGGTGGTGGTGTTGTAGAAGAGGTTGGAGCTGAAAAGAACAGCAAATACCACAAGCAGCGCCAGCACCACCACGACGGTGATGACGATGGCGTTGTACCTCCTTCTCTCCTTCAGGGCCTGGGCCTCCTCGGCCTTGCGGTTGGCCTTTGCGGAGCTCGGTTCGCTCATGTGAATCATTCCTTTACTACTTTTGTCTTTCCTTACCAAAGCCGTCTGACCGGCTCGGCATCCTATTATACCCCATAACCCGCCCTCTTGCAAGTTAAATTTGTATGAATATGAAAAATAAACGGGCGGGAGGGGTTTCGGCGGGTGCGTGTCGCCGGGACCGGTCTCATGTCCCACGCTCGCTGCCCCCCTGCCCCCCTCCTACGAGGAGGGGGGCGAAAAGGTTGCGGCTTCGCCGCAGATTTGATTTGCCCGCGCGGCGGGGACGGGGGCTCGAATCCCCCCTACCCCCTTTGCCCCAAAGGGGGTAAAAAAGGTTGCGCCTGCGGCGCAGGCTCGATTTGATTGCGCCGGAGGCGCAATTGGATAAAAACGCGGCGAAGCCGCATCCTTATTCCCCTCGACCCCTTTTTCGGAAAAAGGGGTGCCGCCGCAGCGGCGGGGTATTCGAGCCTTCGTCCCCCGTCCCCCGTCCCCCGTCCCAGCCTTCCCCACAAAGTGGGGAAGGTGGCGCCCGCAGGCGCCGGATGAGGTCGGTGCGTTCATCGAAACCGGTTGCAGCCCTTCGGCTCCCACCTCACCCCTCCCCCTCCCCGCCCCGCGGGGAGGGCTCTGAGTCGGAGGCGGGTGCGATTGTTTGAGCGGTCAGATAGACGGAACCACCCCGGCGCTTCGCGCCACCCCGACCTGGGAGGGGCTGGATTACCTGTGCGCTTCCTTTAGCCCCTCCTACGGAGGGGTGGCCGAGCGCAGCGAGGCCGGGGTGGTTCCGGCGGCGGGGGCGGGCGGGCGGGAATCAAAACCTGCGGCGCAAGCCGCAAACCTTTTCCCGCCGCCGCGCGGACCCTTCCGGCGCTGCGCGCCGCCTCCCCCAGGGGGGAGGTCAACTAGCCGTGGTACGCGTATTTCGTTCCCTTTGCCTCCGGGACGTTCTGGGTCCAGATGTGTTCCGTCTCACGGAGGAACTCGTCGGTGACGTTGAAGTAGAGGTGGGCATAGCGAAGGCGCATGATCATGTCCGGCTGCCAGCCGGTGAAGACCGGGTCGTTCCAGGTGACGTCCACGGCGTACCAGTCGCCCTCCAGCTCCACCAGGTTCCAGGCGTGCTCGTCCGAGCCGTAGGCGAAGCCGTGGACGGTGAGGCATGGGATGTCCAGGGCGTCCATCATGAGCTGGAAGGTCGTGGCGTAGCCCAGGCAGATGCCCACGCCCTTCACAAGAAGGCCGTAGGGGCTGTCGTGGTCCGGGTCAGGGACGCCGACGGGGCCGGTGGTCAGCTCCGCCGGGTCGTACTCGGCGTGGAACACCAGATAGTCGTTGACGGCCAGCTCCTTATCGTAGTCCGTCATATCCGGGGTGAGGATCTCAGAGAAAACGCGGGTCACCGCGTCGTACACCGCCCGGTTTTTCGGTCGGAGGGACGCGGGGTCCAGCGTCCCCTGAAGGGCGGCGAGGACCTTGTCGTGGTCGTACTCGTCCGGCTCCGTGGGGACGGGTTCGGTCTGGGGAGGCTCCGTCTGGGGAGGCTCCGTGTCGACAGGGTCTGTCTGAGGCGGTTCGGTCCGGGGAGGCTCGGTATCCGTGGGCCGGGTGTCGGCGGGCTCGGTGGGCGCGGACTCCGTGGGGAGGGGCTGCGTGGGATCGTCCGGCTCGTCGTCCGGCTCCTCCAGGTCCGCCAGGGGCGCGGCGCAGTCGTCGAGGTCCGGCGGCGTGGGGGGATCCTCGGAAAAGGCCTCGTCCAGGGCCTCGTCGGCGGCGTCCCGGTCCTCCAGGATGAAGAGCACCGCGTAGCGCCCGAGGACCCGCACCTGGCCGGCCTCGGCCAGGTCCGCCTCCTCCGGGGCGTAGCCGAAGAAGGCCGCCACGCGGGTCGTGAGGTAGTCGGCCATGGGTTCCGGGGCCTCTTTTGCGTTCCTTGTCCCCAGCTCAAAAACGGCCACCTCGCTGGCGAAGGGCCCCATGGGGTAGCAGATGACGCCGGAGCGGACCTGGTCCGCCAGCTCCTCCCCCAGGTAGAGGACGGCGTAGGCGGAGAAGACGGAGTCGTCCTCCGTCACATAGTAAAAATCCGGCCTGTCCGTCTGGCTGAGGATGAGGGCGGCGGCCAGCTCCGCGGCGGAATAGTCGGTGGAGACGGAGTCGCCGGTCCCGGACTTGTCCCCTTCCCCGCCGCAGGCGGCGAGAGAGAGGAGCAGGACCAGGGCCAGGAGTATGGAGAGACTTTTTTTCATGGCGGTTCCTTTCATGCCTCCACCCTTACAGGCCGGAGGCTCTGGCCGGTGAGCTCGCAGAGGGCTGTGGCGGCGGTGAGCTCGGTGACGCGGGGGAGGAATTTTTCAAAGCTTTCCGGCGTCATGGACAGCGTCAGCTCCACGTCCGCGCCGAAGTCCGTTTTCTCCACGCGCGCCTCGAAGCGGGGAAGCTCGGCGCGCAGGCGCTCGTACTGGGGGTAGGAGCAGATGAGGCTGACGTCGTAAAGCGTGGTCATCCGCGCCCGCCCCGCCGCCTCCAGCGCCAGGGACGCGGCCTTGGAGTAGGCCCGCACAAGGCCCCCCGCCCCTAAAAGGATGCCGCCGAAGTAGCGGGTCACCACGCAGCAGAAGTCCTGGATGCCCGCCTTGCGGAAGACGTCCAGCACCGGCATCCCGGAGGTGCCGGAGGGCTCGCCGTCGTCGGAAAACCGTGTGGCGCCGGTGGAGCGCACCGAGTAGGCGTAGACGTTGTGGCTGGCGTCCCAGTGGCGTTCCCTGGTTTCCCGCAGGTGCTCCAGGGCCTGGGCCTCCGTCTCCACCGGCCAGACGCGGCCGATGAAGCGGGAGCGCTTTTCCGTATATTCAACTTCGCCGAAGCCGGCGGGGAGCAGATAGTCGGACATGGTCTCACCCCACGTAGTCCCGGACCGCGGGCCACAGGTCGGGCCTCACGGTGACGTCCGCCACGATGCCGGCGTCGGTATAGGAGAGGGCGTGGACCTGGGCCTCCCGGTGGAGGGTGTCCAGCAGCGCCCCGGCGGCGTAAGGGAGGGTCAGGGTGACGCGCTTTTGGCCCCGGCCCAGGATCTCCGTGAGCATGACAAGGAGCCGGTCGGTCCCTTCCCCCGTTTTGGCGGAGATGGCGACGGCGTTTGCTTTGCGCGGGATCCCGGCGGGGTCCGGGCAGAGGTCGGATTTGTTGTAGCAGTCGATGCACGGCGTGCCCTCGGCGCCAAGCTCGGCGATGAGCCGCCGGACCACGTCCACCTGGGCCTCGCGCTCCGGGGAGGAGGCGTCGATGACGTGGATGAGCACGTCGGCGAAGGAAAGCTCCTCCAGGGTGGCCTTGAAGGCCTCCACCAGGTGGTGGGGGAGCTTGCGGATGAAGCCCACGGTGTCGGACAGCAGTGCCTCGGACCCGGGGGCTAAAACGAGCTTGCGGGTGGTGGTGTCCAGGGTGTCGAAGAGGCGGTCGTTGGCCTCGATCCCCGCGCCGGTGAGGCGGTTTAAGAGCGTGGACTTCCCGGCGTTGGTGTAGCCCACCAGGGCGACGACGGGGACGCCGTTTTTCTCCCGGGCCCTGCGCTGGGTGGAGCGGACGCGGCGGACGTCCTCCAGCTCCTCCTCCAGCTTTTGGATCTTCCGCCGGATGTGGCGGCGGTCCGTCTCCAGCTGCGTCTCGCCGGGGCCGCGTGTGCCGATGGGGCTCTTGCCGCCGGAGGCCGTCTGGCGCACAAGGTGCGTCCACATGCCGGTGAGGCGGGGCAGGAGGTAGTTATATTGGGCAAGCTCCACCTGCAAGCGCCCCTCTCTCGTGCGGGCGCGGGCGGCGAAGATGTCCAGGATGAGCTGGGAGCGGTCCAGCACGTGGACGCCCAGGTCCTCCTCCAGCGCCCGCAGCTGGGAGGGGGAGAGCTCGTTGTCGAAGACCGCCAGCGTACACTCGTTGGCCTCCAGAAGCTCCTTCACCTCCCGGACCTTCCCCTCGCCGATGAAGCTCCGGGGGTCCGGCGCGCGCTTATTTTGCAGGATCTTGCCCACGCTGACGCCCCCGGCGGTCTCCAAAAGGGCCTCCAGCTCGTCCAGCGTTATGTCCGTCGATCTCTCGCGCTCCTCCATGCTGTCAGCGCAAAGCCCCACCAGCACGGCGCGTTCCGGTGCGTTGTTCTCCAAGGTACTCTCCTTTTCCGGCGTTTTTCTGTAGTATAGCACGTGTCGCGCAGGTTGGGAAGGGGGAAATTGGGGGGGTGGCGTGAAACGCCGGAAGGGCTCTGTCCTCCCACGCTCGCTGCCCCCCTACCCCCCTCCTACGAGGAGGGGGCGAAAAAGGTTGCGGCTTCGCCGCGGTTTTGATTTGCCCGCGCGGCGGGGACGGGGGGACGAGGGGACGGGCGGGTTTGGAACCCGCCCCTACAGTGCAAAATGCGTCCAGTCAACGCCGTAGGGGCGGCCTCTCTTGGCCGCCCGCGTTTCGGTGACCTCCCATGTCGGTTGAATGGGATAACCTTCCACATTCCCCGTAGGGGCGGGTTCTAAACCCGCCCGGCCCACGTTACGTGACGGAAGCGGTCCCGATAACCCGCACCCGCCCCGTCTCAGGGCCCCCTCCTCGTAGGAGGGGGGCAGGGGGCAGCGAGCGTTGGTTGACGGACCGGTCCCGACAATCCGTATTCGTCCCAACTACTCCCCCGCCGCGTCAATTCCCCACGGCCGCCTGGAGGACGGCGTTGGCGACGGGGGCGGCTTGGGAGGCACCGGAGCCGGCGTTTTCGATCGCCACGGCGAAGGCGTAGGGGTGGTCGGGGTCGGCCAGGTACCCTACGAACCAGGCGGTGGGGTTTTCCGCGCCGGTCTCGGCGGTGCCGGATTTGGCGTGGAGGGGAAGGCCGGGGAAATTGTCCGCGCCGTAGGTGCGGCGGACGCAGTAGTCCATGGCCTTGTCAAGCTTTTCGGCGGTTTCGGGGGACATGAGCTCCTCAAAATCCCCGGTTTTGCCCAGAAGCATGGTGAGCGCCGGGGCCGCGCCGTCATGGGCAATGGCGGCGCACAGGCGGGCCATGGCCACGGGGCAGGCCAGGTCGTGATACTGTCCCGCGCCGGACCAGGCAAGGTCCAGGCTCCCCGCTTTGGCCGCGTCGTACCGGCC
Organism: uncultured Oscillospiraceae bacterium; assembly: GCA_947588605.1. Lineage (GTDB taxonomy): Bacteria > Bacillota > Clostridia > Oscillospirales > Oscillospiraceae > RUG626. The sequence continues at coordinate 56,646 of CANPYK010000004.1, forward strand.
GGCGGCAGAAAACAGGCCGTCGATGTCATGGCGGGCGGTGAGGCCCAGCTTTTCGGCGTACCGGGCCATGGTCTCCGGGCCCAGCTCCAGGGCCAGGGAGGCGAAGACGCAGTTGCAGGAGGAGGCCAGGGCGTCCTCGATCTTCATGTCCCCGTGGGCCCGGGGGCAGGTGACCTTGCCGCCGCCGACAGAAAGCTCGCCGGCGCAGGAAAAGTCCCGGTCGTAGAGGTCAGGCAGGCACTCGATGGCCGCCGTCAGCGTCACCAGCTTGAAGGTAGAGCCGGGGGTGAGGGCGGCGGAGAGGGCGCGGTTCAAATAGACGCCGGGGAGGCTCTCCACGTCCTCCGGCGGGGCGTCCGGGTCAAAGGTGGGGGCGGAGACGGCGCAGAGGAGCTCGCCGGTGGTGTAGTCGATCACCGCCACGGCCCCGGCCCGGTCCCCCAGGGCCTCCAGGGCCGTCCGCTGGAGGCCGGCGTCAACGGAGAGGGCCAATGTCCCGCCCTCCCCCGCCGGGTCCCAGAGACCGTTCACCGGGTCCCAGCCGAGGATCAGGTCCGCGTGGCGGTAGATGACGCCGGCGCCGATCTTATAGCTCCGGTCGCCCACCACGTGGAGCGTGGCGCGGCGGGTGAGCCCGTCGGCGGCGTAGGACGCCGCGCCGTTTCGGGCGGCGTACAGGACCTCCCCGTTCCGGTCGGTGACCGTTCCGGCGCGCAGGGCGCCGCCCGCGTAAGCGTCCGGGTTGGAGACAAAGGACGCCCACGCCCCGCCGCGGGTGACGAAGCGGAAAACGAAGACGCCCAGAAGCGCCAGGATCGCCAGGGCCAAAATCGCCGCCAGCGTGGCGCGGGAGCGCACCTTTTTCATGCTTCCTCCTCCTTTCCGCGTCCGCGCCAGCGCGCGGGTGGGGGCGGGGCGGGGACGGTAAAGCTGGCGTCCTGCCGGGCGTCGGCGGCCTTGACGAAGGCCAGGAGCCCCCAGGTCGCGATGAGGCTGGAGCCGCCCCGGGAGACAAGGGGGAAGGTGACGCCGGTGAAGGGCAGGAGGTCCACAGAGCCGAAGACGTTCAGCGCCAGCTGGGTGAGCATCACCGTCACAGCCGCGCAGGCGGCGATAGCGGTGAAGGTGCTGCGGGCCGAGCCCGCCGCCCGGACGGCGAAGAGCGCCAGCAGGAGCACCGCCAGGACGCATAAGATCGCCGTCACCAGTCCCAGCTCCTCGCAGACGATGCCGAAGACCATGTCCGTGTCGGCGGCAAAAATTTTGTAAAGCCGCCCCTGTCCCCCGCCCAGGCCGAAGAGCCCGCCGGAGGCCGCGGCGGCCATGGTGCGGGTCTGCTGGTAGCCGCCGCCGGAGGGGTCGGCCCAGGCGTTCCCCCAGGCAGCGAAGCGCCGGAGGATATAGGGCCGCGCCGTCACCGCCAAAAAGGCCCCGAAGCCCGCCCCGGCCAGGGACAGCACCACCGTGGCGAAGCTCCCGGAGCGCATAAAGGCGATGACGATGTAGGTGACGAAGAAGACCGCCGCCGTGCCGAAGTCGCTCATGGCCGCCAGACACAGCACCGTGGCGGCGGCAAAGCCCACAAAGAGGAGGAGGTTCCGGCGGGTAAAGAGCCTGTCCAGCGTGGCCGCGCCGGCGAAGATGAAGCAAATTTTGACGAATTCCGAGGGCTGGAAGGAGATGCCCGCCACCTCCAGCCAGTTTTTCGCGCCGAAGATGCTCTTGGCGGTGAGGAGATTCACCAGGAGAAGGGCGATGCCGGCGGCGGCCATGGGGACGCTGAGCTTCCGGGCGCGGCCCACGTCGCGCAGATATGTGCCGATGAGGAAGTAGAGGACGAGGCCGGCGGCCAGGAAGGCCAGCTCCTTCCAAAGGGCGCCGGGGTCGGAGGTGGCGCACACGCCGAAGCCCACCGCCGTGAGCATAAACGCCAGCGTCTCCACCTCAAAGCCCGTGCGGCGCAGGGCGCGGGTGACGGCGTAGCTGCCCCAGAGGAGCGCCAGAAGCCCCCCGAAGGCCGCCGCCACCGCCGCTCCCGCGCCGGTGAGGAGATGCTGGGCCGCCACCAGGACCACAAAGGCGGTGAGCAGGAGAACGCTGACGGTGCTGTGGAGCCCTGCCCGGCCGTCCCGCCGTGCCTGGGCCCGGTCCCGCTCCTCCCGTGCCGTGGCGGCGTGGAAAACGCATTTGGCCCCGCCGAAGGCGAGGGCGTCGCCGGTGCGCACCGGCGCGGGGCCGTCCAGGGCCTTGCCCCGGAGCTTCACGCCGGCCCTGGAGTCCAGGTCCCGGACGGTCCACCGCCCCGCGCTGTCCCTCAGAAGGGCGGCGTGGGTCCGGGAGACGGACTTGTAGGGCAGGACCACGTCGGCGGACCGGGCCCTGCCCACAATGTTCTCCCAATGGGCCAGCTCCACCCGCGTGCCATTGCCAAGCTCCAGCCACCCCCACACCTCCGCCGTCCGGCGGGCGCTGAGCAGAAAGACGCCGCACCGCAGGAGGATCACAGCCCCCAGCGCGGGGATCAGATACCGCGTGGCGGATAAGAGCATGGCGTGTCACCTCCTGGAGTGGGTGGAGTGGGTAAAGTAGACGGTGGGCGCGGGAGTTCGGGGGGTATACGCGTCGTCCCACGCTCGTTGCCCCCCTGCCCCCCCTCCTACGAGGAGGGGGCGAAAAAGGTTTGCGGCTTCGGCGCATTCTCGATTTTATTGCGCCGGAGGCGCAATTAAATATAAGCGCGGCGAAGCCGCATCCTTATTCCCCCGACCCCTTTTTCGGAAAAAGGGGTGCCGCCGCAGCGGCGGGGTATTCGAGCCTTCGTCCCTCGTCCCCCGTCCTAGCCTTCCCCACAAAGTGGGGAAGGTGGCGCCCGCAGGCGCCGGATGAGGTGGGAGGGCGCGTTCATCGAAACCGCTCAAAGCCCTTCGGCTCCCACCTCACCCCTCCCCCTCCCCGCCCTGCGGGGAGGGCTCTGAGATGGGGGCGGGTGCGATTATTTGAGTGGCGGGATAGACGGAACCACCCCGGCGCTACGCGCCACCCCTCCGTTGGAGGGGCAAGAGAGTACGTCACTTTAGCCCCTCCAACGGAGGGGTGGCCGAGCGCAGCGAGGCCGGGGTGGTTCGTGCGGCGGCGGGGGCGGGCGGGTGGGAAATATAAATCTGCGGCGAAACCGCAAACCTTTCCCCGCCGCGGCCTTTTGCCGTGGTTGAGGGTCCATTTCCCGATATTATACCACAATCATCTTGAATTTTAAAGCCCGATGGGATATATTAAGGGGTAGACAATCAAAACGGAGGTTTTCTTATGCCTGACAGAGAGTGGCTGGACGCCATGGAGGCGCGGATCCCGCGGGAGGGGGTACGGACGCGGTTTGCGCCCAGCCCCACGGGGTATATGCACGTGGGCAATCTGCGCACGGCGCTCTATACCTGGCTCATCGCCCGGCACGCCGGGGGAAAATTCATTTTGCGCATCGAGGACACGGACCAGGGGCGGCTCGTGGAGGGGGCGGTGGACGTCATCTACCGGACGCTTCAGGAATGCGGGCTTGACCACGACGAGGGGCCGGACGTAGGCGGGCCCGTGGGGCCGTATATCCAGACCGAGCGGCGGGGCTTTTATAAGGAGTATGCCGAGCTCCTGGTGGAGAAGGGCGCGGCGTACCGGTGCTTTTGCGAAAAGGCCGCCTCCGAGGAGGACACCGGGAACTTCGATCGGGGGGACGACCCCTGCCGCGCCCTCACGCCGGAGGAGGCGGACGCCCGCGCCGCCGCCGGGGAGCCCTATGTGATCCGCCAGAAAATGCCCCGCGCCGGCTCCACCACCTTCCACGACGCCGTTTACGGCGACATCACCGTGGAAAATAAGGAGCTGGAGGACCAGATCCTCTTAAAATCCGACGGCCTGCCCACCTACAATTTCGCCAACGTCATCGACGACCACCTGATGGGCATCACCCACGTGGTGCGGGGGGCGGAATATTTGAGCTCCGCGCCCAAGTATAACCTGCTCTACGAGGCCTTCGGCTGGGAGGTGCCCACCTACGTCCACTGCTCCTCCGTCATGGTGACGGACCGTGAGACCGGCGCGGCGCGGAAGATGAGCAAGCGCCACGGCGACCCCAGCTACGAGGACCTGATCGCCGACGGCTATCTCACCCCGGCGGTGGTGAACTACGTGGCGCTGCTGGGCTGGTCCCCCGGCGGGGAACGGGAGATCTTCAGTCTTCCCGAGCTTGCGGAGGTCTTCGACCTCCACGGCGTCTCCAAATCCCCGGCGGTCTTCGACATCCAGAAGCTCACCTACTTCAACGCCGAGTACATCCGGGCTATGGCGCCGGAGGACTTCGCCCGCGTGGCCGAACCGTGGATCCGCCAGAGCGTGAAAAGCCCGTCCGTGGACGTCTCGGCGGTGGCGGCGCTTTTGCAGCAGCGCACGGAAAAGCTCTCGGACATCCCGGAGAAGGTGGACTTCTTCGACGCGGTGCCGGACTATTCCCCGGAGCTTTACGTCCACAAAAAGTCCAAGACCGACATTCCCGGCTCCCTGGAGACGCTTCAAAAGCTCCTCCCGGCGCTGGAGGCGGTAGAGTCCTGGGACGACGAGACGCTTTTGAAGCTCCTCACGGACATGGCCGAGGCCCAGGGCGTGAAAAACGCCAAGCTCATGTGGCCCCTGCGCATCGCCCTCACGGGCAAGGCCGTCACCCCCGGCGGCGCGGTGGAGATCGCGCGGATTTTGGGGAAGAGCGAGTGCCTTACGCGGGTGAAGGCCGCGATTGCCAAGCTTTCATAATTTTTCAAAGAGTAACGCACCCCTTTTGCGCCAAAGCTAGGGCAAAAGGGGTGTTTTTATGTGGTATTCCAAGAAAACCGGACGGCTCATCATCGTCTACGCCCTGGCGGCGGTGGCGGTCATGGGCGGCTTTTTGTGGCGGAGCGAGCGGGAGAAGACCGCCCTGCGCCGGACGGTGGCCGTCGGCTATGACCACGCCTTCGTGGAGCTGGCCGACGCCGTGGGGGCGCTGGACGCGTCCCTCCAGAAGACCCTCTGCGCCGCCACGCCCACCATGGTCAGCGACCTGTGCGCCGAGGGGTACGCCCACTGCGCCGCCGCCTCCCAGGCCATCGCCAGCCTCCCCTACGGGAACATTGAGCTGGAGCACACGGCGGCGTTCCTGGCCAAGACCGGCGACTACCTCTCGTACCTGGGCCGCATGGGGGCTCGCGGCGAGGGGCTGGACGAGGAGACCAGAACGGCCCTGACGGCCCTCTCCGAAAGCGCCGGACAGGTGGCCGGAACGCTGGCGGACCTGTCCGCGCGGCTCATCGCCGGGGACATCAGCACCGCCGAGCTGGACCGCGCCGAGGACACCATCGCCGGCGCGGAGGACAAGCTGGTGGACACCGGCTTTGCCGCGAGCTTCAAGGACATGGAGACGGACCTTCCCGAGATGCCCTCCCTCATCTACGACGGCCCCTTCTCCCAGCACATCGAGGGCCTGAAGCCTCAGGCGCTCGCCGGCCTTCCGGAGGTCGGCGAGGACGAGGCCAAAAAGGCGGCGGCCAAATTCCTGGGGGTGGAGGAAAGCAAGCTCACGGTCCTCTATCTCCGGGAGGAGGACGCCATGCCCGTCTACGTCCTCACCTGCCAGAACGGCAATGAGACGCGGACGCTGGAGGTCACGAAGGCCGGCGGCCGGGTGGTCTGGTACGGCACGGCCAGAGAGACAGCCGAGGGGGACGTGACGCCGGAGGAGGCCCTGCGTACCGCCCGGGCGTTCCTCGCCGACCACGGCTTTGACCACATGACGTCCACCTACTACACCGCCGAGGGCGGCGAGCTTATGGCCAACTTCGCCTATGAGCAGGACGGCGTGCTGTGCTATCCCGACCTTGTGAAGGTCACCGTGGCCCTGGACACCGGCGCGGTCACGGGCCTGGAGGCCCGGGGGTATCTCATGAACCACACAAAGCGGGACCTGCCCGCCGTCTCCTTCGACCCCGACGCCGTGACCCTCTCCCCCGCCCTCACCGTGGAGTCCCACCGCCCCGCCCTCATCCCCACGCCGGGCAAGAACGAGGTCCTGTGCGAGGAGTACCTCTGCAAGACCCCGGAGGGCAAGCACGCCCTCGTCTACCTCAACGCCCGATCGGGCGCGGAGGAGCGCATTTTGCTCCTGCTGGAAACCGACGCGGGGACACTGACGGTGTAGAACCGGCTTGAAACCCAAAAGGAACGGGCGGGTTTAGAACCCGCCCCTACTGCTTCCATATTACCTTCAGTCAACGCCGTAGGGGCCGCCACTCCTGGCGGCCCGCGTTTCGATAACCTCCGGCGTCGGTTGAATGGGATAACCTCCCATATCCTGTGTAGGGGCGGGTTCCAAACCCGCCCGCGCTACGTTGTGTGACGGGAACGGTTCCGATAAACGGAACCACCCCGGCCTCGCTTCGCTCGGCCACCCCTCCGTAGGAGGGGCAAGAGAAAGCGTGCGTACCCCTCATCGAGCCATTTTTCCGGCGGCGTGTACGTCGGAAAAAATCGCACGTTCCCCCTTGGCTTGGAAGGCCGTCAGGCCTTTTACGCCAGATTCTTCCCGCACGTATCGCAGCACCCGTCGCAGTCGGCGTCGCGAAGCTCGGGGGGGAGGGGGATGTTCTGGCGCTTGTAGTAGTCGGCGAGGCACGCGCGGATGCCCTCCTCGGCTAAAACCGAGCAGTGGAGCTTCTGGGGGGGCAGGCCGTCCAGGGCCTCGGCGACGGCCTTGTTGGTGAGCTTCAGGGCCTCCTCGATGGACTTGCCCTTCACAAGCTCCGTGGACATAGAGCTTGTGGCGATGGCGGCGCCGCAGCCGAAGGTCTTGAAGCTGACCTTCTCGATGATGCCGTTTTCGATCTTCATATAGATTTTCATGATGTCGCCGCAGACGGGATTGCCCACCTGGCCGATGGCGTTGGCGTCGGGCAGCTCGCCCACGTTGCGGGGGTTGGTGAAGTGGTCCATGACCTTTTCGGAATACATGGTGTACCTCCTTTAAGAATTTACCATCCGGTCCAGGCTCACCCGGGCGGCGGAAAGCACGTCCCCGGGCAGCTCGACCTTGGTTTTTTCGTCCCGCAGGCACTCGTAAAGCGCCTCCAGGGTCACCTTTTTCATGTTGGGGCAGACGAAGGAGCTGCCCACGCCGTAGATCTTCTTCTCCGGCAGCTCCCGGCGGAGGCGCAAGACGATCTCGCTTTCCGTGCCGATGAGGATCTCCGGGGCGTCGGTCTTGCGGGCGAAATTCAGGATCTCGGCGGTGGAGCCCACCAGATCGCCGTATTTGACCACGTCCTCCCCGCACTCCGGGTGGACGGCGAACTCCGCGTCCGGGTGGGCCTTTTTCGCCGCCAGAACGTCCGCCTCGCTTATTTTGTGGTGGGTGGGGCAGAAGCCGGGGTGGAGCCAGAACGTCTTCTCCGGCACGTGCCGGGCCACAAAGGAGCCCAGATGTTTATCCGGGACGAAGATGATCTCCTCGCAGTCGAGATTTTTCGCGATCCGCAGGGCCGAGGAGCTGGTACAGCACACATCCGAGACGGCCTTCACGGCGGCGGAGGAGTTGACGTAGCACATGACCTTGGCGCGGGGGTGCTCAGAGCGCAGGCGCAGCACGTCCTCCGGCGTCACCATGTCCGCCATGGGACAGCCGGCGTCCGGACTGGGCAGCAGGACGGTCTTGTCCGGGGACAAAAGCTTGGCGCTCTCCCCCATGAACCGCACGCCGCAGATGACGATGATGTCATTTTCGGCCTTCGCGGCCTTCTGGGCCATGGCGAAGGAGTCGCAGACGGCGTCCGCCACGTCCTGGACCTCCAGGGGCACGTAGTAGTGGGCTAAAACGAGGGCGTTTTTCTCCTTTTTCAGCCGCAGGACCTCCCGCTGGAGCTCGTTAAAATTTTCCATTCAGCCGGTCCTCCCACAGGGGCGACATGGAGCGCAGGCGCTCGATGATGGGCGGGAGCTTTTCGATGATATAGTCGATGTCCTCGTCCGTGGTGGTGTCGGTGAGCGAGAGGCGCAGGGAGCCGTGGGCCACCTCGTGGGGAAGGCCGATGGCCAGGAGGACGTGGCTGGGGTCCAGGCTCACGGAGGAGCAGGCCGAGCCGGAGCTGGCGCAGATGCCCTCGTGGTCCAGGCTCAAAACCAGGCTCTCGCCCTCCACGCACTCAAAGACGAAGCTGGCGATGCCGGGAAGGCGGTTCACCGGGTCGCCGGTGAGGCGCGAGTAGGGGATGTCCTTGAAGGCCTCAATGAGCCGGTCGCGCATTTTGGCCACGCGGGGCATGGTCTCCGGGAGGTTCCGGACCGCCTCCTCCAGCGCCGCGGCCATGCCCACGATCTCCGGGACGTTCTCGGTGCCGGAGCGCTGGTTGCGCTCCTGCCCGCCGCCGTGGAGAAGCTGGGGGACCCGGACGCCCTTCCGGATATACATGGCCCCCACGCCCTTGGGGCCGTGGAACTTGTGGCCGGAGATGGAGAGCATGTCGATGTTCATGGCCTTCACGTCGATGGGGATGTGGCCCGCGGCCTGGACGGCGTCGGTGTGGAAGAGAACGCCGTGCTCATGGCAAATACGGCCGATGTCGGCGACCGGCAGGATGGTGCCGATCTCGTTGTTGGCCATCATAATGCTCACGAGGATGGTGTCCGGCCGGATGGCGGCCTCCAGCTCGGCAAGGTCGATGCCGCCGAGAGCGTCGGCCTTGAGGTAGGTGACCTCATAGCCCTTCTTCTTGAGCCAGTCCAGCGTGTGGGTGATGGCGTGGTGCTCGATGGAGCTTGTGATGATGTGGCGTCCCTTGGCGGCCTTGGCCTCCGCGATGCCCTTGAGGGCCCAGTTGTCGGACTCCGTGCCGCAGCCGGTGAAGTAGATCTCATTGGGCTCGGCATTGAGGCACCTTGCCACCTTGGCGCGGGCCTCGTCCAGGCCCCGGTGGGCGTTGCGGCCCACGGAGTAGAGGGAGGAGGGGTTGCCGTAGTTGTCCTGAAGGTACGGGAGCATGGCCTTGACGCAGGTGTCGCTGACGGCGGTGGTAGCCGCGTTGTCGGCGTAAACAAATCGTTCAGACATTTTTTCATTCGCCTCGGTTCAAATTTGGGTTAGCCACCGATAATTTTATATCAGGACAGTGGGTTTGTCAAGTTCTCCGGGCCGCGGAACCGAAGAAAACTTGATAGGAGGAAGAACCTTGGCCGAACTTTTATCTTCCGTCTTGTTTTTTTTGACACAATATGATAAGATAAGCTTGATGTTTGCTTTGGGAGGCGTCCGGTCTATGAAATACAGGATCTCGGCCAACGTCATCAGAAGGCTGCCGCGGTATCTGCGGCGCCTGACGGGCATGGAGCGGGCCGGCGAGGAGCGCACCTCCTCCCGGGATCTAAGCTCCGCCATGGGACTGACGGCCTCCCAGATCCGACAGGATCTCAACTGTTTCGGCGGCTTCGGCCAGCAGGGCTACGGCTACCGCGTCCGGGAGCTCCGGGAGGGCATCGCCGCCGTCCTCGGCATCGGCGAGACGCTGCGGGCCGTGGTGGTGGGCGTGGGCAACCTGGGCCGGGCGCTTTTAGCCAACTTCCGCTTCGACGAGTGCGGCGTGGAGGTGACGGCGGCCTTTGACGCGGACCCCGCCCTCATCGGCCGGCGCGTCTCGGAGGTGTCGATCCTGGAATCCGACGCCCTGGAGGGGTATCTCAAGGAAAACCCGGTGGATGTCATCGTCCTCACCCTCCCCCGGAAGTTCGTGAAGGATGTCTCGGAGCTGGCCGCCCGCAACGGCGTGCGGGGGATCTGGAATTTCACGGGGATCGACATCGACGCCGACCTGGGCGACACCATCGTGGAGAACGTACACCTGTCCGACAGTCTCCTGACGCTGGGCTACTATCTGCGGGGCCGGATGTCGGAGAACCAGTCCCACAAGGAGGAAACATGAAAAAGCTTATCGCCGCGGCCCTGGCCCTCACGCTTCTGACGGCCCTCACCGGCGCCGTCGCCGGCGACGCCGGCACCGCCGCCGACCCGCTGATCACCAGGGAGTACGCCGACAACGAATATACCCAGGCCCTGCTGGCCCTGGGGCAGGAGACTATGGACACGGTCCTGGCCGCCCTCTACGACAGGGCGGACGCCATCGCCACGGGCGAGGGGGTCCTCACCTACACCGCCGGCCGGGAGGCCTTTGCCGGCGAGGGGGACGTGACGCTGGGGCTGGGCGGGAGCTTTATTCTCACCGAGGGCGGCGCCGCCGTGGTCTATGAGGCCGGCGAGGTCATCGACACCTCCACCGGGCAGGTCGTCCCCTCCGGCTCCGCCCTCGCGCCCCTCACCCGCTACTTCGTCACCGAGGACACCGAGGCCCTCTTCCGCACCGACGACAGGAGCGCCTACGTCCTGGACGGCCCCTACGCCCTGGAGGGCCTGGCCCAGCGCCAGTACGCCCTTTACGAGGACGTGCGGGGCAATGAGTGGTACGCCTCCGCGGTCATCTTCAGCTTCGAAAACCAGCTCTTCCAGGATTGGGACGCCCCCCTCTACCGGGGCGTGGAGGGCGCCAGCAGGGCGGAGATGATCTACGCCCTGTGGGTCACCGCCGGCCGTCCGGAGACGGACGCCGTCTCGCCCTTCATTGACCTTACGGAGGAGTGGTACATCCCCGCCGTCAACTGGGCCTATGAGCATAAGATCACCAACGGTTCCGGCGCGGAGGACCTCTTCCGGCCCGGGGAATCCCTGAGCCGCGCGCAGATCGTCACCATGATCTACCGCTGGAGCGGCGACCTCGGCCTCGATGTCTCCGGCCGGGGGGACCTCACCGTCTTCCCCGATCACGAGTCCATTCCGGACTGGGCCGCGGAGAGCGTCAGCTGGGCCTCCCACACCGGCCTCATCCTCGGCTTCGATGACCACACCTTCCAGCCCGCGGCCAACATCGCCCGCGCCGAGGCCGCCACCATTCTCCAGCGCTTCATCCCCAAAGCCGGCAGCGCCCTCCCCGGCCACCCGGACCCGGACACGGGCGAGCCGTCAGGCGAAACCGATTTGTCATCGACCGCCGAATGACCCCCCACAGGCCGCCCACCCGGGCGGCCTTTTTCGTATGGTTCGGACAACCCCTCAATCACCTGTGGGTCATCGGGACCGCTCTGTCATCCCACCTTCGCTTCCCCCCTGCCCCCCTCCTACGAGGAGGGGGCTCAAAAAGGATGCGCCGCTTTGCGGCGCAATTTTTATAAAAGCGGCGCGAAGCGCCGCTTCCTTATTCCCCCGACCCCTTTTTCGGAAAAACTACGCCCGCAGGCGTGTTTCGGAGGCCAACCGCCGCGTAGCGGCGGCTCTTAGGCCGGAGATGGGGTGCCGCCGCAGCGGCGGGGTATTCGAGCTCGTGGAGCGTAACTGGGGCTAAAGGGATGCAAATTCGGAACCACCCCGGCGCTGCTCGCCACCCCGACCTAGGAGGGGCAAAAGAGGTTGCGATACCGGAACGGTTTCGAACAAACGCACCCGCCCCCGTCTTAGGGCCCCCTCCTCGTAGGAGGGGGGCAGGGGGGTAGCGAACGTTGGATAACAGAACAGTCCCGATAATCCACTTTCCCGCCGCCGCTTCCTCACCGCCATAAAACAGCAGGAAAGCCCCTTGGCATTGAAAGGCCGCAAAGCGGCCTTTCAAACCAGCTCTTCCGCCTTCGCCGCAAACACCAGCGCGTCGCCCAGCTTGGCGGCGGCGATGTTGCCGGGGGCGCGGTAGAGGTCGATGGTGTCGCCCAGGCGCGTCTCAGAGGCGAAGTTCAGGGTGAGCTCGCGGACGGACTCGATGCCCAGGACCTCCAATGCCATGTCGGCGTAGCGGCAGTTGTTGGTGTGGTCATTCTCGTCAAGGTCCGCGGGGACGACGGTATGGACGCCGGCGGGCTCCAGGTCCCGGGGACGGATGCGGGGAATGCCCTCGGGCATGGCGGGGTCGGGGTTGTAGACGCCCGCGAAATCCAGGTCCGTCTGCTCCACGTGGCGGGTCAGGGCGTTGACGATGCACCACTGGCTGGTGCCGGTGACCAGCTCCGCGCCCTCGGGGGAGAGGATGTGGAAGTCCCGGTCATAGATGAGCGACCCGGTGCGGCGGGGAAAGCTCAGGAGGGTGTAGGGCACGCCGGGGCGCAGCCGCTCCAGCACGCGAAAGCGGGATTTGGTGATGACCCAGATGAGGTTTTTGGCGATGAGCACGTCAAACCCCAGCCCCGCCTCCGTGGCGTGGGCCTTGGCGATCTCCTGAAAGGCGTGCAAAAGCGCGGACGCCTTCACGCCCCCGGCCTCGGTGAAATTCCCGTCCGTGAGGGTGAGAGGAAGCTTATATTGGATGTACATGATGTCACCTCGCGAAAAATAGCGTTACGAACAGAAAAGCCGCCCAGCGGGCGGCTTTTCCGGTGGCGGAGAAGGAGGGATTCGAACCCTCGAGGAGCTTTTGACCCCTACACGATTTCCAATCGTGCGCGCTCGACCGGGCTACGCGACTTCTCCATGCCGGTTGAGTTGTATTTTGTTCAAGCCTAGCTATTATAGAGGATTTTGACGACGTTGTCAAGCCCTTTTTCCGCCGTCCCGGAAAAAATTCCGGGACGGCGGCAGTTTCTTCAGCAGAGCTTCGCGCCGGCGGGGACAGCGTCGTCCAAAATCAGGAGATGGAGATTTTCCTGCCCGTCCTCCTCCTTCACGGCGGAGAGGAGCATACCGTTGGACTCCAGGCCCATCATCTTCCGGGGCGGGAGGTTCAAAATGGCCGCCACGGTCTTGCCCACCAGCTCCTCCGGCTTATAAAATTTGGCGATGCCGGAGAGGATCTGCCTCGGGCTTCCGGAGCCGTCGTCCAGCGTAAAGCGCAGGAGCTTGTCGCTCTTTTTCACGTTCTCGCAGCTCAAAACCTTGCACACCCGCATGTCGCACCTGGCGAAGTCGTCGATGGTCACGTCCGGGAGCACCGGGTCGGACGCGGGGGCGGGGTTCTTGGCGGCGTAGAACGCCTCGATCTCCTGGGCCTTCTTCGCCGGATCGATGCGGGCGAAAAGGATCTCCGCCGCGCCCAGCTTGTGGCCCTCCTTGATGGCGCCGAAGGTCCCCAGGCTCTCCCAGTCGGAGACGGGGAGGTTCAGCTGCTTGAAAATCTTTTCGGCGGTGTCCGGGAGGAACGGGCGCAGGAGCGTGGCGCCGAAGCGCACCGTCTCCAGAAGGTTATAGAGCACGGTGGCCAGCCGCGGCTTCGTCTCCTCGGACCGGCCCAGGACCCAGGGCTGTGTCTCGTCCACGTACTTGTTGGCGCGGCGCAGAAGGGTGAAGATCTCGTCAATGGCGTCCGCCACGTGGAGGGAGTCCATCTTCTCCCGGCATTTCTCCGGGGTGGCCAGCGCCAGCTCGATGAGCTCGGCGTCCACGGGCTCCAAATGGTTGTTGGCGCCCACGATGCCGTCAAAATACTTGTTCTGCATGGACACCGTGCGGTTGACCAGGTTCCCCAGGATGTTGGCGAGGTCCGAGTTGATCCGCTCGATGAGCAGCTCGTGGGTCATGGTACCGTCGGAGGCGAAGGGCATCTCGTGGAGAACGTAGTAGCGCACCGCGTCCACGCCGTAGAGGTCCACCAGGTCGTCGGCGTAAAGGACGTTGCCCTTGGACTTGCTCATCTTCCCGTCGGACATCAAAAGCCACGGGTGGCCGAAGACCTGCTTCGGCAGCGGCTCGCCGATGGACATCAAAAACGCCGGCCAGTAGAGGGTGTGGAACCGCAAAATGTCCTTGCCGATGAGGTGGACGTCCGCCGGCCAGAATTTTTTGTACCGCTCGCCGTTCTCGCCGTTGGGCTCGTAGCCCGGGAAGGTGGCGTAGTTGAAGAGCGCGTCCAGCCAGACGTAGACCACGTGCCGGGGGTCGGACTTCACCGGAATGCCCCAGGTGAAGCTGGTGCGGGAGATGCACAGGTCCTGGAGGCCGGGCTTTAAGAAATTGTTGATCATCTCGTTTTTCCGGGCCTCGGGCTGGATGAAGTCTGGGTGCTCCTCGATATACTTTCTCAAAGGCTCGGTGTACTTGGAAAGGCGGAAGAAGTACGCCTCCTCCTCGGCCCACTTGACCTCCCGCCCGCAGTCGGGGCACTTGTGGTCCACAAGCTGACTCTCGGTCCAGAAGGACTCGCAGGGCGTGCAGTACCAACCCTCGTACTTGGACTTGTAGATGTCGCCGGAGGCCAGCATCTTCTCAAAGATCTCCTGAATTTTCCGCTCGTGCTCGGGGTCCGTGGTCCGCACAAACCGGTCGTAGCTGGTGTTCATGAGGTCCCAAATGCGCTTTATCTCCCCGGCGGTGCCGTCCACAAACGCCTGGGGCGTGACGCCGGCGGCCTCGGCCTTCTCCTGGATCTTCTGCCCGTGCTCGTCGGTGCCGGTCTGGAAGTACACGTCGTACCCCTCCATTCGCTTGAAGCGGCAAATGGCGTCGGCCAGCACGATCTCATAGGTGTTTCCGATGTGCGGCTTCCCCGACGCGTAGGCGATGGCGGTGGAAAGGTAGAATTTTCCTTTATTCATGGTGTACCTCCTGAAATAGTCAAGGTTTTATGATTGTAACAGCTTTGACAGGGAAATGGCAGTCGCTTTGGAGTTTACAGCTTCCGAATCATCTTATACTCGTTGAGCAGCGTCCCGTCCGAGAGCCTTATGGCGTCGGGGAGCACGGCGCAGACGCGAAAGCCCATCTTCTCATAGAGCGCCCTGGCCCGCGCGTTGCCCTCAATAAACTCCAGCTCCAGCTGCGCGACGCCCTCGCGGGACCTGGCCAACTCTATCACGGCGTGGAACATGGCCGTGCCGATGCCAAGCCCCCAGAACCGGCGCCGGATGGCGATGCCGACGCCGCCCCGGTGGCGGGTTTTAAGATTTGTCTGAAAAACGATATCGCATGACCCGGCAAGCACCCCGTCTACGATACAGCAGAGCAGCAGCTTGTCCGGGGACGAGCCGAACCCCTCGATAAACCGGCGCTCCTCCTCAAGGGTAAAGCGGTCGGCCTCCTCCGGGGTCAGGTTGAGATAGGGCGTCTCGCCCACGCAGACGCGGTAATTTTCCAAAAACGCCTCGGCATCCTCAGGCGAAGGACAGCGCAAAACCGCCTCCCGCCCGTCCTTCAGGCGAAAGGGGATAGGGTCGACGACCATCGGTCAACCCATCCTCTCGCCCAGCTTCGTGCCGCCCAGGATGTGGAAGTGGAGATGCGGCACGGACTGGCAGGCGTCGGGGCCGCAGTTGGAGATGACCCGGTATCCTCCCTCCAGCCCCTCCGCCGCCGCGATTTTGGCGATGACGGTGAAGATGTGGCCCACCAGGGCCTCGTTGTGCCGATTGACCTCCGCCACGGACCGCATGTGGACCTTGGGCACCACCAGAATGTGGGTCGGCGCCTGGGGGTTGATGTCCCGGAAGGCATAGCAAAGGTCGTCCTCGTAGACCTTCGCGGAGGGAATGTCGCCGCGGATGATCTTGCAGAAAAGGCAGTTTTCGTCGTATTTGAGCACGTCAGACATGATTATCGCTCCTTTTTTGAATTTGTGGGGGGATTTTAAAGAGGTTTGCGCCAGAGGCGCAATTAATTCAAATTGCGGCGAAGCCGCATCTTTTTTTAGGCTCCCCTTCGTAAGGGGAGCTGTCGAGCGAAGCGAGACTGAGGGATCGAACGTATCGATACCACTGCAGTCATCCCACGCTCGCTTCCCCCCTACCCCCCTCCTACGAGGAGGGGGCTTTAAGAGGTTTGCGCCTGCGGCGCATTCTCGATTTTATTGCGCCGGAGGCGCAATTGAATATAATCGCGGCGAAGCCGCAACCTTATTCCCCCGACCCCTTTTTCGGAAAAAGGGGTGCCGCCGCAGCGGCGGGGTATTCGAGCCCTCGTCCCCCGTCCCTCGTCCCCCGTCCTAGCCTTCCCCGCAGGGCGGGGAAGGTGGCGCCCGCAGGCGCCGGATGAGGTGGGAGGGTGCGTTCATCGCAGCCGATTGCAGCCCTTCGGCTCCCACCTCACCCCTGCCCCTCCCCGCCCTGCGGGGAGGGCTCTGGGACCGGGCAGTTGCGATTTATCGGAAACATGTGGAGCCGCTTGGGATGCTTGCCTTACCTCCCGTGTTCCGGCACCACCGCGAAAAACCGCAGGTGCTTCTCCCCCTCGTTCCGCAGACTGTGGCTGTGCCCCTCGGGGCAGTAGCTCACGTCGCCGGGGCGCAAAAGCTCCCGCTCCCCGTCGCAGACCATCACGGCCTCGCCCTCCAGAATATAGACGATCTCGCTGTTCCCCTCGCGGGTGTGCAGTCCGATGTGCGCCCCGGGGGCGAGGGTGGCGGTCATGATCTTGTTGTGTTCGTCCGTGACCATCCGGGGCTCAAAAAGCCCCGCGCCGCCCTTGAAGCCCTCGATATGCTGCTCGGGAATGTGGGAAAAGTCGATCATCATGATATTTACTCCCTTTCAAGACCGAGTACGTCGTAATATTCATCGGAGAATCTCAACACGGACGGGTCGAAGGCGGCCTGCATGGCCTTGACCTTTTCAAAGGGGTCATCCGGCTTAAGGTCGAACGCCGCCGTCACGGCGGCCAGGGCCGCGTCTTTCTTCGCGAAAAACGCCTCGCACCCCGGCCAGGACGCCTCCGCGTCCTCCCGCAGCAGGTCCCGGAACTGCTCCTCGGTCATCCACCAGATCTGGGAGATGGGGTTGGCGTCCCGACAGTACAGCACGAAGGACAGGAACTGACGCAGGTCCTCCCCCACCGGCAGCACGAAGGTCCCGACCTCCCCCATGGAGGGGTCCACGCAGAACACCCGCTCGTCCCCCGGCAGGAGGACGAAATGGATGCCGTCACAGCCGATAGCGCCCACCAGCTCCGCCCCCACGGGGGTGCAGAAGTAGGATACCAGCTCCGGCTCCCCCTGCTCCAGCCCCAGGGCGGACAGATCGATGGGCAGCGCCAGCAGGCGCTTTAGATCCTCCCTTGTGCTCATACTCCCAGCTTCTCCGCCACGAAGTTGTCCACGCTGGCGAGGGCGTCGTCCAGCATGAGGACGTCCTTGCCGCCGCCCATGGCGGAGTCGGGGCGGCCGCCGCCCTTTCCGCCGCAGATGGCGGTGACGGCGCGGATGATGTCGCCGGCCTTGACGCCCTTCGCCACCGCGTCCTTGCCGCAGACGGCCTGGAAGGTGAGCTTTTCGCCGTCCACGCTGGCGATGACCGCCACGACGGCGCTGTCCCGGTCGCGGAGCATGTCGCCCAGCTTGCGCAGGTCGTCGGCGCTGGCGCCGGGGCGGGAGGCGGTGACCACGTGGAGATCCCCCACCTTCTTGGCGCTGGCCAGGAAGCTGCCGATCTCGCCGGAGCGGAGGCGGTCCTGGAGGGTCTCGATGTCGTGATGCAGGTGCCGTATCTCCTCCTGATTGGCCCTCAGCTTGTCCACCAGCTCGAAGGGCGAGGTCTTCAGGGCGTTGGCCGCCTCCAGAAGGGTGCGGTTCACCCGCTCGTTTTCCTTGAAATACTCAAGGCCCGTGATGGCCTCGATGCGCCGGACGCCGGCGGCCACGGAGAATTCGCCGGTGATGCGGAAGGGCCCCACCTTGGCGGTGTTGTCCTGATGGGTGCCGCCGCAAAACTCCACGGAGAAGCCGTCGCCCATGGTGACGACCCGGACGATGTCGCCGTATTTCTCGCCGAAGAGGGCGATAGCGCCCTTTTGCTTGGCCTCCTCGATGGGCAGCTCCTCGGTGACGATGGGCAGGCCCGCCAGGACCTGACGGTTGACGATGTCGGCGACCTTCAAAAGCTCCTCCCCGGTGAGGCCGGCGAAATGGGTGAAGTCAAAGCGCAGCCGGTCCGGCTCCACGAGAGAGCCGGCCTGGTGGACGTGGTCCCCCAGGACCTGCCGGAGGGCGGCGTCCAGGAGGTGGGTGGCGGAGTGGGCGCGGCGAATGGCCTCCCGGCGGTCTATGTCGATGACGGCGGCGACGGTGTCGCCCAGCTTTAAAACGCCCTCAGTGACCTTGCCGTAGTGCATGTACTTGCCGCCCTTATTCTTCTGCACGTCCGTGACCTCGAAGGTCATGCCGTCGGCGAAAACGCGGCCGTGGTCGGCCACCTGGCCGCCCATCTCGGCGTAGAAGGGGGTCTTGTCGAGGACGACGATGCCCTCCACACCGGGCATCAGCTCCTCGGCCTGCTCGTTTTCCACCACCAGGGCCACGACCTTGGCGTCGGAGACGGCATTTTCCGTGTAGCCCACAAATTTGGTCTCCGGCACGTCCTTGCCGAACTCCACGCCGGCCCACCCGAGGTCGCCCAGGGCCTCCCGGGCCTTCCGGGCGCGCCGGCGCTGGGCCTCCATCTGGGATTTGAAGCCGTCCTCGTCCACGGTCATGCCCTGCTCCTCCACCATCTCGCGGGTAAGGTCGATGGGGAAGCCGTAGGTATCGTAAAGCTTGAAGGCGTCCTCGCCGGAGAAGGTCTTCTCGCCCTTCTCCTGGTGGGAAGAGAGCATGTCGTTGAAGATGCGCAGGCCCGCGTCGATGGTCTTGGCGAAGTTCTCCTCCTCCACCCGGACCACCCGCTTGATGTAGTCGTGGCGCTCGGCAAGCTCGGGGTAGTGGCCCTCGTTCTCCTCCACCACAGTGTCCACCACCTCGTAGAGGAAGGGCTCCGTGACGCCGAGCAAGCGCCCGTGGCGGGCGGCGCGGCGCAGAAGCCGCCGCAGGACGTAGCCCCGCCCTTCGTTGGAGGGGAGAACGCCGTCGCAGATCATGAAGACGCCGGAACGGATGTGGTCGGTGATGACCCGGAGGGACACGTCCTTCTCCGGGCTTTCCTCGTAGTGCGCGCCGGTGAGGGCGCTGACCTTATTGGTGATGCGCATCACCGTGTCCACGTCAAAGAGGCTGGCCACGTTCTGGCACACGCACGCCAGGCGCTCCAGGCCCATGCCGGTGTCGATGTTCTTCTGCTTGAGCTCGGTGTAGTGGCCCTCGCCGTCGTTGTTAAACTGCGAGAACACCACGTTCCAGACCTCGATATACCGGTCGCAGTCGCACCCCACGTGGCAGTCCGGCTTGCCGCAGCCCCACTCGGGGCCCCGGTCGTAGTAGATCTCGGAGCAGGGGCCGCAGGGGCCGGAGCCGTGCTCCCAGAAGTTGTCCTCCCGGCCGAAGCGGACGATGTGGTCCTCGGGCACGCCCACCACGTCCCGCCAGATGGCGTAGGCCTCGTCGTCGGCGGGGGTCTGCTCGTCCCCGGCGAAGACGGAGGGGTAGAGCCGCGCGGGGTCCAGACCCACCCAGTCGGGGCTTGTCAGAAACTCCCAGGCCCAGGGGATGGCCTCCTTTTTGAAGTAGTCCCCGAAGGAGAAGTTGCCCAGCATCTCAAAATACGTGCCGTGCCGCGCCGTGTGGCCGATGTTCTCGATGTCGCCGGTGCGGATGCACTTCTGGCAGGTGGTGACCCGGTGGCGGGGCGGCTCCTGCTCCCCGGTGAAGAAGGGCTTCATGGGGGCCATGCCGGAATTGATGAGCAGGAGCGAGGCGTCGTTTTGGGGGATGAGGGAGAAGCTGGGCAGGCGCAGGTGGCCCTTGGATTCGAAAAAGCGCAGGAACATCTCCCGAAGCTCGTTTAAGCCGTAAGGTTTCATGTGGTGTGACTCTCCTTATGATCGTGTGGATTCTCAGCCGCCGTACTCGTCGGAGTGGACGAACTTGTTGAAGGCGTCGAGGTTGGTGAAGAACCGGTGGATGCCGGCCTTGGACAGGGCGTAGTAATAATAGTCGGTGTCCGCCGGGTCCAATGCCGCGCGGATGGAGGCAAGGCCGGGGTTGGCGATGGGCCCCACGGGCAGGCCGGGGTACAGATAGGTGTTGTAGGGACTGTCGATCTCGGTGGAGAACTCCTCCCCGGTGTCGGCGATGGCGTAGCGGATGGTGGCGTCGATCTGGAGGTAGGCGTTGGTGCCGTGCCGGCCGCTGGTGTCCGCCAGGCGGTTATAGATGACGGAGGCGATATCGTCCCGCTCGTCGTTGCTGCCGGCCTCCTTTTCGATCATGGAGGCCACGATCATGACCTCCCGGACGGAGAGGCCCAGATCCCCGGCCTTCTTGATGAAATCCTCGTCCTCGTCGGTCCACTTGTTCTTAAAGTTGTTGAGGAAGCGCTTGATGACGCTGTCCGGGTCGTCGTTTTCGTAGAATTCGTAGGTGTCCGGGAAGAGGAAGCCCTCCAGCCGCTTGGGATCGCCCAAGGTGGTATCCTCCAGGAAATCGTAGTCGAATTCGGAGTTGGCCACCGCGTCCAGGAAGTCCTCCGCGGCGCAGACCTTGTTCTCCTCCATGAGGGCCGCGATCTGGGTGATGGTGTAGCCCTCGGGGATGGTGACCTTCACCGTATTGCGCCGGCCGGTGCGGGGGTTCATGCCGTTGATGAGGGCCCGGTAGTCGTAGTTCATCTTCAGGTTGTAGGTGCCGGGGTTGACCTTGGTGTCGCCGTGGGCGAAGTCGGAAAAGAGCTTGAAAAGCCACTTATACCGGATGAGCCCCTTCTGGTAAAGCTCCTCCGCCACGGCGTCGATATCCGCCACGTTGACGGTGACCTCCGTCTCGTTTCCGTCCTCGTCCGTCTCCTTGCGCGTCTCCTCGTGGAAGATGTCCCGGGGAAGGGTGACCTCCACGAGGGTGCCGTCGCCGTCCAGGCCCAGCACGTCCGTGGCCCAGTTCCAGCCCATCACCGCCAACACGGCGCTGACGCTGATGACGAAGAGGAAGAGCAAAATGCCCGTGAGGCACCCGGACCGCTTGGTGCGGCCCCGCTTCAGGGCCTTCTCGTCCACGTCGGGGTACTCGGCGTCAAAGTCGAACTCCACCTCGAAGTCCTTCTTCCCCCGGGCCTTTCCCTTCGCCGCCGGGGCGCTTTGCGCCGGACGGGGCCGGACGGGCTCCGGAGAGGGGGTCTGAGGGGCCCGTGACAGGGGTGTCCGGGGCGCCTCGGAGGGGGGTCCGAAGGGGGTGGAAGGGGTCTCGGAGGGGCCTCCCAGGGGAGGCTCAGAGGGGGGTTCGAAGGGGATTTCGGAGGAAATTTCAGGGACAGGCACCGCGGGCTCGGGCGTCTCCTCCCGGACCTCCGGCGTACCGTCATGGGTGACGTACTCGATGGTGAACCCGGAGGCCGGCTTGGGCGTCTCCGGTACTGGCGGTTCCGGACTTTTCGGCGGTTCCGGTTGGGAAGCCGGGGCCTTCGGCGGGGCGGCGGGCTTTTCCGGCTCCGGCTTCGGGGTCGGGGCGTCCAGGTCTAAGTCCACCTTGAAGTCCTCGCCCATCAGCTCCTTCCAGAACTCCTGGTTTTTGTCGGACATAAGAACCTCCTTGCCTTGGGGGGCATAGTATGACGCAGATGACAACGTCATCGCCGGTCCGCCCACGGCGGACACGGAATCAAGTCAGCCGGCAACCCGGCGGAATGGAGTCAACCTATGTGCTTTGGCGGTAACAATTCCTGCATCTGGATCATCCTCATCATCATCGTCCTTTGCTGCTGCTGCGGCGGCAACGGCAACGGCTGCGGCAACGACAACGGCTGCGGCTGCGGCAACGGCTGCGGCTGCTAACGTAAGACATATGTGCCCGGGCCCCTTCGGGGGCCTTTGGCTTATTCCTCTTCTCCGCTGTCGATGACGAGGGCGTCCACGGGGACGTCGTGGGGCTCGACGGGGATGTAGCCCACCATCTGGAAATCCCGGGCCAGCGCCACGGTGAGGGCGTTCGTTTGGGGGAGGTACCGGTCATAGTACCCGCCGCCGCGGCCGAGACGCCAACCGTCCTCGGTGAACGCCATGCCGGGGACGAGGATCAGGTCCATCGCCTCCGGGGGGACAAGCTCGCTGTCGGGCCCCGGCGCGGGGATGCCGTAGGGGCCGGGGACGAGGAGGTCGAGGTCCGTGACGGCCCGGGCCTCCATGACGCCGGGGCCGGCGATGACCGGCAGGGCCACACGCTTGCCGGAGGCCAGGGCATTTTCGATAAGGGGCCGGGTATCTACCTCCGCGCCGGTGCCCACGTAGAGGAGCACCGTCCGGGCCGCCCGGTACTCGGGGATCTGCAGGAACCCCTCCCGGAGGGCGGCGTCGGAGGCGTCCTTTTCCTCCGCCGTCATGGCCCGCTCCAGCGCTTTGAGGCGCTGCCGCAGCTCAACCTTTGTAGTGATCATAGTGGACGTCACGGGCGACCTTCTCCGCCGCCGCGCTCCCCCGCAGGGCCGCCACGATGGCCAGGGCGAAGCCCCAGGCGGTGCCGGCGCTGCGGCTGGTGATGAGCGTCCCGTCCTCGGCGACAGCCGCGCCGAGTTGGACCTCCGCGCCGGTGAGCTCGTCCTCCATGCCGGGGTAGCAGACGGCCCTTTTGCCCTCCAGAAGCCCCAGCTCGGCAAGGACCGTGGGTCCGGCGCAGATGGCGCAGGTGAGCTTCCCGGCCTCGAAAGCGGCCTTGACGGCGGCCATAGCGGGGCGGGAGGCCTTGATGTTCTGTACGCCCCGCAGACCGCCGGGGACGATGAGCGCCTCGCAGGCGGCGGGGTCGATGTCGGCCAAAGCCACGTCGGCGGCGACGCGAAGCCCGTGGCTGGAGGTGACAGTCATGCCGGTGACGCCCACGAGGGCGGTGTCCACCCGGGCGCGGCGCAAAGCGTCGGCGGGGGTGACCGCCTCCACCTCCTCAAAGCCGTCGGCCAGAAGAATGTATACCATACGATCAGGTCCTTTCCTGTCAAAAAATCGTTGTTGTCCTTTATTTTCCCCGTATCCGCTGGCCCATGACGCAGACCATGAAATGAGGAAGCTTCATCATCCGCCCGATGCGGCGGGGGTCCTGCTTCAGGCGGTAGAGCCACTCCAGATTCAGCCTCTGCCAGGACTCCGGGGCGCGCTCCACCACGCCGGCGTAGACGTCCAGGGACCCGCCCAGCCCCGCCATCAGGCGGACCTTCAGCTTGTCCCGGTTGCGGTACATCCATTTTTCCTGCTTGGGCGCGCCGAGGCACACAAGGAGCATGTCCGGCGCGGCCTTATTCACGGCGTCGATCACCGGCCCGTCGTCCTGAAAATACCCGTCGGCGGTCCCGGCGATGACAAGGCCGGGGAAGCGCTCAGCGAGGTTTTTCCCCGCCGCCTCGGCAACGCCCGGCTTCGCGCCCAGGAGGTAGACGCTCCGGCCGGTCCTGGCCATCCGGGCGAACATGGCCAGGGCAAAATCCGCGCCGGGGACCTTCTCCGGCAGGGGCCGGCCTAAGATCTTCGCCCCGTAGATGACGCCGATGCCGTCCGGCAGGACCAGGGACGCGGCCTCCACGGCCTTTTTGGCCTCCGGGTCCTCCCGGCAGGTCATGACGATCTCCGGGTTGGGCGTCACCACGTAGTCCGGCGCGTCGGTGTCCAGCATAGCCATCCCCCGCTCCACCGCCTCGTCCATGGTGACGGGGTCGAACCCCACCCCCAGCACATCCGTCCTCATCCCGCGCCCTCCTCCTTGAGACAGACTTATAAACTATACTATTTTACCACAACCCCCGATTTTGTCAAGGAAAACCGGGAAATCCAAAGAGCGCCGGGGATTGCTTTTTTGGGGAGAATCCTGTATAGTGGAGTTAAATTCAATAGGAGGTGTCCCATGAAGAAGCTTATCGGCGTTTGCGTCGCCCTTTCCATGCTTTTGAGCCTCGCCCTCACCGCCTGCGGGCCGGCGGAGACGGCGAAAAACACGACGGCGCCCTCCGGGAGCGCCGCCGTCCCGGCGGAGACGGGCAGTCCCCTGCCGGAAAGCCCCGTCGAGGCCGAGGCCCTGGCCTGGGCGGAGAGATATGAGATCGTCGGGGACGAGTCCGGCCTGGAGGAGAGCTGCACCCTGGAGGAGGCGGTGGAGCTTATCTGGCGCGCCGCGGGGTTCCAGGCCCCGGCCACGAGGATCCTCCGGGACCCGGACGCCCCGGCGGAGGAACAGCGCCCGGACGCCATTGTGTGGGCCGAGCAGCGGGGCGTGACCTGGGAGGGCTGGAGCCCGGAGGCAGCCTGCACCCGCGCCGCGGCGGTGACGCTTTTGTGGCGCAGGGCCGGCTGCCCCGAGATCCAGGCGGACGCCGCCTTTTCCGACGTGCCCGCCGACGCGGAGGTTTTCCCCGCCCTTCGCTGGGCCGCGGCCCGGGGGATCGTGGCGAGCGGCGGCGCCTTTTCGCCGGACGCGGTCATGACGCGCGGGGAGGTGGTGAATCTCCTCTGGCGGGCCAGAGCCATGTTCACGCCGGACGCGGTGGGGCGGGCCAAGGACTACGGCTACGTGCCGGAGGAGCTCTGGGAGGACCAGGATAAGATCGTCACCATGTCGGAGCTTTGCGGGCTTATTGAGAACATCATCGCCTGGCACAACCCGGAGTCCGTGGACGAGTGGCGGGACAATGCCGCCGAGGCCCTCGCCTCCGACGAGACGGTCCAGGTGGACGAGGCCCTGGCGGCTTTTCTTGCCGCCAATATCGCCATGGGGATCGATGAGGACCTGGGCTATATGGACGGAGGGCTGGAGATGGGCTGGGAGAATGTGGCCCGGACGATCGATCCGGACCCGTCTTTCGACTGGTGGGAGGGCTGCCGGATGGAATATCCCATGTTCAAGGGTCTGGAAGACTACCGGGACCCTAACTGGTGGGAGCCTGAGTCGGAGCCCATGTTTACCTTGCGGAGATTTGGGCAAACCCACCTCTCCCTGGTGGACATGACCTACATCTTCCCCCACGACGACGCCTGGACCTACGGCTTCGGCCGGGACGTGACGTGCCGGGAGGCCATCCGGGCGGCCACCGTGTGGGCCGAGAGCGACGAGGCTATTTATATCGGCGCGGAGGAGTACGTGTCCTTTGACGACGCGGGGACGTATGACACGACCATCATCACCCCCGAGCTTTTGGCCGCGCCCTCCGATCTTCCCGAGGCGACGCGGACAAGCGTCCCCGGCGACTGGAGGGGCGTGGGAATGTCTATCAGTAAAAATGTGATGAGATGCTACCGGCATTTCAAGGAATCCGACGTCCGGGTCCTGGCGGAGAACGGCCTCAATTTCACCAAGCTCTTTTTCGACTTCAACACCCTCAAATTCCCCTACAAAAACGAGGAGGTGGACCAGGTGAACCTGGAGCAGCTGCGGGATCTGGACCGGCTTGTGGCCTGGTGCATCCAATACGGCGTCCACCTGCAATTAAGTCCCAACGGTTTCGCGGGCTACTCCGGGGGCGGCAACTGGGTGGGTGAAAAACGCCTGGACGAGCTGCCGCTGGAGAGCTGGGAGGAATTCGTGGCCATTTGGGGGATGCTGGCCAAGCGCTACGCCGGGATCCCCTCCAAGTACCTGAGCTTCGAGCTGATAAACGAGTGGATGCCCAGCTTCCAGGAGGATTTTGACGCTTACGCGGACTATTTCTTCCGGGCCGCCGACGCCATTTGGGCCGCTGACCCGGAGAGGCTGGTCTTTGACAGCACAGCCGCGATGTGGTCCCCCGAGGATCAACTGGCGTGGCTGGAGCTGATGGCCGGACACGGCATCGCCCTGGGTATCCACCCCTATTTCCCGGACCAGATCTGTGTCTGGGACGAGTTTACGGTCTATCCCGACGATCCCCAGTGGCCCATCCCCTGGTTCCCCAGCGGCGTGGAGAGCGGCGGGGAGGTCACCGTAGAGGGCGACCTGGGCGGCGGGACCCTGACCGTCTATTTTGCCGAGGCCGACTGGCCCACCCAGGTCTACGTTTACGCCGATGGTAAGCTCCTGGAGGAGCTGGACCCCACGTACATCATGCACGAAGTTCAGTCCGACCGGGGCTCCGAGCCTTTTGTGAAGGGGTATGACATCCAGATCCCCGCCGGGACCGCCAAGCTCACCTTCAAAACGGGCGATCAGAAGGTCTGGTACAACGGCTTTAAATTCACCAAGGACGGCGCGGCAAGCGGCGTCATGGCCAACGATTACAGGCTCCAGAATCTCACCGGCGAGAGCCATTTCACTGTGGACGAGAACGGCTGGAGCTCCGCCGACGGACGTATGTACACCATGGAGGATATCTACGAGGCCTATATGGAGCCGGTCGTGGATATCGCCCGGAAGTATGGCGTGGGCGTCATGGTCAACGAGATGGGGTGCTTCGGCAGCGACATCGGCGCGGTCCAGGCGGTGTATCTTAATGACCTCATCGCCATGCTGGAGGAGAAGGGCATCGGCTGGTGCTACTGCGAGACGCGTTATGCCGGCATCTTCGACGTCTACCGCGGCGAGGGGGACGAGATGGCGATCTACTGCTCGGACGACCTGACCCACCGGACCTACGAGTGCGCGGACGGGCATTTGGAGGAGTATTGGTACAGGAACGATTTGATGGGGGTGTTCCGGAAATATACCTTGGGGGAGTAAGGAACGGCCCGTACGGCGGTGTTCGGGACGGGTCAACAGACGATGGGCGGGCCGCCGGGGACGGCGGCCCCTACGGCGGTATTGGGGCGGATTCGGTTTGCCGGAACCGCTCTCATGTCCAACGTTCGCTGCCCCCCTGCCCCCCTCCTACGAGGAGGGGGCTCCGGGACGGGGGCGGGTGCGGGTTGTCGGAACGGTTCTATCATCCAACCGCGCACGGGCGGGTTTAGAACCCGCCCCTACAGTTTAAATTGCGTTCAATCAACGCCGTACGGGCCGCATCTCCGCGCTAAGAGCCGCCCCTTCGGGGCGGTTGCGCTCGTGATGCGCGCCTGCGGGCGCAGGCCCACGGCGGCCCCCGTTGCAGGTTTCGGATCGCCCCCGATAAACGCCGTAGGGGTCGCCGTCCCCGGCGACCCGCGTTTCGATGACCTCCCATATCGGTTGAATGGGATAACCTTCCAGGTTCCCTGTAGGGGCGGGTTCTAAACCCGCCCGTGCCACGTTGCGTGATGAAACGGGTCTGATAAAACGGAAATTGGTGATTAACGGAGGCAAGGGCCGCCGTGGGCCTGCGCCCGCAGGCGCGTTTCGGAGCGCAACCGCCCCGAAGGGGCGGCTCTTAGCGCGGAGATGCGGCCCGTACGGCGGTGTTCGGGACGGGTCAATGGTCGATACGCGGGCCGCCAGGAGTGCGGCCCCTACGGCGGTGTTGGGGCGGATTCGGTTTGCCGGAACCGCTCTCATGCCCAACGTTCGCTGCCCCCCTGCCCCCCTCCTACGAGGAGGGGGCTCCGGGACGGGGGCGGGTGCGGGGTATCGGGACCGTTCTGTCATCGCAACGTGTCACGGGCGGGTTTGGAACCCGCCCCTACAGTTTAAATTGCGTTCAATCAACGCCGTACGGGCCGCCGCCCACGGCGGCCCGCGTTGCAGGGTTAGGATTGCTTTCGATGAACGCCGTAGGGGCCGCCTCTCTTGGCGGCCCGCACGCAGTAGGTTTCGTTCACCGGCAGCCCCAGTTACGAACATCGGGCTTGAAAGACGGCGGCCGCGGGCCGGGAGAAAGATTGGGGAAACAGGTTGTTTTTCGGAAATGGATTTGGTATAATAGAAAAATGCAGCGATTTATGAGAGAGGAGGGCGGAGCATGGGGGGAAGATTCGTGCTGACGGAGGGCAGTGCCGTCAGCCTCACCCAGGAGGCGGTGGGACGGCTTCTGGGGGCGGCCAGCGGGGACGCGGCGCTCCTGTACCTCTACATCCTCTCCCGGGGCGGGCACTTTGACCCCGCCGACGCCGCCGCCTCTATCCACCGCTCCGAGGAGCAGGTGGACGCCGCCATGGCGGTGCTGACGCGGCTGGGGCTGGTGGCGGAGGACGCCGTCCCGGTCAAGCCCACAAAGCCGCTGGAGCGTCCCGCCGAGCCGCCGGCGCTGTCGGTGGCGGAGATGGACGCGCTGATGGACTCCGACCGGGAATTCCGGGAGCTGGTCCGGGCGGTGCAGAACGATTTGGGCGCGCAGCTTTCCTCCGAGGGCCTGCGGACGCTGGTGAACATCTACAGCTACCTGCGCCTGCCCGCCGACGTCATCATGGCGCTGGTGACCTACTGCCGCGAGGAATACAAGCGCCGCTACGGCGAGGGGCGCGTGCCCTCCATGCGCTTCATCGAGCGGGAGGCGTACGTCTGGGAGCGGGAGGGCATCTTCTCCTGGGAGGCGGCGGAGGCGTATATCACCCGCCAGAGCGGCCTGAAGGCCGGGGAACGGGAGTTGATGCCCGTGCTGAACATCTACGGACGGGCCCTGTCGGCCACGGAGCGCAAGTACATAAACGCCTGGACCGAGATGGGCTTCAAGGCCCCCGCCGTGGCCCTGGCCTACGACCGGACGGTCCTCAAGACGGGCCGGCTCACCTGGCGGTATATGGACTCCATCCTGCGCTCCTGGCACGCCAAGGGCCTGCACACCCCGGACGAGATCGTGGCCGGGGACGCCCCGCCCTCCTTTGCCAGGGTCCCGGAGAAGAAGCCCGCCGCCCGGCGGGAGGACCCCATCACCATGGAGGAGATCGAAAAGACCCGCGCCGCTATCCGGCGCATGAAGGGGGAGAGCCAATGAGCCTGGACGGAACGCTTTTACGCCGCGCCAAGGAGGCGCTGGACCGCCGGCGCGAGGAAAACGAGCGGGCCAACGCCCGCCGCCGGGAGGAGGTCTACCGCCGGTGCCCGCGCATCCAGCGCATCGACCGGGAGCTCCGGGAGGGCGTGGCCAGCGCGGTCGCAGCCGCCTTTTCCCGCGGCACGGACCCGGTGGAGGCCCTCAACGCCGTGCGGGAGGCCAATCTGGAGCTCCAGGAACAGCGGGCCATGGAGCTTGTGCGGCTGGGCCTGCCGGTGGATTACCTGGACGAGAAATATATCTGCCCCAAATGCCGGGACACGGGCTACAACGGCACGGAGCTTTGCTCCTGCCTCATGGAGCTCTACAGGGAGGAGCAGCGGCGGGACCTCTCGCAGCTATTGAAGCTGGGGGAGCAGACCTTCGACAGCTTCGACCTGAACCTCTACGACGACAGGCCCGACCCCGCCACCGGCGCGTCCCCCAGGAGCGTCATGGCGGCGGTCTACGATTTTTGCAGCGAGTACGCCAGGAACTTCTCCAAAAGCTCCCTGAACGTCTTCATGCAGGGGGGGCCGGGCCTGGGGAAGACCTTTTTGTCCACCTGCATCGCCAAGGTCGTCTCCGAGCGGGGCTGGTCCGTGGTCTACGAGACGGCCGGGGCGGCTTTTGGCAAGTACGAGGCGGAGAAGTTCGGCCGGGGGGACCAGGAGGAGGCGCGCCGGGACATCCGGCGGATGGAGGGGTGCGATCTGCTGATCCTCGACGACCTGGGCACGGAATTTGTCTCCCCCTTCACCGTCAGCGCCCTCTATACCCTTTTGAACACCCGCCTTGCCGCCGGCAGGAAGACGGTCATCAGCTCCAATCTCACCCTCCGGGACCTGGGAGAGCGCTATTCCGCCCCCATCATGAGCCGCCTCACGGGAGAATTTTATCTCCTCCGCTTCGCCGGGACGGACATCCGCGGCCGGGTTTAGGGGCTCCCTGGTTTACAAAAAACCGGGACGGAACAGGGCGGGATGTGGAGGATCTTGGATGCCCTCCCCGGTTGGTAGACGGTAAAAGCCCCGAAAAACAAGGGGTTTTACACATTTTCCACAGAGTTTTCCACAGGCGTTACGCGAACAAGGCGCACCACAAGCGGGTTTTATCAGGTGACATAAGCGCATGATCAGGAATTTCATGGGAATCCCTTGATTTTTTTCCGCGTTTGGTGTAAAGTGTCCATGCCCTGAATATATGTGGTAGGGGGCGGGCGCTGTCCTGCCTACTTTTTGCCCGGGCGCGGCCCGGTGTCACGGAAGGACGATGGAATTGTCAGAGCCCGGAAAAAAAGCCAGCTACCTCACCGGCGCGGCGGTGCTCACCGCCACGGTGGCCTTCACCAAGGTCATCGGCGCCATCTATAAGATCCCCCTCTTCAACCTCCTGGGCGACGAGGGGTCGGGTCACTTCAACGTGATGTACAACATCTACACGCTGATCCTGACCCTCTCCACCGCCGGGGTGCCGGTGGCCATCTCACGCCTCATCTCCGAAGCCCGGGCCCAGGACCGGCCCCGTCAGGCCGCGCGGTACTACTCCGTGGGCCTGTGGACCTTCACCCTGGTGGGCCTCGTGGGCATGGCCGTGATGCTCCTCTTCGGGCGGAGCTTCGCGGAATTCATGAGCGACCCCAAAGTCTATCTGGGCGTGTGGGTGCTGGCGCCGGCGGTGTTCTTCGCCTGCGTGCTCTCGCCCCTGCGGGGCTGGTCCCAGGGCCGCAGCGACATGGTCCCCACGGCGATCAGCCAGATCATGGAGGTCCTCTGCAAGCTCGTCTTCGGCATCGCCATCGCCTGGTATCTCAAGAGCCAGGGGTACGGCGTCCACATCATCGCCGCCGGGGCCATCGCGGGCATCACCATAGGCCTGGGGCTGGACGTGCCGATTTTAGCCATCCTGCGCCGGCGGGCCGCCCGCCGGGAGCCCCGCCCCGTCACCCTGGATAAGCCCATGAGCCGTATGGAGACGCTTAAAAAGATCGTCTGGGTCAGCGTGCCCATCATGCTCTCCTCCTCGGTGCTCAACATCATCAATCTGGTGGACTCCAGCCTCGTGCGCTGGCGTCTTGGCACCGGGGCGGGCCTGAGCGAGCAGATGGTGGACGTCCTCTACGGCGTCTACTCCAAGGGCATGACCTTCTTCTCCGTGCCCAACGCCTTCATCTCCCCCATCGGCGTGGCGGTGGTGCCCGTGGTGGCGGCGGCCATGGCCTCCCACGACCACAAGGCCGCCAAGACCACCATCGAGTCGAGCCTTCGGGTCACGAACCTGCTGGCCATGCCGGCGGCGGTGGGGCTCTTCGTCCTGGCCGGGCCCATCTTCGACGTGGTATTCCCCGGCTCCAACGAGCACGGGCCGGCGCTTTTATCCATGCTGGGCATCGCCAGCTACTTTGTCTGCGCCTACCTCATCTCCAACAGCATCCTCCAGGCCACGGGCCACGAAAAGCTGGCCCTGGTGGCATTGCCCGTGGGGGGCCTTCTGAAGATCGGCATCAACTACATCCTGGTGGGCAACCCCGCCATCAACATCTCCGGCGCGCCGGTGGGGACGCTGGCCTGCTACGTGGCCATCACCCTTCTAAACTCCGTCTTCATCGCCGTGACGAGCCCGGAGCGGCCCCGCTTCCTGCGGGTCACGATCCGGCCCCTGCTGTGCTCGCTCCTCATGGGCGCGGCGGCCTGGGGCGTCCAGGGGCTTTGCGAGCGCCGGCTCCTACCGCTGCTGGGCGGGGGGAGGCTGGCGGGGGCCGTGTGTCTGGCGGTCACCGTCCTCGCGGCCGTTTTCGTGTACGCCGTGCTCATCGTCCTCCTCCGGGCTTTGACAAAGGAGGACATTTTGCTCCTTCCCAAGGGGGAGAAACTGGCAAAATTGCTGAAAATCCGGTAAAACCTCAGGATTTATTCATTTTTCACTTGCAGTCGAGGAGAAAATATGATAGATTTTGTGTACAAAAGCCACTATGACGTCTCCGACCTCCGGCACATCGTCAAGCTCCTTCGGGGCGAGGGGGGCTGTCCCTGGGACAGGGAGCAGACCCACGAGTCCATCCGCCGGGAGTTCATTGAGGAGGTCTGCGAGGTGGTGGAGGCCATCGACGAGCACAGCCCCGAGCACCTCCGGGAGGAGCTGGGGGACGTGCTCCTGCAGGTGGTGTTCCACGCCTCCATCGAGGAGGACGCCGGACGCTATGACCTGGACGCCGTGGCGGACGGGGTGTGCAAGAAGCTGATTTTGCGCCACCCTCACGTCTTCGGCACCGTCCAGGTGGCGGACGCCGGCCAGGTCTTAGAAAACTGGGACAAAATAAAGCGGGTGGAGAAGCACCAGGCCACCGTCACCAGCGCCATGGAGAGCGTGGCCAAGAGCCTCCCGGCCCTCTGGCGGGCGGAAAAGGTCCAGAAAAAAGCGGCCAAGGCCGGCTTTGACTGGGATTGTCCCGCCGGCGCTTTGGATAAAATAGGAGAGGAGACCCGGGAGCTCCGGGACGCCCTGGAGACGCAGGGCGACATCGCCGGGGAGCTGGGGGACCTTCTCTTTTCCTGCGTCAACGCCGCGCGGCTTTTGAAGCTGGACCCGGAGACGGTCCTGCGCGACGCCACGGACAAGTTCATCGCCCGCTTTGCCCACATGGAGGCCGAGGCGGCGAAGGCCGGCACACCCCTGGAGGAGCTTGATTCAGCGCGGATGGACGAGCTTTGGGAGCGGGCCAAGGAAGATGGGATTTAAAGGGGATCTCCCTTTAAGATATAAAAATCATTCCCGCCCAGCGGGAAAACTCAGGAGGAAATCAGAACATGAACAAGACCGAACTTATCACTGCCGTCGCGGAGAAGACCGGACTTTCCAAGAAGGACTCCGACAAGGCCGTCAACGCCGTCATCGACACCATCGTCGAGACCATGAAGGCCGGCGACAAGGTCACCCTCATCGGCTTCGGCGCTTTCGAGGCCAAGGCCCGCGCCGCCCGTATCGGCCGCAACCCCGTATCCGGCGAGGAGATCCGCATCCCCGCCTCCCGCGTTCCCCAGTTCAAGGCCGGCAAGGCCCTCAAGGACGCCATCGCCGAGTAAGCTTCGCGCACACACAAACAAGGCCCCGGAGACCGGGGCCTTTGGCGTTATGGAGGCAAGGGTATGAGACTTGACAAGTACCTGAAGGTATCGAGACTGATCAAACGGCGCACCGTGGCGGCGCAGGCCGCCGACGGCGGGAGGATCACCGTCAACGGCGCCGTGGCCAAGCCCTCCAGGGAGATAAAGCCCGGGGACATCATCGAGCTGTCCTTCGGGCCCAAGAAGGTGCGGGTGGAGGTCCTGTCCGTCCAGGAGACGGTGCGGAAGGACGACGCCGCCTCCATGTACAGGGAGATCGTATGAAGAATTTTAAATGGGATAAAAAATACCTGTACTGGGGCGTCACCGCCTTTTGCGTGGTGGTGACGAGCATCGCCTTTTTCTGGATGCTCAACAGCTGGGCGGGCATCCGCCGGATCGCGGGCCTCATCGTGGACGCCCTGATGCCGGTGATCTACGGCTTCCTCATCGCGTACCTGCTCAACAAGATCATGGTGGTCCTGGAGAACAAGGTCTTTTTGAAGCTCTTCCTGAAGCTGTGCAAAAAGAAGCCCTCCCTGGGCCGGAAGCTGGCCAGGGCCGTGTCCATCACCTTCACCATCCTCCTGGCGCTGGGGCTCATCGCGGGCCTTCTTGTCATCGTCCTGCCGGAGCTCTACAACAGCGTCATGAAGATCGTGGACAACTCCTCGGACTACTTCAACGTGGCCATGACCTGGGTGGAACACGTCTTCGACGGCCGGGACTTGGAGCCCGTGGCCGCCAAGTGGCTGACCACCATCTCCGACAGCGTGGTGAACTGGCTGAAGGATAACGTCCTAGGCAAGCTCTCCACCATCCTGGGCAGCATCACCGACGGGGTCATCTCCGTGGTGATGACGCTCTTTGACTTCTTCGTGGGCATCGTCATCTCCGTCTACCTCATGTACAACAAGGAGACCTTCTGCGCCCAGGTGAAGAAGCTGACCTACAGCCTCCTGCGCCCCCGCGCCGCCAACGCCCTGATGGCGGAGATGGACTTCATCAACGACGCCTTCGGCAACTACATCATGGGCACGATCATCGACTCGCTGATCGTGGGTATTTTGAACTACCTCTTCATGGTCATCATGGGGATGCCCTACAGCGGCCTTGTCACCGTCATCATCGCGGTGACCAACCTCATCCCCGTCTTCGGCCCCTTCATCGGGGCCATCCCGTCGGCGTTCCTCATTTTGCTGGAGAATCCCACCCAGGCCCTCATCTTCCTGGTGTTCACCGTGGTCCTCCAGCAGATCGACGGCCAGATCCTCAAGCCCCGCATCCACTCCTCCCACTCGGGCCTTTCCGGCTTTTGGATCATGTTCGCCATCCTCTTCTTCGGGGGCCTCTTCGGCATCCTGGGCATGGTGGTGGGCGTGCCCCTCACCACCATCCTCTACAACATCATCCGCCGCCTCAACAACCGCCGCCTCAGACGCAAGGGCCTCCCGGAGGACACCGCCCTCTACCGCGACATGACCTCCGTAGACCCTGTGACCCACGAGTTCCGCTTCCGCTCCCCCACCCCGGCCCCGGAACCGGAACCGAACCCGGCCCCCGTCTCCGAGTCACCCCCGGAGCAGAAGCCCGACGACAAGGACTAACCCCCGCCCCTCCCCCTCCGGGAGGGGCGTTACTTGTTTAATACTAATATCTATTTAAAAGAAGACACCGAGCGGCGAGGATTTTTCGTGTCAGGCAAGGAAGACGCCGCAGGGAATACTGTATGTATTCCCAAGGCGGCTGACGCAGCATGACGCGAAAAAGGCCGTCGCGAATGTCTTATTTTAATTAGATATTAGTATAACCTCCCCCCTGAGGGAGGTGCCGAGCGAAGCGAGGCGGAAGGGTTCCCCCGTCCTAGCCTTCCCCGCAGGGCGGGGAAGGTGGCGCCCGCAGGCGCCGGATGAGGTGCGTGCGTTCATCGGGGCCACTCTGTCATCCCACGCTCGCTGCCCCCCTGCCCCCCTCCTACGAGGAGGGGGCTTAAAAAGGTTGCGGCTTCGCCGCGATTTTGATTTGCCCGCGCGGCGGGGACGGGGGACGAGGGACGGGAGACGGGCGGGTTTGGAACCCGCCCCTACAGTTTTTGGAACGTTTCCGAGCAACACCGTAGGGGCCGCCTCTCTTGGCGGCCCGCGTTGCAGGGCTTAGATTGTCTCCGATAAACGCCGTAGGGGTCGCCGTCCTCGGCGACCCGCGTTTCGATCACCTCCCATGTCGGTTGAATGGGATAATCTTCCATATCCCCTGTAGGGGCGGGTTCTAAACCCGCCCGTGTCACGTGGCGGAACAGGAACTGTTCCGATGAAACGGAAATTGGTGGTTATCGGAGGGGTGGGCCGCCGTGGGCGGCGGCCCGTACGGCGGTGTTCGGGACGGGTCAATTGTCGAGGGGCGGGTCGCCGAGACGGCGACCCCTACAACCCCCATCGGCCATTTTTTCCGGCGGCATGTACGTCGGAAAAAATACCTTTTGTTTTGCGGAGTGGGAAGCGTTGCGATGAGCGCCCGCAGGCGCCATGCAAGCGAGCAACCGCCCGAAGGGCGGCTCTTAGCGAGTCGCAGTGCGCGGAGCAAAACAGCAGAAACGCCCTCCCTGAATTCCGCAGAATTCAGGGAGGGCGTTTCGCACGTTCCCCTTTGGCAGGAAAATGGCGCAGCCATTTTTCGCCAGTTTTATATCGCGTTATTCGCCTTCAGCAGTCCGCTGAGGTCCACTTCGGGCTCCTGGGGGTCGTCCTCGGGGGGGACGTCGGCGGGCTTGACCGGCTCTACGGGCTCGTTGGCGCCGCGGTACATCGCAAGGCCCGCGCCGGCGGGGATGAGCTTGCCGATGATGACGTTCTCCTTGAGGCCCAGGAGCCGGTCCACCTTGCCCTTGGAGGCGGCCTCGGTGAGGACCTTGGTGGTCTCCTGGAAGGAGGCGGCGGACATCCAGCTGTCGGTGGCCAGGGACGCCTTGGTGATGCCCATGAGGAGCTGCTCGTAGGTGGGGTCGCGGACCTCCTCGCCGGCGGCCCGGCGCTCCTGGAGCTTCTCCATGGCGTCGCGGACATCCAGGATATCCACCATGGAGCCGCTGAGAAGGTCGGTGTCGCCGGGGTCCTCCACGCGGACCTTGCGGAGCATCTGGCGGACGATGATCTCGATGTGCTTGTCGGACACGTCCACGCCCTGCTGGCGGTAGACCTTCTGGACCTCGTCGATGAGGTACTTCTGGGTGGCGTCGCGGCCCAATATGGCCATGATGTCGTGGGGGTTGAGGGCGCCGGAGGTGAGCATGTCGCCCTTCTTCACGGTGTCGCCGTCCTTGACGCGGATGCCGGAGGAATGGGCCACGGAGTAGACGCGGGTGTCCCCGTCCTCGGGGTTGGTGACGGTGATCTGGATGAGGGCGCCCTTGTGGGTCTCCTCAGTGGAGACGACGCCGTCGATCTCGGAGAGGGTGGCCATTTTCTTGGGCTTGCGGGCCTCGAAGAGCTCCTCCACGCGGGGAAGGCCCTGGGTGATCTCGACGCCCGTCTCGCCGCCGGCCACGCCGCCGGTGTGGAAGGTGCGCATCGTGAGCTGCGTGCCGGGCTCGCCAATGGCCTGGGCGGCGATGACGCCTACGGTCTCGCCCTCGTTGACGGTCTCGCCGGTGGCCAGGTTCAGGCCGTAGCAGTGGGCGCAGACGCCGCTCTTGGCCTCGCAGGTGAGGACGGAGCGGACCTTGGCGGAGGTGAAGCCGTGGGCCTCCAGCACCTTGGCGTCCTCCTTGGTCATCATGTGGTCCCGGTCGAAGAGGACCTCGCCGGTCTCGGCGTCCACGATGTCCTCCGCCAGATACCGGCCGTTGATGGACTCGGCGAAGGTCTGGACGACCTGGCCGTTCTCCACCTTCTCGGTGACGGTGATGCCCTCGTGGGTGCCGCAGTCGTGCTCCCGGATGATCACGTCCTGGCTCACGTCCACCATGCGGCGGGTGAGGTAGCCGGAGTCCGCGGTACGAAGGGCGGTGTCGGCCAGGCCCTTGCGGGCGCCGCGGCTGGAGATGAAGTACTCAAGGACCGTCAGGCCCTCGCGGTAGTTGGCCTTGATGGGGATCTCGATGGTCTTACCGGCGGTGTTGGCGATGAGGCCGCGCATACCGGCCAGCTGACGGATCTGGGCCATGGAGCCGCGGGCGCCGGAGTCGGCCATCATGAAGATGGGGTTGAACTCGTCCAGATTGTTCTGGAGGGCGTCGGCCACCTTCTTGGTGGTCTCCTCCCACTCGTGGACCACCAGGCGGTAGCGCTCGTCGTCGGTGATGAAGCCGCGGTGGAAGAGGTTCTCGATCTCCACCACCTTCTTTTCGGAGGCGGCGATGAGGTTGCGCTTCTCCTCGGGGACGGTCATGTCGGCGATGGAGATGGTGATGGCGCCCTGGGTGGAGTATTTGTAGCCCTGGGCCTTCACGTTGTCCAGCATCTCCACGGAGATCTCGAAGCCGTGCTTCTCGATGCACCGGTCGATGATCTTCTCCAGCTGCTTCTTGCCCACCTTGAAGCCGACCTCCAGATCCAGCGCGTGCTCGGGGTCGGAGCGGTCCACGAAGCCCAGGTCCTGGGGGATGGGGTTGTTGAAGATGATGCGGCCCACGGTGGTCTCGATGAGGCCCGTGCGCTCCACGCCGTCCACCGTGCGCTTCATGCGGACCTTGATGGGGGCGTGCATTCCCACGTCCCCGGCGTGATAGGCCATGATGGCCTCCTCCGGGGAGATGAACGCCTTGCCGGTGCCCTTCTCCTCCCGGACGAAGGTGAGGTAATAGGAGCCCAGCACCATGTCCTGGGTGGGGACGGTGACGGGCTTGCCGTCACGGGGGTGCAGAAGGTTGTGGGCGGAGAGCATGAGGATGCGGGCCTCGGCCTGGGCCTCGGCGGACAGGGGCACATGGATGGCCATCTGGTCGCCGTCGAAGTCGGCGTTGAAGGCGGTGCACACCAGGGGGTGGAGCTTGAGGGCGCGGCCCTCCACCAGCACCGGCTCGAAGGCCTGGATACCGAGCCTATGGAGCGTGGGGGCGCGGTTCAAGAGCACGGGATGCTCCTTGATGACGACCTCCAGGGCGTCCCAGACCTCGGTCTTGCCCCGGTCCACCATCTTCTTGGCGGACTTGATGTTGTTGGCGACGCCGTCCTCCACCAGCTTCTTCATGACGAAGGGCCGGAAGAGCTCGATGGCCATTTCCTTGGGCACGCCGCACTGGTAGAGCTTCAGGTCCGGGCCCACGACGATGACGGAGCGGCCGGAGTAGTCCACGCGCTTGCCCAGGAGGTTCTGGCGGAAGCGGCCCTGCTTGCCCTTGAGCATATCGGAGAGGGACTTGAGGGGCCGGGAGTTGGCGCCGGTGACGGCGCGGCCCCGGCGGCCGTTGTCCATGAGGGCGTCCACGGCCTCCTGGAGCATCCGCTTTTCGTTGCGGACGATGATGTCCGGGGCGGACAGCTCGATGAGGCGCTTTAAGCGGTTATTGCGGTTGATGACCCGGCGGTAAAGGTCGTTTAAGTCGGAGGTGGCGAACCGGCCGCCGTCCAGCTGGACCATGGGCCGGATGTCCGGCGGGATCACGGGCAGGGCGTCGATGATCATCCACTCTGGCTTGTTGCCGGACTTGAGGAAGGACTCCACGACCTCCAGGCGCTTGACGATCTTGGCCTTCTTCTGGCCGCCGGCGTTCTTCAGCTCCTCGCGAAGCTGGGCGGAAAGCTCGGCGCAGTCGATGTCCTGGAGAAGCTGCTTGATGGCCTCCGCGCCCATGCCGGCCTTGAAGTCGTTCTCGTACTTCTCCCGCATGTCCCGGTACTCGGCCTCGGTGAGGAGCTGGTTCTTCTGGAGCGGCGTGTCGCCGGGGTCGGTGACGATATACGCCGCGAAGTAAAGGACGCGCTCCAAAATGCGGGGCGTCAGGTCTAAAATGAGGCCCATCCGGGAGGGGATGCCCTTGAAATACCAGATGTGGCTCACCGGGGCGGCAAGCTCGATGTGGCCCATGCGCTCCCGGCGGACCTTGGCGCGGGTGACCTCCACGCCGCAGCGGTCGCAGATCTTGCCCTTGAAGCGGATCTTCTTATATTTGCCGCAGTGGCA
Organism: uncultured Oscillospiraceae bacterium; assembly: GCA_947588605.1. Taxonomy (GTDB): domain Bacteria; phylum Bacillota; class Clostridia; order Oscillospirales; family Oscillospiraceae; genus RUG626. The sequence goes on from CANPYK010000004.1 coordinate 95,570, forward strand.
CTCCCAGTCCTTGGTGGGCCCGAAGATGCGCTCGCAGAAAAGGCCGTCCCGCTCGGGCTTGAGGGTGCGGTAGTTGATGGTCTCCGGCTTTTTCACCTCGCCGTAGGACCACTCGCGGATCTTCTCGGGAGACGCGATACCGATTTGAATGGAATCAAAAGGGGCGTAGCTCATATCTCGTCATCCTCCTCGTTAAAACTGTCCTGCTCGTCCTCATCGTCGTCGTAGTCGCCGAGGAGCCCGAAATCGTCGTCATCCTCGTCCTCGTCGTCCGCGTCCTCCACGTCCTCGATGCCGAAGCCCGCGGACTCGAACTCGTCGTCGGAGGAGGTGTAGCGCTCGTTCTCCACGTCCCGGAAGCCGTGGGCGTATTCGTCCTCCTCGTCGTCGCGGAGCTCGATGGGGTTGCCGTCGGCGTCCAGGACGTTCACGTCCAGGCACAGGGACTGGAGCTCCTTGATGAGGACCTTGAAGGACTCGGGCACGCCGGGCTGGGGGATGTTGTGGCCCTTGACGATGGCCTCGTAGGTGCGCACGCGGCCGGTAACGTCGTCGGATTTGACGGTGAGGATCTCCTGGAGGGTGTAGGCCGCGCCGTAAGCCTCCAGGGCCCATACCTCCATCTCGCCGAAGCGCTGGCCGCCGAACTGGGCCTTGCCGCCCAACGGCTGCTGGGTGACCAGGCTGTAGGGGCCGGTGGAGCGGGCGTGGATCTTGTCGTCCACCAGGTGGTGGAGCTTGAGGAAGTAGACGTAGCCCACGGTGACCGGGTTATCGAAGGGGTCGCCGGTGCGCCCGTCGTAAAGGACGCTCTTGCCGTCGGTGCGCAGGCCCGCTTGACCCAGAAGGTCGCGGATCTCACCCTCGTCGGCGCCGTTGAAGATGGGGGTGGCGACCTTCCAGCCCAGGGCCTGGGCGGCGTAGCCCAAATGGACCTCCAGCACCTGGCCGATGTTCATACGGGAGGGCACGCCCAGGGGGTTCAGGACGATGTCCAGCGGCGTGCCGTCGGGCATGTAGGGCATATCCTCCTTGGGGAGGATGCGGGAGACGACGCCCTTGTTGCCGTGGCGGCCGGCCATCTTGTCGCCCACGCTGATCTTGCGCTTCTGGGCGATGTAGACCCGGACCACCTGATTGACGGAGGGGTTGAGCTCGTCTCCGTTCTCCCGGGTGAAGACCTTCACGTCCACCACGATACCGCTCTCGCCGTGGGGGACCTTCAGAGAGGTGTCCCGGACCTCCCGGGCCTTCTCGCCGAAGATGGCCCGCAGCAGCCGCTCCTCGGCGGTGAGGTCCGTTTCGCCCTTGGGCGTGACCTTGCCCACCAGGATATCGCCGGCACGGACCTCCGCGCCGATGCAGATGATGCCGCGCTCGTCCAGATATTTGAGGGAATCCTCGCCCACGCCGGGGATGTCCCGGGTGATCTCCTCGGGGCCCAGCTTGGTATCCCGGGCGTCCACCTCGTGCTCCTCGATGTGGATGGAGGTGAAGACGTCCTCCATGGCAAGGCGCTCGTTGAGGAGGATGGCGTCCTCGTAGTTGTAGCCCTCCCAAGTCATGAAGCCGACCAGGATATTCTTGCCCAGGGCCAGCTCACCGTCCTTGGTGGCGGGGCCGTCGGCCAGCACGTCCTTGGCCCTGACGCGCTCGCCCACCGTCACGGCGGGGCGCTGGTTGACGCAGGTGCCCTGGTTGGAGCGGGAGAACTTGATGAGGTGATAATCCTTGATATTGCCGTCGTCATACCGGACGGTGACGGTGTCGGCGTCCACGTAGGTCACGACGCCCTCGCCCTCGGCCAGCACGGAGACCGCCGAGTCGATGGCGCACTTATGCTCGATGCCGGTGGCCACGATGGGCGCCTCGGTGACCATCAGAGGCACCGCCTGGCGCTGCATGTTGGCGCCCATGAGGGCGCGGTTGGCGTCGTCGTTCTGGAGGAAGGGGATCATGGCCGTGGCCACGGAGACCATCTGGCGGGGGGAGATGTCGATGTAGTCCACGCGCTTGCGGTCCACGTCGATGATCTCGTCCCGGTGGCGGCAGATGATACGCTGGTTGAGGAGCCGGCCCTGCTCGTCCCGGGGCTCGCTGGCCTGGGCCACGTAGAACTGGTCCTCGGCATCGGCGGTGAGGTACTCCACCTCGTCGGTGACGACGCCCGTCTCCTTGTCCACCCGCTGGTAGGGGGCCACCAGGAAGCCGTACTCATTGACCTTGGCGTAGGAGGCGAGGTAGGAGATAAGGCCGATGTTGGGTCCTTCAGGCGTCTCCACGGGGCACATGCGGCCGTAGTGGCTGTAGTGGACGTCGCGCACGTCGAAGGAGGCGCGCTCACGGGAAAGGCCGCCGGGGCCCAGGGCACTGAGACGCCGCTTGTGGGTAAGCTCCGCCAGGGGGTTATTCTGGTCCATGAACTGGGAGAGCGGCGAAGAGCCGAAGAACTCCTTGATAGCCGCCGTCACGGGCCGGATGTTGATGAGGCTCTGGGGGGTGATGACGTCGGTGTCCTGCAGGGTCATGCGCTCGCGGATGACCCTCTCCATGCGGGAGAAGCCCACCCGGAACTGGTTTTGCAGAAGCTCGCCCACGCTGCGAAGCCGGCGGTTGCCCAGGTGGTCGATGTCGTCCACCGTGCCGGCGCCGTGGGCCAGGGTGTTGAGGTAGTTGACGGAGGCGAAGATGTCGTCGGGGATGATGAACTTGGGCACCAGAAGGGCGATGTTCTCCCGGATGGCGTCCTTGAGCTCCTCGCCGGAATATTTCTCCAGAAGGTCCTTGAGGACGATCCAGCGGACCCGCTCCTTGATGCCCAGCTCCGCGGGGTCGAAGTCCACGAAGCGGTCCAGCCACACCATGCCGTTGGAGAAGATCTTCACTTCCTTCGTCTCATGGCCGGCCTCGGCCTCGACGGTGGCCTCGATGACGCCCAGCTTATCCAGCTCCTCCGCGCGCTTGCGCGTGATGACCTCGCCGGCCTCGGCGACGATCTCGCCGGTGAGGGGGTCGGCCACGGGCTTTGCCAGCTTCTTACCCACAAGGCGGGGCCAGACGGCCAGCTTCTTGTTGAACTTATACCGTCCGGCCACGGAGATGTCGTAGCGCCGGGGGTCGAAGAAGAGGTTATAGAGCAGCGTCTCCGCCGAATCCACGGTGGGGGGATCGCCGGGGCGCAGCTTGCGGTAGATCTCTAAAAGGGAGTCCTCCCGGGTCTTGCAGGCGTCCTTCTCGATGGTGGAGACCATGCGCTCGTCCCTGCCGAAGATGTCGAAGAGCTTCTCGTTGGTGTCCGCGCCGGTCTCGCCGCCGGACATGGAAAGCCATGTGTAGGGGTCCTCCGTCCGGATGCCGCAGGCCCGCAGGAAGCAGGTGATGGGCAGCTTGCGGTTCTTGTCGATACGGACGTTGAACATGTCCTGGGCGTCCGTCTCATACTCCAGCCACGCGCCCCGGTAAGGGATGACCGTGGTGGCGTAGATGGGCGTGCCCGTCTTGTCGATGGTGCGCTCGTAGTAGACACCGGGGGAGCGGATGATCTGGGAGACGATGACGCGCTCCGCGCCGTTGACGATGAAGGTGCCGCCGTCGGTCATCAGGGGGAAGTCCCCCATGAAGATCTCCTGCTCCTTGATCTCCTCCGTCTCACGGTTGCGCAGGCACACGCTGACACGGATGGGCGCGGCGTAGTTGGCGTCCCGGGCCTTGCACTCCTCCACGGAATACTTGGGCTCCTCGTCCATCCGGTAGTCCAGGAAGGTGAGCTCCAGGTTCCCGGTGTAGTCCGTGATGGCCCCCACGTCCTTGAAGACCTCCCGAAGCCCCGTCTCCAAAAACCAGTTGTAGGAATCCTTCTGGATCTCCAGGAGGTTGGGCATCTCCCGGATCTCCTCAGACTTGGCAAAGCTCTTTCGCAGAGTCTTGCCGTACCATACGTCCTTTGGCACTGACTTCACTCCTTTTACGGATTTTTCACAGGTTAAAAAGAAACTCCCGGCGCGGTTGTTGTATTCTCCATGCTCGCTCTTGACATTTTGCCGATTTGTGGTATCCTAAGAGCATAGAAAGCTGGGAGATTGTCCCCCTCGGGGGCAAGAAATCAGCTTATTATACCATTTTGATATTTTCTTGTCAAGCGCCTCCGGAAATTTTTCCGGAATTTTTTATTTTCGAAAAACTGTTGACAAAATCCAAGAATCTGCTATAATAGTCATGCTTTTGCGAGAGTGCTGGAATAGGCAGACAGGCACGTTTGAGGTGCGTGTGTCAATACGACGTGTGAGTTCAAGTCTCATCTCTCGCACCATCGTCGTCGCGGAAGTCGCGATGGTTCGAAAAAGGGCGGAAGCCAAAGGCTTCTGCCCTTTTTCTCACTTGCTGACTTCGCTCCTCCTCTCAAAACGCGACCCGCTGCGCTGGGCTCGCGTTTTGTTTTTCCTCTTCTTTTTTCTTGACATTCTTGAATATGTACGCTATAATGTACATATCATGAGTTGGGGAGGTGTCGGGATGACGAATACAAATATCACGGCCTTTCGGAAGAATGTTTTTGGCTTTGTGGACCAGGCCGTCACCTATGGGGAGGTGGTCAACGTCACCACCAAAAACGGCAACGCCGTGATCCTCAGCGAGCAGGAATACAGGAGCCTTCTGGAGACGCTGCATCTCACCTCCATCCCCGGTATGACGGAGAGCATCAAGGCCGCCGCCGCGGAGCCCCCGGAGGACTGCGTCCCCTACGACCCGGAGGAGGCGTGGTGATGTATGAGGTGCTCTTGACCCGTCAGGCCATGAAGGACCGGCGGCTCGTGGCGGAGGCGGGGCTTGAGGCCCGCGCCAAGGCGCTTTTGAACCTGATGGCGCGGGACCCCTTCGCCAGTCCCCCGCCCTTCGAAAAGCTGGTGGGCGACCTGGCCGGCTTCTACTCCCGCCGGCTGAACCGCCAGCACCGGATCGTCTACCAGGTGACGGGCCGGACCGTCAAGGTCCTGCGTATGTGGACGCACTATGAATAAGCGCTGTGCCCCCCTTTTTCGGGGGGCTTTTTTGTTGGTCGTATATAAAAAATCCCCCGCCGCATAGTGCGGCGGGGGGGTGTTATGGGGTTTAAGCTTATTTCTTCAGAAGCTTTTTGGTCACGACAACGCCGGCGGCGGAGAGGAGGGCCAGGAGGGAGATGAGGCCGATCCAGAGGATCGCGGGGGGTGTGTCGCCGGTCTTGGGGCTGGTGTAGGTGGGGGCGGAGACGGTCTTGATGTCGCTCAGCGTGCAGTTCTCGCCGGTGAAGAAGACGTAGGCCGTCTTGGGCAGGGCCTTGCCGGAGGTGGCGGTGAGCTTGACGTACCACTCGCCGATGGTCGCGTCATAGGTCAGGGTGTCGCCCTTGCGGCTGATGGTGACGGTGACAGGCACGCCGGCCTTGCAGGCCGCGACCCACTGGTCCCAATCGATGTTGGAGTCGAAGACAAGCTTGTTGCCCTCGGCCGCGTCAGGGGCCGCGAAGTCGGACATGCCGCCGCCCCAGCCGTAGTTGTCGGCGCGGACGATGAGGATCTCCTGATCCGCCCCGGTGTAGGCCGCGCCTGTAGCGCCCACCACCGCCAGGAGGAAGTTATCCCAGTTGTTGGTGCCCTTGGAGGTGTTGGTGAAGGTGAAGGTGTAGCTCTCGCCGCTCCTCAGGGGGACCATGTTGGACTTGTTGGTAAAGAAGCCGCCGACGTCCAGCGTGCCCTCGATCTTCGGGGAGTAGGTCTCGGGCTCGGTGGTCTCGGGCTCGGTGGGCGTGGGCTCGTCGGGGTCGGTGGGGGCGTTGCCGGGGACGCCCTCGGTGGTGATGCCGGTCAGCTCGACCTCCTGGCCGGTGAGGTAGACGGAGAGCTTCGCCGGCAGGGCCTTCTTGGCCGTGGCCGTCAGTGTAACGGTATAGCTGCCCATCCGGGCCACGGGGTTGAGATTGCCCATCTTCGCGGTGTAGGTCAGGGTATTGCCCTCGCGGCTCAGGGTGATCTCCACGTCGAAGCCCGCCTGGGCGTCGGCCGCGAAGGCGGCCCAATCCTCCACATTGTTTTCAAAGGGAAGCGCCTCGCCGGCGATGACCTCGTCAAAGCTGGGGAAGTAGGTGCCGCTGCCCCAGCCGAAGTTGTCGGCGCGGATGAGGAGCACGTCCTCGCTGCCGGTGGTGAGGCCCAGGATGAAGTTCTCCCAGTTCGCGGCGCCAGTGGACTTGGCGTGGAATTTGAAGGTATACTCGCCGCCGTCCCACAGGGGGATGTTGGCGGACTTGGCGGCCATGAACCCGTCCACGGTCAGGTCGCCCTCGATCTTATCCGCAAGCTCCGGGGTGTCGGGCTGGTCGGGGGTGTCGGGCTCATCGGGGGTATCGGGCTCGTAGCCCTCGGGCATGGTCCCCGGGTCGCCCTCGGTGGTGATGCCGGTGAGCTCGACCTTCTCGCCGGAGAGGAAGACGTAGACCGTCTCCGGGAGGGCCGTCTTGGCCACCGAGGTCATGTCCACGGTGTAATCGCCCATCTTGGCGGAGTAGGTCAGGGTGTCGCCGTCGCGCTTGAGGGTGAGCGTCACGTCGAAGCCTGCCTGGGCGGCGGCCACGAAAGCGGGCCAATCCCCCTCGCCCACGTTGGTCTCAAAGGGGATGTTGCCGTTGGCGTTTTCAAAGGCGGGGAAGTAGGTGCCGCTGCCCCAGCCGAAGCTGTCGGCGCGGATGAGGAGCACGTCCTCGCTGCCGGTGGTGACGCCCAGGAGGAAGTTGTTCCAGTTCAGGTCGCCGTTGGACTTGTTGTGGAATTTAAAGGTATACTCGCCGCCGTCCCACAGGGGGATCCTGGAGGTGCTGGCACTGAGGAACGCGTCCACGGTGAGGTCGCCCTCGATCTTCTCGGCGGTCTCGGGGGTGTCGGGGACGATGGGCTCGATGTCGCCGGCCTCGCCCTTGGCGGAGGCGATATTGGTGAGGCTCACCCGCTCGCCGGTCAGGAAGACATAGGCGGTCTCGGGCAGGGCCTTGGCGGAGGTGGCGGTGAGCTCAAAGGTGTAGTCGCCCATCTTGGAGAGGTAATGGATGGTGTCGTCCACGCGCTCCACGAGGATCTCCACGTCCAGGCCCGCCCTGGCGGCGGTCTTGAACGCCTCCCAATCCGTGACGTTGGTCTCGAAGTTCAGCGTCCCGAAGTCGCCCATGCCGCCGCCCCAGCCGTAGTTGTCGGCGCGGATGATGAGGATCTCCTGGTCGATGCCGGTGTAGTCGGCGCCGGTGGCGCCCACCAGAGCGAGGGTGTAGTTGTGGAAATTCTCAACGCCGCGGGACTGGTTCTTGAAGGTCAGCGTCAGGCTCTCGCCGCTCTTGAGCGCCACGGCGCCGGTCTTGCGGTTGAAGAAGTTGTTGAGGTTCAGGTTCCCCTCGATCTTCTCCACCTCCGTCACCCCGTCCACCGGGTCGGTGACAACGGGAGGAGTGGTGGGGGTGGAAGGCCTGGAAGGTTCGGTGCCGTTATAAAGCGTGCATTGATCGCCGGTCATGTACACATAGATATCGTCAGGCAAATCTGTTAAGGCAACGGCATCCAGCGTTACCGTATACGTTCCCATTGTGGCTGAATAGACCAGCTCGTTGCCGTTCCTTCCGATACTGAGCTCCACGTCGAAGCCGGCCTTGGCGGCGGCCAGGAAAGCGCGCCAGTCAGTCACATTGGTCTTAAAGGGGATGATTGCGCCGTTTCTGATCTGGTCCATGGTGGGGAAGTACGTCCCGTTGCCCCAGCCGTAGTTATCGGCGCGGATAAAGAGAACCTCCTTTGTCGGATCCGCTTTGTTCTGGTCGCCGGTAATGACCAGGACAAAATTGTTCCAAGCATCTGCGCCATAGGACTTGTTCTTAAACTTGAAGGTAAAGCCTCTGCCATCCTCCAATTTGTAGGCCTCGGATTTCTCTGCGTTAAAGTTCACTGCGACAATATTGTCGAAGGTCACTTCCTCATAGATAATTCCGCTGGCCTCACCATCGACCTTAATATCGTTGAGGGAGCAGTTTTGCCCGGTCAAATAGACGTTAAGTGTTTCAGGAAGCGTTTCCTCCGAAGTCAGCGTTTTGGTCACCGTGGTCCCATCGCTCTTTTCCACTGTATAAGTCAGGTCCCCATCGGCCCTTGTGATCTCTACGGTGACCGCCTTTCCGGCATTCTCCAAATTGGCGGCCATCAAAGCGATCCCGGCGGCCTCCTGTGTGCTCTTTTCGGTAAAGGTAAAGCCGGAATTGGGGACATTACCAAACGTTCCGTCCGCATAGATGCGCAGGATCGGGCTCGACTGCTCGTTCTCAACGTTTTTCGTGACGGTCAACACAAAACCATTCTTCACGTCTGTACTTTCGGTGGTATTTTCGGTGAATGTATATGTATACGTTCCGCCGTTCTCCAGCGGGACCTCGTCGGTCTTGACGTCGTCGATCGTTGTGGAGGTCATGCCGGTCAAACCATAGGAGATATTGCTGAGAATGCACTGCTCACCGGAAAGTCTCACAGTGATTTCATCAGGAAGCTCTTTTGCTGAGGTAAGCGTCATCGTTTCAACGTACTCGCCGCTTTCACCCATTTTTGCCTCATATTGAATTGTTTTCTCGCTTCTGCTGATTACTACTTCGACATCAAAGCCAGCTACAGCTTTCTCTCGCCATGCGGCCCATCCAGCGTCATCCATGACCATTGACCCGGTGCCAGGAGTAAAATATGTTGCATCAGCATTACCGGCCCAGTTGTCGGCCCGAATATAAACGAGTTCTTCATTATTTTCCCCGTTTAAGAAGAAAACAAAATTGCAGTGGTTCTGATTTTCATCAGACGACTGGTTATGGAACGTAAATTTCGCGCTGGACCCATCCTTCAAAGTAACTTCGCCAGCGGACGCAGAACCGAAAGTGCCAATCACAACGGCATCATCCGGCAGGACCAGCGTCGGGGTAAACGTGGTTTTGGTGGTTGTAATACCGGTCAATATGCAATCCTGACCGGTCAGGAAAATATAAGCGGTTTCAGGAAGGGCTTTGCCGGAGGTGGCCGTCAAATCAATGGTGTACTTCCCACCTTCGCCCATCTTGGCACTGTAAATGAGGGTATTCCCATCCCTCTTAAGCGTAATTTCAACGTCAAACCCGACCTTGGCGTCTGCCAACCATGCAGCAAAGTCCTGAATATTGTTTGTGAACCTCAATGCGTTCCCCGCTTTATCTGGATCAACAAAATCGGACATACCGCCGCCCCAACCCCAGTTGTCAGCACGGATAATCAGAATCTCCTGTGCGGCATCTACATATGCCTCACCGGTAGCGCCAACAACGGCCAGGATATAGTTTTCCCAGCTGTTGGCAGCATTCTTGGACTGATTGTGGAATTTGATTGTATACATGTCGCCGCTCTTCAGCGGGACCATATTAGTCTTATTGGTAAAGAAACCTGTAACGTCTAAATCGCCGGCAAGCTCCGGGACCTCAATGGGTTGGCTCGGATCGGCGGGAGCCGTGCCGGGGTTGCCCTCGGTGGTAATATTGGTGAGTTCACACTGCTGGCCGGAGAGGAAGACATAGACCGTCTCAGGCAGGGCCTTCTTGGAGGCGGATGTCATATTAACGGTGTATTTCCCGTTTTCGCCCATCGTAGCCGAGTAGGTCAAGGTGTCGCCCGCGCGCTTCAGGGTAAGCGTCACATCAAAGCCGGCCTGGGCGGCAGCTACGAAAGCGGGCCAATCCTCCTGGCCCACGTTGGTATTAAAGGGAATGGTATCACCGGCCCCAATCTGGTCCATGGTGGGGAAGTAGGTACCGCTGCCCCAGCCGTAGTTGTCGGCGCGGATGAGAATAACGTCCTCGGTGCCCGTGGTAACACCCAGAATGAAGTTTTCCCACTGCACCGAGCCCACGGACTTGTTGTGGAATTTAAAGGTATATTCTCCGCCATCCCACAAAGGAATTTGTGCGGACTTTGTCTCCAGGAACCCACCTACGGTAAGGGCACCCTCAATTTTCGGGTCCTCCGCGCCCTGTTCCGCCTCCCCCGCTGTTGCGACGGCGGTCAGGGTGAAGCCCAGGACCATGGAAACGACCAGTAGGAGCGCGATGATGGATTTTTTCATACCGGATTTGCCTCCTTTTTTTAACTTCGCGGCGGATGGACATCCGCACCTGCACTTACCAAATATTTTAATAATTTTTATGCAACTTGTCAACAGATTCCCAAAATATTTTTGAAATTTTTGTTGCCCGTGACAATGCTTCTTGCCTTGCGCGGCGGGATGTGGTACAATAAAGGGCGAAATAACACGGGCGAAGGGAGGAAACGGCGTTGACAAGGAAAAAGCTCCTGCTTTTGTCCCTGGCTCTGGCCGCCGCGGCGGCTGTTGTGCTCCTGGTCCTCCTCCCGGGGCGGCGGGACCCCGGCGCGATCTACGAGGAGCTGCGCCAGAGCGTCACCCTCCCGCCGGTCACCGCGCCGGCGGCCACCGCCCCGCCCGCCACCGCCCCCACGGACCCCGCCGGGACGGACCCCGCCCCCACCGAGCCGGCTGCCACCGAGCCGCCCTACGTCTCCCCGGTGGATTTTGAGCCGCTGTGGGAGATAAACGCCGACGTCTACGCCTGGATCGACATCCCCTATACGAATGTGTCCTACCCCGTCCTCCGGCACCCCACCGACGACGAATACTACCTGGAGCACACCATCGAGGGCGTCAAAAAGCGCCCCTGCGCCATTTACTCGGAGAGCTGGAACACCAAGACCTTCCTGGACCCCGCCACCGTCCTCTACGGGCACAATATGCGCAACGGCACCATGTTCGGGCCGCTGAAAAATTACAGGAGCCTGGACTATATGCGGGAGCACCAGATCGTCTCCGTCTACACGCCGGAGGCGGAGCACCACTACCGCGTCTTCGCCGCCGTGGACTGGTCCAGCGCCTACCTGCCGGCGCAGTTCGACTACTTCTCCCCCACGGGCCTCCGGGACTTCCTGACCGCCGCCCTCGCCTCCCCCGCCGCCCTGGACGACACCGTCCCCTGGACGGAGGATTCCCGTTTCCTCATCCTCAGCACCTGCGCCACCCCCAACACCTCCCGCTTCCTGGTCCTGGCCGTGGAGGACGAGGCGCTGATGGCGCCGAATGGGTGAGGTGTCTGTCATCCCACGTTCGCTGCCCCCCTGCCCCCCTCCTACGAGGAGGGGGGCTTAAAAAGGTTGCGCCGCTATGCGGCGCAATTTTAATATAAACGCGGCGCGAAGCGCCGCAACCTTATTCCCCCGACCCCTTTTTCGGAAAAAGGGGTGCCGCCGCAGCGGCGGGGTATTCGAGCCCCCGTCCCTCGTCTTAGCCTTCCCCGCAGGGCGGGGAAGGTGGCGCCCGCAGGCGCCGGATGAGGTGCGTGCGTTCATCGCAGCCGGTTGCAGCCCTTCGGCTCCCACCTCACCCCTCCCCCTCCCCGCCCCGCGGGGAGGGCTCTGAGACGGGGGCGGGTGCGATTATTTGGGCGGTGGGATAGACGGAACCACCCCGGCCTCGCTTCGCTCGGCCACCCCTCCGTAGGAGGGGCTAGACTACGTATGCGCTTTCTTTAGCCCCTCCAACGGAGGGGACAGCCGCGAAGCGGCAGGGGTGGTTTCGTGCGGCGGCGGGGGCGGGTGGGTGGGGAATATAAAAAATGCGGCGCAAGCCGCAAACCTTTTTCCCGCCGCCGCACTGACCCTTCCGGCGCTTCGCGCCACCTCCCCCACGGGGGAGGTTAAAAACTCCCATCGACCATTTTTCCCGGCGGCATGTACGTCGGAAAAAATACCTTTTGTCACGCAAGTGTGCCGCTTGCGGCGCGCGCGGCGTGACAGCAGAAAGCCCCCGCTCGAATTCCGCAGAATTCGAGCGGGGGCTTTCGCACGTTCCCTTTGGCATTTGAAGGCCGCAAAGCGGCCTTCAAATGCCAGCGATGGCGCGGAAGGAGGGATTTGAACCCTCGCACGCGGTTTAGACGTCTACTCCCTTAGCAGGGGAGCCCCTTCGGCCACTTGGGTACTTCCGCATCGTTATTCAATTTGCCACTCTCGCCGCCACAAATGTCCGGGGGCCGGGCACTTGTGGCGGAGAGAGTGGGATTCGAACCCACGGGCGGTTGCCCGCCGACGGTTTTCAAGACCGCTCCGTTATGACCGCTTCGGTATCTCTCCAAACCGATTCCATGACAGTATACCACGGGCTTTTGCCTTTGTCAATCGAAACCTCACAAACATTTTTCGAAAATCCCTTTTTTCTCTGTCGGTTCTTCACTTGACTAACGCGTTGACATTTCGTATAATGGGTAAAATCACGGAATCGAGGCACAAGCATGGAAAATCCCGCACTTTTGGCCGCCGATACCCCCAAGCGGCGGCTGTTGGCGCTCTTCGAGCGGCACGGCTACGCCCGCTACCGGGTGGGGCGGTTCGAGGAATACGATCTCTACGCCAAAAACCGCAGCTTCATCACCGGCAGCGCCATCCTCACCTTCACCGACACCGACGGGCGGCTCATGGCCCTGAAGCCGGACGTGACGTTGTCCGTCATCAAAAATACCCCGGTGGGGGAGAGTCTCAGAAAGCTCTACTACGCCGAGAGCGTCTTTCGCGCCCCGGACCCGGAGAGCGGCTTTGCCGAGATCCAGCAGGCGGGGCTTGAGTGCATCGGTAAGCTCGACGCCTACAGCGTGGCGGAGATCGTCTCCCTGGCCGCCGAGAGCCTGGGGCTTTTGGCGGAAACATACATTCTGGATGTGACGCATCTGGGGCTTTTGCGGGGATTTTTCGCCGACGAGGGCATCCCGGAGGCGCATTGGGACAAGCTCCTGACCCTGGCGGAGGCGAAAAACACCCACGACGTCCGGGAGTTTTCCGAGACGCGGGGCCTCTCCCGGGGGTCCGTGGACACCTTTCGAAAGCTCGTGCACCTGCGCGCGCCCCTGGCCGAGGGGGTGCGGCAGCTGTCCGCGCTCCCCCTGGGGCCCCACGCCGCCGACGCCCTCTCCGAGCTTGCGAGCTTGGCGGTGGCGCTTCGGGAGGTGCCGGGGATCTGGCTGGACCTCTCCCTGAAGGCGGACACGCGGTACTATAACGGCGTGGTCCTGCGGGGGTATCTCCCCGGCGTGCCCAGCGCGGTCCTCTCCGGCGGGCGGTACGACGGGCTGGTGCGCCGGCTCGGGCGGGACGCCGGGGCCATGGGGTTCGCGGTCTATCTGAATCTTCTGGACCGGCTGGGACCGGGGCGTCCGGGGCCGGACGCGGACGTGCTCATTTTGGACGAGGGGGCGGACAGTGCCGCGCTGCTGCGGTATGTGCGGGAGCTTACGGCCTCCGGAGCGCGCGTCCGGGTGGACCGGGCCGTGCCGGAGGGGTTCCGGTATACGAGGCTCGTGCGCTTTCAAGGGGGTGAGGCCCGTGAGTGAGCTTTTGAACGTGGCCCTGCCCAAGGGGCGGCTGGGCGACAAGGTCTACGGCCTCTTTGAAAGGGCCGGCTACGGGTGCCCCAACGTGCTGGACCCGGGGCGGCGGCTGGTGTTCGAGTCCCCGGAACGGGGGGTGCGGTACTTCTTCGTCAAGCCCTCCGACGTGGCTATCTACGTGGAGCGCGGCGCGGCGGACGTGGGCGTGGCGGGGAAGGACATCCTGCTGGAGTACCGGCCCGACGTCTACGAGCTTCTGGACCTGGGCCTGGGCCGGTGCCGGATGTGCGTGTGCGGCCGGCGAGATTTTCCCGACAGCGGCGAGGGGTCCCTGCGGGTGGCCACCAAATTCACCCGCATCACCCGGGACTACTATGCCTCCCTGGGGCGGAGCGTGGACCTCATCCACTTAAACGGCTCCATCGAGCTGGCCCCCATTCTGGGACTTTCCGACGTCATCGTGGACATCGTGGAGACGGGGGCGACCCTGCGGGAAAACGGGCTTGCGGTGCTCACGGAGATCCTGCCCATCTCCGCCCGGTTCATCGCCAACAAGCCGAGCTACAAATTCAAATACGAGGCCGTGACGGCGCTTGCGCGGCGGCTTTCCCACTGCATCGAGGAGAAGCTATGATCAGGATCATGAAATTATCCGAGGTCCCGGAGGCGGAGATCTTTGCCCGCGTCCAGGAGAAGCTGGACGTGTCCGGACCTGTTTCCGAGATCATCCAAAACGTGCGCGCCCGGGGCGACGCGGCTCTGCGGGAGTATTGCGAGCGCTTCGACGGCGGCGCGCCGGCGTCTTTGGAGGCGACGGCGGAGGAGCTGGACGGGGCCGTGGCGAGCCTGGACCCCAAGTTCATCGAGGTCATGCGGCGGGCGGAGGCCAACATCCGCGCCTTCCATGAAAAACAGCGGCGGGAGGGCTACACCCTCTCCCCCCGTCCCGGCGTGACGCTGGGCGAGCGCGTCCACCCCATCGAGAAGGTGGGGCTCTACGTCCCCGGCGGCACCGCGCCGCTCTTCTCCAGCGTCCTCATGAGCGCGGTGCCGGCCAAGATAGCCGGCTGCCGCCAGATCGTCATGACCACCCCCGCCCGGGGCGGCGTCGTGGCGCCGGAGATTTTGGCGGCGGCGCGGATCGCCGGGGTGGACCGGGTCTTCAAGCTGGGCGGCGCCCAGGCGGTGGCGGCCCTGGCCTACGGCACTGAGAGCGTGCCCCGGGTGGACAAGATCGTGGGCCCCGGCAACGCCTTCGTGGCCGAGGCCAAGCGGCAGGTCTTCGGGCAGGTGGCCATCGACATGATCGCGGGGCCCAGCGAGATCTTGATCCTGGCCGACGACAGCGCCGACCCGGAGTTCGTGGCCGCCGACCTTCTCAGCCAGGCCGAGCACGACAAAAATGCCTCCGCCGTGCTGGTCACGGACTGTGAAGCTCTGGCCAAGGCGGTCCGGGCGGAGCTGGAGCGGCAGATCCCGGCGCTCCCCCGGCGCGAGATCGCGAGGGTTTCCATCGACAAAAACGGCAAGATCATCGTCACCGACGACCTGAGCCTCGCCGTGGACGTGGCCAACCGCATCGCGCCGGAGCACATGGAGATCTACACCCGCGACCCCATGGCGTATCTGGAGAAGATCGCCAACGCCGGGTCCGTCTTTGTGGGCGAATCCTGCCCCGAGGCGGTGGGGGACTACTACGCCGGGTGCAACCACACCCTGCCCACCGGGGGCACCGCCCGGTTCTCCTCGCCCCTGAGCGTGGATGATTTCGTGAAAAAATCCCAGTTCATGCGCTACGATCCGGCGGCGCTTATGCGGGAGGGCGGGGATATCGCCCTCTTCGCCCACGCCGAGCGTTTGGACGGCCACGCCGCCAGCGTGGAGCGGCGGCTTGCGAGGTGGGGACGATGAGCCGGTTCCGCTCCAGCCGCTTCGCCCGCCTCAACGCCTATGTCCCCGGCGAACAGCCCCGGGAGCGGCGCTACATCAAGCTCAACACCAACGAGTCCCCCTATCCCCCCTCCCCCGCCGTCCTGGAGGCGGCGGCAAAGGCCGCCGGGAGCCTGCGGCTTTACTGCGACCCCACGGCCCTGCGGCTGCGGGAGGCGGCGGCGCGGGTCTATGGCGTGGAGCCGGAGGCGGTGCTGCCGGTGAACGGGTCGGACGAGATCCTGAACTTCGCCTTCATGGCCTTTTGCGACGAGCGCGTGGGCGTGGCCTACCCGGAGACGAGCTACGGGTTTTATCCGGTGCTGGCGGACCTGCACGGCATCCAAAAGGCGGAAATCCCGCTGAAAAGCGACTTTTCCGTGGACCCCCACGACTATCTGGGCCTTCGGAGCACCATCGCCATCGCCAACCCCAACGCCCCCACGGGCATGGCCCTCGCGCCCGCCCAGATCGAGGAGATCGTCCGCGCCAACCGGGACCGCGCGGTGGTCATCGACGAGGCGTATGTGGACTTCGGCGCCGAGAGCGCCATCCCGCTCACGAAAAAGTACGACAATCTCCTGGTCACCCGCACCTTCTCCAAGTCCCACTCCCTGGCGGGGGCGCGGCTGGGCTTCGGCATCGGGGACCCGGCGCTCATCGCGGACCTGACGGCGGTGAAGGACTCCACCAACCCCTACAACGTCAACGCCATGACCCAGGCCGCCGGCATCGCCGCCCTTATGGACAACGACTATTATATGGACAACTGCCGGCGCGTGGCCGAGACGCGGGATCGGGCGGCGGCGCGGCTGCGCGCCCTGGGCTTCGACCTCACCGACTCCCTGGCCAACTTCCTCTTTATCCGCCACCCCTCCGTCGGCGGCGCGGCGCTCTACGAACAGCTGCGGGAGCGGGGCATCCTCGTACGCCACTTCTCTAAGCCGGGCATCGAGGACTACAACCGCGTCACCGTGGGTTCCCCGGAGGACATGGAGGCGTTGGTGGCGGCGGTGGAGGAGATTTTGGAGGCGGGGCGGTAAAGGCGGCCCGTACGGCGTGACGGGAGCCGGTGCCATTTATCGGAACCGCCCTGTCATCCTACGCTCGCTTCCCCCACGCCCCCCTCCTACGAGGAGGGGGCCCTGAGTCGGGGGCGGGCGCGGGTTATGGGAACCATTTCGTCATCTAACCCCGCACGGGCGGGCACTTGGGCCCGCCCGTCCCTCGTCCCCGCCGCGCGGATAATAAAAGATGCGGCGAAGCCGCAACCTTTTTAAGCCCCCTCCTCGTAGGAGGGGGGGCAGGGGGGAAGCGGAGGTCGGGCCTTTTGAGCGGCTGCGATGAACGCACACTCCCACCTCATCCGGCGCCTGCGGGCGCCACCTTCCCCGCCCTGCGGGAAAGGCTAAGACGGAGGACTGGCAAGTTAAGAAGGAGGAAGCTTATGAGACAAGCTGACATTCGCCGAAAGACCGCCGAGACGGACGTTGTTCTGACGCTGGACCTGGACGGCGCGGGGAGGTGCGACATTCAGACGGGCGTGGGGTTTCTTGACCACATGCTGACGCTCTTTGCCGTCCACGGGCGGTTCGACCTGACCGTTCGATGCGAGGGCGATACCCATGTCGACGGCCACCACAGCGTGGAGGACGTGGGCATCTGCCTGGGGCAGGCGTTCAAGGCCGCGCTGGGCGATCGGGCGGGCATTACCCGCTACGGCCACGCCGTCATCCCCATGGACGAGGCGCTCATTCTGACCGCCGTGGACATCTCCGGGCGGGGGTGTCTGGGCTTCGAGCTGCCCGTCCCCACCCAGAAGATCGGCGAGTTTGACACGGAGCTTGTGGAGGAGTTCTTCACCGCCTTTGTCCGGGAGGCCGGGGTGACGCTCCACATCCGGTATCTCACCGGACGCAACGCCCACCACATCGTGGAGGGGGCGTTCAAGGCCTTCGCCCGCGCCATGCGGGCGGCTGTGGCGGCGGACCCGGCGCTGGACGGCGCGGTGCCCAGCTCCAAGGGCGTGCTATGATCGGGATCATCGACTACGGCGTGGGGAACCTCTTTTCCCTTCAAAGCTCCTTCGCCGCCATTGGGGAGGCTTGCGTCGTCACCGGGGACCCGGCGGAGATCCGCAGGGCCGACCGGCTCATCCTCCCCGGCGTGGGGGCCTTTGCCGACGCGGCGGACAAGCTGCGCCGAAGCGGCCTTTTTGACCTCATCCTCGACGAGGCCCAAAAGGGCAAGCCGCTGATGGGCATTTGTCTGGGGATGCAGCTCCTCTTTGAAAAGAGCTTCGAGTACGGCGAGCACCAGGGCCTGGGGCTCATCCCCGGACGGGTGGAGCCCATCGCGAAGACCATCGCCCCCGGCCTGAAAATTCCCCATATCGGCTGGAATGCCTTGCAATTTCGGCATAAATCAGGTATATTGGAGGGTGTGGAGGAGGGCTCCCATGTCTACTTCGTCCACTCCTACCACGCCGTGGGGTGCGAACCGTTCACCACGGCGGTGACGGAGTACGGCGGACTTTTGACGGCCTCGGTCCAGCGGGATAACGTAGCGGGCTGTCAGTTCCACCCGGAGAAGAGCGGACAGGTGGGGCTTGCCATCCTCAAAAATTTTGCGAAACTGTGAGGTGCGCCATGAAGATTTTTCCCGCGATCGACCTTTATGACGGCATGGCCGTCCGGCTCATGCACGGCGAGTACAGCCGCATGACCGTCTATTCCGACATGCCCGAGCTGAAGGCCATGGAATTTAGGCTCGCCGGGGCGGAGTATCTGCACCTGGTGGACCTGCAGGGGGCCAGGGACGGCGTCAGCAAGAACTTTGACAAAGCCGCCGAGATCGCCCGCATCCCCGGCCTGAAGGCCGAGATCGGCGGCGGCATCCGGGACGAGGAGACCGTCAAGCGCGCCCTGGACGTGGGCTTCTTCCGGGTCATTCTGGGCACCTCCGCCATGGAGGACCCGGACTTCCTGGCCAATATGGTGGCCAAGTACGGCGAAAAGATCGTGGTGGGCGTGGACGTGCGCCACGGCTTCGTGGCCGTGCGGGGCTGGACCCACGTGAGCCAGGTGGAGTGCTTCGACTTCGTCTCCCGCCTTGCGGATATGGGCGTGAAGACCATCATGTGCACGGATATCTCCAAGGACGGGGCCATGAACGGCACCAACGCGGAGCTTTTCAAGAGCCTCAACGACCGCTTCGACCTGAACGTCATCGCCTCCGGCGGCGTCACGACGCTGGAGGACGTGCGCGCCCTCCGGGACGCGGGCCTGGCCGGCGCCACCATCGGCAGGGCCCTCTACGCCGGGAAGATCGACCTCAAAGAGGCCATCGAGGCCGCCAAATGATCACAAAGCGCATCATCCCCTGCCTGGACGTCCGGGACGGCCGGGTGGTCAAGGGCGTGAACTTCGAGGGCATCCGGGACGTGAGCTCCCCGGTGGAGCTGGCCCGATACTACTCCGACTCCGGCGCGGACGAGCTCGTCTTCTACGACATCACCGCCAGCGCCGAGGGGCGCCGGCTTTTTACCGACGTGCTGGCCGAGACGGCCCGGTCCGTCTTTATCCCCCTCACCGTGGGCGGCGGCATCAACACGCTGGAGGACTTCGACCGGGTCCTGAAGTGCGGCGCGGACAAGGTGTCCGTCAACTCCGGGGCGCTGCGGGACCCGACGCTCGTCTCCCGCGCCGCGCGGCGCTACGGCGACCAGTGCGTGGTCATCTCGGCGGACGTCAAGCGCGTGGACGGCGTCTTCACCGTCTTCGCCCGGGGCGGCCGGGACAACACCGGGCGGGAGGCCATCGAGTGGATCCGGCGGTGCGTGGGCGAGGGCGCCGGCGAGGTGGTCCTCAACTCCATCGACACCGACGGCGTCCGTGGCGGGTTCGACCTGGAGATGCTCCGCGCCGTCAGCGACGCCGTGGACGTGCCGGTGATCGCCTCCGGCGGGGCCGGGTGCGTGGCGGATTTCGTCACACTTTTCAAGACGCTTCCCCGCGTGGACGCGGGGCTGGCGGCCTCCATCCTCCACTTCGGCGAGGTCACCGTGGCGGACATCAAAAAAGCCCTCCGGGACGAGGGCGTCAATGTGAGGATCTGATTCGATGCTGGACATTTCTGAACTGAAATTCGACGAAAAGGGGCTCATCCCCGCCATTGTGGTGGACGCGGACAGCAAAAAGGTGCTGACGCTGGCCTACATGAACCGGGAGAGCCTGGAGATCTCCCTGGAACGCGGCCTCACCTGCTTCTGGTCCCGCTCCCGGCAGACGCTGTGGCTCAAGGGCGAGACAAGCGGCCATTACCAGCACATCGTCTCCGTCACCGCCGACTGCGACAGGGACGCGCTGGTGGTGGAGGTCCATAAGGACGGGCCGGCGTGCCACCTGGGCACGGACTCCTGCTTCACCGCGCCGGTCTACGAGTCCCCGGACGCGGCGGAGCCCTTCACCTACGAGGGCCTCTACGCCCTTCTGGAGGAACGCCGCGCCCACCCCAAGGAGGGCAGCTACACGAGCTATCTCTTTGACAAGGGCCTGGACAAGATCTTAAAGAAGATCGGCGAGGAATCCACCGAGGTCATCATCGCCGCCAAGGCCCGGGACAGGCGCGAGACCGTCTACGAGTTGGCGGACCTCGCCTACCACGCCATGGTCCTCATGGTGGAGTCCGGCATCAGCTTGGACGAGCTCAGATCCGAGCTCGCCTCCCGCCACGTGATCGACAAGAAGGTCAAGCAGGAGAAGATGGTGTAAGGTCCGGGAACGGTCAAAAACGAAACTACGGAGTATAGGCTTCACGCCATGCTCCGTAGTTTTTTTGATATGTAGGACAAGGCACCCGGCCGCCCACAGATTTGTCAGAGTAAAGGACTCCCTGCCGTAATTCGACACACGTTCAAAAGAATTGTAAGAAGCATAAAATAAACCGGCAGGGCCTTTGCCAGTTTATTTTTTCTCTTGCTCGAATACTGCTTGTTCAATTTCCGCCATCAGCATATGTGGAGACATATCCAATGCGAGAGAAATTCTAAAAAGCGTTTCTATCGTTGGACTGCGCAATCCACGCTCAATTTTACTATAGTGTGTTCTGTCCAATCCAGCCAGTCCACTTAAAACTTCCTGAGATAATCCTTTGGATTTTCGGATTTTCCGAATTACACTTCCTACCAATTCAGCGTTTACCACATTATCACTCCTCTCCTACCAATGTTATCAGAGAGAAATTTATTTTATGGGGTCACTTGACCTCACAATCATTATGCTGTATAATAAAAATGTGGCTCGTTAGATTGTCATACACCTGACTGGATAGGAGGTGAATTTCTTTGTATAATAAAAACAGTGGCGGTACGGGAATTGGTACAATTATCTTAGGCGTATTTTTCGCATTGGTTTTATTTGCTGTTATCGGATAATGAAATCGGCTTATACAAAACATTTTTATATTCTTGTAATCGCTTTGACTTTTTACATCTTCAATAGATTTACCCCTTTCTTTTCAAACCTGCCAATATTCGGCAGGCTGTTTAGGTTTCATTTTAATGACTATCTCGGGCCCATTGTTCTGATCACATTTACAAACATCATGTTGATCCACGAAAGCTTCAGTCCATTATCTACATTTTATTCCCACCTTTTCTTTGGCCTTCTCTGTTCGCTCTGTTGGGAAGGAATCGCACCGCTTTTGCTTCCCTACTCCACAGCAGATTGGCTAGATTGTATCGCCTATTGTTTTGGGGGAATAACGTACTGGATTATCAACAAATTGTGATACTGATCCTTATTTAAAAGCTCCAGCCGAGCGGCGAGGATTTTTGCATCCGGCAAGAAAACCGGCGCAGGAAATCGTTAAAAAAAGGCCCTTATAAAGGGCGCCGCGTCAATGCGCCTCATTACAAGGGGCAACAAATTTTTTAAGGAGGACGTTTTGTATGAAAAAGATTTTGTGCGTATTTTTGGCAGTCATAATGCTAATGGTACTGCTCGCGGGCTGCTGGGGCTCATCCAGCAGCTCCTCAAGTGGGGCCAAACGCTGCGTATATAAGTACTCTGACGGAGTCGTATGCGGAAGGCGTGTAAAAGAAGGCTATGATTTTTGTGAAACTCATTGGAATGAATTGATGAATACATATAACAGCATCACCGGAAAGTAAAATATTCAACGACAGAATTTATGATAAACTGACCGGAATATAAAAAATTGTCTATTCTTATGCTCACCTTTTGCCTTGCCGCGGCGCTTGTATCCTGTTCCTATTCCAGAGCAGATAAGGTGCGCGGGAAGTTCAGGACAAATATACCGTGATGGCAGGAAACAATGCGTCAAAAAGGGTTTTCCCTACTATCAGTGTTTCCTGGCTGTGTTTGAAAAACCGCCTCAACCGAAGAGGCATCTCATGACACTTGCTTCCAGTTCACCGATTCAAAATCATGCAAATCTCTTATCAATGCTAAGCGTAAAATCATAGGGGCATAACAGGAACGGTTCCGAAAATACGCATCCGCCTCCGACACAGTTGCCCCTCCCTTGGGGAGGGGGCAGGGGGTGGGTGCGTGTTTTTGGGCGGTGGGATAGACGCCCCCACCCTGCCCGTCGCTACGCTCGGGCACTCCTCCCGGAGGGAGGGGCTTTGGCGGATGCGTTCATCGGGACTGTAGTGGTAAACTAAAATTGGACACAGAGGGGGTAGAAAATGGACAGGAGATGTATAATGGGAAGACGAGGAAGA